>JBEKHO010000006.1:0-143991 GCA_050012215.1 Steroidobacteraceae bacterium
CCGCGAAACGATTGCAGGGCGCGGTAGGCCTTCACGAACGCCTCTTGCGCAATGTCCTCGGCCTCGGTTGCATCGTGCACATAACGCATGATCAGCTTCAGCACCTTGTGCTGGTATCGCAGCACCAATAAATCGAACGCCGCGCGCTCACCGCGCTGGACTCGCTCCACCAGCTTGAGGTCACTCTCCTCGACACTCATGGACGGACCCAAACCGGCGGGCACGCAACCCAGCCTGTCGCGATAGACCCGCTCCTCGGGGAAAAGTTCGGCCTCTTCCGCAAAGTGAGAACTGCAAACGTGATTTTGAGCACAGGTTCGATTCTATCAGCCCGGTCGACGGGCCGTTCCCTACGCTCGGTTAGTCGGCGGCATGAGAAGTGAGTCGCTCGATGATGGATGACAGAAGGGGCGTCGGCGGGAGCGCCTGACCCATGCAATAGGCGTAGATCAAGGGATCCGGCGCCTCCAGCAACTCGAGGAACGCCCGCTGGGCGGCCGGGGTCGCGGCGGCGTAGTGCCTCTCCACGTAGCGCGTGAGCAGAACGTCGAGCTCCTTCATGCCGCGCCGGCAGCGCCAGCGCAGTCGGCCGAGCTCCGGGATCGGCGGGGAGGACATGCCGGACCTCAGTGACGGCGCTGCGCCAGAAGCTGTTTGATTTCGCTGATCGCTTTGGCCGGATTCAGATCCTTCGGGCAAGCTTCGGTGCAATTCATGATCGTGTGGCAGCGGTACAGGCGGAACGGATCTTCGAGCTGGTCGAGTCGTTCGCCCGCGGCCTCATCCCGGCTGTCCACGATCCATCGGTACGCCGCGAGCAACGCCGCAGGACCCAGGTACCGATCGCTGTTCCACCAATAGCTGGGACAACTGGTCGAGCAGCACGCGCACAGGATGCAGGCGGAGGGGCGATCGACCTTCTCCTGGTCCTCTTTGGATTGAAGCCTTTCGTGATCAGGCGGCGGCGGGGTACGCGTCTGCAGCCAGGGCTTGATGGCGGCATACTGCGCATAGAAATCGGTCAAATCAGGCACGAGATCCTTGATGACCGGCATGTGCGGCAGCGGATAGATCTTGATGTCGTTGTTCACGTCCGCGCAGGCGCTGATGCAAGCCAGACCGTTTTTACCGTCGATGTTCATGGCGCAGGAGCCGCAAATTCCCTCCCGGCACGAGCGCCGAAAGCTCAAGCCGGGGTCGATCTCGTTCTTGATCTTGATGAGTGCGTCCAGAACCATGGGGCCGCAAGCGTCCATGTCGATTTCGTAGGTATCGAGCCGCGGGTTTTCGGGAGAATCGGGATCGTAACGGTAGATCTTGAACACCCGTACGTTTTTGGCGCCGGCGTCCGCCTTGAATACACGCCCATCCTTGCGGACCTTGGAATTCTTCGGAAGCGAAAATTCAGCCATCGATCATGCTCCTCGATTCGACCGCACCGTCAGTAAGTCCGAGCCTTGGGCGGAATGGGCTCGACGTCATCGGTCAGCGTGTTCATGTGGACCGGACGGTAATCGAAGGAGGTTGCGCCGCGCTGGTCGACCCAGCAGAGCGTGTGCTTCATCCAGTTCTGGTCATCGCGGTCCGGAAAGTCCTCGCGCGCCTGGGCACCGCGGCTTTCTTTGCGGTTTTCCGCCGAGTGCATGGTCGCCACCGCCTGACCGAGCAGATTATCGAGCTCCAAGGTCTCGATCAGATCGGTGTTCCATGTGAGCGACCGATCAGTCACATTAACATCCTTGAAGGATGCAAACACCTCACCCAGGCGGCGCTTGCCGTCATTCAGGGTCTGGGCGGTGCGAAATACCGCGGCGTCGCTTTGCATGATGCGCTGCATGTCCAAGCGGATGTCGGCGGTGCGTCGAGAGCCCTTGGCGTGGCGCAACGAGTCCAGCCGGGAGAGGGTGGCGTCCGCGCAATCCGCTTTAAGGCCCCGGTGCGGGGAGCCGGGCTTCAGCGCTTGGGCGCAATGCCGCGCCGCTTCGCGCCCGAACACGACCAGATCCAGGAGCGAATTGGAACCGAGCCGGTTGGCGCCGTGCACCGATACGCAGGCCGCCTCGCCGGCTGCCATCAGCCCGGGAACGACGGCGTCCGCGCCATCGCGGCGGTAGACCACTTCGCCCTGCACATTGCAAGGGATGCCCCCCATGTTGTAGTGCACGGTGGGCAGCACCGGTATGGGATCCTTGTTGACGTCCACGTTGGCGAAAATGCGCGTGGTCTCCGCGATGCCCGGCAGCCGCTCCTTGATGACATCGGGCCCCAGGTGTTCGAGGTGCAGATGAATGTGATCGCGAAGCTTGCCCACGCCGCGGCCTTCGCGAATCTCGACGGTCATCGAGCGGCTCACCACATCGCGCGAGGCCAAGTCCTTGGCATTCGGGGCGTAGCGCTCCATGAAGCGCTCGCCGTCCGAGTTGGTGAGGTAGCCACCCTCGCCTCTCGACCCCTCCGTGATCAGGCAGCCGGCGCCGTAAATGCCGGTCGGATGAAACTGCACGAATTCCATGTCCTGCAGCGGAAGACCCGCCCGAAGCACCATGCCGCCGCCATCGCCGGTGCAGGTATGGGCCGAGGTGCACGAGAACCAGGCTCTCCCGTAACCACCGGTGGCCAGAATCACCCGGTGCGCTCGAAAGCGATGCAGCGTTCCTTCCGCCATGTCGAGAGCGATCACCCCGCGACACTCGCCATTTTCCATAATCAGGTCGAGCGCGAAATATTCGATGAAGAACGTGGCATCGTGCTTCAGCGATTGTTGGTACAAAGTGTGGAGCATCGCATGACCGGTGCGATCCGCGGCCGCGCAGGTGCGCTGCGCGACGCCTTTGCCGTAATGCGTGGTCATTCCGCCGAAAGGCCGCTGATAGATTTTTCCATCCTCGGTGCGCGAGAAAGGCACGCCGTAGTGCTCCAACTCGATGACCGCCGCGGGCGCCTCCTTGCACATGAACTCGATCGCATCCTGGTCGCCCAACCAGTCCGAGCCCTTGACGGTGTCGTACATATGCCACCGCCAGTCGTCGTCGCCCATGTTGCCGAGCGCCGCTGAAATTCCGCCCTGCGCCGCCACCGTGTGACTGCGTGTCGGAAACACCTTGGTCAAGCACGCGGTCGAAAGTCCTGCCTCGGCCAAACCGAACGTCGCGCGCAAGCCCGCGCCACCCGCGCCGACCACGACCACGTCATAGGTATGGTCGATGAACTTGTATTCGCTCATGATCAGCTACCGAATGCGATGCGCAGAACCGCGAATATGCCCGCGCCGCCACAAAGAACGTAAAGGAATCTCAAAGACACCATCAGCACCAGCTTCGCTGCGTGCTCATGCACGTAATCATCTACGACCACGGTCGTGCCCAGATAGGCGTGATAGGTGAGTACCGCGACCAGCAGTACGCTCAAGAATCCGCTCATCGGCACCGCCATCCAGGTGCGGATCACCGAGAAATCGAGCGACGGCAGCAACATCAGGGAGAACAAAAACCAGAGCGTGAGCGGAACGAGCGCGACCGCACTCACGCGTTCCGCCCACCAGTGCGACGTACCGTCCCTGGCCGATCCGCTGCCGAGCACTCGTCGCAGGGGACTGCGCAGGCTCATAACCGACCGCCATGCCACAACAGGGCCCAGAGAGCGATCGTCGACGCCGCGGCGCCGATCACTGCAAACCAACCGCTTGCGCGGCGCTGGCGGCGCTCGAAGCCCCAACCGACATCCCAGAACAGATGGCGCACGCCGTTGAAGAGATGGTAAAAAAACGCGAAGCTCCAGCCGGCCAAAAACACCAGGCCGACGGGGCTTGCGAACGCGCGGTATGCAGTCCGATAGGTGTCCTCTCCGCCGGCCAGCGACACCAGCCAGAACGCGAGCGCGAGCAAGCCGAATGCAAGCACGGTTCCCGTAACCCGGTGCAGGATCGACAAGGTGTTGCCGATCTGCCATCGATAAATTTCCAAGTGCGGCGACAAGGGCCGGGGGCGTGCGGGCATGCTCTTTCTACTCAAAAATCAATGCAGCGGCCCCGCAATTCCCAATCGCCATAGCGGGTCGGATCAGGGCCCTGCCGGCCGCCCACTTCGGGCGGCGAGCTCATGATCTCTCCGGGAGACTGCGGTGGCTCGCCAGGATTTTGCGAGCGCCGATTCGAGGGCTGCGATTGCGCGGGCGCTGGGGCGGCGATCTGCACTTCATTGGTCGGCGTCACAGTGAAAGTTTGCCAGAAACGGACCGGAAAAGGGGGATATGCGATATAGAACGCGAGGTTCATGTCTGCCGCCATGCAATTCGCGCGGCGTCGGGGGTTGACAGCGGCCACGGGCTCCCCCATTCATAGGCGGTGACCAGCGCAAGCCAAATCGGGGATATCGGATCGCGAGCCGCCCCCGCGCAGGGCTCGGGCCGCTTGCCGCATATGGGGGTACTGCGGTTCTCAGGGCCGGACGCCGTCGCATTTTTGCAGGGACAAGTCTCGAACGATACCGCCCCGCTGTCTCGTGGAGCCCCCGTTCTCGCTGCGCATTCGACCCCGCAGGGGCGGGTGCTGGCTGTTCTGCACCTGTTGCCTCACTCGAGCGGCATCCTCGCGGTCTTGCCGCGCGATGTCGCAGCGTCCACCCTGGAGCGCTTGCGCAGGTTCGTGTTGCGCGCGAAAGTCAAGATCGAGGATGTCAGTGCAGAGCTCGATGTCGTGGGTATCCACGGCAGCGCGCTCCTCGCCGCAGCCGCAGTCGAGGCTCCCGGCGCGACGGGCTATGTCGAGAAGCACGGCGTGGGTGTCGGACGGGTGCGCTGGGACGCAGCGCCGGCTTGCACCTCCGAGCGATACTGGCTGATTGGCGACTCTGCCTCCATCGCAAGCCTCGCCCTTGGCGACGACCCGGAGCGCATCGAACGCAACTGGCGGCTGTTGTTCGTCGCGCAAATGCTGAATCTCGATCTCATCGGCGGCATCAGTTTCAGCAAGGGGTGCTACACCGGCCAGGAGATCATCGCCCGCACTCAGCACCTGGGAAGAATCAAACGCCGCATGTCCCGGTTGCGGCTGCCTCCCGGGTCGTGGTCGATGGGCCAGGCCATTCGCCTCGCGGACGGCCGCGCAGGGCGGCTGACCGAGCTCGCACGGATCGACAACGGGTTCGAGGCGCTGGCGGTGCTCAGTCTCGACGCCGGAGCGCCCGATTCAGACACCGGATCCGCGGACGCGATCGCGGCCGAAGAGCTTGCGCTGCCCTATCGCGTCGGCTGAGTAATGTGACCGCATTGCGGTAGTATGCCCGCCGTGGCCCGTTCCCGTGTTCGCCGCTGGCGCATCTTTTTCATCGTCTCCGGTCTGGCCGGCATCTTGCTCGCCGCGATCGCGACCATTTGGATCGTCCACCTCGACCGCGTGGTGACCCGCGAGTTTCAAGGAAGGCTTTGGTCCGTCCCCGCGCGCGTCTATGCAGCGCCGCTTGAACTCTATGCCGGCGCACCGATCTCGGCCAATGACCTGGAGCAGGAGCTTCAGGCCCTGCACTACCGCCGCGGTGACGCAGCGTCCGGGCCCGGAATCTACCGACGCACCGGCAACGCCTTCGATCTGCAGGCGCGGCGAGTGCGCTTCATCGACGAACAGCGCGATGCGCAGCGGGTGTCGATCCATGCGGACAACGCGTCGATCACCAGCATGAGGGGCGCCGACGGCGCCGACTTACCCGTGTTTCGTCTCGACCCGCCGGTGATCGGTAGCCTATTTCCCATTCATGGCGAGGACCGCCTGATCGTGGCCCCGTCCGACGTGCCGCCGCTGCTGCGCGACGGGATCAAGCTGATCGAGGATCGTCGCTTCGACGAGCATCGCGGCGTCGACCTTTACGGCGTGCTCAGGGCGACCTGGGCCAACCTTCGCGCCGGACACGTCGTGCAAGGCGGCAGCACGCTGACGCAGCAGCTGGTTAAGAATTACTTCCTGTCCGATGAACAGACCTTCGGCCGCAAGGCGACGGAGGCGGTGATGGCGATGCGCCTGGAGGCTCATTACTCCAAGCAAGACATCCTGGTCGCTTACCTGAACGAGGTTTACTTGGGGCAGGACGGCGCGCGCGCGATCCACGGCTTCGGTCTCGGCAGCGAATACTATTTTGCGAAGCCTCTCGGCGAGCTCGGGCCGGCGGAGCTCGCGCTTCTGATCGGGCTGGTCAAGGGGCCTTCGTTTTACGATCCGCGCAAGCATCCCGAGCGCGCACTGGCGAGACGCAATCTCGTGCTGAAGGAATTCGGCGATGCGCACCTGATCGACGCCGCGGCCGCCAGACGCGAGGCCGCGGGCCCGCTCGGCCTGCGTCCGCCCGGAGGCAGCTACGTGCCCGCGTACCTCGATCTGGTGCGGCGTGACCTAAAACGCGATTACGCGGAAGCCGACCTCGCCGCCGCCGGATTGTCGGTCTACACCAGCCTCGACCTGCGCGCGCAGGCCTCGGCGCAGCGCGCGCTCACCAAAAATCTGCAGCGCCTCGACTTGAAGTCGCCGGTTCGCGGCGAGCATCTCGAGGGCGCGGTGATCGTGGTCGAGCCGAGCAGCGGCGACGTGGTCGCCGTGGTCGGCGGACGGGAGGTCGACACGAGCGGCTTCGATCGAGCTCTCGATGCGCGCCGCCCGATCGGATCACTGGTCAAACCGGCCGTTTACCTGACGGCGCTCGAGAGCGGCCGCTTCACCGCGGCGACACTCATCGAGGATGCGCCGATCGAGCTCAAGCTCCCCGATGGCAGCGTCTGGGCGCCGCAAAACTTCGAGCGTCAGGTTTACGGTCAAGTGCCGCTCGCACGTGCGCTCGCCGAGTCGATGAACTTGGCGACGGTGCGCCTGGGATTGGACTTGGGCCTGCCGAAGGTCGCCGCAACGCTCGAGCGGCTCGGGCTTGAATCCTCGCCGACGCTCAATCCGTCGCTCCTGCTCGGAACCGTGGAGATGTCGCCGCTCGAGGTGGTGCAGGTGTACACGACGCTCGCGGACGGCGGCTTTCGCACCCGGCTGCGGGCGGTGCGCGCAGTGCTCAACGAGCACGGCCAGCCCCTGAAGTCGTTCAAGGTTCAGGTCGAGGCGGCGGCGCCGCCCGCCGCTGTTTACCAGCTCGACCGCATTCTGATGCTGGTACCGACCCACGGCACCGCACGTGGCGCGGCCGCGCGGCTTCCGCAGGGTTTGGTAATCGCCGGCAAGACAGGTACGTCATCGGACACCCGCGACAGCTGGTTCGCAGGTTTCACGGGAAATTATCTGTCGGTGGTCTGGGTCGGTTACGACGACAACCGCGAAACCGGACTTACCGGCGCTCAAGGCGCATTGCCGGTGTGGGCCGACACCATGGCGAGCCTGAAGCCCGTGTCCTTCGATCCGATCGTGCCCGACCTTACGGAGGATCGGTGGATCGGTTTCGACGATGGACTCGAAACGAATCCCACGTGCAGTCCGGACGCCGTCGTCATCGGTGTGCCCAAGGACACCCGGTTGCCGGTCAATCCCAAATGCGCCTCCGCGCCGCCCTCGCCACATGTCACCGCGGGTGACAAGATCAAGGAATGGTTAAAAAGCATCGTTCACTGACTCTGTCGGCCGCGCTCGGCACGGCGCTCCTGCTCGCCGGCTGTCCGTCACCGTGGCCGCGGCCATCCCCGCCGTCGAATCCGGGCGCGATCCCCCCGCAGGCCCCACCGCCCGCCCCCGTGCCCGCGCCGCTCCCGCCCGCAGCGCCTCGACCGCAGGCACCGCCGCGCGAGAACCATCTCTCCCCGGCGACGCGTTCGCTGGTGGCGCAGGCGCATCGATTGCTGGCTCACGGCGACATCGACGGCGCGTCCTCCACGCTCGACCGGGCACTAAGCATCGAGCCCAGCAATCCGCTGCTCTGGATCGAGCTCGGACGCGTGCGCCTTACGGAAGGCGATGCTCATCAAGCAGAAGTGTGCGCGCGCAAGGCGCTCGCGCTCGCGAGCGGCGATCACGCCGCGCAGGCTCAGGCGGGGCTGGTGCTGGCCGATGCGCTACGGGCGCAAGGGCGCAATCCGGAAGCGCAGGAGGTCGAAAGCCGGGCCTACATGCATTGACGCGTTTTGGGGCGCCAGGTCGCGCGGGCCTTTGTTATAAATCGATGATCTCGACCGCCTCGGCGCTCAATGCTTGTCCGAAGAATCGGCCGCCGACCCGCGCAAAGCGCTCCGCATCGTCCGTCGCGAGCCACGTGATGCGTCCGGGATCGGACTTGACGACTCGAGGATCGGACTCTGCTGGCACCATCCGCCCCACCAGGGATTGCGCAGTCGTCGCCGCCGAATCCACGATCAGCACATGGGGCGGTATCACCGCGCGTATGGCGGCCGTGAGAATCGGGAAATGAGTGCATCCGAGGACCAACGTATCGGGCGCATCGTCCGCCGCGAACACGGGGTCGAGATAACGATGCGCGACGGCCTCCGCCACAGGTCCGCTGGTCCAGCCCTCCTCGGCCAGCGCCACGAACATGGAACATGCGCGCGCCAGCACGCGCGCCGCCGGATTTCGTCGGCGGATCTCGGTTTGGTAGGCGCCGCCATTGATCGTGCCCTCGGTCGCGATCACCGCGATGTACTGCGAGCGCGACGCCGCGATCGCCGCTCGCGCCCCCGGCTCGATGACGCCGACGATCGGCAGCTGCGGATGGCGCGCGCCCAGCGCCGCGAGGGCGGAAGCCGATGCGGTATTGCAGGCCACGACCAGAGCTCCGATCCCGCGCCGGAGCAGCGCCTGCGCGCACTGCAGGGAATAGCGTGAGACGGTATCGGGACTCTTGGTGCCGTAGGGCAACCGGGCGGTATCACCGAGGTATATGAAGTCCTGCGCGGGCAGGGCTTGCGATAGCGCCCTGAGAACCGTCAGGCCGCCGACGCCCGAGTCGAAAACGCCGATGGGCGCATCGCGCCGGATGGCGGTGGGTACGGTCATCGCACACGAAGGCCGAGGGGCCTTAAAGCTCCGGCCGCATGTGCGGGAACAAAAGCACGTCGCGGATCGACGGTGCATTCGCGAACAGCATCACGACACGGTCCACTCCAAGTCCAAGCCCCGCCGTCGGGGGCATGCCGTACTCGAGCGCGCGTACGTAGTCGGCATCGTAATACATCGCCTCCTCGTCACCACCGGCCTTGCGCTCCACCTGTTCCTTGAAGCGCTGCGCCTGATCCTCCGAGTCGTTCAGCTCCGAGAAGCCGTTGGCGAGCTCACGGCCGCCGATGAAAAATTCCCAGCGGTCGGTGATGAAGGGATCCCGGTCGTTGCGTCTGGACAAAGGCGAGACCTCGGCCGGATACGCATACGCGAACGTCGGCTGCACCAGCGTATGCTCGCCGGTTTTCTCGAACAGCTCGATTTGCAACTTCCCGGCACCATCGCCGCCCTTGTACGCGATCTTTTTCGCATCGCACACGCGCCTCAAGTAGGCGATGTCTCGCAGCGACTTCGGGTCCAGATCCGGATTGTTCGCCGCCAGGATCTCCTCGATCGAGAGACGCGCGAATGGTTTGGACAGGTCGATCTTCGTGCCCTGGTAATCGAGGATACGGGAGCCGATGAGCAAGTCGGCGAGCCCCTGAAACAAGGTCTCGATCATCTCCATGAGATCGGTGTAATCGGCGTACGCCTGGTACAGCTCGAGCATGGTGAACTCGGGATTGTGTTGGGTGGAAACACCCTCGTTGCGGAAGTTGCGGTTGATCTCGTATACGCGCTCGAATCCGCCCACCGTGAGGCGCTTCAAATACAGCTCCGGCGCGATCCGCAGGAACATCTCGACATCCAGCGCATTGTGGTGCGTCTTGAACGGCCTCGCCGCGGCGCCGCCCGGAATGGGATGCAGCATCGGCGTCTCGACCTCGAGGAAACCGCGGCTGTCGAGAAACGCGCGCAGGTACCGGACGATCGCCGAGCGCATCTCGAAAACCCGACGGCTATCCTCGTTCATGATCAGATCGACGTAGCGGCGCCGATAGCGCAGCTCCGTGTCGGCGATACCATGCCACTTGTCCGGCAGCGGGCGCAGCGACTTGGTGAGCAGCACGATGCGCTCGGCGCGCACCGAGAGCTCACCCGTCTTGGTGCGAAACAGCACCCCCTCCGCGCCGGCGATATCGCCCACATCCCAGGTCTTGAACTCCTCGTAGGAGGGGCCCAGCGCATCGCGCTGCAGGAAGATCTGGATCTCTCCGCTCGAGTCCGCGAGCTTCGCGAAGCTCGCCTTTCCCATCACGCGCTTGGCGCGCATCCTTCCCGCCACACTCACCCGGATTGCCGCGCCGTCCAGCGCCTCCGCGGACTTCTCGGCGTAGGCGAGCGACAGATCGCCCGCCAAGGCGTTGCGGCGAAAGTCGTTAGGAAAAGCGGGGCCGCGCTCGCGCAGTTTCGCGAGCTTTGCACGGCGCTCCGCGATCAGATGATTATCGTCGTCGTCGCTCATAGTCCCTGTTTCAGGCTGGCCTGCATGAATTGGTCGAGATCGCCGTCGAGCACCGCGGTGGTGTTGCCGATCTCCACCCCGGTGCGCAAATCCTTGATGCGCGATTGATCCAGGACGTAGCTTCTGATCTGGTTCCCCCAGCTCACGTCCGATTTCGAATCCTCCAGCACCTTGGCTGCCGCGTTGCGCTTGTTGAACTCGAGTTCATACAGCTTCGCCTTGAGCATCTTCATCGCCGTGGATCGATTCTTGTGCTGGCTGCGCTCGCTCTGGCAGGCGACCACGATGCCGCTCGGCATGTGCGTGATGCGCACCGCCGATTCGGTCTTGTTGACGTGCTGCCCACCCGCGCCGCTCGAGCGGTACACGTCGGTGCGCAGATCCGCCGGATTGATCTCGATGTCGATGTCGTCGTCCACTTCCGGCGAGACGAATACCGAGGCGAACGAGGTATGGCGGCGGTTCCCGGAATCGAACGGCGACTTTCGCACCAAACGATGCACGCCGGTCTCGGTGCGCAGCCATCCGTATGCGTAGTCGCCGCTCATGCTGATGGTCGCACCCTTGATACCCGCCACTTCCCCGGGGCTTTGGTCGATGACCTCCGTCGCGAGACCGTGGCGGTCCGCCCACTTCAAATACATGCGCAGCAACATGGCTGCCCAGTCCTGCGCTTCGGTGCCGCCCGCGCCCGCCTGGATGTCGAGAAAGGCGTTGTGCGAATCCATCTTGCCCGGAAACATGCGCTGAAATTCGAGCCGCTCCACTTCGGAGGCAAGGTGCGTCGCGTCGGCCTCGATTTCCCCGGCGGTTTTCAGATCGCCCTCGTCCGCGGCCACTTGCAAAAGGTCGTCCGCGTCGCGCAAGCCGCGCGACAGCCGATCCAGACCGACGACCACATGTTCCAGCTTGGCGCGTTCCTTGCCGAGCTCCTGAGCTCGATCCGCGTTGTTCCAGATCCCGGGCTGCTCGAGCTCGCGCGTTACTTCCTGCAGGCGCTCGTGTTTGTTGTCGTAATCAAAGATACCTCCTCAAAGAGTCGGTGCGCTCCTCGAGATCTTTGATGAATCGCTTGATTTGATTGATTTCCATCCCGCAACTCTACCATAGGTTTTCCCCGCTGCCGCGGGTCAGCGGATCTGGAAATGCTGGCAATTGAGCTGTACTTGCTCGGCTCCGTTGTATTCGTTCACCTCCAGGCGGTAAGCGAGATCCACCGTGACGCCCGGCTCGAGCGCCGCGTTTTCCGAGGCGCCGCCGACATAGCCGAAGGAAATCGCCTCGAGCGCCGCACCCGGGCCGCCTGCAGGCGCCGGCTGCGTGCCCCGGAGCCGTAGTTTCAGGTGCCGGCCGCCGACAATGCGCAGATCGATGACCTTGAACCTGCCGTCGAACACGGGCTCGGGAAATCCCTGCCCCCAGGGGCCGGCGCCGCGCAGTACGCGTGCCGTGTCGAGCGACAACTCGGCATCCAACAACTCACCGTCGCTGAAGATCACGCCCGCGAAGGTGTCCGCATCGGCGCGGGCGGCAATCTCTTCGGCGAATGCCCGGCGAAATCCGTCGAGGCTCGATTCGGGCAGCGTCATTCCTGCGGCCATCGCGTGACCGCCGAATTTCTCGATCAATCCGGGATGCCGCGCGGCGATCGCATCGAGCACATCCCGAATGTGGATGCCGGCCACCGAGCGCGCGGATCCGCGCAGCGAACCGTCCTCGGCGCGCGCGAAGGCAACGACGGGCCGGTGCAACCGGTCCTTGATTCTGCCGGCAACCAAGCCGACGACTCCCTGATGCCAGCTCTCGTCGAATAAACACAACCCGAGCGTCTCATCGCCGGACTCGGCGAAGCGCACCGAGGCGGCGAGATCCGTCGCCTCGGCCTGCATACGCTGCTCGATTTCGCGCCGTTCCTCGTTGAGGCGGGTGAGCTCGGCGGCCAGGGCACGTGCGCGTCCCTCGTCGTCCGTGAGCAGACAGGCGATTCCCACGCTCATATCGGCAAGGCGCCCCGCCGCATTCAGGCGCGGGGCGACCACGAAGCCGAGATCGGCCGCCGTCAGCCGCTCGCGGCTGCGGCCCGCCAATTCGAGCAGCGCGCGGATGCCGGGGACGCAGCGGCCGGCGCGGATCCGCCTCAAACCTTGCGCGACCAGCACCCGGTTGTTTCGATCGAGCGGCACGAGATCGGCCACGGTTCCGAGCGCCACCAGATCCAGAAGATCCGACGGACGAAACTGTGGTTGGCGCAGGGCTCTCGCCAGCGCCGCCACCACATAGAATGCGACGCCGACGCCCGACAGCGCCGGGCTCGCGAAGGTCGATCCGGCGAGGTTTGGATTGACGATGGCGTCCGCGCACGGGAGCCTCGCACCCGGCAAATGATGATCCGTGATCAGCACGGGTATCCCGAGCGCATGCGCTGCCTCGACGCCTTCAACGCTCGAGACCCCGTTGTCGACAGTGACGATCAGCGAAGGCCGCCGCTCTGCCGCGAGCGCCACGATCCCGGCGGTCAGTCCGTAGCCGAATTGAAACCGGTTGGGTACGAGGAAGTCGACGTGTGCGAAGCCGAGGGAGCGCATCGCGCGGACCAGGAGCGCACTCCCGGTGGCTCCGTCCGCATCGAAGTCTCCGACCACGAGCACCCGGCCCGAAGCCCGGTGTGCCGCCAAGAGTTCGGCGGCGCGCTCCACGCCTTCGAGCGTGCTGATCGGCAGGAGACGTTCGAGCGACAGATCGAGGTCCTGCGTTGCGAGAATCCCGCGCGCGCAGTAGACACGCCGCAGGACCGGGTGCAGATCGCGCATGGGCTCCAGTCCTTCGGCCGTTGGACGCCGTCGGATTTCAGTCGCCAAGGCGGCTCTCCTCGGGGACGGTGTCGATACCGAAGGACCGCCACCAAGGCTGAGGCCTGCGCCAAAAGCGCCGTAGTCCGCGCGCGCTCAGTGAAAACGATCGGCTGGCGGCGGAAATTTCGAGTCGGCTGAGATGCCCTGCCTCGAGATCTTCGAGAGCAGGCCTCAACCAGCGCTGCTCGCTCTCCGCCCACGCCGCCGTCCCGGGCCACGCCGCCACCACCACCACGCCGGACTTCGACCGATCGGGTCCGCCGGCGTTGGAACCGACGGGGTATTGCGTACGGCGATCAAAGGCCGAGAACAGCGCGTCGTCCCCCGCGGTCCAGCCCGCCACGCGAGGCAGGTGCACATCGAGCGCGCCGGCGCCCCAGAACCACAGGGCGCTGATGACCGGCAAGCCGCGCGCCCGACGCGCCGCATTCAGCGCGTGGTCGAACAGCCACATTTCGATCTCGGTCGCGAGCCGCCGCAACTCGGCCGAGCCCGCGCCGCGCGGTTGATGCGCCCAAACGTCGCCGCCCGATGCCTCCTCTGGCGAGGTAGTGTTCGCCGCGAGCCGCGCGTCGAACACGCAGAGCAGCCCGCTTCCAAGTCCGCGCACCAGCCGGGAACCGCCCCCGCCGAAGCAGCGGTTGAAGTCTGCGGCCAACGTGTCGGCCTCGGAAACATCGATCTCGAGCAGGCCGTCGGCGGGCAGGTGGACACTGCTCATGCCAGCCACCAAGCGGACGGGTGTCGCGAGCGCCGCCCAACCGTCGCGTGTGGTATCGCCTGCCGCGCGCAACTGCGCGACGGCGATCGGCGGGGGATCGGCATCGTCGAAGGCAATGGTTCGAAAGGCCGCCGTACGCCACGCCGCCGTGCTCGATGGACCATCGGCGCGCGCAAGCAAACGCTCGAGCGCAGGAGCGCGCAAAGCCCGAGGGGTCCCGCGCGCCGCGATACGAAAATACACGATGGGCAATGTGAACCTTAGGTTGAGGACGCGTATCTTACCGACATGCGCTTCCATCAGGACTCGAGTTCGTCGAGCAATCTCATTCGATCGTACGGGACGGGCGAGATCAAGATCAACGACACTGCGTTCAACGCTCCGGTGATCGTATCGAGTTCGGCGATCGAGCTGGGCCCTCCGATCGCTGCAGTCGACGAACTGGCCGCCGCGCATGCCGCCGCGGTCCTCGCGCACGAACCCGAGGTGGTGTTGCTCGGAACCGGTCCCAGGCAATCATTTCCGTCGCCCGAGTTCAGCGCGACGTTTCTACGCGCGGGAGTGGGCTTCGAAGTCATGGATACAGGAGCCGCCTGCCGCACCTTCAACGTGCTCGTGGCAGAGCAGCGCCGCGTCGTCGCGTTGCTTATTCCTTAGGGAAAACTTGCTGACCCCTTAGGGGAGACTAACAAGCTGCGCTGATTCGGCGGACTCGCGAAAAAGAAAGGCGGGGTGGCGGCGAGTCAAATAATTTGGTATCGAGACTAATTCTATTTGTTATTGATCTTGTTATTCTTTTTCTCTGACCGAATTTAACGCTCGTCACCCCGCGAACGGACTTTATTCCCCAACAACTCGCGGCAGAACATACGCCCACGCCTTGCCGCGCGTCAACGTCGATGAATGGCTGTAAATTATTCTTCACATTTATCAATGCGATATGTGAATTATTTAGAATTCATCTAACTTTGTCTACGCCCCGCAATAAGGGCAGCGGATCGACCGGCTTGCCGTTTATTCGAATCTCGAAATACAGCGCCGCAATATGTTGCGCTCCGGTACCCATGTGCGCGATCTCCTCGCCCATCGCGACCTCCTGCCCCTCGTGCACATCGAGCTGGATGGTGTGCGCGTAGGCCGTGAGCAGCGTCTCGCCGTGCTTGATGATGATGAGGTTGCCATAGCCGCGTATCCCGCTGCCGGCGTAGACGACTCGGCCGGCGCATGCCGCGCGGATTGGCTGGCCCACCGCGCCCAAGAGCAAGATGCCGCCGCCCGGGACGGGACGTGGCGCGGATGCCTGCGCAGTGGGCCACATCCATCCGCAAGGCTGTCCCGGCGCCGCAGCGGTGGCAGCACCTGCGCTGGCGGGGGCACCTGCGGATGTGGCGGCAGCTGCGGCGGCTGGGGCACCCGTGGCGGCGGAACGGGGCGTCGCAGCGGCGGCGCCGGCTGGCCGGGACGAAGCGCGTGCCGCACCTCGATGCGGGCGGGAGTTACCTGACTTGAGCGTGAGCACCTGCCCCACGGCAATCCGGTAGTCCGCGCCGATATGATTCCAGCGCGCCAAATCGCGATAATCGAGATCGTGTCGCCAGGCGATGCTGTAGAGCGTGTCCTGAGGCTGGACGGTGTAGCTTTCGGCAGTGTACGCGCGCTCGTTTGCACAGCCCGCGACCATCGACGAGATCCAGGCGATGAGTCCGATGATTCGGACTAGGCGCCGCACTGCCTAATAGTCCCCAGGCGAATTCCCGTCTAGCGCTGCAATCCCGACAGCAGCGGAACGAAGCTCACGGCGCCTAAAGATTCCTTCTGAACCCGAGTCTCACCCTTGGTATAACGCATGAGCTCCTGGCGACCGTCCGGACCCACGGGCGCAATGAGCCGGCCGCCCACCACGAGCTGTTCGAACAGAGCGGGCGGCACGGAATGAGGCGCCGCAGTCAAAAGAATTCCGTCGAAGGGGGCTTTCGCCGCCCAGCCGACGTTGCCGTCGTCGTGCCGAAAACGCACGTTGCGGATTTTGAGCTCGCGAAGCGCGCGCCGAGCGCGGCCCACCAGGCTCTCGATCCGCTCGATGGTGTAGATTTCCTTGACCAGCGGCGAGAGCACCGCGGTCTGGTAGCCGCAACCGGTGCCGATTTCCAGCACCTTATCGACCGGTCCGGCGGCGAGCAGCGCTTCCGTCATCCGCGCAACCACATAGGGCTGCGATATGGTTTGCCCGAAGCCGATGGGCAGCGCCGTATCTTCGTAAGCCCGTGTCGCCAGCGCCTCGTCCACGAACAGATGCCTCGGCACGTTGCGGATGCGATCCAGCACCCGGCGGTCCTTGATACCTTGATCCTGAAGACGCTGCACCAACCTCTCACGGGTCCGCGCGGAGGTCATTCCGATACCGCTGAGGCGCGGTCCTTCCATATACATGCTCAAGCCGACAGCCAGCGCTCAAGCTCTGGCAGAGCCGCGTGGCGAGTCAAGTCGATCTGCAACGGCGTGACGGACGCGAAGCCATGCGCGACGGCGTGAAAGTCCGTGCCAGGGCCCGCATCCTGTCCTGCACCCGCGGCCCCGACCCAGTACACATTGCGTCCGCGCGGGTCTTTGGCGCGCACCACCCGTTCACTACGATGTCGGCTGCCGAGCCGGGTCACCTTGAGTCCCAGGAGCTGCCCCTCGGGCAGATCGGGCACATTGACGTTCAGCATGACGGGTGCCTTGAGCGGCGCTGCCGACAATCGCTCCACCAGACTCGCAGCAACCCGCGCGGCGCTGGCGAAGTTCCGGGGGCTGCCGGGCTCGACGCAGAGCGAGACCGCGATTGCCGGAAGGCCGAGGAAACGTCCCTCGACGGCGGCCGCCACGGTGCCTGAATACAGCGTGTCGTCTCCGAGATTCGCACCGTCATTCACTCCGGAGACCACGATGTCGTGTTCGAACTCGAACAGTCCCGAGATCGCCAGATGCACGCAATCGGTCGGTGTGCCGTTGACGTAATAGCAATCGGCGTCGTAGCGCGCGGCGCGCACGGGAACATCGAGCGTCAGCGAGTTGCTCGCGCCGCTCCGATTGCGGTCCGGAGCGACGACGGTGACGGAGCCCAACGGACCGATCGCCCGACGGAGCGACTCCAAGCCCTCGGCCCGATAACCGTCGTCATTGGAAAGTAGAATTTTCACCAGATTTAACACAAGCCGACTGAGCGCATTGCGCCCTGCGGACTATACTGTAACCGCCTACACCCGGATAGCGGATCGAGTGCTCGCACCATGGTAAAACCTCGCCCTCGGGGCCCTCGGCAAGTTCTGAAATCGCTCGCGCGCGGCGTTGGCGCTCAATCAGCAACAGCGGCCGGCGAGTCGAAGGCCGGCGATGAGGGCGATGCCGGGATGTTTCGTGCAGCGGTCGGGGACGTCAAGCGATTGCCGCCGACCGGCCGCTCGGAGGAGCGCGCAGTCGTCGCGCCGAAGACGCACGCTCGTCGCATCGTCGCCGCCCGGCAACGAGCGGTGGCGGCGCCAGAATTCGATTTGTTCCCGCAGACCGTGCCACCGGAGGTCGCCGTCGGAGGCAGCGATCCGTTGTCGTTTCGGCGTCCCGGCGTGCGCGACCAAGTGATGCGTCGGCTGCGGCGCGGACTTATCCCGGTGGAGGACGAACTCGATTTGCATGGACTCAATCAGAGCGCAGCCCGCGACACCTTGAGCGAGTTCCTGGAATCCAGTCGAAGCGCGGCACATCGTTGCGTGAGAATCGTGCACGGCAAAGGCTATCGCTCCGGCTCCCGCGGGCCGATTCTCAAGATCGCGGTCAATGCCTGGCTCAAGCGTCATCCCGATGTGATGGCATTCACCTCCGCGCGCGCCATCGACGGCGGAACGGGAGCGGTCTACGTGCTGCTGCGCGCCTGACCAAGCAGGACGCTCACCCGGCTATTCGACATCGCCCTCGAGCGGCATGTCCGCCGGGAATTCCATCATTTCGCGGAGCACCGCCGTCGCAAACTGACCTCGGCCGAGACCGAAGCTCAACGTGACCGTGCCGGCATCGGCCTCGACCTTCAGGTCCCGGACGGCACATCGCAACGCGCGCCGTTCCTGATCCAAACCCGCGGTCTGCAGGAGCGTCGCGAGGCCCCCAAATTCGCGCGCCACTTCGAGTTCGGTGTCGAGCACGGCGCCCTGAGTCTCGGGGTCGCCGCGCCCCCAAAGCGGACCTGAAGGATGAATATCGAAGGCCTGCAGGCGGCGCAGGAGCTCGTCATCGATCGTGGTCACCGGAAAGTGGCTGCTGCTGCCCTCGAGGCTTGCGAGATCGCCCGGTTTGAGCGACGACCAGTCTCCTGCCTGTACGCGCCGCCCCAGCACTGCATTGAAGATGAGCGCGCGCGCGGCCGACAGTGCGAATCCGCGCTCCGCGCGTCCGCCAGGCGCCGTCCCGCTCTGCATCCACTGAGCCGCGCGATCCAGATTGAATCCGTCGCGTCCGAAGCGCTGCGGGCCGAAGTAGTTGGGCGCGCCGTGGGCGCGCAGCGCCGCAAGTTTCGATTCAAGCTCCTCCCGGGACCAGGTCACCTTGCGCAGACGGATTCGGAAACGGTTGCCGGCGAGCGCGCCACGCTTCAATTTGCGCGAGTTCGCGTGCACGTCGAGCACCCTGAATTCGTCGGTGCGTACGCCGCTCCAGAATGCTGAGGGATGAGGTCGTGCCGGCACGCTGAACCACTGCGAGGCGATCGCGTGACGATCTTTCAATCCGGCGTATCCCACTTCGTTGACCGGGAAGCCTCCGAGTCGCGCAATCTCGGCGGCCACCCAGCGCGTGTTGGCAGCGCGCTTCTCGACATGCAACAGGAAATGCGGACCGTCTCCCGATGGGACGAACGACAGCTGTTCCTCGACGCGGAAGTCCTCGGGCTCCGACCGCAATTGCGCGGCCGCGAGCGGCGTGCCGTGCGCGCGCGGCGGCGACAGCGCGGCCCGCGTCCAGGATTCGGACCGTCGGCCGTGAATACTCAAGACGAGCTATCGAGCATGCTCGAGCAGGACGGACGCGAGCGCGGCCAGTCCTTCGCCTCGCCCGATGAAACCCAGGCGCTCGGTGGTCGTGGCCTTGACGTTGATGAACTGGGCCTCGACCCCCAAATCGGCCGCGAGATTCGCGGCAATGGCGGCGCGATGCGCCGCGATGCGCGGCGCCTCCGCCAGCACGGTCAGGTCCGCATTGACCAGCCTGAATCCCGCCGCCTGCATCATCTGCGCCACGGTGCGCAGGAAAACGCGGCTGTCCGCACCCCGGTAGCGTGGATCCGAATCCGGGAAATGCCGGCCGATATCGCCCTCGCCCAAACTGCCGAGCACCGCGTCGCAAAGCGCGTGAATGATGACGTCGCCGTCCGAGTGCGCCACGACCCCGCGGCCGTAAGGAATCCGGACCCCGCCGAGCATCACGTGATCGCCCTCGCCGAATGCATGAACGTCGAAACCTTGGCCTATTCTCATCGCACCGCCTCTCCCGTGGCCCTGAGGATTTGCGCCGCGACCGCGAGGTCCTCGGCACGCGTCACTTTGATGTTGAATGGCGAACCTTGCACCAGGCGGGGGCGCACGCCAAGTCGCTCCATGGCCTGCGCCTCGTCGGTGACGGTGATCCCCTGACGCACCGCCTCCGCCAGGGCGTGCTCGAGCTCCCCAAGAGCGAACACCTGCGGCGTCAACGCGCGCCAAAGCCCGGTCCGATCCACCGTCTCGCTCACCAGCCCGCCGCTCTCGCGCTTGACCGTGTCGACGATCGGTGCTGCGAGCACCGCGCCCGCGGCGCCCTCATCCAACGCGGCAATCAACGCGCGCACGTCGGCGCCGTCCAGGCAGGGCCTCGCGGCGTCGTGCACCAGCACCCAGTCATCGGGGGACGCTCGAGTTTGCAGCGCTCGCAAGCCGTTCAGCACCGACTCCTGGCGGCTCGCACCACCGACCGCATGCAGCAGTTTCGTTCGCACACCGACGGCATCGCTCGGCCGGCCGATGGCTGCCGCCAGCGCCGGCCAGCGCATATCGTCGGCGGCCACCGCCACGACCACCTTCTCGATGCGCGGTTCCTGCATCAGCGCGCGCAGCGACCACTCGATCACGGTGGCGCCGAGGAGCGGCGCGTATTGTTTGGGAGATCCTTTCGCGGATGGGTCGAATCGCGCCCCGCGGCCTGCAGCAGGCACGACGGCGAAGACGCGGCGCGCCGGGACCGCCGGAGTCACTCTGAACCCACGGGAATCACTCGGCGCGAGCGGTGATGGGAGCGGACGGAGCGGCGACCGCCGTCGCCGGCGTGACGACCTGATAGAACGTCTCGCTATTGCCCACCATGCCGAGCTCGCTCCGTGCGCGCTCTTCCAGCGCAGCGAGGCCGACCTTCAGATCAGTGACTTCGGCGAGCAACTGGCCGTTTCGCTCACGCTGCTCGGCGTTGGCAGCGGTCTGCGCCTCGATCGCCTGGTTCAAGCGCCAGATTTCGCGCATTCCCTGGTCGGAAACCCACAGCCGGTACTGCAGCAGGACCAGACACACACCCAGGATGACTACTAAAATCCTCATGAGGACAGTAGCTTAGCATGAGTTCTTAAGAAACTGGAACCGAAAGTGCATTGCGGCCGGCATAAGACGCCTTGCCGCCGAGCTCACCCTCGATTCGCAACAGCTGGTTGTACTTGGCAATGCGGTCCGAACGCGACATCGATCCGGTCTTGATTTGCGTCGCCGTGGTGCCCACCGCGATGTCCGCGATGGTTGCATCTTCGGTCTCTCCCGAGCGATGGGAGATGATGGCCGCGTACTTCGCCTTCGCGGCCATGTCGATGGCCGCGAACGTCTCGGTCAAAGTACCGATTTGATTCGGCTTGATGAGAATGGCGTTGGCGATCTTCTTCGCGATCCCTTGCGCGAATATTTTCGTGTTGGTGACGAAAATATCATCGCCGACGAGTTGCAGCTTGCTGCCGAGTTTCTGCGTGAGCACGGACCAGCCCTCCCAGTCACCCTCGCTCATGCCGTCCTCGATGGTGACGATGGGATATTTCGCGGCGAGCGATGCGAGATAATCGGCGAACTCGCTGGAATTGAACTTGCGTCCTTCCGACGCGAGATCGTACACGCCGTCCTTGTAAAGCTCATTGCTGGCCACATCCAACCCGAGATAGACGTCCCGGCCGGCGCGGTATCCCGCCTTGTCGATGGCCTCCAGGATGGTGGTGAGCGCCGCCTCGTTGGACGGCAGATCGGGAGCAAAGCCGCCCTCATCGCCCACCGCGGTATTCAAGCCCTTGGCGTGCAGCACCTTCTTCAAGGAATGAAACACTTCGGCGCCGTAGCGCACCGCCTCCGCGAGCGAAGGAGCTCCGAGCGGCAGGATCATGAACTCCTGAATATCGACGCTGTTATCGGCGTGCGCGCCGCCGTTGATGATGTTCATCATCGGCACCGGCATGACGAAATCCGATGCGCCGCGCGACAGATGCCGGTATAGCGGTACGTTGCGGTCGCGGGCTGCGGCGTGTGCGGCGGCCAGAGACACCGCCAGGATCGCGTTCGCGCCGAGCTTCGATTTGTTCTCGGTGCCGTCCGCCGCGATCAACTTGGCGTCGAGGCCGGCCTGGTCGGCGGGATCGAGTCCCACCACGACATTGCGCAGCGTCCCATTGACGTGATCCACGGCTTTGCGCACGCCCTTGCCGCCGAATCGCTTCGCATCGCCGTCGCGCAGTTCCACCGCCTCGCGCGATCCCGTGGAGGCTCCCGACGGTACCAAGGCGCGGCCCATCGCGCCGGTATCGAGCACAATATCGGCCTCGACGGTGGGATTGCCGCGCGAATCGATGATTTCACGGCCCCGAACTTCCACGATGCGGCTCATAACAAAGACTCCTCGAACGGTTTCTTTTTGACGGCGATATCCAGGTCCACCAGGGTGTAGAGAAGCGAGGCCATCCGGTCCAGCGGCCATGCGTTGGGACCGTCGGACTTGGCATTTGCCGGATCCGGGTGGGTCTCCATGAACAGGCCGGCGACGCCCGCCGCGATCGCCGCGCGCGCGAGCACCGGCACGAACTCGCGCTGTCCGCCCGAGGCGTTGCCCTGCCCTCCCGGCAATTGAACGGAATGGGTGGCATCGAACACCACCGGGCAACCGGTGGAGCGCATCACGGCAAGCGAGCGCATGTCCGACACCAGATTGTTGTAGCCGAAGGAAAATCCGCGCTCGCACACCATGATTTGCGTGTTGCCCGTGGAACGGGCCTTGTCGACCACGTTCTGCATCTCCCACGGACTCAAGAACTGGCCCTTCTTGATGTTCACGGGCTTCCCTTGGGACGAGACGCCGACGATGAAATTCGTCTGCCGGCAGAGAAACGCCGGGGTCTGCAGCACGTCGACGACCTCCGCGACTTCGGCGAGCGGGGTATCCTCGTGCACGTCCGTGAGCACGGGCACGCCCACCTGCTTTCGCACCTGGGCAAGCGCCTTGAGGCCCGCCTCGATGCCGGGACCGCGGAAACTCGACCGCGACGAGCGGTTGGCCTTGTCGAACGAGGCCTTGAAAATGAACGGAATACCGAGCGTCATCGTCATGTCGCGAAGCCGCCCGGCCACGTCGATCACCAATGTCTCGCTCTCGATCACACAAGGACCGGCGATCAGGAAGAACGGCCGATCGGGGCCGACCTCGTACGATACGAGTTTCATGTCACGCGGTGGCGCGGCCCGGTTGCAGCGCGGCCCGGTACTCCCGGGCAGCCCGGACGAAGCCCGTGAACAGGGGGTGCCCATCGCGCGGCGTGGACGTGAATTCCGGATGGAACTGGCTTGCCACGAAAAACGGATGCGAGCGCAACTCGATGAACTCCACCAGGCCATCCGCCGAAAATCCCGAGAACGCGAGGCCCGCTGCGCTCAACTCCTCGAGATAGTGATTGTTGAATTCGTAGCGATGACGGTGGCGCTCGAAAATCGATTCCTTTCCGTAAAGTGCGTGAACCAGCGAACCCGGCTTCAGATGGGCCTCCTGCGCCCCGAGTCGCATGGTACCGCCGAGGTCCGATTTCTCGTCGCGCACTTGCTGGCCGCGGGCGAGATCCTGCCACTCCGTGATGAGCGCAATGACCGGATGATTCGTGGCGCGATCGAACTCCGTGCTGTTCGCGCTCTTCAGGGCGAGCACGTTTCTCGCGTATTCGATGATTGCGAGCTGCATCCCGAGACAGATGCCGAGATAGGGAATTCGATTCTCGCGGGCGTAGCGGATGGCCTGGATCTTTCCCTCGATCCCGCGGTCTCCGAAGCCGCCGGGGACCAGGATGGCGTCCATGCCGGCGAGCACCGCGGGACCGCTTCGCTCGATGTCCTGCGACTCGAAATAATGGATGTTCACGCGGGTGCGCGTCTTGATTCCGCCGTGCATCAGCGATTCATTCAGGGAGATGTACGAATCCCGGATCTGCACGTACTTGCCGACCATGCCGATGTCGACCACGGCCTCGGGATTCTGCTTGGCCGCCACCACCGCGCGCCACTCCGACAGATCCGTGGCGGGTACATCCAGCCGAAGCTTGTCCACCACGATGTCGTCGAGATCCTGTTCGTGTAACAGCATGGGAATCTTGTAGATGTCGTCGGCATCGACCGCCGAGATCACCGCACGCTCCTCGACGTTGGTGAAGAGCGCGATTTTGCGGCGCTGTTCGTCCGGGAGCGTCTGCATGCAGCGGCACAGCAAAATGTCCGGCTGGATGCCGATGCCGCGCAGTTCCTTGACCGAATGCTGAGTGGGCTTGGTCTTGATCTCGCCCGAGCCGCCGACCACGGGCACGAGCGTCAGGTGCATGTACAGCACATGGTTGTGCCCGAGCTCCACGCCCATCTGGCGGATCGCCTCGAGAAACGGCAACGACTCGATGTCGCCGACCGTGCCGCCGATCTCCACCATGCACACGTCGGCGTTGCCGGCGCCCATCCGAATGCGGTACTTGATCTCATCGGTGATATGAGGGATCACCTGCACCGTCGCGCCCAGATAGTCGCCGCGGCGTTCCTTCGCGATCACGCGCTCGTAAATGCGCCCGGTGGTGAAATTGCTGTTGCGGCCGGTGGTCGTGCGCACGAAACGCTCATAATGGCCGAGATCCAAGTCCGTCTCCGTGCCATCCGCCGTGACGAACACTTCGCCGTGCTGAAACGGACTCATGGTGCCGGGATCCACGTTGATGTAGGGATCCAGCTTCACCATGCTGACCTTCAGTCCCCGCGCCTCCAGGATGGCGCCTAGAGAGGCGGATGCGATGCCCTTCCCGAGCGAGGAGACCACGCCGCCGGTGACAAAAACGAATCGAGTCATGATGGGTCACCGTCGCCAAATAGTATGAATCGCACGAAAAATCACTTTTCACGCGACTCATGAAGCCAGAAGGAAATAATTGAAATTCGACGGGAGTTCAGGCTACCAGATCCCCCCTCTCCCCACAATCCACGGCGCCGGATTTGCGCCCCCGCGCACAACAATCGCCTCGGACCTCGAGCGTTTTCGTGCGAAGAGGCCGGATGGCACGGGCGCTCGCGGTGGGCGCGGGGCGACTACACGCGGGGGTGCTCACCGCGCGTTGTCACGAAGGCACGCCATCAGAGGAGTTCCGGCCGACCCTGCCAGACAACGTCAAATCCCATCTCCCCAGCTCCCACCACCCACCGCGCATCCCGCCAGATATCGCCGATCGCCACCAGCGAGTCGCCGGCATAGATCATGGGCAGCGCATCGCGCATCCACGGAAGAACACCCATCGCTTGACAGAGATGCTGAACGCTTTGGGTGCGGCCCCGGGCACCGAGCTTGAGTGTTTCGCCCCCACTGCGGCGCCGGACGTTCAACACCGCCGGCAGCCGTTGTGCATCCAGGCCTCCCAAGCGGGGAACCCAGCGAAGCGCCCCCAATCCGGGGCCGAGCTCGAGGCTCGAATCCGAGTGCATCGGCCATTCTCGGCGCGCGGCGAGCGACGGAACAGCGGCCGCCGTCACGAACAGCCGCTCCCGGTAACGGCGCAGTGCATGCTCCCCCCAGACGATGGCGGGACCCTGATCGACATCGGCGCTGAGCGTCTGGCGCAAACCTTCCGCCAACCGGCCCGAGGGCGGCGCGGCAATTCCCGCCTCGGCAAGCCAGCGACGCAGCACGTTGATCCGCTCGCGCTCGGTCAGCGCACGCAGGCCGGTGAGCGACAACCCGCGCCCATCCCGCAAGCGAAAGAGCGCCGCGTCTGCAGCCCGCTCCAATAGGTCCTGAGCGTCCGCGGCATGGCGCGCGGCGCGCCCGAGCGCATCGGCAGCGCCCGGCCAGCGCTCGATGAGGGTCGGCCAAATCTCGCTGCGCAGGAACGCGCGATCGAAGCGTGGATCACGGTTCATGGGATCCTCGTGCGCTTGAACGCCATGCGTCTCGGCGTAGAGCAACAGATCGCGCCGCCTGACTCGAAGGAGCGGCCGCAGATGCCAGCCGCCTGCCAGGCGGCGCACCATCGGCATCGCCGACAGGCCCTTGATCCCGGCGCCACGGAGCAGCTGCAGAAGCACGGTTTCCGCCTGATCTTCGGCGTGGTGGGCCGTCAACAGACATTCGCCGGGCGCGAGATTGCGCGCGAAGGCCTGATACCTCGCATCGCGTGCCGCCGCCTCGAGCGACTCGCCGGCCGCCTCGACCGTCACCTCGATCACGCTGAGCGGGATATGCAGGCGCTCGCAGAGTGTGCTCGAGGACGCGCGCAGCGCCACGGACGCGGCTTGTAAACCGTGATCCACATGGACCGCGCGCAGGGGCCGGTTGGAGAGTTCCGCCAGCGCGCTCAGCAGGCAGGCGGAATCGGCGCCGCCGCTGAGCCCCACCACCAGTTTCGTTACGCCTGGCGGAAGATATTGTTGGAGTACGGCATCGAGCTCGGCCGCGCCGAATCTCATGCGGGACCGCTCATGGCGACTAGCCGTCGCCGAACACGCCGAAGTTGCGCAGTCGCGCTTGACGCGCGTCGAGAAGAGTCGTGACAGGCTGTTTGGAAAGTTCCGTCAAGTGCTTGACCATGCTTTGTTTGACGGTCTCCGCCATGGCCTGCGGATCGCGATGGGCCGCGCCGTGTGGCTCCTTCAGCACCTCATCGACCAAGCCCAATTTCTTGAGCCGCTCCGCGGTGCCTCCCATCGCGTCGGCGGCTATCTCCTTCTTCTCCGTGCTCTTCCATAGAATCGACGCACAGCTCTCCGGAGAGATGACCGAGTACACGCTGAACTGCAGCATCACCAGCCGGTCGCATACACCGATGGCGAGCGCCCCGCCCGATCCCCCTTCACCGATCACGACCGACAGGATGGGGGCTGCCAGGTTCGACATCTCGAACAGGTTACGGGCGATGGCCTCGCTCTGCCCGCGCTCTTCCGAGCCGATGCCGGGGTAGGCGCCGGGCGTATCGATCAGCGTGATGATCGGGATGCGGAACCGCTCCGCCATGCGCATCAGGCGCAGCGCTTTGCGGTAGCCCTCCGGCTTCGGCATCCCGTAATTGCGGCGCACGCGCTCCTTGGTATCGCGCCCCTTCTGGTGGCCGATGAGCATCACGGGTTGGCCCTCCAACCGCGCCAAGCCGCCGACGATGGCCAGATCGTCGCTATACATGCGGTCGCCGTGCAACTCGTGCCAATCGGTGAAGATCAGCGAGACGTAGTCCAGCGTGTATGGGCGCTGGGGATGCCTCGCAAGCTGCGTGATCTGCCAGGGGGACAGATTGGAAAAGATGCTGGTGGTGAGCGCCCGGCTCTTCGATTGCAGCCGCTTGACCTCCTCTGCAATATTGAGGCTCGCATCGGAGCCCAGGAATTTGAGTTCCTCGATCTTCGCCTCCAGCTCGGCGATCGGTTGTTCAAATTCGAGAAAATTCAGCGCCATGAAGATGTTTCCTCGCCCCGAAGGTCGTTTCGTGGACCATACACCAAATACCATCCTTCGCGTCCGATCAGCGCGGACAGTTTATCCAGAAGCTCGCGCGAAGGCCGGACCGACCAGCTATCGGACAGATTGAGCCGACCGGTGTAGTCCGGCCGGTTGACCGCGACGCTCACCCCGCAAGGCCCTTTCAGGTAGGGCTTGAGCAGATCCTCGAAGCGCTTCAGGCCCAAGGGTCCGTCGAATTCCGCGGGCCAGCGTAACCACAGGCGGCGCGCGAAACGCTCGCGTGCCCGGTCTATATCCATCAGCGTTTTCGCCTGCAGGCGCCACGCCTCGATGAAATCGTCGAATCGCAGCATACCGTCCACGATGAGGATCGCATCCTTGACGATGATGTCGCGGTACTGCTGGAAGGTCTCCTCGTACAGGCTGACTTCCAGGCGCGCGCTGCGATCGTCGAGAATCAGATTGACGCGGTTTGGACGGCGGCGGATCTCGAGCACCAGTCCGGCGACGGTCGCGGGTTTTCCCTGGCTCCATCCGCGCTCGCCCAAGGGAGCCGTGGGCCGCGCGCCGCCCACATCCACCAGGCGCGCGCTGACCAGGAATTTCAGATCGGGCTCGTATGGACTGATCGGATGTCCGCTCAAAAACAAACCGAGGGTCTCGCGCTCGCCGGCCAGACGCTCCGCGTCGCTCCAATCGGTCACGGTCGCATTCTCGGCTGCGGCGAGGCCGAACAAATCCACCTGCCCGACGCTCATCGCACGCGAGTTCTGCTCTCCCAGATGCATGGCGCGCTCGAGCTCCGCCGTGAGCGTTGCACGGTTCGGCCCCAGGTGATCGAGGCTCCCGGATTTGATCAGCGCCTCGAATACCCGCTTGTTCACGCGTTGCAGATCGATGCGCCGGCAAAGGTCCGGCAAGCTTCGATACGGACCGTTGGCGGCGCGTTCGTCGACGATGGCCTGCACGGCCGATTCGCCCACGCCCTTGATGGCGCCCAGCCCGAAGCGGATGCTGTCGGGCCCTGCGACCTGAAACGCGTATTGCGATTCGTTCACGTCCGGCGGATGGACAGTGAGCTTCATGCTCATGCATTCGTCGATGAGCGTCACGACCTTGTCGGTCTTGTCCATGTCCGAGGACAACACCGCCGCCATGAACGCCGCCGGGTAGTGTGCCTTGAGCCAGGCCGTCTGGTAGGACAGGAGCGCATACGCGGCCGAGTGCGACTTGTTGAAGCCGTAGCCCGCAAATTTTTCCATCAAATCGAAAATCATTGTGGCCTGCGCCTCGCGCACACCCCGCGCCACGGCGCCGCTCACGAATACCGAGCGCTGCTTGGCCATTTCCTCCGGTTTCTTTTTGCCCATCGCGCGGCGCAACAGGTCCGCGCCGCCCAGCGTGTAGCCGGCGAGGATCTGCGCGATCTGCATGACCTGCTCCTGATACAGGATCACGCCGTAGGTCGCGGCCAGCACGGGCTTCAGATCGGGGTGAAGATAATCGATGGTCGCGCCGGTGGTATCGTGCTTGCGTGCGATGAAATCATCGACCATGCCCGATTGCAGCGGTCCCGGGCGGAACAAGGCGACCAGGGCGACGATGTCGCCGAAGCGGTCCGGCTGCAGACGCCGGATGAGATCCTTCATGCCGCGCGATTCGAGCTGAAACACCGCCGTGGTCTTGCAGCTCTTCAACAGCTGGTAGGTGGCGGGATCGTCCATCGGGAGCGTTCCCATGGAAAGCGGGGGCTCACCCGACGCGACGCGGGCGGCATTGATGTCGCGCACCGCCCAGTCGATGATGGTGAGCGTGCGCAAGCCGAGAAAGTCGAACTTGACGAGCCCCGCGGCCTCCACGTCGTCTTTGTCGAACTGGGTGACGGGCGTGGAACTGCCCTCTTCGCAATAGAGCGGCGTGAAATCCGTGAGCACGGAGGGCGCAATGACCACGCCGCCGGCGTGGGTGCCCGCGTTTCTGGCGAGGCCCTCGAGAGCCCGTGCCAGGTCGATGAGTTCGCGGACCTCCGGATCGCCGGTATAGAGCCGCCTCAACTCCTCTTCCTGCTCGAGCGCCTTGTCGAGCGTGATGCCGATCTCGAACGGAACGAGCTTCGCGATCTTGTCGACGTAGCCGTAGTTATGGCCGAGCACGCGGCCCACGTCTCGGATTACCGCCTTGGCGGCCAATGTTCCGTATGTGATGATCTGTGAAACGCGCTCGCGCCCATATTTGTTGGCGACATACTCGATGACCCGGTCGCGCCCCTCCATGCAGAAATCGACGTCAAAATCCGGCATCGAGACACGCTCTGGGTTTAAAAACCGCTCGAACAGAAGATCGTGCTCGATCGGGTCCAGATCCGTGATGCCGAGAACGAACGCCACCAAGGATCCCGCGCCTGAGCCGCGGCCCGGCCCCACCGGCACGCCATGCTCGCGCGCCCACCGGATGAAGTCGGCGACGATCAGGAAGTAGCCGGCAAAGCCCATGCTGCAGATCACACCGAGCTCGAGCGCCAATCTCGCATCGTAGCCCTCGGAACCGGGCGTTTTCACGCCTCGGGATCGGGCCTCTTCGAGTCTCATGGCGAGTCCGCGCTGCGCTTCTTCGCGGAGGAAATCTTCGGTCGTGCTGCCCGCCGGCACGGGATATGCCGGCAGCATGGAGGAGCCTAGTTTGATCTCCAGCGAGCAGCGTTTGGCGATCTCGACGCTGTTGGCGAGCAGCTCCGGCGCATCGGCAAAGAGCGCGCTCATCTCAACCGGCGTCTTTAGATATTGCTCCTCGGAATATCGCCGCGCACGGCTGGAATCGGCGAGCAGAGCGCCTTCGCGGATGCAGACCCGCGCCTCGTGAGCCTCGAACTCTTCGCGCGTCAGGAAACGTACGTCATTGGTCGCCACGGCAGGTGCGCCATGCGCGCGCGCCAGATCCAGCACCGCCTCGCTGTAGGCCGCCTCGCCGGCGCGTCCGGTGCGCTGCACTTCCAGATAGAAGCGGTCCGCGCACACTGTTTGCCAGCGAGCCAAGGCCCGCACGGCCTCCTCGAGCTTGCCCCGCACCAGGGCCTGTCCGACATCGCCCTCGGCGCCGCCGGAGAGGACGATGAGTCCCTCGAGGGCCGGGGCGGTGAGCCAGGCCCGGTCCATCATGGGGACGCCGCGGGACTGGCCTTCGAGGAAGGAGCGTGTGACAAGCTGGGTGAGATGACGGTAACCGATGAGATTCTGGCAGAGAAAGACGATGCGCGACGGCGGCGTGCGCTCCCCCGGCTCGCGGATCCAGGCATCGACGCCGATCAACGGCTTGACGCCCGCGGCTTGCGCCTCCTTGTAGAACTTCACCATGGCGAAGAGGTTGCTCTGGTCCGTGAGCGCGATCGCAGGCATGCGCGCTTGGGCGACCGCGGCCATCAATTCGGGCACGCGCACGATGCCGTCGAGCAGCGAATACTCGGTGTGCAGCCTCAAGTGCACGAACTGGCTCACGGCGCAGGACTCTCCCGGTGCAGATCGAACTCTGGATCGTCCTCGACATCGGGGATCCATTCCATCCCGGCCTCCCACTCGTCCGCGACGGCCGCGCCGCCGAGGAGCGTCAGCACGGGAGCGAAACTTCGCCGGTGCAGCGGGCACGGACCATGTTCGGCGAGGAGCGTCCTGTGCCTTCGTGTCGCATACCCCTTGTGACTTGCGAAAGCATATTGAGGATAGAGGGCATCCATTTGATCCATATACTGATCTCGCGCCGTTTTTGCGAGAATCGAGGCGGCGCTGATGGCGGGTTCGGTCGCATCACCGCCGATGATCGCGCGCGCGGTGAGCGCGGGCCCAAGGCCCTCGAGGCGCGGCAGCCGGTTGCCGTCGACGATCAGCCGGTGGGGGCACGGGTTCATCGCGAGCACCGCGCGGCGCATGGCCAGAAAGGTCGCGTGCAGAATATTGAGCGCATCGATCTCGGCCGGGTCCGCCCAGCCGATGCCGAACGACAACGCGCGGCGGCGAATCTCCCCGCTCAGGCGCACCCGCTCCGCGGCACTCAGCACCTTGGAATCGGCCAGACCGGCGATTCCCCGGCCGCGGCCGAGAATGACCGCGGCGGCGACCACCGGGCCCGCCAAGGGACCCCGCCCCGCCTCATCGACACCCGCGATATGCGAGATCATGGCAAGGAAACCGGCGACCTTCGCCGCAGCAAGGCGAGGATGGCCTGCGCGGCGCGGGCGCTGGCGTCACGTTTGAGATCGACGTGTAGCCCCACGAACTCCTGCTCCAGCTTGGCTCGTCGTCCGGCATCGTCCAGCCACGCGAGGAGTTCCGCCCCCAGCGTCTGCGGGTCTATTTGTTCCTGAAAATACTCGCCGACCACGCGATGATCTGCAAGTAGATTAGGTTGTGCGAAAAACTTGGATTTGACCAGATTGAAACGGCGGATGATCCACGCCGATAACGCGCCCAGCCGATAGACCACCACCATGGGCCGCTTGCAAAGTGCCGCCTCCAGGCTGGCCGTCCCGGAGGCCACCAGCACCGCGTTCGCCGCGATCAGCGCCGCTTGGGCCTGGCCGTCGAACAAGCGCACCTGCACCTGCGGCGCCAGCCGCTCGAGCGCGTGCGAGAAGATCTGCCGGGTCGCGGCGCTCGCCATGGGCGCGATGAATACGAGACCCGGCCGCCGCTCGAGGAGCCATGCCGCCGTCGCGGCGAAATCTTCCGCTAATCTCGACACCTCGCCGCGCCGGCTGCCGGGCAGGAGCGCCACGATCTCGGCGTCGGCGGGCAGATCGAGCGCTCTGCGGGCCGAGGTGCGGTCGACGTCGATCGGAATGGCATCGGCCAATGGATGCCCGACGAACTCCGCCGCCACACCCTGCCCGTCGTAGAAACGCTTCTCGAAAGGCAGCAGACAGAGCACGAGGTCCACCGACTCGTGGATGTGTTGCACCCGGCTCTGCCGCCAGGCCCATACCTGCGGGCTGACGTATTGCACGGTCGGAATTCCGGCGGCATGAAGGCTGCGGGCGAGGCGCAGATTGGTGTCGGGAGCGTCGATTCCGACGAACACGTCGGGGCGTGCGGCGATGAAGGAGCGGCGCAGACGCGACAGGAGACTCAACAGGCGCGGCAGCTCCTTGAGGATTTCGAATAATCCCATCACTGCAAGCGACTCGGCCGGCTCCCAGACCTCACAGCCCGCGGCACGCATCTTCGGGCCCGCGACGCCGAAAAACTGCGCGTCCGGCTCGAGTCGACGCAGCGCCTCTATCAATCCGGCCCCGAGCGTGTCTCCCGACGCCTCCCCCGCGACAAGTCCGACCTTGAGCGGCGCCGGCATGGCCGATGTCATCAGCTATCGCACGAGGCTGCGCGAGCTGCGTTTGATGAATTCGACGAACAGCCGGACCTCCGGCGATGAGTCGGCCGCGCGCTCCAGCTGCTCCAGAGCCGCCTGCAATTTGAGACGCGACCGGTAGAGCACGCGGTAAGCGCGCCGGATGTCGCGGATCTGAACCTCCGTGAAACCGCGCCGCTTCAAACCCTCGGAGTTCACGCTGTGCGGCACCGCGGGCCGTCCGACCGCCATCACGAACGGCGGCACATCGCGGGTCACCATCGCGTTGTGGGCGAGGAAGGCATGATCGCCGACCTTGGTGAACTGATGTACCGCGGACAGTCCGCCCATGATCACCCAGTTGCCGAGCTCCACGTGCCCGCCGAGTGTCGCGCAGTTCGCCATGACGATCTGGTCGCCCAAGGTGCAGTCGTGCGCCACGTGCGAATAGGCCATCAGCAGATTGTCGCTGCCGATCCTGGTCACGCCGTTTCCGGTCACGGTGCCGCGGTTCACGGTGACCGATTCGCGGAATACGTTGCGATCGCCGATTTCCAGGCGGGTGGGCTCGCCTTTGTACTTTTTGTCCTGCGGCGCATCGCCGATCGAGGCGAATTGATAAATCTTGTTGTCGGTGCCGATGCGGGTCGGACCATTGATGACCGCGTGCGGCCCCACCCAAGTGCGGGCGCCAATCACCACGCCGGCGCCGATGACACTGAACGGTCCGACTTCGGCATCCGCAGCAATCTCCGCCTGCGGCGAGACCACCGCGCGCGCATCGATCATCCCTCTTCTCCCGACGCACCCGCGACCTTGGCGTCGGAGCTCTTGGCGCCCGGCACCTTGGTCTCCGGTGCGACCATGATCTCCGCCGACGCCACCACCGCACCGTCCACTTCCGCCCGGCAATCGAACTTCCAGATCCCCTTGAAGGCGCGCTTGAGAGTCGCCTTGAGATGGATCTGGTCGCCCGGTTCAACGGGTTTGCGGAAGCGCGCGTTGTCGATCGCGACGAAATAAAAGCGCGTATCGGAATCGGGCACGACATCCACGGTCTTGAACGCGAGAATGCCGCAGGTCTGCGCCAGTGCCTCGATGATCATCACGCCCGGCATCACGGGCCGATGCGGAAAGTGTCCCGGGAAAAACGGCTCGTTGAAGGTCACGTTCTTGATCGCATGGACATACTGCCCCGCCTGGCAGTCGAGCACGCGATCGACCAGCAAAAACGGATACCGATGCGGTAACTGCCGCATGATCCCTTCGATATCGAGTTTGCAGGGTTCTGCCATCATCGCTCCTTTTCACCGAATCGCCGCAAATGCGCCACCATTCTCCGCCAAGCTCGAGTGGGCACCGTCGGCATGCCGCTCGAATAGCTGCCCGCCTCGCGGATCGAGGCGCTGACCAGGCTGCACCCGGTGATCATCACGTCGTCGGCGATGTTCAGATGCCCAGCGAACCCGACCATGCCCCCGATGAGGCAACGCTGACCGATGACGGTGCTGCCGGAAATTCCCGTGCAGGCGGCGATCGCGGTGTGCGCACCGATGATCACGTTGTGCGCGACTTGGATTTGATTATCCAGCTTGGCGCCGTGCTCCACCACCGTATCGCCGATCGCGCCGCGATCGATGGTCGTATTCGCCCCGATCTCGACATCGTCCCCGATGCGCACGCTCCCGACCTGAGGCACCTTGAACCAGGTGCCGCGGTCCGATGCGAAGCCGAAGCCGTCCGCCCCGATGACCGCGCCGGCATGCACCAACCCGCGCTCGCCCAGCACCACGCCGGGATACAAATTGACTCTCGCCACGAGCCGCGTATCCGCACCGACCCGAGCTCCCCGCTGAACGATACACCCGGGTCCGACCACGGCTCGCTCGCCGATCTCGACATCCTCCTCGATCACCGCCAGCGCCTCAATGGTCGCCGACGCGGCGACGTGGGCCGCGGCAGACACCACCGCCGTCGGATGCACGCCCGGGGCGGCTTTGGTCTCGGGGTAGAGCAACTCGGCGATGCGAGCGTAGCTCAGATAGGGGTTCGGAGCGATCAGCGCGGCAACCGGGCAACTCTCAGCGTCGGCAGCCGTCAGGACCACGGCGCCCGCGCGGGTCGTCTTGAGACTTCTACGGTACCTCGAATTCGCCAGGAAGCTTAACGTTCCCGGCGTTGCCTGCGACAGAGTCGCCACGTGCGACACCCGGACATCGGGATCTCCGTCGAGCTCGAGGCCGAACCGAACCGCCAACTCCCCCAGGCTGAAATCCCCCGGCACTGACGCACATTCCCGTGCGAAAGGATCAGCGGGTTATTTCGGCTTCGCCGGTGCCGGTGTCTTGGCCGGTGCCGGTGTCGATGTGCCGGACGCGTTTGCCGGCTTGGTGGTGAGCACCGCCAATATATTGGCGGTTATGTCGAGCGCGGGTTTCGCAAAGAACACGCCCTGCCCCAGCACCAGGTCGAAGCCCTGCGCATTCGCGTAAGTCTGGATCTCCTGAACGAGATAACGTTGAACCTTGCCGAGCTCCTCGTTCTTGCGGGTCGACGCGTCGTCCTGGAATTCGCCGGCCTTGCGCTGAAAATCGCGCTGCTGATCGCGCAGGGTCTTTTCGGCATTCGCGCGGTCGGATTCCGACATCACCGCGCCTTCCTTCTGAAGTTTGTCGTCCTTCGCCTTGAGGTCGGTCTGCAGCGTCATCAGCTCGCGTCGCCGCGGGCCGAATTCGTTGTCGAGAGCCTGCATGGCGGACTTGGTCTGTGGCGCCTCCTCGAGCAGTTTCTCGAAATTGACGACGCCGATTTTGATTTCCGCGCTCGCTTGGCCGGCGGCAAACAGGCCGCACAGCGCTACTGCCAGGAACGGAATTCTGCGGGTGAAAGTCGACATTGTTCTCTAAACCTCGTTGACTAAGACGTCAAAACGCCTGACCGATTGAAAATTGGAATCGCTCCGTTTCATCGTTGAATCGCACCGTATCGCCCGGATAGGCGTTCAGCGGGATGCCATACGAGAACCGGAAAAGACCCAGCGGAGCCAGCCATTGTACCGCGATCCCGGTGGATCTCTTCAGCCTATCATAAGCGAAGTGGTAATCGATCGGGGTTATGTCGTCCTCGCCCAGGAAATGCACCTTGTTTCCGGTATAGAACACGTTGCCCATGTCGTAGAACCAGCTGATCCGGGCGGCGCTCTTCCACTTGTCCGGGACGGGGAACAGGAGTTCGAAGCGGCTGATCACCCGGAAATTGCCGCCGAACGGGTTGCCGATGCCGATATTGTCGCGGGGTCCCAAGGTGCTCTCGCGGTAGCCCCGGACGCTGTCCGGACCGCCCGCGTAGTAGTTCAAATACGGCGGCAGGAACGTGGTCTTTCCCATCGAATTGGCGTAATCGAGGCTCGCGTTGTATGACAGCAGCCACTTGCCCCACAGCGGGATGTACTGCAGGTACTGGAAGTTGGTGGCGTAATAGCGCACATCGCTGAACGGCAGCGCCATGCGCCCCGAAACTGCCAGATGAAAGCCGCGGTCGGCGAACAATGCCCGGTTGCGGGTATCGAAATTCCAGCCGCCGGAGACCTCGTACGAATAGAAATCCGTTCCGTAGACCGTATAGGGGCTGTCGAGCGAATTGATGATGTTGTCGCCGTTGGTATCGTCCAAATAGCGCGTGAACGTGCTGCCGTTGTGCTGCACCCAGGAAATGGCCTGCTGCGAGCTGTAACCCTGCGAGACCACCAGTTCGTTCTTGTTGGCGGACACCCCGATCGACAGGTACTGATATTCGGTGATCGGATACGAGAAGCTCTCCGCCAGGGTCAACTGCTTGGTGGAGAATTTCGATGAGGCCGCCACGAACTGCGTGATGTCGCGGAAAGTGAGCGAGGTGGTTCTCGACACCCCGTCGATGGTCATGTACGGGTCGGTGCTCGCGAAGGTATACGTCTTCGAGTATTTGCCGGCGTTGACCTCGAGCGCGATGCGATCGCCGCTTCCCAGGAAGTTGCTGTGCACGAAATTGCCGTTGATGCTGAACTTCTGCGCTTCGGAATATCCGATGCCGCCGCCGAACTGTCCGGGCAGGCCTTCCTTGATGTTGTAATCCACGTCGACCAGGTCGGCGCTTCCCGGCACCGGTTTGGTCTCGAACTCCACCTTCTCCACGTACGGCAGCCGCTGAATGCGCTCCTTGGAGCGCTCGATCGCAGAGTTGGAGAGCCAGCCGCCTTCGAGCTGACGCATCTCGCGGCGCAGGGTCTCGTCGTTGATGGCCGTGGTGTTGTTGAAGTTGATGTGGCGCACGTAAACCCGGTTGCCGGGCTCGATGAAGAAGGTGAGCGAAACCGTCTTCTTGTCGTTGTCCGGCGTCGGCACGGGATCGATCTTCGAGAATGCGTAACCGTCGGCGCCGAGCCGGTAGCTCATGAGCTCTTGGGAGCTGGTCACGAGCTTGCGCGAGAAAATGTCGCCGGGATGGATCAACAGAAGCCTCTTCAGTTGTTCCTCGGGAACGACCATGGTGCCGGCGAGCTTGATGTCCGACACCTTGAATACATCGCCTTCGTTGACGTTGATGGTGATGTACATGTCGTCTTTTTCGGGCGCGATGGTCACCTGCGTCGACTCGATCTGGAAGTTCGCGTAGCCGCGGTCCATGTAGTAGGAACGCAATTTCTCCAGGTCCCCGGTGAGCGACTCGCGCGAATAGCGGTCGTCCTGTTTGTACCAGGAGAGCCAGTTCGGCGTCTTGAGCTCGAACGTCTGGAGGACCTCGTTCTCCTTGAATTTGGTATCGCCCACCAGATTGATCATCTCGATCTTGGCGCGCTTTCCTTCCTTGATGTCCACCACCACGTCGACCTTGTTGCCGGGCAGATCGGTGACCTTCGTGTCCACCCTGACCGCGTATTTGCCGCGGCTGAAATACTGGTCGGTGAGGTACTGCTTGACCTCGTCGAGAACGGATCGATCGAAGGTCTTTCCCTGAGCCAGACCGACGTTGCGCAGGCTCTTGGTCAGGTCCTCGGTCTTGATGTCCTTGTTGCCCTTGACCTCGAACTTCGCGATCGAGGGGCGCTCGACCACCACAACGAGAAGCGTATTTCCGTCGCGGCGCAGCTCCACATCGCGGAAGAAGCCCGTCGCATACAACGCACGCAGCGCCTCGCCGATGCGCTGATCGTCCAGGTGATCGCCGATGTTGACGGGCAGATAATTGAATACCGTGCCCTCGGAGATGCGCTGCAGGCCCTCCACGCGTATGTCGCCCACAGTGAACGCATCGGAGGACGCCGCGGGGGGCGCGGCCGGCGGCGCGACCGGCGGCGCGACCGGCGGCTGCGGGCCCGCGGACGGCTGCTGAGTCGTCGGATTGGGCGGCTCTTGCGAGGGCGGCGGCGTCTGAGGCTGCGGCGCAGGCTGGGCGTGTACCGAGACCCCGATGGGCTGGATGGCGAGCGCCATCAAGCAGATCAGCCGAAATTCAATCCGCACGCGACGACGACCGCATGCAGTCTCTATGGGCAGCGCTTGCGGAACGGCGCCGCATTCGCGGCGCAAACTCGAGATAGATCATGATTTCCCGTTAGTTCAAATGTCTGGAAATATCGTTATAGAAAGCGAGGCTCATCAATACGACCAGCAGGGCAATCCCGACCTGCTGACCGAAGCTTTGGGCACGCTCGGACAACGGGCTTCCCTTGACAGCTTCCACCAATTGATAAACCACCTGCCCGCCATCCAGTAGCGGGACCGGCATCAAGTTCAGCACGCCGAGGCTCACGCTGATGATGGCGAGAAACGCCATGTAAGCGGTCAACCCGAGGTAAGCACTGATGCCGGCAAACTCGGCGATGCTTACCACACCGCTGATGTTCTTGGCCGATACCTCTCCGGTCACCATGCGCCACATCATCTGCACGGTGAGCGAGGACATCTCCCACATCTTCTTGACACCGACGCCGATCGCCTCGATCGGTCCCGAATGCTGGATCTGGATGAGCCCGGGAGGCCACGACCTCTGGCCCTCGGCCAGCGTGATGCCCAGCCGCCCGATCGCCTTGCCATCATCCATGATCTTGGGTACGGGAGTCGAGAGGGTGAGCCGCTCTCCCCCGCGGAGGACCTCGACGGACAGCACGCCTCCCGGAGCACCGGTCACGGCGGCGATGAAATCCGCGCTGTTCACCAGGGGCCGTCCGTCGACGGCCACCAGCTTGTCTCCGGGCTTCAAGCCGGCAAGCGCGCCGGCACTGCCCGCGGGTACGGATTGAACCGTGGTATCGGCGCGCCAGGTCGCCAGATCGAATCCGAGGCCCGGCAGGAGTTTCCCCGGCTCGGTCAAGCTGCGCGTATCGTCGGCGAGGTGCAGCGTCACGGCGAGCTCATCTGCGCCGCGCTTCACACGCATTGGCACCGAGGGCGCTCCGGATACCTGGCGCAGCAGGTCGATCTGCAGCTCCTCGGTGTCCTCGACCTTGTAGTCGCCGACCTGCAGGATCTCATCGCCCCTCTGCAGCCCCGCGGCGGCGGCGGGGCTGTCCACGCGTACCTGACCGACCATGGGCTTGACGATTTCGGTGCCCGCCATCGCCAGTACCGCATAGAGGAGCGAGGCGAAGATGAGATTCATGGCGGGGCCCGCGAGGAGCACTGCCACGCGATGCGCGATCGGCCGCCGCGTAAAGGAGCGATGGAGTTCCTTGGGATCGACCTCGCCCTCACGCTCGTCGAGGAGCTTCACATAACCGCCCAAGGGAATGGCTGACAGGCAATACTCGGTGCGGTCCGGGTCTTTGCCGACGCGGGTGAGAAGCGGTTTGCCGAAGCCGATACTGAAGCGCAGCACCTTGAAACCAAGTTTCTTGGCGACCCAGTAGTGACCGAATTCGTGCACCGCGACCAGTATCCCGATCGCTACCAGGAAGGCGGCGACAAAAATCAGCATCTTCATGCAAGGGCTCCATGCGCAGGCTCTATCAAGGCGTTCGCCAGGCGTCGAGCTGCGGCGTCAGCGTCCAACACATCACCCAACTCATTGACCGGGTTCGCATCGAGGCGCTGCAACACTTTGTCACAGACCGTTGCAATCCCGGTAAAGTTCAAGCGCCGCTCGAGAAACGCCTGTACCGCAACCTCATTCGCCGCATTGAGCACGGCGGGTCCAGTCCCGCCCGCTCGGGCGGCGGCCCGCGCGAGCCCGATGCTCGGGAAGCGCACATGGTCGGGCGGCTCGAAATCCATCCGCCCAATTTCGCCCAGGTCGAGCGATTGTACACCGGAACTCACCCGCTCCGGCCATGCCAATGCCTGGGCAATCGGCGTGCGCATGTCCGGGGCCCCGAGCTGGGCGAGGAACGAGCCGTCGGCATACTCCACCAGCGAGTGCACCAGGCTTTGCGGATGAACCACGACGTTGACCTGTGCCTCCGGCAAACCGAACAGCAAAGTGGCTTCGATCACCTCGAGCCCCTTGTTCATGAGCGTCGCCGAATCCACCGAAATCTTGCGGCCCATTTTCCACTTCGGGTGATTGCACGCCTCCTCCGGCGTAACGCTCGCGAGCTTGGCGAAAGGGGTGCAGCGAAACGGCCCTCCGGAGGCGGTCAAAATCACCCGGTTCACGCCGCGCGCCGGCGCGCCCGGGAGATACCCGGCCGGCATGCATTGAAAGATGGCGTTGTGCTCGCTGTCGATCGGGATGAGCTCGGTGTGGGCCCTTTGCACTTCCTCCATGAGGAGGCGCCCGGACATCACCAACGCCTCCTTGTTGGCGAGCAGAACGCGCTTGCCGGCGCGCGCGGCGGCAAGCGTCGGCAGCAACCCTGCGGCGCCCACGATCGCGGCCATCACCATGTGGATGTTGTCGCCGCCCACCTCGGCCGCCAAGGCCTCGGCGCCGCTTTCCACTCGAGTCGAGGAGCCTAGATGCCGAAGCGCGGCGCGCGCCTCGTCGGCGGCCCGGGCGTCGACCAGCACCACCGAATCGGGTTTGAACACGATGGCCTGCTGTACCACCGCCTGCCAGCTTGAGCGTGCGCAGAGCACCGCGGCTCGGAAGCGCTCGGGGTGCAGGGCGATGACGGCCAGGGTGCTCTTGCCGATGCTGCCGGTCGATCCCAGGATGGCAATGCCGCGAGGAGCGCTCATGCGATGACTCCCGAGCCGAACAGGCTGAGCGCGTAGAGCGGCGCTGCGGCCGTGACCGAGTCGATGCGGTCGAGAATTCCCCCGTGTCCCGGCAGGATGACGCCTGAGTCCTTGAGTCCGGCGGCGCGCTTGAACATGCTTTCCGTGAGATCCCCAATCACCGAAAAAACTCCGACGGCGCAGCCGAAACCTATCGACAGTGCAGCCGGGAAGCCAAAAGAGCGAGCACCCACCCAGGCCACCAGGGCGACCGTGCAAAGGCCGCCGACCGCGCCCTCCCAAGTCTTTCCAGGGCTGACCCGCGGTGCGAGCTTGCGGCGCCCAAATCGGCGCCCGACGAAGAACGCGCCGATGTCCGCGGCGATCACCAGCAGCACCAGCCAGAGCACGATCATGGGACCGCCGACGGGCCCGCGACCCGCGAGGATCATGCGGCCGAGCGCGACGAACGACGACACCAGCACCGGTATGCCGCACAACAGGGTGAGGCGCGGCCGGTGCCACTCCGGCGCCACCAACAGCCAGAGAAACGCTGCGACCCACCAGGCGCAGGCGGCGCCGAGCAGCATCAACAGGTGCGCGGGCTCTTCGGTCCACTGCCACGCCAGCGCCGAGAGCAGCGCAATCGCGCAGCAATAAAGCAGCCGCAACGGCAAGGAGTGCACCCCCCCGAACGCGGCCCACTCCCAGGCGCCGGCGAGCCAGACGACGCCGAACGCCAGGATGGTCCAGCGCGGCTCGAGCATGAACAAGCCGGTGAGCAACACGCAGCCCAAAATCAATGCCGTCAGAATTCGAAGCTTAAGCATTGACGTGCGTGGCGGCCTGCGCGGCGAGCTGCTCGGAGGTGCGCCCGAATCGACGCTCGCGCTGCTGATAGAAGGCTAACGCGGCATCCAGATGCACCGCCGAGAACTCCGGCCAGAGCACCTCGGTGAAATACAGTTCGGCATAGGCGAGATTCCACAGCAGGAAATTGCTGATCCGCATCTCGCCGCCCGTTCGGATGAGCAAATCGGGGTCGGGAATACCCGCCAATGCCAGACGACCGGCGACCCGCGACTCGTCGATCTCGCCGGGACTCAACGTCCCGGCAGCCGCCTCGGCCGCGAGCGAACGACAGGCTTGAGCGATGTCCCACCGGCCGCCGTAGGCGAGCGCCACCGAAAGCGTGAGCCCCTCGTTCGAGGCGGTAAGCGATTCGGCATCCTCCATGTTTCGAACCAGTGCGCTGCCCAGAACGCTTCGATCGCCAATGAACTTAAGCCGTACCCGATTGCGGTGCAAATCGGACACCTCCCGCACCATCGAATCGAGGAACAGCTTCATGAGCATGCCCACCTCGTCGGGCGGCCGCTGCCAGTTCTCGCTCGAAAAGGCGAATACGGTGAGGAATCGGACATCGCGCTTCGCGCAATCCTCCACCACCCGGCGCACGACCTTGATGCTCGAGCGGTGACCGGCGGCTCGCGGCAAGCCGCGGGCCCGGGCCCATCGACCGTTGCCGTCCATGATGATCGCGACATGTTGCGGCGTGTCGGCCATGATGCGCTCGGAGTCTGCGGGTCCGCTCAGACCTGCATCAATTCCTTTTCTTTGTCGGCCATGGCGTGATCGATATCCGCGACGTGCTTGTCGGTGAGCTTTTGGATCTCGTCCTGGGCGCGCCGGTCGTCGTCCTGCGAGATCAATTTCTCCTTGAGCATGTCCTTCAACTCGGTCATCACCTCGCGTCGCACGTTGCGCACCGACACGCGCGCGCTTTCGGCCTCGGAGCGCACCACCTTGGTGATGTCGCGCCGCCGCTCCTCCGTGAGAGCGGGCATCGCGATGCGGATCAAGGTGCCGGCCGTGTTCGGCGTGAGCCCGAGATCCGATTTGTAGATGGCTTTCTCGATCACCGACACCATGGACTTCTCCCACGGGGTCACGGTCAATGTGCGCGCGTCCTCGGTTGCGATGTTCGCCACCTGGTTCAAAGGCATCTCCGAACCGTAGTAGTCGACCTTGATGTGCTCTATCAGGCTGGTATGCGCGCGGCCCGTGCGCAGCTTCTTCAACTGGTCCTTGAACGCGACCACGCATTTCTGCATGCGCACGGTCGCGTCTTTTTTTATGTCCTCGAGCATGACTTCCCCTCTTACGGTCCGGCGGAGACGACGGTACCCACGTCCTCGCCCTGAACGATACGCAATAGATCGCCGGCATTGAACAGGTTGAATACCCGCAGCGGCAAGTTGTTTTCGCGGCACATCACGATCGCCGTGGCGTCCATCACATTGAGCCGATCGTTCAGCACCTTGTCGAACGTCAAATGGGTGTAGCGCTTGGCGTTCGGATTCGTGAGCGGGTCCGAGTCGTAGACTCCGTTGACCTTGGTTGCCTTCAGCAGGATGTCCGCATCGATCTCGATGGCCCGCAGGCTCGCCGCGGTGTCCGTGGTGAAGAACGGATTGCCGGTCCCCGCACCGAAAATGACGACGCGCCCTTTCTCCAGATGCCTAACGGCTCTACGCCGAATGTAATCCTCGCAAACCTCGTTGATGCGCAGCGCCGACATGACCCGCGCATACGTGCCTTGCGACTCGAGCGCATCTTGAAGCGCGAGCGCATTGATCACTGTGGCCAACATTCCCATGTGGTCGGCCGTCACACGGTCCATGCCGGCCCGGGCGAGGCCTGCGCCGCGGAAGATGTTGCCGCCGCCGAGCACCACGGCCACCTGCACACCCATCTGGGCCAACTCGCGAATCTCCGCGGCGATGCGCTTGAGCATGGCCGGATCGATGCCGTAATCCTCGCTGCCGAGCAGGGCCTCACCGGATAACTTGACCAAGATTCTGCGGTAGCGCGCGGTGGGCGTTGTTTCCGTCATATGGCAGTACCCTACTACAAAAGACCCCGCGGGCGCGGGGTCTTTGAAATCAACGGGATCGGAGACTAGCGCGGTTTGGGATCCTTGTCTTGGGACTTCACCTGCGCCATCACCTCGCCGACGAAATCGTCCTGTTTCTTCTCGATGCCCGAACCGACTTCGTAGCGCACGAATTCGACCACCTTGGCACCTGACTTCTTCAGGAGCTTCTCCACCGTGGTCTCCGGATCTTTGACGAAGGGTTGGCCGAGCAGCGTGATCTCCGCCAGGAACTTGCGCAGACGCCCCTCTACCATCTTGGCGACGATCTCGGGCGGCTTCTTCTCGCCCTTGGTCTGCTCGGTGAGGATCTCGCGCTCCTTGTCGAGCACCTCGGCCGGAACGGCTCCGGCGTCCACGTAGGCCGGGTTGCTGCCGACGATGTGCATGGCGAGATCGCGCGCCAACGCCTCGTCGCCGCCCTGCAGCGCGACCAGGGCACCGATCCGCGTGCCGTGAAGATAGGTTCCCAGGGCCCCCGGCGCGGTGACGCGCACGAAGCGGCGCACGGCGATGTTCTCGCCGATCTTCGCGACCAGGGCGCGGCGCTTTTCCTCGAGCGTGCCGGAGCCGGTATCCGTCTGCACCAAGGCCTCGACGTTCGGCGCCGAGGAGCTGAGCGCCGCCTTGGCCACGTCGCGGGCAAAGGACTGGAACTCATCGCTTCGCGCCACGAAATCGGTTTCGCAGTTGATCTCGACCAGCACCGCGGAAAGCCCCGAGCGCTCCACGGTGAGCGTGCCTTCGGCTGCCACGCGGGCCGCCTTCTTGTCGGCCTTCGCCAGTCCGCTCTTGCGCATGAGCTCCGCGGCGGCATCGAGGTCGCCCTTGGTTTCGACCAGCGCCTTCTTGCATTCCATCATGCCGGCGCCGGTGCGCTCACGGAGTTGTTTGACGATGTCTGCTGTAATGTTCATGGTACTTAAAGGCAGCCGTCGGCAGCCGTTTCCTTGCATTGATCAATCAAGTTTGAATCGGAGAGGGGCCTGCGTTCACGCCGGCCCCTCTCGACATTCAAGCGCCGCGCACCGGGGTACGGCGACCGACGGGCCTGCGCCGCGGGGCGCTCGCCGGTCGGTTCTCGGCGGGAGGCGCGTCGGCTGCATCGACGTCGTCGGTTTCCACCTCGGCATCCTCGACTTGAACGACGGCGGCCACCGCTCCGGGGATGACCGTCACGGGAATCTTGCGGCGCGGGGCGGGCTTCCTGCCGCGGCCGGCTGGGGCGGGCGGACGGCGGCCGCCTGCAGAAGACCGCTTCTTCGGGTTGCCCTCCTCATCCAGCTCGACGAATTCGTCCTCGCCCACCGGCACCTCCGGAAGCGAAGCCTTGCCCTCGAGCACCGAATCGGCGACACCGCCGGCATAAAGAAGAATGGCTCGCATGGCATCGTCGTTGCCCGGAATGACGTAATCGATCCCGTCCGGCGAGCAATTCGTGTCGACCACCGCCACCACGGGAATACCGAGCTTGCGCGCCTCGTGGATCGCGATCTCCTCGTGCCCCACGTCGATCACGAACAAGGCATCGGGCAGCGCCGTCATGTCGCGGATGCCGCCCAAGCTGCGCAGCAGCTTGTCCATTTCCCGGCGCAGCATCTGCGCCTCTTTCTTGCCACGACGGTCGAGCGATCCGTTTTGCGCCATCTCGTCGAGCTCATTGAGCCGCTTGATGGACTGCCGGATGGTCTTGAAATTGGTCAACATCCCGCCCAGCCAGCGCTGGTTGACGTACGGCATGCTGCATCGCACCGCCTCTTTTTGTACGGCATCCCGGGCGGACCGCTTGGTGCCGACGAACAGCACCTTGCCCCCCTCGGCTGCAACGCCCTTGATGAAGGCGGCCGCCTGCGCATAGAGAGGCTGGGTCTTCTCCAGATTGATGATGTGGATCTTGTTACGCTCGCCGAAAATGAACGGGGCCATTTTCGGGTTCCAGAAGCGGGTCTGATGTCCGAAATGGACACCCGCTTCCAGCATTTGTCGCATTGACACGCCGGCCATGATGAACTCCTTGGTTGGGTTGAGCCTCCGCGAGTCCCAATCGGCAACCCGGGCCTTGAATCCAAGAGGCGGAGCCTTCAGATCCGAGGTTCCCGGGCACCCAGCCGACTGTGTCGACCCGCGTGCGGGGTTGTTAAAAATAGCCGCGCTTTATACCATGAACACTACCCCGAAACAAACCGTAGAATTGGATCCAGAGACCCTATGAACGTAACCGTCAAAACGCCTGCGGAACAGGAAAAGATGCGTGCCGCCGGACGTTTGGCCGCGAGCGTCCTGGACATGATCGAGCCGTTCGTCCAGGCCGGGGTAAGCACCGAGGAGCTCGACAAGCGCTGTCACGACTTCATCGTGGACGAGCTCAAGTCCATCCCCGCGAACCTGAACTACCGCGGCTTCCCGAAAACCATCTGCACCTCGATAAACCACGTGGTCTGCCATGGCATCCCCGGGGACAAGCGCTTGAAGAGCGGCGACATCGTCAACATCGATGTGACCGTGATCCGCGACGGCTTTCATGGCGACACCAGCCGCATGTATCTGGTCGGCACCCCGAGTGTCGCCGCACGGCGGCTCAGCGCAGCCTGTTACGAGGCGATGTGGAAGGGTATCGGGGTGGTCAAGCCAGGCGTCCACTTGGGCGATATCGGCCATGCCATCCAGACATTCGCGGAGAGCAATGGGTTCTCCGTGGTCCGCGAGTATTGCGGGCACGGGATAGGCCGGGTGTATCACGAGGACCCACAGGTGCTGCATTACGGCAAGCCGGGGACCGGCCTGGAGCTCGAGGCGGGCATGACCTTCACCATCGAGCCCATGATCAACGCCGGACGCCGCGACGTGCGCCTCTTGAATGATGGCTGGACGGTGGTGACCAAGGACCAGTCTCTCTCGGCGCAATGGGAACATACCATCCTGGTCACCGACGTTGGGTACGAAGTACTCACCCTCGGCGCCGAAGCGGCGCTGTCGCAAGCCGCGGCGGCTTCTTGAACGCCGGCGCCAAGTTCCTCGACCACAACGCTGATTGGGCCTATTTGGCTCTCGTGCCGGAGGCCCTGAAGAGCGGTCAGTATTCGCCGGCCGTGTTTCGCCAGGTGCTCGACGGCGGCGCGGACCTGTTGCGCGAGCGCTTCCAAGCGGATGAGCCGGTCGAGGCCCTGGTACGCGACCGCGCGCTGCTCGTCGATCTCACACTGCGCGCGGCCTGGGTGAAGCATGCGGGCCGATTCGCGGACGACCTCGCTCTGGTGGCGGTCGGCGGTTACGGTCGCGGCGAACTGCACCCGAGCTCCGACATCGACATCATGGTGCTCCTGCCGAAGAGCGATTCGGCCGACTGGCAATCCGATATCGAGCGCTTCCTGACGTTCCTTTGGGATATCGGCCTCGAAGTGGGCCACAGCGTGCGCTCGATCGATGATTGCCAGCGCGAGAGCCTCGCCGACATCAGCGTCGCCACGACCCTGTTCGAGGCGCGCCTGCTGGCCGGACCCGAATCGCTGTTCGCCGGGATGCGGCGCGCGCTCGCGCCGGACCGGCTGTGGTCTTCGCAGGATTTCTTCGAGGCCAAGGTGCGCGAACAGACCGAGCGTCATCATCGCTACTTCGACACAGCCTACAACCTGGAGCCCAACGTCAAAGCGAGCCCCGGGGGTCTGCGCGACATTCAGACCATCGGCTGGGTGGCCAAGCGGCACTTCGGAACGGACACCCTCGATGAGTTGGTTCCGCACGGATTCCTGACGCGCGAGGAACTGCGCAAGCTCAAGGCCGGACAGTCCTTCCTCTGGAAGGTGCGCTTCGGGCTTCACGTGCTCACCGGGAGGCGCGAGGACCGGCTGCTGTTCGATTACCAGATCAAGCTCGCGAAGCTGTTCGGCTATGAGGACGCGAGCTTCACGCTCGCGGTCGAGCAGCTGATGCAGAAGTACTATCGAACCGTGATGGATGTGAGCCTGCTCAACGAAATGCTGCTGCAGCTGTTTCGCGAGGCGATCTTGACGCAGAGCGCGCCGCCGATTCCCATCAATCCGCGATTCCAGATCCGCAATGACTACCTCGAAGTCACCCATCCCGAGGTGTTTGCGCGCTACCCGTCGGCGCTGCTGGAGCTGTTCGTGCTCCTGCAGCAGCATCCCGAACTGCGCGGTGTGCGTGCCGAGACGATCCGCCTCATCGGCACCCATGTGTCGCTGATCGACGAGGAGTTCCGCCAGAATCCGCGCCATCATCGGCTGTTCATGGAAATTCTCTGCGCCCCCGTCGGCGTCACCCACGAACTCAGGCGCATGAACCTGTATGGCGTGCTCGGCCGCTACATCCCCTCCTTCGGACGCGTCGTCGGACGCATGCAGTACGATCTGTTCCACGCCTACACCGTGGATGCGCACACGCTGTTCGTGGTGAGCAACCTGCGGCGCTTCGCCATTCCGAAGTACAACCACGAGTTCCCGGACTTGAGCCAGATCATGCAGTCGCTCCCGCGCCAGGAGCTCGCCTATCTGGCCGCCCTATTCCACGACATCGCCAAGGGGCGAGGCGGCGACCATTCCGAGCTCGGTGCGGTCGATGCGGAGGCCTTCTGCCTGGAACAGGGGCTCGGCCGATATGAGGCTCGCCTGGTCGCCTGGCTGGTCAAGAATCATTTGATCCTGTCCATCACCTCGCAGAAAAAAGACATCAGCGATCCGGACATCATTCATGACTTCGCTCGCCGCGTCGGCGATCAGGCGCATCTCGATTATCTCTACGTGCTTACGGTCGCGGACGTGCGCGGCACCAATCCGAAGCTCTGGAACACCTGGAAGGCGCGGCTCTTCGAGGAGTTCTACGAGCGCACCAAGCGCGCCTTGCGCCGCGGCCTGGAAACTCCCGTCGATCAGGATGAACTGATACGCGAGACCCAACAGAGTGTCCGGGCGAAAATCCCCGCGATTCCCGAAGCGCGCGTCGCCGAGGTGTGGTCGCAATGGACCGAGGCGTATTTTCTGCGCTTCACTCCCGAGGAAATTGCCTGGCACACGACGCTGCTCGCGGATCGGCGTCCGGGCGATGCCGCACTGGTCGCGATCCGGCAGTTGACGGAGCGCGGGGGCACCGCCGTGCTGACCTATACGCCGCACGGCGTGCACAGCTTCGCGCGCACCACGGCGGTACTCGATCAGATGGGACTCAACGTGGTGGATGCCCGCCTGATCACGAGTGCCAACGGCTTCAGCTTGGAAACCTACGTGGTGCTGGAGGACAACGGCACGGTGATCGCCGATGCGGCGCGCATCCGGGAAATCGAGCGCGGCCTGTGGCGCAATCTGCAGCAATCGGAGGACTCGCCGGTGACCGTCACCCGCCGCGCGGCGCGGCAGGTGCGCATGTTCTCCACCATGACCCAGGTCAACTTCAGCTTGGACAATCGCAACAACCGTACGATACTGGAGCTCGTGGCCGCGGATCGTCCCGGCCTCCTATCCGAGGTTGGCAAAGTGTTCAAAACGGAGCGCGTCGGGATCAATGGCGCCAAGATCATGACCGTGGGCGAGCGGGCGGAAGACGTGTTCTACATCACCGACATGGAAGGGCGTCCGCTCGCGGACGAAGCCTGCCAGCGCGTGCACGACTCCCTGGTGCGTGCGCTCGACCGGCGCGACGCGGCACGAGCGTGAGCGTCGATCTGGAGCGGTTGCGCGCCCTGATCGAGGGTGCCTGGGACGCGCGGGCGAGCGTTGCACCGCAGAGCGCCTCCTCGGAATTGCGCGACGCGGTCGAGACCGCGATCGGCATGCTCGATGCGGGAACCCTGCGCGTCGCCGAGAGGCGCGGCAGCGAGTGGCACGTGCATCAGTGGCTGAAGATGGCCGTGCTGCTCTCCTTCCGCCTCGCGCCGAACACCGCTCTCGCCGCCGGCGGGGGCCTGAATTTCTACGACAAGGTCCCGCTCAAATTCGCGGGATGGGACCAGGCTCGATTCGCTGCCGCGGGCGCGCGAGTGGTGCCGCCCGCCACGGTGCGCCGCGGCGCGTTCATCGCTGCGAACGTCGTGCTGATGCCGAGCTACGTGAACATCGGGGCGTACGTCGATTCGGGAACCATGGTCGATACCTGGGCGACCGTGGGCTCATGCGCCCAGATCGGCAAGAATGTGCATCTGTCCGGCGGGGTCGGCATCGGCGGCGTGCTCGAGCCGCTGCAGGCGAACCCCACCATCATCGAGGACAATTGCTTCATCGGCGCACGCTCCGAAATCGTCGAGGGCGTGATCGTCGAGGCCGGCGCCGTGATCTCGATGGGCGTCTTCATCGGCCAGAGCACCCGCATTTACGACCGCGAGCGCGACGAGATCTCCTACGGACGGGTTCCCGCCGGCGCTGTGGTGGTGCCTGGATCGTTGCCCGCGTCCAACGGCAAGTATTCCCTGGCGTGCGCGGTCATCGTGAAGCGCGTCGACGCACAAACCCGCGCCAAGACTTCCATCAACGAGCTGCTGCGCAACGTCTGAGCGGGGAGATTGCCCCTTACGATGCCCCTCGTACCGTCGACGACTCGCATGAGACGTCTTGCTCGACGATAGCCGCGCGCGGCCGATGGCCGGATCTGGCAGGCATTTCCCGGATCGTGGAAAACATGGATGTTTTCCCCGAAGCCTCCAGGGACGGATTCACGGCGGTCCGGGAAATGCCTGCCAGACCCGGCCCTCCCACCGAACGGCATATCATCGGCAACGAACCCCGATGCGAATCTCAGCCGAAGCGCCCGGTAATGTAGTCCTCAGTAAGCCTCTGCTGCGGATTCGTGAACACAAGATCCGTCGGCCCGATCTCGATGAGATCACCCATATGGAAATAAGCGGTCCGCTGCGAAACACGCGCCGCTTGCTGCATGTTGTGAGTGACGATGACGATCGCGTAGTTCTCGCGCAATTCATCGATCAAATCCTCGATCCTCGCGCTCGCGATCGGATCGAGCGCGGAGGTGGGCTCGTCCATGAGGATGACCTCCGGGTTGACGGCGATGGTGCGCGCAATGCACAGGCGCTGCTGCTGGCCGCCGGATAGACTGGTTCCGGGCTCTGAAAGCCGTTCCTTCACCTCGTCCCAGAGCCCCGCGCGTTGCAGGCTGCTCGCCACCAGTTCGTCCAGGTCGGCGCGGCTCTTCGTCAGGCCATGGATGCGCGGACCATACGCCACATTCGCATAGATGGAGTGCGGAAACGGCGTCGGCTTCTGGAACACGATGCCGACACGCGCCCGAAGCTGTGCCACGTCGTGCTTGCGATCGTAAATATCCTGGCCGTCGAGCGTGATCTTGCCGTCGACGCGGGCGCTCACGATGGTGTCGTTCATGCGGTTCAGGCACCTCAAGAACGTCGATTTGCCGCAGCCGGAAGGTCCGATCAGGGCCAGCACCTGATTGCGCCCGATGTCCAGGCTCACGTCGCGCACGGCACGCTTCTCCCCGTAGTGCACGTTGACCTGCCACGTGCTCATGACCGGATCCTGGATGGTATCGCGGGCGGCGGGCACGCGCCCGGGGGCGGTGGCCGGCTCGCCGAGATTGACGCCCAATGAGTTCTCCGAGGCTTTCACCCGCTCACCCAAATCGTCCGGTGATGTAGTCGTCGGTCTTGCGGTTCTTGGGCGCCGTGAATATCTCGCTGGAAGGACCGATTTCCACGAGCTCGCCCAGGTACATGAATCCGGTGACGTTCGACACGCGCGCGGCCTGCTGCAGGTTATGCGTCACTATGACGATACAATACTTTTCACGCAACGCCTGCAGGGTTTCCTCGACCTTCAATGTCGAGATGGGATCGAGCGCCGCGGTGGGCTCATCGAGCAGCAGCACTTCGGGCTGCACGGCAATGGTCCGAGCGATGCAAAGCCTCTGCTGCTGTCCGCCCGACAGGCTCCTGCCATCAGCGTGCAGCTTGTCTTTGACTTCGTCCCAGATCGCCGCATCCCTCAACGCCGACTCGACGCGCACTTTCAGATCGGCGCTGCGCATGCCCCCGGCAAGCCGCAGGCCGAAGGCCACGTTCTCGAATACGGACATGGGAAATGGCGTGGGCTTCTGGAACACCATGCCGACGCGATATCGAAGGTCCGCAACATCGACGTTGGCGCCCAAGATATCGCGCCCTCCGATCAGCACCTCGCCCTCGGCGCGCTGCCGGGGATAGAGCGCGTACATCCGGTTGAGCACGCGGAGCAGCGTCGACTTTCCGCAGCCGGATGGCCCGATGAGCGCCGTGATGGTGCGGTCACCCAGATTCGTATCGATATCGCGCAGCGCTTGCAGGGCACCGTAATAGAAATTGAGCTTGCGGATCTCGATCATCGGCGGACCGGTATCGACGGGCGCCGCCGGTGTCGTGGGCGGGACGCGCGTTTTCAAATGCCGCGGCAGCTTCGAGGACGGAATCATCGGCCGCCTCCCCCGCCACTCGACTGGAGCAAGGCCAGCAAGATCCGCGCGGAGATGCTCAGCAGCAAGATCGTCGCCGTGATGATGAGCGCGCCCGCCCACGCCAGATCCTGCCAATCCTTGTACGGACTCAACGCGAACTGGAAAATGACGACGGGCAGATTCGCCATCGGCGCATCGAGGTTGTTGCTCCAGAATTGATTGTTGAGCGCGGTGAACAGGAGCGGTGCGGTCTCGCCGCTGATGCGCGCGATCGCGAGCAAAAGTCCGGTCACGATCCCCGAACGCGCGGCCGGATACAGAATGCTGAGCGTGGTGCGCCAGGGATAGGCGCCGAGTGCCGCGGACGAATCCTTCATGCCGACGGGCACGAGATTCAGCATGTCCTCGGTGGTCCGCAGTGTGATCGGTATCGCGAGAATCGCGAGCGACAATGCGCCGGCAAGCGCCGAAAAATGTCCCATGCGGACCACGATGATTTCGTAGACGAACAACCCGATGATGATCGACGGCGCGCTCAGCAGCACATCGTTGATGAAGCGGATCAAAATGGAAAGCCGCGACTGTCGGCCGTACTCCGCGAGGTACGTGCCGGCCAACACACCGATCGGAGAGCCGATCAAGATTCCGAGCAGCGTCATCACCGCGCTGCCGTACAGCGCATTGAGCAACCCACCCCGGCTGCCCGGCGGCGGGGTCATTTCCGTGAACAGATGCCAGGACATGCCGGCGATGCCGTGGGAAATGAGCGTCCAGAGAATGGCGGTGAGACAGGCGAGGCCCGCCAAGGTCGCGATCAGGGATAGTGCCAAGAACGCGCCGTTCTTGAACTTGCGCAGCGTCCGGCGGTTCATCGTCCGCTCCGGTGCATGCCAGGGCTCACAAGGCCGCCCGGCGCTCGAGCCGTCGCAGCATCGCCTGCGCCGCGGCGATCACCGAAAAGGTGATCAGAAACAGGAGCAAGCCCAGCGCAATCAGCGAGGAGGTGTAAAGGTCGCCCACCGCCTCGGTGAATTCGTTCGCGATGGCCGAGGAGATCGTGGTTCCCGGCGCGAGCAGCGAGGTTGAGATGCGGTGGGCGTTGCCGATCACGAAGGTCACCGCCATGGTCTCTCCGAGCGCCCTTCCGAGCCCCAGCATGACGCCGCCGACGATGCCGACGCGCGAATGCGGCACGACCACCTTCCAGATCACTTCCCAGGTCGTGGCGCCGAGTCCGTAACCCGACTCCTTCAACATCGGCGGCACCGTGTCGAACACATCGCGCATGGTCGCCGCGATGAATGGCAGCACCATGATGGCCAGTACGAATCCCGCGGTCAGGATGCCGATGCCGTAAGGCGGCCCCATGAAGAGCTTGCCGATGCCCGGCAGCGGCCCCACATGCTCGATCAACCACGGCTGCACGTGACGCTGCAGCACAGGAGCCAACACGAACAGTCCCCAGATGCCGAAGATGATGCTCGGCACCGCCGCCAACAGCTCGACCGCGACGCCGATGGGCCGCTTCAGCAGCGGCGGACAGAGTTCCGTCAGAAACAGCGCGATCCCGAATCCCACAGGCACCGCGATCGCCATGGCGATGGTCGAGGTCACCACGGTTCCGTAGATGGCCGACAGCGCCCCGAATTGGTCCGTGACCGGATTCCAGATCTCGCGCGTGACGAAATGGAACCCAAAGTGGGAAAGCGCGGGCCACGAGCCGTGCAGCAGAGATATCGCCACTCCGCCCAGGATCACCAGCACGAGAATCGCCGCCATCAACGTGGCCGACCGGAAGACTCTTTCGAAGACCAGCTGCTTGGCGGCGTGCCTCGGGTCAATGATCGCCACGGTGTCCGTTTCGCCCTTCGGGTTTGGCCCTTCGCTTACCGGCTCGGTCGAGTCGGGCGAGCACTCTAGCTCGTGCCCGCTTTCGGCCGCAACCTCGGTGAAGCTATGGGCCGCTCCACACAGGGCGCCCGCCCGCGCTGATCTCGGTGCGCCAGGTCTTCTTCACCTGATCGATCAGTGCTGCCGGGAGCGGCACGTAGTCCAGCTCCGATGCCATGGCGGCTCCGTCCTTGTAAGCCCAGGCGAAAAACTTCAGGGCCTCGCCGACCTGAGCAGCATCGGTGGGTTGCCGGTAGACCAGAATGAAGCTCGCGCCCGTGATCGGCCAGCTCTTCGCACCCGCCTGGTCGGTGAGGATCAGATAATAGGAGTCCGCTTTCGACCAGTCCGCGTTGCCGGCGGCCGCCTGAAACGATTCGGCGCTTGGGGAGACCACCCCGCCGGACTTGTTCGTGAGCTGCGTGAAGGACATCTTGTTCTGCTTGGCATAGGCATATTCCACGTACCCGATGGCACCGTCGGTCTGCGTGGTCATGTTGGCGACGCCCTCGTTGCCCTTCGCACCGATGCCGATCGGCCATTGAACCGAAGAGTTCGCCCCGATCGTCGTCCCAAATTTCGGGCTGGACTTCGACAGATAATCGGAGAACAGGAAATTGGTGCCCGAGCCGTCGGATCGGTACACCGGAGCGATCGCCGTGCCCGGCAGCGCCACCTTCGGATTCAGACGCTTGAGCTGCGGGTCGTCCCATTTGGTGATGTCGCCGAGATAGATCGCGGCAATGGTGGCTCCGTCGAGGTGCAGCTGGCCCGGTCCCACGCCCTTGATATTCACCACCGGCACGACGCCGCCGATGATCATCGGGAATTGCAACAGTCCGGCGGCCTTCAAGTCATCAGGCTTCAAGGGCATGTCGGAAGCCCCGAAGGTCACGGTCTTGGCCTTGATTTGCTTGATGCCACCCCCCGACCCGATGGACTGGTAGTTCAGACCGACGCCGGTGAGCTTCTTGTAGGCGTCCGCCCATTTGGCATAAATCGGATAGGGAAACGTCGCGCCGGCCCCGGAGATGTCGGTGGCAGCGGCCGCCGCAACGGCGAGGCCGAAACAGGCGGCGGCGAGAGCGATTCGCTGGAATGTCTTCATGTGATGGGCTCCGAGTCGATGCGGCACGATCGGATTACCGGCCGTCAAAACCTGCGCGAATTGTCGGGAGCAATTGTGACATTTTTATGACAGACCCCGCTTATCCCGCAAAATAATCCGCCGGCACGGTCGCGTCGGCCGGCGCTCCAGCCGCCCGCATGCCGTTGAACACCGGCGTCAGAACCGCGGCGATGGAGAGATTCAAGATAACCGTGTACAGGGCGGAGTAGCCCGGGAAGGTGTACCCCCCCAGGGACAGCGCGAAAGTGGGCGTGAGCTTCGATGCGATCGCCATCGCGGTACCCGCGGCCGTGCCGACCGCCCAGCCGAGCAGCAACGCCCAATCGTTGAACCAACGGGTATAGACACCCAGCATGACGGCCGGCAGCGTCTGGATGATCCAGATGCCACCGAGCAGCTGCAACTGAATGGCGTATTTCGTCGGCACGAACAAAATAAATATCAGGGCGCCCAGTTTGGCGACAAGCGACACCCATTTCGCCATCTGCGCTTCCTGCTTGTCGGTGGGATTGGGATTGACGAATTCGCGATGAATGTTGCGCGTATACAGATTGGCCACTGCGATCGACATGATCGCTGCCGGTACCAGCGCCCCGATGGCAATCGCGGCGAACACCACGCCGACGAACCATGAGGGAAATACGTCCAAGATGAGCGCCGGCACGGCGAAGTTGCTGCCGTATTGCTTGAATCCATGGGCATACGCGGGCATGTCTGCGATTCCCCCCGCGATCACGAACAACCCGATCATGGCGAGCAGTCCGAGCATGAACGAGTAGCCGGGCAGAATCGCCGCGTTGCGGCGGATGGCATGCCCGGAGTTGGCGCTCAAAATGGCGGTCATGGAGTGCGGGTACAGGAATAAAGCCAGGGCGGACCCGAGCGCGAGCGTGGCGTAGCCGCTATAGGCGCCGGTGGTGTGTTCGCCCGGAACCGCGAGCAGCACCTTGCTGGCCGGCACCGCTGCGAAGATCTTGCCGAAGCCGCCGAGCTTCATGGGAACGACGATGATGATGGCGAAGGTCGCGACGTAGATCAGGATGTCCTTGACGATGGCGATCGAAGCGGGCGCCCGCAGTCCGCTGGAATAGGTGAATGCGGCGAGCACGGCGAATGCGATGATGAGCGGCAGATCGGCGGCCAGACCGCTTCCCGTCACGCCGAGCGCCCCGACCACCACCTGGATGCCGACCAACTGCAGCGCGATGTAAGGAAGCGTCGCGACGATGCCGGTGACGGTGATCGCGAGTGCGAGCCAGCGGTTGCCGAAGCGGCCACGCACGAAATCGGCCGCCGTGATGTAGCCATGCTTGTGACAGACGTTCCAGAGCCTGGGGAAGATCAGAAACAGCAACGGATAGATGACGATGGTGTAGGGAACCGCGAAGAATGCGATCGCGCCGGTGCCGAAGGCGAGCGCGGGAACGGCGATGAACGTATAGGCGGTGTAGATGTCGCCGCCGACCAGAAACCAGGTCACCACGGTGCCGAAGCGGCGGCCGCCGAGTCCCCATTCATGCAGCTGATCGAGATCGCCCTTGCGCCACCGGGCGGCGGCGAAGCCGAGCCAGGTGATGAAGCCGAACAGTAAAATGAAGACCGCGAGCGCAGTCCAATTGATCTCGGGCACCCTACTCCCTCCCAGCCGGCCGCCGGCGTCGTCTCAAGCCCGGGTCGCCCAGTACACCACGGCGGTGAACACGGCGCTGACGATGACCCAGAGGAGCTGAAACCAGTAAAAGAACGGCAATCCGATCAGCGTGGGCTCAACTTTGTTGTAGAGCGGCGGCCACAGGATCACCACGATTTGGACAACGAAGAGCAGGTACCACCAGCTGGCTTTATCTTTCTTTTGTGCACCCTTCATGGACGGAGCTCTCTTGGTGACGGGCGAGCGACCCTGATGAGGACAATTTATACGCAACGCCCCCGCGCCGCCAGCGGCGCTGCACGCGCCTGCTGCGCGCGCGTGGCGCGAGCCTGCCGCGATTGAGCGGTATTGGAGTGCGCCCGGCGGTGGGGTCTCATGGCCGTGAATCGGCCATGAGACCCGTCAACTCAACTCGATCGGATCGATCGATTAGAACGAGAAGCGCGCGCCGATCGTCGGATCGACCGTGGTCGTGTTGATATAGCCATTCGCGAGGCCGTGCGAAACGTTCGACCACATGGCGCCCGCATAGGTATCGAAGCGCTTGGTGAAGTGATAGTCGAGCGACACGGAGACCGCGTTGAAGTTTCCGCTGCAAGAGCCGGCAACCACAGTCGAGCAGCCCGCGTCCTTGCCGGTTGCGTACGCGAATTGCTTCTCGCCATAGTAGGCGATCGCGGCGGTGAATTGCGGGGTCACCGAATATCGGGCGCCCAACCAGTACACGTTGAGTTGCTTGTCGCCCTTCACGTAGGCCGTATTGTTAACGGCGCCCAGCGTGTATCCGCCGATATCGTCGAAGCCCGGATCCAGATAGATCGAAGGATTCATGTAGGTGATGTGCTGGAAGCCCGCGTACACGGTCACAGGCACCACCGGAAGCACCGGCGCAAGGGCATACGAGGCCATGAGTCCATAGGAGGCGTTGTCGGAGATCGTGCCGGAAACCGAGTTGCTCGCAGAGAGATTCAAGTCCGGCAGTTTCGTCAGCTGCTCGGCGCTCAACGTACCCGCCGACACCGCATCGCGAATCTTGGTGTAAAACGCATCCACCGAGGCACCGGCATATTCGGCGCCCAGCGCCGCCTCGAAGGCCGAGAACGCCTCACCGCTGCCAGCGGTGGCATAGCTCGCACCCGCAGAATTCTGGGTCTTGTAGATAGCGCCGAAATGCACGATGTCGAAGAAATGGCCATCGTACTTGATCGAGCTGTCGAGGCGCCGATCCTGCGTATCGCCACCACCTGCCGGCGTGCCGGACAAGCCGAGCAGCGAGAACGCATACGAAGTCTGTTGCGGATCGTACTTGGCGATGAGGTCGGCGAGCGTCGAGTTCTGCCGGCCGAACGTAAATGTTCCCCAGGTCGGCGAGCTGATACCGACGAAGGCTTGCTCGAACGGCTGTCCGGCGATGCTCGAATCGATATTCGTGCTCTGCGCATCGAGCGCGCGGCCGTTGTTCTGGGTCACCGACTTGAGGGCGTCGGTCATCTGGCCCGAGGCAGGATTGAAGAAAGTCTCGAGCTTGAATACGCCGGACCAATCCCCGAAGTGCAACGGCTCCTTGCCCTGCAGTCCGACCCGCGACTGGCTCATGCCGTTGGAGGTGAAACCGGACACGGGATTGTTGCTGTTCTTCTGAACGATGTCCGAGCCGCCCGAGATGAAGTAGTTGCTGAAGGGCGCGCCGTGGGTTTCATACTGAAAGTCCATGTCGACAATGCCGTAGAGCGTGATGCCGTGCCAGGTCAGGCTCTCGTCCACCGGCGCCGGAAGAGAGGTCGGAGAGGTCGTCTGCGCTTGCGCGGTGCTTCCCGCCACCAGCAGCGCACCCGCCAAGAGGCTTCCTCCCAGATACGAAAGGCCGCGGCGGCCGCCGGCTTGGTTTAGCGTCATCGCAGCAGCGATGATTGGGTTGAGATTCCTCACATTGAACTCCATTGATATTGATACGGTTGTTGCATTTTTGTCACAAGTGAGCATGGTTGTCAGCACGTTGGACCGTCGCGTCTGTCTCACTAGTTCGCATCGGATCGCGGCAGCGTTACCGCCTTGCAAGACAGATCAGCCATTCAGATTCGTTTGCCGTTGATTCGTTCTGGGCTGGCGGAACATTTTTGCGCACCGTTGCGCTTGGGCCACACTCTATTTAAGGCCTGGACCCTATGATTGTCCACGAACATTACATTCGTATGACATGCCTATGCTGCATCGCAGCTAACCGTGGGCGTGCGACTGTCACAATCAGCTCGGCCGGCATGGCGCCTTTGCAACAGCCAAGGTTGCCGTAGTGGGTAGGGCACGATGGGCGTGACGGTTATCGGGAGTTGTCGATGGACAAGAGGTTCTGCACGCGGGTCACCCCAGGGGCGCGCGCAGCGATGCTGCCGGCCTCGGCAATCTGGTAGGGAGTGGAGACCAGACCCCGCAGATACACCACAGCCTGATCGGTCTGCACGCTGATCGAGTTGGGAGCCGACAGTGCCGGGCTCTGCGCGAGAAGCGAGCGCACCTGTGCAGTGATCTGGGCGTCTGCAAGGCATTCGCGAAACCCGCACCTGCCGAACCCCGCACATCCCGTCAGGGTCGCGGCGAGGCAGATGCAAAGCGCCGCAGCGCGTATCCGTACACGCATCCGCAGGGCGACCCGTTGTCGGTGGGTCCTGCTCATGGGCCCCCGTTGCCCAGTGTACGGCGAAATGCGGCCACAATTGCCGGCTGAGGCCGGCGGATCGCGGGGACCTGTTGATAGCTCTCCCAACCCCCGCCGAGGCTCTTGTAGAGTTCCACGTACTGTTCGGCTTCGGTCATTTGCGCCGACGTATATTGCTCCTGAAGCTCGTAGTATTGGCGCTGCGCGTCGACGACGTTGAGAAAATCCGTCAACCCGCGGTTGTATCGTTGCGTCGCGAGCTCAACGGCCCGCTGACCGGCGAGCATGGCCTGTCCCAGCTCATCGAGCCGAAAGCGTTGTGCGGAATATTCGTCCATGGCGTTATCGACCTCACGCACCGCATTGACGATGGTGCTGCGGTAACTGACCAGACTCGCATGCGCCTCGAGATCCGCGATGTCGGCTTCGGCGTCGAGTGCGCCGAAATCCAGCAGCGGCCAGACCGCGGCCGGACCGAACGACCAGAGATGCGCGCCCAGCATCTGACCCGTCGCGGCGCCCTGCCCCTGCTGAGCGCCGATCGACCCCACCAACGCGATTTGCGGGAACAGCTCCGCGGTCGCGACACCGATGCGGGCGGTCGCGGCGCCGAGACGACGCTCCGCCTCGAGAATGTCGGGCCGACGCTTCAACAGGTCGAGAGGTATTCCGGGTGTGGCCACCTCCGGCGTGGTCGGAACGAGTTCCGGGTTGGAGAGCTCACGAGCGATGTCTTCGGGAAACTCCCCAAGCAATACGGCGATCGCATTTTGCGCGGCGTTGACTTGCGCCTCCTCGGGCGCGATCTGTGCGTCGAGCGTATGGAGCTCGCGCTCCGCCAGCGTGACGTCGAGCTCGTTGGTGATGCCTCGTTCGTAGCGCTCACCCACGATGCGCTGCGACTCGTGCAACACGCCGCTCGCTTGACGCAGCACGCCGAGCTCGACCTGGTGACCGCGCAAATCGATATACGCGCGCACAACGTCGGCAATAACCGACGTGAGCACTCCGTATCGAGCGGCAGCGGCGGCCTGTGCATCAAATTGCGCTGCCTGGAATGCGCGCCGATATTTGCCGAATAGATCGATCTCCCAGACCGAATCGAAGCCCACAAGGGTGTTGATGTGCGCGAGCCCCGAGGAATTATCCGCCGATACGAGCGGTTGCGCGGCGCGGCCGCGTGCAAGGTCCGTTCCGGTGCCACGAGCCTCTGCGGCAGTGGCTTCCACTTCCGGCAGCGCATGACCCGCGACGACCGCTTCGTAAGTGCGCGCCTGCTGCAGCCGTGTGAGGGCTATCTCGACATCGAAATTGGCCTTGACGGCGCGCTCGACCAATGTATTCAACTGCGCATCGCCCATGGAACGCCACCAGCTCGCCAGATCGAGGCTGGGCGCCGCACCGGAAGCGCCCGGCACCCCAGTCGCCTTGAGCGCACCGCCCGAGAACGAGGCGGGAAGCCGCGTCTCGGGAGTGCGGTAGTTGGGGCCCACCGCACACGCCGTAAGGCCCGCGATGAGGCCCATCGCGACGATCCGAGCGATGCGTGCCGGCCGCATCACGCCCTCAATGCGCCGCCACCGCGGCGGTGCCCGTTCCGGCGCCAGCCGAGGCAAGCGACGGATTGCTGACCGCGACCGCTTCGCCGGGGCTGATCTGGCTGCTGATGTTCAGCACCAGCCGATCGCCGGGATCGATGCCGGGGCCGAGTTCGAGGAAACTCCCGTCGTCGCGGGCGATGGTGACCTTCACGAACTCCACTTTGCCATCGTTCCGTACGCGCACAACTTCCGGGCCACCGGCTCGAAAAATCAGTGCGGCGGCGGGAACCTCGACCTGTCCTTTCGCCGGCAGCTGGAACGAGACAGTGACGTACATGCCCGGAACCAAGGCGTTGCCGGGGTTCGGCAAGTCGACCTCGGTGCGCATGGTGCGGGCTTGCGGGTTGATCGCATCCGCCGACCGGGTGACCGTTCCAGAAAACACGGCCGCTGAAGAGCCGGCAGCCCGGATCTGTGCCGGAACGCCCTGCTTCATCAGATCACCCGCCGCGCGCTGCGGCACGTCGACGAAAACGCGCAGCGGATCGTTCTGGGTGATGCGATACAGTGAGGTGGTGGACGACGTGCTGCCGGCGGTGACCAGGTTGCCGACGTCGATCTTGCGCTCGGTGATGATGCCGTCGAAAGGCGCCCTGACTTGTTTGAACGCGGCGAGCGCGCTGTATTGATCGACGCGCGACTGATCGAGCGCGACTTGTGCCTTGGCCGCATACAGCCGCGCTTTGGCAGAATTGTAGTCAGCCTTCTTGGCCTCGCGCTCCTGCTCGGAGACGACGCCCTTTGGCGCATCGCGCCAGCGCTCATTGGTGGACTCGGCGAATTCCCTCTCGGCTTCCCGGGCGGTGACCTGCGCCTGCGATGCGTTCAATGCGGCCCGCGAGGCTGCGAGCTCCGCGTCGAGCTCCGGAGTTTCGATGGTCGCGAGCAGCTGACCTTTCTTGACGGAATCGCCGATATCGACCAGCCAGCTCGCGACATAGCCGTTGACGCGCGCATAGATCGTACTCTCGTACCACGCCGCCGTTTGACCGGGCAGCACCAGGTCCTGTCCGACGGTGACGGATTTGGCGACCACGATGTCCACCGGGGGGGCGGCCTCGGAGTTGGACCGCGCCAGACTCGCCACCGCGTGCTCGTGGAAGTAGCGGTCGATGCGCACCGCGATGAATCCGATGATCAACACCGCCCCGGCAATGATCACCGCCTTCTTGACCTGCTTCGCCGTGTCGGGCTCGAAGCGGGTCGAGACGGGTTCGGATTCCCGCCGGGACGTGTCGTCGGGCACCTGCGGCGGCGGCTCGACCCGCTCCGAGGCTGAGGAATCAGGTCGTGAGTCCGGCGACTGCATGGGGTCCACCTATGACATTCGAGTCGGGAACGGGAGTTGCTCGCCGGCGCATCAAGCAATACATGGTCGGCACGAAGATCAGTGTTGCGAAGGTGGCGAACAGCAATCCACCGATCACCGCCCTTCCGAGCGGCGCGTTTTGCTCCCCGCCCTCCCCGATGCCGAGTGCCATCGGGACCATGCCGACGATCATCGCGCCGGCGGTCATGAGTACCGGCCTCAAGCGCGTGTACCCCGCCGCAGCGGCGGCGCGCAAGGGATCGTCTCCGGCCGCCATGCGCTGGTTCGCGAAGCTCACCACCAGAATGCTGTTTGCCGTGGTGAGCCCGATGCACATCAGCGTGCCCATCAATGCCGGCACGCTCATCGGCGTCAGCGACAGGAAGAGCATCCAGAGCACTCCGCCGAGCGCGAACGGAACCGCCATCAAGACGATCAACGGATCCACCCAACTTTGGAAGTTCATCACCAAAAACAGATAGACCAACACGATGGCGAGCCCGATTCCGGTGAACAGCCCCGTGTAGCTCTCCTGCATGGTCTCGATCTGGCCGCTCAGCCGAACCTTGATCGCCTTCGAGGGGTCCGGCTGATGCGCGGCGATCACCTTGTCGATGTCATGCGCCGCGGAGTACAGATCGCGCCCCTGCACGTCCGCCTGCACATCGAAAACGGGGCGGATGTTGAGCTGCGAGGTGACCATCGGCAGCGTGTTGCGCCCGAACGCAGCCAAGTTGGTCAAAAGCTGGCTGTCGCCGGCCTCCCCGCCGGTCACAGGCAAAGTCTTCAGATCCTGCGTCGAACCGTACAGATAAGGTGGAAATTGCACCACCAGCGGGTAACTCACGCTGTTGCGCGGATCCACCCAGAAATTGGGGGCGGTCTGCGCGCTCGAGTTGGTGGCGACCAGCACGTCGTTGGCCGCCTCAAGCTGCGTGATGCCGGTCAAGGTCGCGAGCGAGCGGTCCATATCAACCGTCAAGGCCGGGGCGTTCGGCACCTGGAACACGTGCGAGTCGACCACGCCCGGGACACCGACCAACGCCCTCGAGATATCCGACGCGACGCCGAAGGCCGCCCGCTGATCGGGCCCCGACACGCGGATGTCGATCGGAGCCGGCTGACCGAAATTTAGCACTTGATCGACGATGTCGGCGGGCTGGAAAAAGAATTGCAACTGTGCGAAGCGCGCGGGGAGCTGCCTGCGAAGCATCGCGATCAACCCGGCGGTCGGCGCGTGCTTCTTGCTGAGCGAGATCAGGATTTCGCCATCCATCGGGCCGACGGTGGCGGAATCGCTCAGCGCAATATTGATGCCGCTGTATGGAAGCCCTATGTTGTCGAGCATCACGTCGATTTGCCCGTTGCCAACCAGGCGGCGGATCTCGGCCTCCACCTCGGCGAAATATTCCTGAGTGCTCTCGATCCGGGTGCCCGGCGGAGCGCGTACGTGGAGTCGCATCTGACCGGCATCGACCTGCGGAAAGAAATCCCGCCCGAGTTGCGGGAACAGCAGCGCCGACAGCACCATCAGCACGACGAACGCGGTCACGGTGGCGACAGGCTGAGACAGCGCCCATGACAGGATGTTGCGGTATCCCCCGCGAAACGCCTCGAATTTGCGCTCGAATCCCTGCTGGAAATTGACCAACGGGTTCGCTGAATGCTGCTTGCGGGCCACGGGGCCGTGGTGCTCCTCGGCGTCGTAGCGGTGAACGGACTTGGCCATCAAGAAGTTGAACAGCACGGGCACCATGGTGAACGACAACGCGAGACTCGCGAGTAGCGCACCGATTACCGACAAGGACAACGGAGAGAACAGATACTTCGCCGTACCCTGCAGCAGAAACACCGGGACGAAGACGATGCAAATGCAAAGCGTCGAGAGAAACGTCGGGATGGCCACCTCCGAAGCGCCATTGACGATCGACTGATGCAGCGGCTCGCCCATCGCGACGTGTCGTTCGATGTTCTCGATCACGACCGTGCCGTTGTCGACCAGAATCCCGATGGCGAGCGCGAAGCCGCCGAGCGTCATGGTGTTGAGAGTCTGTCCGGTTAGGTCGATGAACAGCACGGCGGTGATGATCGAAAGAGGGATCGCCGCCAGAATGATCAGCGACAGGCGCACGTTGCCGAGAAACAGGATGATCACAATGGCGGTCAGCGCGGCAGCCATGGACGCGCTCAAAAGCACGCTGTCGAGCGCCGCCTTGACGAACACGGACTGATCGAACAGCGCCTTGACCGTGACACCCTTCGGCAGCACATTCGCGAGGTCCTTCATCGCCGCGCGTACGCCGTCGATGACTTCGAGGGTCGATACACCACCCGTCTTGCGGATCACCATGAGCGCGCCGGGCGTGCCGTTGACCGACACCGAGTTGGTCTGCACCTGGAAGCCGTCGTGCACGTGCGCCACGTCGCGCATGAACACCATGCGGCCTCCGACCTGCTTGATCGGGAATGAATTGATGGTATCGATGACATTCGGCGTGTTGTTCATCGCCAGCGTGTAATCCTTGTCACCGATCTTCACGTCTCCGGAGGGCAGAATCACGTTCTGGTGCTGCAGGGCGGTGCTGACATCGCTCGCGGATAAGCCGCGTGCCTCCAAGGCGCCGGGATCCAGATCGGCCATGATGACGCGCGGCTTGCCGCCGTAGGGATACGGAACCTCGGCACCGTGCACCACGGCGAGCGCCGGTCGGATGATGTTCTGGCCCAGATCGTTCAGCTTGGTGTCGGGCAGGGATTGGCTCGACAGGCTCAACTGGATGATCGGCACATCGGTCGCCCCGTACCGCAGCACGAGCGGCGGCGTGATATTGGGCGGCATGTATTTGAGCACCACCAGCGCGCTCGAGGCCAGTTGGGAAATCGCGCGGGTCACATCGGCACCCTCGTGCAGATACACCTTCTCCACTCCGACACCCTGATAGCTCACCGATTCGATGCGCGAGATATCGTCGACCAAGGAGGCGAGCTGACGCTCGTGCAGCGTGAGAATGCGGTTCTGGATATCCTCCGCGCTCATGCCGTTGTAGGTCCAGACGACAGCCACAACGGGGATGTTTATCTCGGGAAAGATATCGACCGGCATGCGCAGGCCGGCGCCGATCCCCATGAGCGAGACCAGAATGAGTACGGCCATCACCGTGTACGGCCGTTTGAGCGCTGCTTCTACGATGGACATGCGAGGACTCGTGAGCTTTTCGCGGACACTGTAGTCGACAAGCGGCGCAGCGTCAGGGGTCGAAAGTCACGATCGCCAGTGACCAAAGTCACTTGTTCGCGAGCGGTCTCGCATGCCGGTGCGACATGATGGCGAGCTCCGTGCGCGTGTTGGCATGCAGCTTCTCCATGATCCGGCTGACGTAATTTTTCACCGTTCCCTCGGCGAGGGACAACGCGTTGGCGATCTGTCGGTTGCTCATTCCCTCGGCGATGTGCAGCAGCACCTTCTCTTCCTTGTCGGTCAAGGGGTCGGTCTGGAATCCCGCCGCTGGACGTGACGCGCGGCTCTCCGTGAGAGGCAGCGGCATATCGGGGCGCAGCTGCGCAAACCGCCGGAATTGATCCATGACCTTGCGCGCAATCTGCGGAGTCAATCGGGATTCCCCGCGGCGCAAGGCCCGAACCGTCTCGAGCAGCTCATCCTCGGCCGCGTCTTTCAATAGATAGGCCTGCGCGCCTGCGCGCACCGCCTCGAACACGGTCTCGTCGTCGTCGAGCGTGGTCAGCACCAGGATCTGCGTTTCCGGCAGGTGCTGCGTGATCTCGCGAGTCGCCGCCACTCCGCCTTTGACCGGCATGTGCAGATCCATCAACACCACATCGGGGCGCAATAGTCGGGCCAGCTCGACCGCCTCGACTCCGTTGCGCGCCTGTCCGACCACTTCCATATCGGGCTCCATGGAGATGAGCAGCGCCGCACCGCGGCGTACCACCTCCTGATCCTCGGCGATGACCACGCGGATCGCCGGCGGACGGCTATGCTCACTGGATGTCACGCTTGGTATTCCTTTCGCGGCCTGCCACCATTGGAGTTCAGTGTCGTTTCACATGGAATCATGCGGCTCGAGCCGCGTCGTTTGGAAGTGACTTTCGTCATGAATTGATACGGCGGTGACAACGAAGGGGTTGCGCTTTTGCGATTGAACTGGCTTCGCGGAATCGATCCACGACAGAGCCTCGGTGCCGGCGCCATGTGGCTGACCATCGGATTGGCAATCACGTTCTCCGTGTCGGCCGGAATCTGGGTCGGCAGCATTGCCCGGCAGAACGTGCTGGAACAGCACATCCGGCGACTGCTGCTCGAAACCGATCAACTGACTTCCGAGCTCGGCCAGGCGCTCGCGGGCCGCCTCGATGCGATCGACGCGGCGGGGCACATCGCGCAAACAGCCCAGGGCAACGAACGCACCGACGTATTGAACGAGATCTTCAGCGAGTTGACCGCCGCCTACCCGGAGCTCGACTGGATCGCCGCCGCGGATCCCGGCGGGATCATACGCGCAACGGGCGGTGAGCTGGCTCAAGGAGCCGACATTGCGTCGAGCCCCTGGTTCCTCGCCGCACGCAGCAATCCCTGGCTGGGCGTCATCACACCGGGCCCCGCGAGGCCGGACGGCGCCTCGCTCGGGGATATGGCGGCGCCCGTGCGCGACTCGTCGGGCCGAGTGATCGGGGTCGTGGCAAGCCATCTACGCTGGCCGCGCGCACCGCATCATCCCGAGCGGCTCACGGACGGATCCAATCCGCATGTCGCCGCGCAGGCATTCGTGGTGAGCGGCGACGGAATGGTGCTCGTGGGGCCGGACGAACTCCGCAATCGGCGCTGGAACGGCACGCCGGTCGATGCTGCGGTCCCGACCGACTCGCGGCTGAATGCCCCTCGATTCGAGCGCCTGCCGGATGGGCGCCATGTGCTCGTGGCGCGCGAACTTTTGAGCGGCGGCCGGCGGGTGTCCTCCCTGGGATGGTGGGTGCAGCTATCCGAGCCCAAAGAGCGTGTCTACCAACGCGCCGATGCGATTGGCTTCGAGATACTGTGGGTTTCCCTGGGTCTTGCCCTGGCCACTTGTTTGCTGGGCGCTCTCGGCGCACGGCAACTCACGGGCCGACTGAGGCGCCTGACCGAATCCGTCAACTCCATGGGCCACAGCGCGACGCAGAGCATTGAAATTCCGGGTGGGATCGACGAGGTCGCCCAGCTCGCGCGCGCGTTCGCCCGCATCCTCGGTGATCTGCAGGATGAGCGTCGCGAACTTCAAAGGCTGGGCGGTGAGCTCGAACGGCGTGTGGCTGTAAGGACCCGTGAGGTGGAACGGCTGGCGGAGGAATCCCGGTACGCGGCCATCGTCCGCGAGCGCTTCAAGATCGCGCGCGACCTGCACGACACACTCGCGCACTCGATGATGGCGATCCTGAGCGAAATCCGCTTTCTCCGAAAACTGCAAATGCGAGAGCCTGGGGCGCTCGCCGAAGAACTGGCGCGGGCGGAGACGATTGCGCACGAGGGCCTCAAGGAAGCGCGCTCGGCGATTGCCCAGATGCGTGTCACCGCCGTTCGAGAGACCGGCATCGGCCCCGCTCTTTCAGCGGAGTTGGAGCGCTTCGCCAACCGCACCGGTGTGGAGGGGACATTCAACGCCGATCCCGACTCGGCACGCTTCGGGGACGAGCGCGCGGAAATCCTGTTGCGCATGGCGCAAGAAGCGCTGCGCAATATCGAGCGCCACGCAAAGGCGACGCGCGTGCGCGTGGAACTCGAGGCCATCGATGAGGGGCGGATCGAGCTGCGGATTGCGGACAACGGCGTCGGCTTCGATCCGCTCGCCTCGCGCCCAGGCCATTACGGCCTGGTGGGATTGCGGGAGCAGGCGGAATCGATCGGCGCTGAGCTACAACTGGAGTCTGGTGCACACGGAACTTCCGTTTCGATCCGGCTACGCGTGGCCCCGGTGCGATTTACCGCCTAGAGCAGTGTCGCTCGGGCCATGCCCATCCCTCTTCTGCGCCAATTCGCACATGCATTTTGACGCTACGTTCTCTCAGCAGAAAGCGGGCACGTGCTCAGCCCAATGAGTCGGTAGGCGGGGCAGAATCGAAAGAGTCCGGTGATAAGTGGCACAATCCCGACGTAGCCCCACGCGCCAATTTTACCGGATGCGGCCAATGCAATCAGCGCAATGCCGCCGATGAGCCGGATGGCTCGGTCTAGCGTTCCAACATTGATTACCATTTGCTTTGTTCCTGTGCAGTTGAGGATTTCGAGCCTACGCCCGAGAGCTCCGCTTGTCGGTGACCTGAGTTACACAGTGAATCCACCCCTCTACGGCGAGAAGTTGTTGCCGCCCGCCACCGCACGCAGCCGGGCCGCGTCCAGTACTTCGATGCGCTCGCGGGCTAGCCCGACGTAGCCGGCCACCTCGAATCGGTTGAGAAGCCGCGTGACGATCTCCCGCACCGTACCGAGTTCGTCAGCCAATGCTTGATGCGTTGTGCGAAGAACTTGCCCATGCCCCAGCAGATGCTGAGCCAAACGGCGATCCAAGCGCTGAAAAGCGATGGCGTCGATCAGATTCATCAAGTCGGCCAAGCGCTCCGCAAACAAACCAAACACGAACTGCCTAAACCCGGCGTATTCCGTCCATCGGTTGAACAAATCTGGCGAAAGCAGAAGAAGTTCGCTAGGCACGGCGGCGGTGCCCCGCGCCGTCAACTTCTTATTGGTTAGAAGGCCGGCTGCCGACACGACACAAATCTCACCCGGCGTGACTCGATAGAGCTCCACGATGCGGGTGCCATCGTCAGAACGCCGCGATACACATATCTCCCCCTCGAGCACGAGGGGAAATCCCTCACATGCTTTGCCCTCTTCGAAAAGCACATCGCCAATTGACGCTGTGATGAGTCGCGCTTGCGATTGAAGTTCACCGCTAAAAATGCCGATCGGCAGATCCGGCAAACTTGGATAGCGGGAGCGCAGGTCGATGATCAGACGGTCGGTAGCAATCATAATGGCACCTGGTCATCTTCAGAAGCGGCAATCAGAGCAACGCTTTCTCGGTTTCACATTATATTTTCAGTGCACCGACAGCGGACTAAGTACAATCCCTTAACAGCTCAATTGTTTTCAATGTTTCCGCAATTCTCGAGGCGAAGGGAGTCATCAGCCGACGACGCGAACGTCGGTCGGTGCGGTATCGACTGGCGGCGCCCGAAGCCAAAGCACTGGCGAAGCTCCTGTATCGACTGTTCTGCGAGCCGGCGCCGGCGCCGGCTCGCAGACCCATCTCAACGAGGAGGAAAAGTACATGACGAACCATGCAGCACCGATCGATACCTTGGATCCGAACGAGGTGGCTCGGCTTCTACAAGCGGGAAAGATTCTGTTGATCGATGTCCGTGAGCCATCCGAATACGCATCGGAACGCATAGCAGGTGCCCTGCTCTATCCGCTGTCCACGTTCGAAGCCGCCACCCTGCCCAAGGATGGAGCGCAGCGCGTCGTATTTCATTGCGGCAGCGGGAAGCGCTCGCTCAGCGCAGCGGAGCGGCGACTCGCCGCAGGTCAGCCGCATGCTTCGCACATGGGTGGTGGCATCGCAGCGTGGAAGTCGGCCGGGTTGCCCGTGATCAGCCGACCGGACATCGCATCAGACGTGCGTCCGGGGATTTGAGCTAAGGTACCTGCGGTAACGGCTTCGTCATGAGCGAATTGGGCGTCGCCACCGGCGCCGGCGGACCGGAGGGATCGGCCCCACTCGCCCCGTCCTGACTATCGACGCGCCGCACCGAGCGCGTATCGTCCATGCGCGATTGATCGCCCAAATGATGCGGGGGCGGCCCAACCAGGAAGCTCGGCCCCCAATCGCGCGAGTTGTCATACATGTCATAGAGCTGCAAATTATCCGTCAGCTGAACCGTGCGCGCATCGGAGGGCGGCTGTGCTGCGCATCCCGCAGCGAGCGCGGCAACTCCGGCCCCCACCCAAAACCCGGAGGCACGAGCGCGCCTTAGGACAGGAACCGGAATCCTTACTTTGCGCATGTCCGTCGCTCCTCGGCTGCCTTGTGACGATTCCCAAGCTACACGCGATGACTCACGGGGGGTACTGGCGAACCTCGACGCTAAATGTAAGGCTCAACCGACAATGCAGTATCCTAGGTGCTCGATTTGCCGGATTTAGGGAGTGCACGATGCGATTGCTTACCCTGGTAGCCGCTTCGCTGGTATTTGCAACGCCGCCCCTGGCGTTCGGGCAGCAAAATTCCGTCGCGGCCGACCCCTGCGGCCGATACAAATGGGACATCACGCGCGAGCGAGCATTGTTCGCCGCTGCGGCATCCCCCGTCGCGGCGACAAAGGACGGTCGATCACCACCTTCCATTGCCACCGACCGGGCGTATCGAGTGCAACTCGTGCCCGCGGCCCAAGTCGCGTTTCCAGCCGCCCCGGGCAAAGCGTCGCCGGTTGAAGGAAGCTACTCGGGAGTGCTGGCCTTCACTGTGCCGCTAGCCGGCAGCTACCGGGTGGCTGTCGATCTGCCGATGTGGATCGATGTCGTGGCGGACTCCCGTCTCGTGCCCGCCGCGGACTATGAAGGGCAGCATGGCTGCGATGCGCCGCGCAAAATCGTGCAGTTTTCGCTGGAGGCCAACAAGGCGCTGATCCTGCAACTGAGCGGCGTGAGTGAGGCGGCCGCGCGCGTTACCATCGTTCGCGCCTCGGGAGATTGACGAGTACGGACGGCCCGCGGCGCGGGTCGACGACCACGCTGGGGGTGTCGGCCCTAAGCGGTGTCGACCCAAGGTGCGAGGTTGGTTGAACCGAACCCTCGCCGCAGAGTCGAATATTCGGGAACGGTGATAAGCATCCGTTTCATGCAGTCAACCATATAGTACGTTGTGCGTTGTATTGAGGCATTTGACCCAAAACTGGTGATCTTATGGAAAGTCCTACCCTGATTCGTAAATTCTCACTTTGCCTCGGCACATTCGCCATGGCGACCGTCATGTCGACCAGTGCGTTCGCGCAACACGGCGGCGGTGGCGGCGGAGGTCACGCGGGCGGCGGCGGCGGCGCTCACTTCAGCGGCGGCGGCCATGCGGGCGCCTACGGTGGCTATCGCGGGGGTGCATATGGCTATCGGGGCGGATACGGCTACCGGGGCGGCTACGGATATGGCGGTTGGCGCGGCGGCGGCTGGGGCTGTTGCGGATGGGGTTGGGGCTGGGGCGGCCTGGGTCTCGGTCTGTACTTCGCGACCTTGCCGCTGTACTACCAGACCTACTGGTGGAACGGCGTCCCGTATTACTACGCCGACAACACGTACTACACCTACGATCAGAACGCGAAACAGTACCAGACTGTGGCTCCCCCGGACGGGCTGCAGCCGCAGGCCGGCGCGGCCGGCGGCGCTCCGGCGACCAGCGGAGAGCTGATCGCTTACCCGAAAAACGGCCAGCCGGCGGATCAGCAGTCGAAGGATAAATACGAGTGCCACAAGTGGGCGGCCGGGCAGACGGGCTACGATCCGACCACCGGCGCCGCCGCACCGGCTAACAAGCGTCCGGACTACATGCGAGCCCAAGCGGCCTGCCTGGAAGGTCGAGGGTACAGCGTAGAGTAAGGCGGCAAGTGGATGATCGATGCGATGCGCGGCCCTCGAGGCCGCGCATTCGTTTTTGTGCCCCGGCATAGGCAGTTACACGCCAACAAACGCCGATCCGCCGGCTAATTCCCGAGCAACAGCTCCAGCGTCCTTCGATACGCGCGGTGCAGCCGTTCGATATCCTCCACTTTCACGCTCTCGTTGGCCTTGTGGATCGTCGGGTTGGTCACCCCGAGCTCGATGACCTGGGCGCCCATCGGCGCGATGAATCTGCCATCCGAGGTGCCGCCGGTGGTGGAGAGTTTGGGCGTCACACCCAGTTCCTCGAATACCGCCCGGCTTGCCGCCTCCGACAAGGTCCCGGGCGCCGTCAAGAACGGATATCCCGAGATGAACCAATCCAGCGAATAATTGACACGATGCTCGCCCAAGATGCGCTCGACCGTCGCTTGCAGCGACTCGATGGTCTGTTCGGTGGAGAAGCGCAAATTGAACCGCGCCTTGAGCTCGCCGGGGATGACGTTCGGGGCCCCGGTGCCCGCGGCGATGTTCGACATCTGAAAGCTGGTCGGCTGGAAATGCTGGTTGCCCTGATCCCAGGTGCGCGACGCCAGTTCGGCGAGAGCCGGTGCGAGCGCGTGAATGGGGTTGTCCGCAAGTTGTGGATAGGCGATGTGTCCCTGCACCCCGTGCACCGTCAGCCGTCCGCTCAAGCTGCCGCGCCGCCCGATCTTCAGGGTATCGCCGAGCACCTCCTCGCTCGAGGGCTCGCCGATCAAACACCAATCGATGGACTCGCCGCGGCTCTTCAGCACCTCGACCACGCGCCGCGTGCCGTCCACGGAAGGCCCCTCCTCGTCGCTGGTGATCAGGAAAGCGATGCTGCCGCGGTGGCGCGGGTGTCGCCCGATAAACTCCTCACAAGCCGTCACCATGGCGGCAAGGCCGCTCTTCATGTCTGCCGCGCCGCGTCCATAGAGCATGCCGTCGCGAACGGAAGGCTCGAAGGGATCGCTTTTCCAATCCTCGAGCGGCCCCGGCGGTACCACATCGGTATGCCCCGCGAAGCAGAACACGGGGGAGCCGCCGCCGCGCCGTGCCCAGAAGTTGTCGACATTCCCGAAGCGTAGATTCTCGATCGTGAAGCCGAGTGCCTTGAGCCGCTCGCACATCAGCGCCTGACAGCCGCCGTCGGTGGGACTGACGGACGCTCGCGACATCAAATCGCAGGTGAGCTCGAGGGTCTTCGGCATCAGAACCTGAGCACCGGCGGCCGGCGCCGAAGATTCGCCCAGAGGCCCCACACGCCGAGAGCGAGCGCAGCGATCAGCACCCATCCGGGCATGGACAGCCCGAGGAAGCGCCAGGTGATCTTCGCACATTCGCCCGAGCCGGTGAGCACCTTGACCAATACGTCGGTGAGCGCAAATACCTTGAACATGAAGTCGAGCGATGCGCCGCACGCCGGCACGCTTCCCGGTGGCAGGCTCTGGATGTACAGGTGGCGCGCCGCCACTCCGACGGTGGCGAGTGCGGTGAGAGCGACCAGGATTGCGTACACTTTTCGCCCCCAGCCGACGGGATCCTGCAGGGCGGCGAGCCCGAGAACCACGCCGATGGCAAAGATGCCGAGGCGCTGGAAGATGCACAGCGGACAGGGCTCCAGATGCATCACGAACTGGGCGTAGTACGCGTAGGCCAACATCGCCGCACAGGCCGCGAAACCCAGTGCGTTCGCCTTGCGGGGCGTCATCAGCGGCGCGCTATCGCGGCGTCGATCTGCTTGGCGACATCATCGAGCGAGGTGTGGCGGATATCCTTGCCGTGAACCATGTAGATCACGTATTCACAGATGTTCTTGGCGTGATCGCCGATCCGCTCCAGCGCGCGGACGATCCACATGATCTCGAGCGCGCGGCGGATGGTGCGGGGATCCTCCATCATGAAGGTGATGCATTGGCGTTGGATGGACTCGTACTCGTCGTCCACCAGCTTGTCCTCCTGCGCGGTGCGAAGCGCCGCGGCGGAGTCCATGCGCGCAAAGGCATCGAGCGCATCGTGCACCATCTGCGCGACCTGGCGACCGAGGTGCTTGACCTCCCGATACTTGTCGGCGGGCCGCTCCATGGTCGCGAGACGCGATGCGATGTAGCCGATCTTCTCGCCCTCATCGCCGATGCGCTCGAGATCGGTGATGGTCTTGATGATGGCGACGATGACCCGCAGATCCCCCGCCGCCGGCGCCCGCAGCGCGAGGATGCGGCTGCATTCCTCGTCGATGGACACCTCCATGACATTGACCTTGTAGTCGTCGGTCGCCACCGATTCCCCAAGGCGGCTGTCGCCCTCGACCAAGGCGAGGATGGCCTTGTGAAGTTGTTGCTCCACGAACCCGCCCATCTGCAACACCTGCGTGCGCACCTTCTCCAGGTCTTCGTTGAAGCGGCGGGAAATGTGGTGCGAAAGATCGGCGGTTTCCATGTCGTCTACCTTGAGGCCAAGCGGCGGCGGCGGCGTGCGCGCCTAATGCGTTTACATCCGATTACTTCGGACGTCAACAGGTTGAAGCTTATTTGTGACGTTATACGCCGCGACCAGATCATACGCCGCCGGCCGCGGCGCGTATTCCCAGCCGGCAGATTCTCTGCGCGGGAAAGTGACAGGTGAAGGCGCTGCCCTTGCCCTCGGTGCTACGCACATCGAGCCAGCCGCCGTGACGCTGCAGGGCGTGCTTGACGATGGCAAGGCCAAGCCCGGAGCCGCCCTGGCCACGCGAGCGGCCCGCGTCGACCCGGTAAAACCGCTCGGTGAGCCGCGGGATGTGCTCGGCGGCAATGCCGATGCCCGTATCGATGACCGCAAAGTAGGCACCGTCCTCGTCGCACCACCAGCGCATGCGAACGGTGCCCTCCGCGGGCGTGTACTTCAGGCCGTTCACCAGCAGGTTGGTGAACGCAGATTCGATCTCGTGGAGTGCACCGTACAGACCCTCGACGCAGTCGAGTTCCAGGAGCACGTGGCGCGGGCGGCCGCTCGCCGCCAGGGCATCGCGGTGCAGCCGTTCAAGCATGCCGGGCACATCGATCGGCTCGCGCGGCGCTTCGCCGTCGGTGGACTCCAGGCGCGACAGCTCCAACAAATCGGTGATGATGGCGTTCATGCGTTGGGCCTGCGCACGCATGTCCCGAATGGGACCCGACCAGGCCTCCTCGAAACCGGAGTCGTCAGCCATGGTGTCGAGATACCCGGAAATGACGGTGAGCGGGGTGCGCAGCTCGTGCGAGGCATTCGCCACGAAATCCTTGCGCATCGCCTCGAGGCGCATTTGACGCGTCACGTCGCGGGCGAGGAGCAGTGATTGTCCAGCCCCGTACGGCACCAGCTGCAGCGCCAGGTAGAGTTCCGTCTGCACGGGGGGCCTGATGACCAAGGGCAGCGTAAAATCGTCGCCGTGCAGATAGTGCACGAACTCGGGCGAGCGGATCAGATTGTCGATGCGCAGTCCGATGTCGACCGGACGCCGCAAGCCGAGGAGCCGCGCAGCCTGCCGATTGAACCAGACGATCTCGTTCTGAGTACTCAATATGATGACGCCGTCCGGAAGCGCGGCGGTCGAACGGCGCAGCTCACGGAATAGCTGCACCAGGCGTTGCTTGTGAAACTGCTTGCGGCGATGCAGGCGCACCACCTGGCCGATGACATCGCCCCAGATGCCGCCGATGGTGGGGGGGTCGATCTGCGAACGCAGCCGAAGCCATCGATCCAGGCGGTACAGATTGAGCAGCTGCCAACCGATATAGAAGAAGGCCGCCGCCAACAACCACAGCCAAATGGGTCCGATCAGGAGGCCGAGGATCAGCCCCGACAGCAAGATGCCCGCAAGCCGCGCGAGCGCGAAAGTCCACATCGCCGCCATGAATTGGAGCCCCTAGCCCTGTCTGTGCCGACCCGACGCTCGCATCCTAGCTGTCGCGGGTCGAAAACCGATAGCCGGCACCCCGTACAGTTTGCACCAATCCCTCCAGCACGAAAGGTTCCAATGCCTTGCGAAGGCGCCGGATGTGCACGTCGACCGTGCGCTCCTCGACATAAGTATTGCCGCCCCAGACCCGGTCGAGCAACTGGCCGCGGCTGAATACCCGCTCGGGGTGCGTCATGAAGAAATGCAGCAGCCGGTATTCGGTGGGCCCCAGGGCGATTTCCCGATCGCCGGCGCTCACGCGGTGGCTGGAATCGTCGAGCTTCAGGCCCTGCGCTTCCATGATGTCCCCGGAACCCGCGGGAGCCGCCCGGCGCAATACCGCCTGGATTCGCGCCAGGAGTTCGCGCGGAGAGAACGGCTTGATGATGTAATCGTCGGCGCCGCCTTCCAGACCGCTGACCTTGTCCTGCTCCTCGGCCCGCGCGGTGAGCATGATGACCGGGATCTCCTCCGTGTCCTTGGCGCGCTTCAGCGATCGGGTGAGCTCGAGCCCGCTCATGTCGGGCAGCATCCAATCGATCAACATGAGATCGGGCCGAACGTCGACGATACGGGCGCGCGCTTCGCGGCAGTCCTCGGCTTCCCTCACATCGTATCCGGCGCGCCGCAATCCGAAGGCGATCAGGTCGCGAATGGGTTTTTCGTCCTCGACCACGAGGATGCGCTTGGCCGTCATTTCTGGTCTTAGTCCCTTGATTCTACTGCCCGCTATTACAGCCTTGCATTGTGACAGTTCCATGACAGGGTCTATTTGTCGAGACGCCTTGCAGCGCCGCGCTCCGCCTCGGTCATGGCAACCTTATTGCGCAGGTACAAAGGCTCCAGGAACTCAGCATCGATTCCCGCGCCCGCGGCGAGCCTCGCGGCGCCTAGAAGCGCCACTGCGCGCGCTTGCGGCAAGGCTCGTCGGGCCTCCGATTCGATCAGCAGGCCCGGGATGGCGCAGAGCTCGGGATAGGCCGCAAAGCCGCGGCCGATGCCGCGGAAGTGCGGGGCCGCAGCGTACGAGCCACCCTCGGGCAGCCGTACGGCGGACGGCGGCCCCACCGCTGAAGGCCCCACCGCGCTCAACATCCCGGATGCCTGGGCAACGAAACACCCCCAGTACACCTCGCCCATCCGTGCATCCAGACAGGCGAGCACCCGTTCCGCGCCGGCACCGATCGCCTCGATGGCGAGGGCCTCCAGACTGGTGACCGGCACGACGGGAAGCCCGGCGCCGAACGCGAGCCCTTGCGCCACGGCGACGCTTACCCGAACGCCCGTAAAGGAACCAGGACCGATTCCCGCCGCGATGCCGGAGAGGCTCGCGAGGGTCGCCCCACCTTGCGCGAGAATCCGGTCCACCATGCCGAGGATCTCTTGTGCATGGCCGCGCCCGATCTCCACCGAGTCCGACAGCAGTCCGTGCTCGGTGAGCAGGGCCACGCTGCACGCCTCGGTCGCGGTATCCAGGGCAAGCAGGCGCATCAAACAGGGGGCCCGAACGTCGCCATGGGCCGTTTGCCGCGTTCCGCCGCGCGCAGAATCTCGAAGCGCTCGGCGAGGAAATCGGCGGCGGTCGCGCCGTCGTTGATTCGCGGGCTCGGCGGCAGAGAATCGAGAAACACCGACCCATAGGGCTTGGTGATCACCCGGGGGTCGCCGATCACGATCACGCCGAAGTCGTCCACGTCGCGAATCAGCCGTCCCACGCCTTGTTTCAATGCGAGCACGGCCTGCGGCAATTGATATTCGAGGAACGGATTCCCGCCGCGCCTGCGAATGCCGGTGAGGCGCGCCTTGAGCAAGGGATCATCCGGCGAGGCGAAGGGCAGCTTGTCGATCGCGACGATGGACAATGCTTCCCCCTTGACGTCCACACCCTCCCAGAAGCTGCCGGTGGCGAGCAGCACGGCGTTACCGAGCTCGCGGAATCGGTGCAACAGGGCCTCGCGCGGCGCCTGCCCCTGGACCAGGATCGGGAAATTCGGCTCCGGGAATCGTGCTTCGAGCGCCGCGACCCCCTCGGCCAACGCGCGATAGCTGGTGTACAGCAGGAACGCGCGCCCGCCGCTCGCCTCGATCAAGGGGGCACAGGCGTCGATGAACTTACTCGCATAGGAAGGATGGGTCGGTTCCGGCATGCCTCTCGGCAGATAAATACGCGCTTGCCGGCGGTAGTCGAACGGACTCTCGATCTTCAGCGTCCTCACCTCGGGAAGCCCGATGCGGGTGGCGAAATGTGCAAAGTCCTCGCCGATGGCGAGCGTTGCGGACGTGAACACCCAGGAGCACGGCCGAGCATGCACGTACCCGCGTAGCCGCTCGGCAACCTCGAAGGGGGTGAACTGCAGCGACATGCCGTTCGGGTTGGCGTCGACCCAGCGGATGCCGGCCTCTTCCGGCATCTCGGTCAGGGTTTCGAGGGCGCTCGCGAGCGCCGCTGCGCGTCGCGCGCAGTTGGCGGTGCCCGGTCCGGCGCCCAACCCTTCGAGTTCCGTCGCGACGGCGTCCAGCGCCGCGCGCAGCGCGGGCAAGGCATCGAAGAATGCGTCGGTGAGACTCGCCCACTCGTACCGCCCGGCGCCGCCGAGCGACGTGCGCAGCTCCTCGAGCAACGAATCCACGGCGCCCAAGGCGGAGACTGCCGCGGGCGCCCGTACACCCGCACCGTTCATCTCGGCGGCGGCATCGCGTATCAAGAACTGCACCTGCCGGGCCGACCAGGTTTGGCCGAAAAATTGCGCGGCGATCTCCGGCACCTGATGCGCCTCGTCCAGGATGAGGGCTTGCGCGCCCGGCAACAAATCGCCGAAACCCTCATCCTTGAGCGCGAGATCCGCCAGCAGCAGATGGTGATTGACCACCACGACTTGCGCCGCCTGCGCCGCGCGGCGCGCCTCCATCACGTGACAGCGCGAGAATTGCGGACACTCCTGTCCGAGACAATTCTCGCGGGTCGAGGTCAGCATGGGCCCGATCGGCGACTGTTCCGGCAGGTCGGTGAGCTCGGCGAGATCGCCCGACTTCGTGACGGCCGCCCATCTCGACACGCGCGCGAGCAGTCGGGCCGATCCGCGCTCGCCGGGAAACAGCGCGCGCTGGGCCGTGGCGAGCTCGAACCGATGTCGGCACAGGTAATTGGCACGTCCCTTGAGCAGCGCCATTTTGACCGGCATGCCGAGCGCGCGCGCCAGCAACGGCACATCGCGATGAAACAGCTGGTCCTGAAGAGTGCGCGTTCCCGTCGAGATGATGACGCTGAGCCCCGACAGCAGGGCAGGAACGAGATACGCGAAGGTTTTGCCGGTTCCGGTACCGGCCTCGACGATCAGCGGCTCGCCGCGCGTCAACGCGCGGCCCACGGCGGCGGCCATGGCCGCTTGTTCCGACCGGTAGGCATAACCCGGGATGGCCTGCGCCAGCGGGCCCTCGGCGCCGAATACGTCTCGATAATTCATGCAGCGGCTATCTGACGACGGCGCGAAAGCGCGCGAACGCCACCGACTTGCCCTTCAGGATATGCCTGAGCTGCCAGCGAATGTGCGTGTAATCGGCGGCGGTCGCCGGGTGCTTTTGCCCGTCCGGGCCGATGACCTTGAGGTTCTCCGGACGGTCGAAGGTGTGTCCCCCGTCGATCGAATAGCTGATGTCGGCGCCGGGGCCGGCGGCAGTGTCGTCGAGGTAGCGCATATGCTCCGGAATCGGGTAATCGACCGTGGGCGGCGGCAACGACATCGCGCCCTTGTTGCGAATCTCGAGCGTGTAGATCACCTGGTCGCCCGGCACGACCCGGTCGGCCCGCGCGAGTTTGACGGTCTCGCGCTCCCCGTTCAAGGCGCTCACCTCGACCTCGGCGATCGCCCTGATCGACAACCGCGGGTCGCCGCGCGTCGGGGAGCCGCTCTGCGCCGCGGCCATGTTCGCCGCCGCCGACAGCAGGTAGAGCGCCAGGACGACGTGCCCGTGGACGCGTCTCGCCTGAACTCCATCGAGAGAGGATGAGGTGAACAGATATTTCATAATCAATAAATTACACAGTATTTCTTGTGTTTTACAAGAGATATCACCACGCCTCCGGGCGGGCGAATCGAGGGGTTGGCGGCTGTCGAGCCATCTGTCATCCTGCCTTCCTAAATTACGATTATTGTAGGGGTTCTCGCATGGCCACCGCTGCCCAACATGTGACGTCTCTAGCCTCCTTGAATCGCGACGTGTCCGCTTGGGTCGAGGAAGTCGCCCGGCTCAGCCAGCCCGATGAAATCCATTGGTGCGATGGAAGTGAAGTTGAGCGCCGAACCATCGAGCGTGAGCTGGTCGCATCGCGGGCTCTGTTGCCACTCGATCAGACCAATTTCCCGGGGTGCTTCCTGCACCGCTCCGATCCGTCCGATGTGGCGCGGGTCGAGCACCTGACTTTCGTGTGCACCACCCACCGCGGCGACGCCGGCCCGAACAACAACTGGATGCCGCCGCAAGAGGCGCACGCCAAGATGGACGCGCTCTACGCAGGCTGCATGAAGGGACGTACGATGTACGTGGTCCCCTACTGCATGGGTCCGCTCGATTCACCGCTGTCCCGATGCGGTATCGAGATCACCGACAGCGCGTATGTGGTGCTCAACATGCGGCTCATGACCCGCATGGGACGCGCGGCGCTCGAGCGCATCGCGCGCGACGGCAAGTTCGTGAAGGGACTGCATTCGACCGGCGAGCTCGATCCCGACCGCCGATTCATCATGCACTTTCCCGAGGAGCTCTCGATCAAGAGCTTCGGCTCGGGCTACGGCGGCAATGCGCTGCTTGGCAAGAAATGCCATGCGCTGCGCATTGCGAGCTGGCAGGCCCGCACCGAGGGCTGGCTCGCCGAGCACATGCTCATCGTCGGGATCGAAAATCCGCAGGGCGAGACGCATTATCTCGCGTGCGCCTTCCCGTCGGCTTGCGGCAAGACCAATCTCGCGATGCTGATCCCTCCGGCGAGCTACAAGGGCTGGAAGGTCTGGACGCTGGGTGAGGACATCGCCTGGCTCCATCCGGGCAAGGACGGCAGGCTCTATGCGATCAATCCCGAGTCCGGCTACTTCGGCGTGGTTCCCGGCACCAATCCCAAAACCAACCGCAACGCCTATGAGACCATCCGGCGCGACACCATTTTCACCAACGTGGCCCTGACCGAGGATAATCAGCCGTGGTGGGAGGGACTTTCCGAGGGTAAGCCCGCCTTGGATTGGCAGGGCCGGCCTTACGACCCCGCGAACGGCCCCGCCGCCCACCCGAATTCGCGCTTCACGGTCGATGCGCGACAAAACCCGGCCTATTCGAAGCTGGCGGACGCGCCGAGCGGCGTGCCGATTTCCGCCATCGTCTTCGGCGGCCGGCGCCGCTCGCTTGCGCCCCTCGTCTATCAGACCCGAAGCTGGCGCCACGGTGTTCTCGTCGGCGCCGGCCTCGCATCCGAAACGACTGCAGCGGCTACCGGCACCGTAGGCATCGTGCGCCGCGACCCCATGGCGATGAAGCCCTTTACCGGTTACAACTTCGGCGATTACTGGGCGCATTGGATCGACATGGGGGCGAAGCTCAAATCGCCTCCCGCGGTTTTTCACGTCAATTGGTTTCGCCAGGATGATGCCGGCAAATATCTGTGGCCGGGGTTCAGCGACAATCTGCGAGTGCTGCGTTGGATCATCGATCGCTGCGAGGGCACGGCGGATGCGCGCGAGACCGTCATCGGAGATCTCCCCCGCCCCTCGGACCTGGATACCGCGGGACTCGAGGTGTCCGCGCCGGCGCTTCAGGAACTGCTCGCCGTCTCAGCGCCCGCTTGGGAGACGGAACTCGCGGCGGTGAGTGCCTACCTCTCGGAGTTCGGAGACCGCGTGCCGGCCGCACTCCACACCGAGCTCAAGGATGCGATGGCGCGGGTGCGCGCTCACTCCTCGCAGACATAGCGGATCACCTGCGAGGAGTTGCTGTCCGGGGCCTTGCCGAGACCGATCAAGCCTTCACCCCGGATCTGCATGGAGTCGCGCCGTACGAAGGCTTCTTCGCCGTCCTTGCCGAGAACGAAGGTGCCGTTCGTGCTTTGATCGATCAACATGAATTTGTTGCGATTGAATTCCACCCGGGCATGCAGCCGCGAAATGAGGTTGCCCTTCACGACCAGATCGTTTTCCTCGGCACGCCCCATGGTGATGTTGGCCCGACCGTCCTGTACCAGGATCTCCTGCCCCTGATATCGCAGGCGCAGCCGCTGCGTCTTGTTGGCCCGTTCGCGCGAAGTGATGGCGATGGCCGGCACCATGCTGGTGATGTCCTCGGTCTGCCATAGGACCTCGTACAGCGCGACTTCGCTGCTGCGTCCCTTGAGCGTGGCGACGTCGATCTGCCTCACCGAGGCCCGCCACTCGCTCGACAGCTGATCGACCATGGTCGCGGTGGTGATGATCTGGCCGGCTTTCGCCTGGCTGGTCATGCGATTGGCGGTATGCACCGCCGATCCGAATATGTCGCGGTTCTCGAGCACCACCGGTCCGAAATTGCATCCGATCCGGATCGCGACCGTCTGCTCATCGACCTTGAGGGAGGGGTGCAGCACGATTTGTTTCTGCATCTGGGCGGCGGCGTTCAGCGCGTCATCCGCGGTCGGAAAGGTGGCCATGACCTCATCGCCCATGGTCTTGATGACGGTGCCGTGGTTTTGTTCGGTGGCGGCCCGCATCACCTCGATGCAGATCCCCACCATATCGCGGGCACGCAGATCTCCAAGCAATTCATAGAGCTTGGTGCTGCCGACGACGTCGGCAAAAACGATGGCGAGTTCGATTTCCTTACCCATTGCGCCGGCGAATTATACTTAACCTGGTTCCCTGCGTTCCGATCGTTTTACGCGGCCAGTCCCTGATTGAGCAAGCATAGCGCGGAAAGCAGGGTGTCCGGCCCCGTTCCGGGGCGGGAGGCAATGTCGGACAGGAACCGACGCCAGGCCCGGGCCCCTTCGCGGCCGGCCATGAGGCCATGCAGGTGGCGGGTGATCGAGTGCAGGCGCACGCCCTCCGCGAGCCGTTTCCGCGCGTACGGCACGATGCGCTCGATGATCTCCCGTGGCTCCGGCACCTCCCACTCGGGATCGCAGAGCGCACGCTCGGCCTCAGCCAATAGCGCGGGGCGGTGATAGGCGGCCCGGCCGAGCATCACGCCATCGAGGCCTGCGTCCAAATGGTGCACCAGGGTGCCCAGGTCCCCGACACCCCCATTCAGCACGATGGGAAGCTGCGGATGGTCGTGCTTCAGGCGATGCACATGCCCGTACTTGAGCGGGGGAATCTCGCGGTTCTCTTTCGGACTCAAGCCGCCGAGCATCGCGACCCGCGCATGGACGATGAGCGCGTCGACGCCCGCCCGGATCAGCGCGTCGGTGAAGCCGGCCAGGAATTCGTAGTCGTCGCGCGCATCGATGCCGATCCGGCATTTCACGGTCACCGGCACCTCGGCGCGCACGGCATCGCGCATGTGTCGCACACAATCGGCCACGAGCTGTGGCTGCAGCATCAGACAGGCGCCGAAGGAGCCGCTTTTCACGCGGTCGCTCGGGCAACCGACGTTCAGATTGATCTCCGCATAACCTGCCTCAGCCCCGATGCGCGCGGCGGCGGCGAGCTCGACCGGGTCGCAGCCCCCGAGCTGCAGAGCGACTGGATATTCGGCCGGGTCGTGCGCCAGGAGTCGCTGCGCATTACCGCGGACGATGGCTGGAGCGACGATCATTTCCGTATAGAGCAGCGCATGCGGCGCGTACAGACGGTGCAGGAACCGGCAGTGGCGGTCGGTCCAGTCCATCATCGGCGCGACGGAGATCGTGCGCGAAATCATCCGACTGGTGAGCTCGCCGACAGCTTGTGCGTACCGTCGAGCTTTGCGAGGTCGTGATCAAAGGTCCCGAGAGGCAGATGCCCGGCTTTGCGCGCCAACTCGAGAACCAGGCAGTCGGAAAATCCCAATGCCGGGCGCTTTCTGAACTGATCGAGGGCATCGCGCACGACATCGGCATCCTGGATCGTCACATCCTTGTGATTGAGCAGCATGTCGACGGCGATTGCCAGCTGCTTCGCGCTTCGGTCGTAGACGGCATCGAGCACCCACATCGCCTCGGCCAGCACTAGATGCGAAACCCAAGCGCCGGCAGCGGTGAACGATTCGGCGCCGCGAACCTGTCTGGGATCGTCGCGCACCAGAAGGCGCACCAGGACGTTGGCATCAACTGCGCGCATGCTTGCTGCGGACGTACTTCCGGATGGCGTCCTTTACATCCCCGGGCCGCTCGCCCGACACGGCGTCGCCAAACAGTGCCTGATGAATCTCCGGCGAGCTATATCTTCCCGCACGGCGCACGAACAGCCGACCGTCCTGCTCCTCCCATTCGAGCACAGACCCGGGACCTATGCCGAGCCTCTGTCGAACTTCAGCCGGGACGGAGATCTGACCTTGGGCAGTAAGCTTGGATTTGGCTAAGGACATCACAGCACATTACCACGGTAATGAAACGTGCGCAATTCGCTTCGATTACAATGCTCCCCCCATGGAATCGCCCCCAGATACCGATCTCGATACGCCGGCCAGCGCTGCACCCACCGATGCGGACGTGCACACCTGCCTGCGCGTGCTGCGCGCGATCGAGGCCGATCGGTCGCATCTCACGCGCCTCTCGCGCGAGGCACGGCGCGAGTTCCTCATGCTTGCCGGCCTCGTCGCAAAACCCGAGCGGCACGATCTCGTGCGGATGGCGAAAGCATTTCGGCGCGCCGACCGCGAAGCCGTGAAAGCACACGACCGGCGTGCCATCGAGCAGTCCGGACTGCGCGTGCAGCGGCGCGCGACGACCTACACGCCGCTGCGGCTCGAGCCGCCGGCCGGGGAGCCCGCAGCGTGCGATGGCCCGCAGCTCAAACGCAGCCGCGCCTGTTACGTCTGCAAACGCCCCTTCGTGAGCGTGCACCGCTATTACGATTCGATGTGCGGGGACTGCGGCGATTTCAATTACGCCAAGCGCGCGCAGACGGCCGATTTGACCGGCCGCATCGCGCTCATCACCGGCGCGCGCGTGAAAATCGGATTTCAGGCCTCGCTGAAACTGCTGCGTGCGGGCGCGCAGGTGATCGTCACCACCCGCTTTCCAGTCGATGCCGTGCAACGGTATGCGAAGGAGGCGGATTATCCCGGGTTCAGCGCCCGCTTGCAGATCCACGGCCTCGATCTGCGTCATGCGCCGAGCGTCGAGATCTTCACCCGGTTTCTGCTCGAACGCCTGCCGCAGCTCGATTACATCCTCAACAACGCCTGCCAGACCGTTCGCCGGCCCGCCGGATTTTTCGAGCACCTCATCAGTCGGGAGACGCAACCGCTCAGCTCGCTCCCCGACGATTGGCGCGGTCCGTTGACCCCCCACGACGAACTGCGCCGTTCGCTGGCCGGGGACGTGCTGCCCGACGCGCGTTCGCCGCTCGCCGGGGTGCCCGCGGCAAGCCCGCAACGCTCGCACGCGGAGGGGCTTGTGCACAGCGCCGAACTTTCCCAGCGACATTATCTCGATGAGGATTTCCGCGACGGCGATGCCCTGTTCCCCAAGGAGCGCTACGATGAGGACCGTCAGCAAGTGGACCTGCGCGCGGTCAACAGCTGGCGGCTCCGGCTGCACGAGGTGCAGACGCCGGAGCTCCTCGAGGTGCACCTCGTCAACGCCATCGCCCCGTACATTCTCAATGCGCGGCTGAAGCCATTGATGCTGCGAACCGCGGCCCGCGACAAACACGTCGTCAACGTGAGCGCAATGGAAGGACAGTTCTACCGCACCACCAAGACCGACAAACATCCGCACACGAACATGGCGAAAGCCGCCCTCAACATGATGACCCGCACCAGTGCGCCGGACTTCGTGAAGGAGGGCATTCACATGAACGCGGTCGATACCGGCTGGGTGACCGACGAGGATCCGGCGCTGCATGCGGCCCGCAAGGCCGAGGCTGGCTTCGCTCCGCCCCTCGACATCATCGACGGCGCGGCGCGTATCGTCGACCCAATCTTCGGCGGACGGCTGACCGGGACGCACCTCTGGGGTCAGTTCCTGAAGGATTACCGGCCGGCGCCGTGGTGAGACCGCCCCCGTCGGACGGAGGGGCCCGCCGCGGCTGTGACGGAGCGCACAGCTCGAGCAGCGACCGCCGCTCGGCGCCGACCGCTTCGCGACGCCCCGGCATGCTCCGCGCTACACTGCAGCCTTCAGCCCCAGCGATTCCAGCATGAAAAAAGAGACGATTGCGATTCACGGCGGATTCGACTCGGACCCCGCCACCCACGCGGTGGCGGTTCCGATTTATCAGACCGCCGCCTATTCTTTCGACAGCGCGGAGCACGCTGCCGCGCTCTTCAATCTCGAGGTCGAAGGATTCAGATACACGCGCATCAGCAATCCCACCACCGCTGTGCTCGAGGAGCGGGTCGCTCAGCTCGAGGGCGGCGTCGGGGCGCTCACCGCGAGTTCGGGCCAGACGGCGCTCTACTATGCGACCGTCAACGTCACCGAGATGGGGCGCAACATCGTCTCGGTCCCGCAGCTCTACGGCACGACCTACACGCTGTTCGGGCATATCCTGCCGAAACAGGGGGTACAGGTTCGATTCGCGAAATCTGACCGCGCCGCCGACATCGAGGCGTTGATCGACGAGAACACCCGGGCCGTGTTTTGCGAAACCGTCGGCAATCCGGCCGGCAACGTGTGCGATCTGGAGGCGCTTGCATCGGTCGCGCATCGTCATGGCGTGCCGCTGATCGTGGACAACACGGTGGCGACACCCATGCTGGTGCGTCCGGTGGATCACGGGGCGGACGTGATCGTTCATTCGCTCACCAAATTCATGGGGGGCCACGGCACGACGCTCGGTGGCGCCGTGGTCGATTGCGGCACCTTTCCGTGGGCGAAGCACGCCGCATCGTTCCCCATGTTCAGTCAGCCGGACGAGTCCTATCACGGGCTCGTCTACACCGAACACTACGGCGCCGCGGCGTTCATCGGCCGGTGCCGCAGCGTCTACCAGCGCACGCTCGGCGCGGTGCTGTCGCCGATGAATGCGTTCCTGCTGCTTCAGGGAATCGAGACCGTTGCCGTTCGCATCGACCGCCACGTCGAGAACGGTCGCCGGGTGGCCGAGTTCCTGCGCGCCGACCCGAGAGTGCAGGCCGTGAATTACGCCGGCTTCGCCGACAGCCCCTATCATGGGCTGGTGCAGAAGTACTTGGGCGGCCGGGCATGCTCGCTGCTGACCTTCGATGTGCGCGGCGGCTTGCCGGCCGGCATCCGCTTCTATGACGCGCTGAAGCTCTTCAAACGGCTGGTCAACTTGGGCGACGCGAAATCGCTCGCCTGCCACCCCGCTTCGACCACGCATCGGCAGATGACGGCCGCCGAGCAATTGGCTGCGGGCGTTGGACCGGGGAGCATCCGCCTGAGCGTGGGCATCGAGCACATCGACGACATCCTGGCCGATCTCGACCAGGCGCTCGCCGCCGCATCCCAATAGCCGGAATGAGCATCCCCACACCCGTCCCCGCCCTGTTCCCGTCGCGCGCCGAGCGTGGCCGTCTGGATGCATGGCTGACCGAGCAACTCGCGGGCGCGCTGGCGCGCGTGCAGGCCGGACCTGTAAACTCGACCATCGATATCTCGCGTTTTCGTGCCGAGCTCGAGGCCATGGACTTCGAGAATCCACGCCCGCTCGAGGAGATGCTGCGCTGGAGCATCGAGCGCATGGAGCACGGCATCGTGCAGATGTCGAATCCGCGCTACTTCGGCCTGTTCAATCCAGGCGCGAATTTTCCCGCCCAGTGCGCGGATCGGATCATCGGCGCTTTCAACCCGCAGCTCGCGAGCTCGGCGTCCTCCCCGGTGCCGGTGGCGCTCGAGAGTTACACGATCCGCGCGGTGGCGCGCCGCGCCGGCATGGGCGAGAACGCCACGGGGCATTTCGCCACCGGCGGATCGGAGGCGAACTATACGGCGCTGATCTGCGCGTTGACCGCCGCCCACCCGGGTTTCGCCCGCGACGGGGCACGCGCATTGCCGGGCGCGCCGCGCTTCTACACCTCGCGCGAATGCCACATTGCGTGGCTGAAAATCGCCCACCAGGCCGGCGTGGGACGCGCCGCCCTGCGGCTCATCGACACGGACGGCAGCGGCAGAATGGATCCCGCGGCACTCGCTCGCGCCATCGCCGAAGATCGTGCGGCGGGCGCCGTTCCGGTGATGGTGGTGGCCACTGCCGGTACCACCGGCGGCGGCATGATCGATCCGCTGCATGCCTGCGCGGACATCGCCGCGCGCGAGCAGCTCTGGTTCCACGTCGATGCCGCCTGGGGCGGATCGGCGCTCGCATCCGATCGCTTGCGCGGCTTGCTGTCGGGCATCGAGCGCGCCCAATCGATCATTATCGATGCTCACAAATGGCTCGCGACCACCATGGGATGCGCGCTGTTCATCACGACCCGCGGCGAGCTGTTGTCCGAGGCGTTTCATGCCTCCACGAGTTTCATGCCGTCGAGCGTGGCGGGCGTCGATCCGTACCTCAACAGCGTACAGTGGTCGCGCCGCTTCCTGGGTCTGCGACTGTTTCTGGCGCTCGCCGCGGGGGGATGGCAGGGGCTCGGTGCGCACGTCGAGCGTGCCGTCGTGGTGATTGCGCGCGTCCGCGAGAAACTCGAGGCGCTCGGCTGGACGGTCGCCAACGCCTCCGAGCTGGCGGTCCTCGATGTGCTGCCGCCCGGGGGATCCGAGGTGCGCGCGCTGGTCCGCAACGTGGTGTCCTCGGGACGCGCTTGGGTGGCGCCGACCACGTTCGAGGGGCGCGACGTGGTGCGGATCTGCGCCACCAACGGCGAGACCTCCGATGCGGACGTGGACGAGCTGGTCGCGGCGCTTAAGTCCGCCGCATGCTGAGCATTTTCCCGACCAGCGCCTGGATCGAGCTCACCGATTGAAAATTCTCGGGCGTGATATCGGACTGCGGAATGGCGATGTCGAACTCGAGCTCGACGGCCAGCATCAGATTGACCATCTTCAGCGAACTGATGCCGAGCTCGCTCAGCTGGGTGGTCACCGGGAAAGGCACCGGAAACACCGTGGTAGAGCCGGAAACCTGCTTGACCAGCGCTATCAGCCGGTTGCACACTTCGTCAGGCGGCGTTTCCACTCGATCGGTCTCCTGCAGCAAAGACCGCGAATCATACCGTGTCGCTCAACCATCGTCGAAGTTTACATATCGCCTGTATTTCAGCGGACTATGTCACCAACCGAGAATATTTCCGGGATGACCTGTCGGGCACGGCGGGTCGCTCTGCATAATGCGTGCTCTTTAGCCATGACCCACCAGTCAATCGAGAACCTATGGAAGCCCAACGACTTTCGACTCCCGGCGCCCAGATCTTGAGCACCGGCACCGGGGCTTATGCGGCGCGAGCACGGATTGCCGCCGAGGCGGCCGCTCAGCATGCCGCGGCGGTTGATTCGGCCGCGCGCTTTCCCGCCGAGGCTTTCGCCGAGCTGCGCAAGCAGCGGCTGCTCGGCATCATGGTGCCTGCCTCGCTCGGCGGCGAGGGCGCGACGGTCGCCGAACTCGCAGATATTTGCTTCATTCTGGGTCAAGCCTGTGCCTCGACGGCGCTGATTTTCGCGATGCACCAAATCAAGATGGCTTGCATCATCCGCCATTCCAAGGGCAACGCGACGCTGGAGCGGATACTCAAGCAGATCGTGGGCGAGCAACTCTTGATGGCCTCCTCGACCACCGAAGGTCAGGCGGGAGGCAACGTGCGAGCGAGCGAAGCGGCGATCGAGCACGTGGGCGAGGAGATCACGCTCGAGCGCAAGGCGACGGTCATCTCATACGCTGTGGAGGCGGACGGTCTGGTCACGACGGCGCGACGCGCCGCGGATGCGGCCCCGTCGGATCAGGTGCTGTTGGTATTGCTCAAGAAGGATTACACCCTGGATCGGGTGCAATCCTGGGACACGCTCGGCATGCGCGGCACGCACAGCGAAGGATTCGCGCTGCACGTGCGAGCCCCTGTGCAGCAGGTGATGTCCGAACCGTATGAGAAGATCCATGCGCAGACCATGGTGCCGCATGCTCATATCCTGTGGGGATCCGTCTGGGCCGGCATCGCCGCGGCCGCCACCATCAAGGCTCAGGCCTTCATCCGCAATGCCTTGCGCAGCTCGGGCGGTCAGATGCCGCCGGGGGCCGCGCATTTCACCAAGGCGGCATCCTCGCTGCGCACGCTGCGAAGCGTGCTGAATTCGGCGATGCGCAGCTATCAGCTGGCCATGTCCGACGAGAAAGCCGTCAGCGCGCTCGAGTTTCAATCGATGATCACGCTCACCAAGGTTCAGGCCTCGGAGCTCGCGGTGGAGACGGTGCTCGCGGCGCTGCGCGCTTGCGGCCTGTCGGGATTTCGCAATGACAGCGAGTTCAGCATCGGCCGTCATTTGCGCGATGTCCTGTCGGCGCCGCTCATGATCAACAACGATCGCATCCTCGCCAATCTCGCGATGACGTCGGTGATGACATCGTTACCCACCACGGTCAGTGGCTGAGTCAACAGGGGACCGCACTTAAGTGAACGCTCCGAATGCCGCGTCGGCGGCCGATACGTCCGACCCGCTCGCGCATCTTGCACCCGCCTTGTTCAGGTCGATGGCCGTCGACGGCGTGTATGCCCGCAGCGCCCTCTACGTCGACATCACCGAACGGCTCGAGGGTTACATCACCCGCCTGCGAGAGCCCGAGGCCGAGGTGATGCGGTTCCCGCCGGTGATGAGCCGCAAGCAGCTCGAGAAGTCCGGATATCTCAAGAGCTTCCCCAATCTTCTGGGATGCGTGTGCGCTTTGCACGGCAGCGAGTCCTCGATCAGGGCCGCCGCCGACCGGCAGGAAGAAGGCGGCGACTGGACCGAGTCGCTCTCCGCCTCGGACCTGGTGCTCTCGCCTGCCGCCTGCTACCCCGTTTATCCGATTGCCGCGGCCCGTGGCCCGCTGCCCCCCGGCGGATTGCAATTCGACATCGAGGCGGACGTGTTCCGGCATGAACCCTCGAAAAGCCTGGACCGGCTGCAGTCGTTCCGCATGCGCGAGTTCGTGCGCATCGGCTCGCCGCAAGAAATCCTCGAATACCGCGAGCGGTGGCTCGCGCGCGCGCCCGCCATCGCGGCCGATCTGTCGCTGCCGCATACGATCGATGTGGCAAGCGATCCGTTCTTCGGCCGGGTCGGCCAGATGATGGCGGTCAGTCAACGCCAGCAGGCGCTCAAGTTCGAAATGCTCATCCCCTATTACGCGGGCGCGACGCCCACGGCGTGCATGAGCTTCAACTATCACCGGGATCACTTCGGTCACGTCTGGAGCATGAACGATCACCAGGGCGAGCCGGCTCACACGAGCTGCGTCGCGTTCGGCATCGACCGGCTGGTGGTCGCCATGTTCGCGAATCTCGGGATTGATCTGCAACGCTGGCCGGCGGTGACACGGCGCGCGCTCGCGCTGTAGAGCGGTTCGGCCCCGACTCCTGGATGCCGCTCGATCCGCGCGTCAAGCGATTCCTGGATGCCTTGGCGGCGGGTAATCCGCCGAACGCGCGAACGGTGAGCGTGCCTCAACGCCGGGCGCAGCTCATCGAGCTCATGAAATTCGGTGGGGTGGGAGTGCCTGCGGGCGCGCCCATCGGACACATCGAGGAGGCGACGCTCCCGGGTCCCACAGGTCCGCTCAACGCCCGCATATACAGTCCTCACCCGGAAAGCCTGCCGATGCGGGTTGCGGCAGGTTTGCTGCCGGGCCTGACCTATTTTCACGGGGGTGGACTGGTCGCCGGCTCGCTCGACACCCACGCCTCGATCGCCCGAGCCCTGTGCCATTGGGGCGGGTGCCGCATCATTGCGGTGGACTATCGGCTGGCGCCCGAACACCCCTTCCCTGCCGGTCTCGACGACACGACGGCAGCCATCGCCTACGTCGGCTCGCACGCGGCGGATTTTGGCATCGATGTCACGCGGCTCGGGGTCTGCGGCGACTCGGCGGGCGGCACGCTGGTCGCGGCCGCCTGCCACGCGCTCGCACGATCCGGTGACGCGCGGCCCGCGCTGCAGTTGCTGATCTGCCCAATCCTCGACTACAGCCGCCGTACCGGCTCGCGTGCCGATTTCGTGTCGGGGTATTTGATCGACCAGGACACGCTCGACCACGACCTCGCGTATTACGCGCCCCGCGGCGCGGATCCCCAGGACCCGCGGATCTCACCGCTCCTCGCCGAGGACCTCTCGGGGGTGCCGCCGACGATCGTGCACACCGCCGAGTTCGACCCCTTGCGCGATGAGGGTCAAGATTATTTCCGGCGACTGAGCCAATCCGGATCGGGGCTGGCCTATACTTGCCACCCGGGAATGATCCATCTTTTTTATGGGCTGGGTGCGGTCATCCCATACGCCCGCACGGCATTGGAGAAGATGGGTGCGGAGATTCGAGCCGCGCTGACTGACCCGGGAGCAATCGAGTGACCGAACGCGCCGCAGCAGAACGCATGGTGCGCGACCTGCACATCGCCCGCCTCGCAGGAGACCTCGCGGGCATGTGCCGCCTATTCGCGGATCACGGCCGATTCGAAATCGCCGGAGCGAGCGCGGACAAGCCCATCGCGATTCGCGCCGAGAGTTTGGCGGACTTTCGACCGTGGCTCGCCATGATGGCCAAAGTATTCCGGCTGACCGACTATCATCTGATTTCTCTCGTGATCGAAGGACCGCGAGTCTCGGCGCACTGGCGGGTCAATATTTTCTCGAAGGTCACCGGTGTGACGGTACCCACCGAACTCGTCGACCTGCTGGAGATCCGCGACGATCGCATCCAGTCGTATAGCGAGTTTTTCGTCCCCCGCTAACTGGCTCCCGTTCGCCAGGGCCCGGCGACTCTCAGAGGCCGAGCGACATCTGCCCGCCCGCCGGAACCGGCGGCCGAAATTTGGAGCAATCGAGCTCGTAGCGGCCCTCCGAGGATTCGAGGCCCAGCTTACGCACGGCAAGATCGAAACGCGCGCGCAGCAGATCCGCATAGGCGCCCGTTCCCCTCATGCGCACGCCGAACTCCGAATCGTAGTCCTTGCCGCCGCGCGCTTGATTGATCAACGACATGACGTGTGCCGCGCGATCCGGATAGTGATCCGCGAGCCATTCGCGAAAGATGAGCTTCAACTCATGCGGCAATCGCAGCAGCACGTAGCCGGCCGAGCGTGCCCCCGCCTCGGCCGAGGCCTTCAGGATATCCTCCATTTCGTGGTCGGTGATCGCCGGGATGACCGGCGCGACCAGCACCCCCACGTGAACACCCGCCCGGGAGAGCTGATTGACGACCCGCAAGCGCGCCAGCGGCGACGCAGTGCGCGGCTCGAGCGTGCGCTTGATCTCATCGGTGAGCGAGGTGATGCTGACCATCACCGACACCAGTCGATCCTTGGCGAGGTCCTGGAGCAGATCCAGGTCCCGCAGCACGAGCGCACTTTTCGTGACGATGGTCACGGGATGCCGGCAGCGCGCGAGGACGGCGAGAATGCTTCGCGTCACCTCGAGTTTTTTCTCGAGCGGCTGGTAGCCGTCCGTGTTGATGCCGAGCGCGATCGGCTTGCAAGTGTACTTGGGCTTGGCGAGCTCGGCCTCGAGCAGCTGGACCGCGTCCGCTTTGTAGAACAGCTTGGTCTCGAAATCGAGCCCGGGCGAGAGCCCGAGAAACGCATGGCTCGGCCGCGCAAAGCAATAAACGCAGCCGTGGCTGCAGCCTCGGTACGGATTGATGGACTGCTCGAAACCCACGTCCGGCGAATCGTTGGTGGAGATGATGCCGCGGGCGCGATCCGGCAGGACCGTTTCCGCCACGCTGTCGGGCGTTTCGTCCTGGTACCAGCCGTCATGCATTTTTTCGACCGACAGCGCGTCAAATCGGCCCGTGGGATTGGATGCGGCGCCGCGCCCCTTGAGCGGCTGATGACCTAGGAAATTGCGCGGCATGTGCAAACTCTACGCGGCGGCCGGCGCGCGGTAAATCCAGTAGTCCGCGCTGCCATCTACTGGATGAGCGCGGCTGCTGCGGCGCACTGTAGGACAGGGGACGACACTGCCACGCGCGCTCCGCTTCTGCCAAGCGGAATGCCGGAACCTCAGAATTCGTTTTGCGATATGACTCGTCCCCAACGAACAGGAGTCGCTCATGAAGGTGCTATTCAGCGCGGTATGTGCCGCAGGATTACTCGCCGGTTGCATCAGCAGCAGCAGCCCGCCTGCGCCTGCCAGAACCACCGTCGTCGTCCCGCAGGGCAGCGGCACGACCGTGATCTGCCAAAACGGCAATCCGCCGCCGTGTGATTGAGCCAGCGACGGCTCGGCCGCCGCCGCGCGAAGCGATCAAGGCGGCCGGTTGGCGAAGCCTTAAAACTTGGTGCCAGAGCTGTCCCGCGACCAGTGTGAACCGGCTGCGTATCGGCAACCCCGCCGACCGCAATGCTTCGGCCGCCCAAGTGATGCACGTGTGGAATCCGGAATAGCGCGCCACCGCATCGAAGTAGGCGCTGCCTTCATAAGGACCTTGTCCGGAAGGCGCGACGGTGCCATCGGCGTGGTGCGCCAGCGACTGCCCGATGAATTCTCCCACGGCGAGCGCCTGCCCGGGCTCGAGCGGAATTTCGACCACATTGGCTGCGCCAAACGCCTGCGCCGGGCGCACCTCGATTTCAGTGACCAAGATCAGCCCAGGCCCGGGCCAAAGAGCCTCCAGCAATAGCGGTGCATTGCGATCCTTCGATAAGAGGTAATGCCGGTCGCCGAAGCCAAAAAATACATAGCGCGCGCGCGGAAATTCCCGCGAGGCGATGGCGGCGAGCGGCGCCGACAGGGCCTGCACTGCAAAGCCCACATCGATATGCCAGCTTCGACGCGCGACGTAAAGCGTGGTCGGCGCGGTGCCGGCAGGCGGCGGCGGAGCCCTGGATGATCCGGTGGCGGCGCAAGCTGACACCAGAGAGGCCGCGACCAGCATCGCCGCCAGTGCCTGAACGTTGCGCATGCTGCGGCATCGTGCCTATGGAAACCTCGCGCCGCAAGCCGTAGATTAGCCCGTCGGCCTGCCGGTTTCGGCCGCGCCTCGAGGGGAGTTGCTGCATGTCGCCCGGATCCTGTGCCCACTCGTATTGCGTCCACGCGCTTCGCGCAGCGATTTTGCTGTGCGGCGGCGCATTCGCCGCGGACGTGTCCATCTCCCCCGCGAACGCTGAATTCGGCGGCCAATGCGCTGAGGCTCTGGCGGAAGGACGCCACGTGAGCACCACTTGTTCGATCACCTGGACCGATAAAGACGGCAAGCGCTATTGCTTCAGCAATACCGACGCCCAGAAGTCATTCTTGCAAAACCCCACCGAAAAGCTCGCGCGCGCACGCGAGTTCATGGCCGCCGGCAACGTGGAGGCGACCGAGACGGCCATGCAGAATTTCGTCGCGGGCGATGCAGAAACTGTGGTCAAGCAGGCGATCGACGCAAAGCTCAAGTCAAACGGCGGGGTATTTCCGCTGGACGATGCCCTGAACGGAGACCATCTGAGGCTCGCGCTCGACGGCATCGATTTTACCCGCACCATCGACGGCTACGGTTTCTTCCCCGACGTGAAATTCCACGATGCCGCCGACCCCCGGAAGAAATACTTGATCGATTTCTGGGTGGTGCCCGTCGGCAATGAGCTGCAGATACAGGAGACGCGCATCTACAAGGCCCCGCTCCAGGTGGACTCCGAGTGGACCCTGATGGCGCGCCAGCCGGTCCCCTGGTGGTGGATTCCCGCCTCGGAGCATCCCGGTCACCTGGCCACCAAGCGCGGCTGGGAGGTCATGTCCGCGGTCGAGCGCAATGCAATGCTCGAGGCCGCGAAGAACAACGGCGTATTCAAGATCAAGGACGACAAGACCGGCAAGGAACTCAACCTCGAGTTCGTCGATACGCATCAACCGGTACGACAGCTCGACGGCGACGGACATTATTTCGCCTGCACGGATTTTCGCGCCGTGGGCACCAAAGATGAAATCTACGACATCGATTTCTGGGTCAACGACAAGGACGGGGTGATGTCGGTGGACCAGGCGAAAGTGCACAAAGTGCCGGAGCTCAAGGACGGTCAATGGGTTCAGGTCCCGCGCTACGAATGGAAGGATCTCGGCGCCTCGCACGTCGTGCCCTGAGCCCAAGCGCCGCTTCACCTCACCTGGCGTAGGGGAATTCGGAGGTCGGCCGCGGTTTGGCGATGTGAAAGCCCTGGGCATAGCCGATTCCCAAACGTCCGAGTTCCGCGAGCACTTCCGCCGATTCGACGCGCTCGGCGATGGTTTGAATCCCCATCGCCTTGCCGACCTGGCTGATCGCCTCGACCATGCTGCGGTCGACCGGGTCCCGGGTGACGTTCTCGATGAACTGTCCATCGATCTTGAGATAATCGACCGGCAGGTTCTTCAGGTACATGAACGATGAGAGGCCGCTGCCGAAGTCATCGAGCGCGAAATGACACCCGCGGGCCTTGAGTTCGCGCATGAAATAAACCACGTTGCCGAGGTTTGCGATGGCCGCCGTCTCGGTGATCTCGAAGCACACCGCACCGGGCACGAGCTCGAGCGCAGAGAGCTCCGCGATGAGATATTCCAGGAAGCGCTCGTCGTTGAGCGAGGTGCCGGAAAGATTGACCGCGATCGTGTATGGCTTGACTCCCGAGGCGGGACGATGCACGACGCGATCGAGGGCCTGGCGCACGACCCACCGATCGATCGAGGGCATGACGTTGTAGCGCTCGGCAGCGGGTATGAACTCAGCCGGTGCCACCAGCCCGCCGGATTCGTCGCGCAGCCGTAGCATGAGTTCGAAGTGCTCGCGTCCGCCCGCATTACCGCCGATGGGCACGATCGGCTGATAGAAGAGCTCGAAACGTCCCTCATCGCCCGCCCGGGTGAGCTTCGATACCCAGTGCATTTCCCGATGGCGTTCGGGCATGTTGTCGGGTTTGTAGAGCTGCACGCGGTTGCGGCCCAAATCCTTCGCCGAGTAGCAGGCGACGTCCGCCGCGCTCATCACGCTCGCGACGGTGGGGGTATCGGGGGTGATCTCCACGATGCCGATGCTCACGCCGACCGCCAGCACGCCATCCTGCCAGATGAAGCGGTAGTCGCGAATCGCCTGGCGCAATTGTTCGGCCACCCGCAGCGCCTGATCGAGGGAACAGCTCGCGAGCAGGATGCCGAACTCATCGCCGCCCAGCCGCGCGAGCGTGTCGCCGTTGCGCACCCGGGACTGAAGAAGTCCGGTGATCTGCCGCAGCAGCTGATCGCCCGCCGGGTGCCCGCAGGTGTCGTTGACGAGCTTGAATTGGTCCAGATCCAGATACAACAGTGCCTGGCGCGAGCCCGATTCGTGGCGCGCGCTTTCCACCGCCGCGGTGAGCCGGTTCTCGAACTCACGCCGGTTGATGAGGCCGGTGAGCGCATCGTGGCTCGCCTGGTAATGAAGCGCCCGGTGCAGCCGCCGCTCCTTGCTTACGTCATGAAACACCATGACCGCGCCGATCAGATTGCCGGCGCGGTCGCGAATCGGCGCCGCCGAGTCTTGGATGGCGATTTCCTGGCCGCGCCGGGCGATGAGCACGGTGTGCTGCGTGAGCCCGAGCACCTGCCCCTCGCGAAGGCACCGCATGATGGGGCTTTCGCCGGCCTCGCGCGTGCTCTCATCGACCACGGTCAGCACCTCGCCCATCAGCCGGCCCTGCGCTTCGCGGTTCTCCCAACCGGTCAGGCTCTCCGCCACCGGATTCATGTAGTCGATGCGTCCCTCCGAATCCGTGGTAATCACCGCATCGCCGATCGATTGCAGCGTGACCTGGGCGCGCTCCTTTGCCTGGAACACGGCGGTCTCGGCTTTCTTGCGCTCGGTGATATCGGCGATCGTGCCCTCGTAACCGATGATCCGCTCGTGCTTGTCGCGCACCACCCGTCCGTTATCCACCACCACGATCATGCTGCCGTCCTTGCGCCGCATTACGTACTCATCGTTGCGCACCTCCCCCTCGCTCTCCATGCGTCTCACGTAGGTGTCGCGATCGGTGGGGTACCAATAGAGCGAGGCGGCGGGAACCTGGTAGATCTCCTCCGCCGAGGAAAACCCCAGCATCTGAACGAAGGCCGGATTCGCGACCAGCACCCTGCCGCTGCGGGTGGTCCGGTACACCCCTTCCATCACGCCCTCGAACAAGCCGCGAAATTTCGCCTCGCTCTCGCGCAACGCATTCTCGGCGCCGCGCCGTTCGATGGCGATGCCCGCGATCTGTGTCATGCGCGACATGAGCTCGTGATCGCGTGCCGAAGGCACCCCTGTTTGGCGCTGATAGACCGAGAAGGTGCCGAGCACCTGCCCGTCGGAGGCGAGAATCGGTGCGGACCACGCGGCGCGCAATCCCGCAAAGACCGCGGCGTCGCGGCGAAATTCCCAGAGCGCATCGGACTCGATATCGGCGACCGTCACCTGGCGCGACAGATACACGGACGCGGCGCAGGAGCCGAAGCGGATGCCGATCGGCGTTCGATCCATCGCGGCCACGAACTCGCGCGGCAGACTCGGTGCAACGCCGAAGGAGAGCACCTGCCGCTCCGGATCGAACAAGCTGATGGCGCAGCGGCCGCCCAAAACCACGCGTTCTATGACTTCGCCGATGGCCTCGAGAACCATGATGAGCGGCGCATTCGCCGCTATCTTCTCGAACACGCGACGCTCGCCCGCCGCGATCGCCTCGGCGCGCTTGCGCTCCGTGATGTCCGTGATGCTTGCCCGGATCAGGCGACGGTTGGAGCTCGGCAGGCGCACGAAGCGAACTTCGCAAGGCATGGTCTGGCCGAGCGAATCGCAGTGGATCCACTCGAACACCGGGGTTTGGCCGGACAAGGCTCCGTCGATGTAGCCGCGCGCCACACCGAACGAGGGGCTGCCGTCGGCCTGGCGAAGCGGCGTGATCTTATCGGGCCCGCTCGCGAGCAGCGTCGCGCGATCGGTCTTGAAGAACCGGCAGGCGTTGTCGTTCACATCCACGAAACGTCCGCTGTCGACGTCGAACACCAGGATCGCCTCCGGAGCATTCTCGACCAACGTGCGGTAACGCGCCTCGCTCTCGCGCATGGATTGCTCGGCGAGATGGCGCTCGGTGATGTCGCGAATGCACACGATGTAGCCGTCGCGGCGATTCAGACTCGCCTTGCTCACCGCGATTTCCAGCGCAACGCGGGTGCCGTCCTTGGTCCTGCCCCAGGTTTGGTGTGCGGCCAAATCCACGTGCGTGTCGTCGATCTTCGCCGCGCAGCGCTCGAGAAAGGCAAGCAGCCCGCCGGCGTCCAACTCGGTCAGGAGATAGTCGAGCGTGCGGCCCAGGATCTCCGGCTGCGCGAAGCCGAAGATGCGCTCGCCGGTGGGGTTGAAGGTCTCGATGTGGCCACGGTCGTCGACCGTGACGATGGCGTCCTTGACGTTGTCGAGAATCGCCTGCAGATGGGTCGCGCTCTGCTCGCGGATCTCGCGCGTGAGCGCCTGGGCCTCGTCCGACATGAGCTGCATGGAGCGCACGATGCCGCGCCGCTCCGAATCCATGCGATCGTACTGCGCGCTCACCAGGGCGAGGAGCACGTTGAAATCAAGATCGCCGCGCCCCCCCGCCTCGGCCAATTGGCGTTCGAGCAGCCGGTTCAGGCTCTCCGGGACAGGCGTGAAAAGGGCAGCCGCGATATCGCGTGACAAGTTTTCGGGTCTCCCGCACTCAATCGCCGGCGCAGCCGGGCGACGCGCGTCCAAGCGCATTGCGCGTATGCGCAGTTCCAAGCCTGAATGTTAGGGAGATCCCGCAGCGGCGGTGTGACGGGCGTCTCGGTTCGCCCAATAATCGGTTAAATAATCACGCGCTCTGGTCGACCGTTTCGCGACCCGAGCGCTTGCGGTCGAGTTCCTTCAGATTGCGCTTGCGCAGCCTCACGGACGTGGGGGTGATCTCGATCAGTTCGTCGTCGTCGATGAACTCCATCGCCTGCTCGAGCGAGAAGCGGATCGGCGGGGTCAGGACCACGTTCTCGTCCTTGCCGGCGGCGCGCATATTGGTGAGTTTTTTGCCCTTCAGCGGGTTGACCACCAGATCATTGTCGCGGTTGTTGAGACCGATGATCATGCCCTCGTAGACTTCCTCGCCCGGGCCGATGCAGAGCCTGCCGCGCTCCTGCAGGCTGAACAGCGAGTAGGCAAGCGCCACTCCCTGACCGTTGGCGATCAGCACGCCCTGCGGCCGCTGGCCCAAGTCGCGCGGCACGACCGGGCCGTAGTGGTCGAACACGTGGTGCAACAATCCGGTGCCGCGGGTCATGGTGCGGAATTCGGTCTGAAACCCGATCAACCCGCGCGAGGGAATCATGTAGTCGAGGCGCACCCGGCCGCGCCCGTCCGCCTGCATGTCCTTGAGCTCCGCGCCGCGGCTGCCGAGCGCCTGCATGATGTCGCCCTGCGCTTCGCTGTCGGCATCGACCGTGACCTGTTCGTAGGGCTCGTGCGCCGCTCCGTCGACCTGTTTGATCACCACGCGGGGGCGCGATACCGCGAGCTCATAGCCTTCGCGACGCATGTTCTCGAGCAGCACGCCCAAGTGCAGTTCGCCCCGGCCGAACACCACGAACTTGTCCGGATCGGCGGTGGGCTCCACGCGCAGCGCCACGTTGTGGATCGATTCGCGCTCGAGCCGCTCGCGGATCTGGCGGCTGGTGACAAATTTTCCCTCGCGCCCGAGGAACGGCGAAGTGTTCACCTCGAAGGTCATGCTGATGGTCGGCTCATCGACCGTGAGGCTCGGCAACGGCTCGACGTTCGCCGGGTCGCACAAGGTGTCAGAAACCTTCGGCTCCGCAATACCGGCGAATGCTACGATGTCGCCGGCGCTCGCGCTCTCGATCTCGACGCGGGTCAGACCGTGAAAACCGAGTATTTGGGAAATCCGCTCGGAGCGCTGGCGCCCCGCGCGGTCGACGACCGTCACCGCCATGCCGCGGCGCAACGTGCCGCGCTTGATGCGGCCGATCCCGATGGCCCCGACATAGCTCGAGTAGTCGAGCAAGGTGACCTGCAACTGCAGCGGACCGTCCACGTCCACATCCGGCGGCGGGCAATGGTCGACGATGGTCTTGAACAAAGGCTGCATGTCGCCCTCGCGCACCGTCGAGTCGAGGCCCGCGAAGCCGCGCAGTGCCGAGGCGTAAATGACGGGGAAGTCCAATTGCTCGTCGGTGGCGCCCAACCGATCGAACAAGTCGAAGGTCTGATCGAGCACCCAGCCGGGACGGGCCTCGTCGCGGTCGATCTTGTTGATCACCACGATGGGCCGAAGGCCGTGCTTGAACGCCTTTTGAGTGACGAACCGGGTTTGCGGCATGGGGCCGTCGACCGCATCGACCAGCAGCAGCACGCAATCGACCATGGCGAGCACTCGCTCCACCTCGCCGCCGAAATCCGCGTGGCCGGGCGTGTCGACGATGTTGATCCGATAGTCGCCCCAGTTGATCGCCGTATTCTTGGCGAGAATCGTGATGCCGCGCTCACGCTCGAGGACGTTCGAGTCCATTACCCGCTCCTGCAGATCCTTGCGAGCATCGAGCGTGCCGGACTGGCGCAGGAGCTGATCGACGAGGGTGGTCTTCCCATGGTCGACGTGCGCGATAATGGCGATGTTGCGGAGTTGGGGCGACACGGGGGCCTTGAAGCGTGAGGACGAAACCGCCCATTATAGGCCTAACCCAATCCGCCTGCCGAAGGTTTTAGCGCGACACGGCGCCCGCGAGATTCAGCTCGTCGGCGAAGCGGGAGGCGTGGGCGGCGGGTTCCCGGACGAGGCCGGCGCCGGCGGCGCGGTCGCCCCCACGATCACAGGCAGCGAGAACACCCGCGTATCCGCCAGCTGATCGTGCTTCAAATTGACGGTCAGGGTCAACAGGAAGACACCCTCCGCCATCGGTGTCAAACGGATGTTGCGCCGGTAGACCTGCGCCGGCTCCACCGAGGAAAACTCGAACTTGTTCTCGCCGGCAAGCATCTGCAGGCTTTCCGGTCCGCTCACCTCGACGGTCGCCGGCTCGGCCGGCTCTTTAGGCAGAAGGGCGATCGCGATTTCCAGCGGCTCGCCCCGCACGGGCCTGCCCAGCAGGTCGAATTTGAGCCCCACCGGGGCCTGCGACTTGCCCTGGGTGCTGGCCTCAACCATTCCCGCGGTCAGTTCCTCCACCGTCGGCCCGCGCTGCACCGCAACCGGCGCCGCGTGCCGAACCGCAGATTTATGGCTTTGGGCCTCACCGGATTCGCGTTGGCAGGCGGCCGTCAGGGCAAGCACACACAGGGTGAATGTTCTGAGTTTCATGTGGTACCTATGATCCTTCAGAGGATGATCCTCACATACGACCCTGTTCACAACTCGAGCGGCGGCTCCTGCACCTGGATGAGCTGATCTTCGAGCGCGCGATAATGCTCCTCCCAGTAGCGCGGGGCCCCGAACCAGGGAAAAGCCTGCGGAAAGGCGGGATCGTCCCAACGTCTGGCGAGCCACGCCGAATAGTGGATCATGCGCAGCGCTCGAAGCGGCTCGATCAATGCCAACTCGCGTCGGTTGAAGGGCAGGAACTGCTCGTACCCCCGCAACAGATCGCCGAGTTCCACAGCCATTTCCTCGCGGTTTCCCGCGATCAGCATCCAGAGGTCCTGGATCGCGGGGCCGGTCACGCAATCGTCGAGATCCACGAAATGCGGACCCGCATCGGTCCAGAGGATATTGCCCCGATGACAGTCCCCGAGGATGCGCCCGGTCGTGGTGCCCCGCCAGCCGTTGGCGTGAGTCTCCACCTCCTCGAGCAATGCCTCGGTGAGATCCTCGTATTTGTCGGCCAGATAGTCGGGCATCCAGTTGCCGTCGAGCACGAAATCGCGCGCGCCGCGTCCGAGATCCTGGATGCTGAGTTGCGGCCGCTCACGGAAGGGAGCCGCACGGCCCACCGCATGAATCCGGCCCAGGAACCGCCCCACCCACTCGCGCTCGTGCGCCGTTCCGAGCTCGGGCCAGCGGCCGCCCCGGCGCGGAAACACCGCGTAGCGATAGCCCCCATGAAAATGCAGGGTCTGCCCCTGGTGGGACAGAGGCGCCACCACCGGTATCTCCTGGGCGGTAAGCTCGGCGGCGAATGCGTGCTCTTCGCGGATCGAGGCATCGCTCCAGCGGCCGGGCCGGTAGAACTTCGCGACCACGGGGTCGGCATCCTCGACGCCCACCTGGTAGACCCGATTCTCGTAGCTGTTGAGCGCCAGCACGCGCCCGTCGCAGCGGAACCCCACCGCCTCGATCGCGTCCAACACGGCCTCGGGCGAGAGCTCGGAATAGGGTGCTTCGGTGGTCATGCGGGAATTCTACAGATATGACGCCGTCGCTCCGCGCCGCGCCCCTTACGTTAGAATGCCCGCCATGCGATTGCCCCGACCCAAGTCATTGAGCGGCCTCATGCTGATCGGCTTCACGATCGTCGCAGCGCCGCTGCTGTTCGCGATCGTGAATGCCGCCGTGCAGATGAACCGCATGTCGAGCCGCAGCGAGCAATTGGTGGTGCGCGGCGTGCAGAGCACCCGCAACAATCAGCGCATGTTCGTCGAGATCGCCTCGCTCGAGCGCACGGCGCGGCTCTATCAGATCCTGCCGAACAACGAGCTCCTGGAGGGCTACGCCCGCAATCACTCGCTGCTCGAGAACACGCTCGACGAATTGCTCACCCTGCCGCTCGATGCGCAGGCGCAATCGGATCTGCGTGAGCTCAAGGGCGACGCCGAGCACGCGCGGGAGGAGATCAAGGCGGCGACGCCGAACTCGCCGCGCATGAGCGATCTGGTGAACTCCTACGCACAGATGTCGGATCTGGCGACCCGGATCTCGAGCCGCGTCAGCGGCCAGATCGACCATGACCTCACGGCTTTACAGAAATCAGCCGAGCTGGCGCAACAAAACCTTTTCTGGCGCACGCTCCTCCTGGTGCCGATGACCCTCGCCGTGGTCGGCGTGTTCACGTATTTGTTCGGCAGGCCCATCCGGGCCATCGACCGCTCCATCAGCGAGCTCGGCCGCGGCACCTTCTCGCGGCCCATCGTCATCCGCGGTCCCGCCGATCTCGAGCGCCTGGCGGCGCAGCTCGAGTGGCTTCGCGTCAGACTTCTCGAACTTGCCCAGGAAAAGAATCGATTCTTGCGACATATGTCGCATGAACTGAAGACGCCTCTCGCGAATATTCGCGAGGGAACCGAACTATTGATGGACGGGGCAGTCGGTGAGCTGCAAAGCGCTCAACGCGAGGTGGCGGGCATTTTGCGCGAGAACGGCATGAAGCTTCAAAGACTGATCGAAAACTTGTTGTCGTTCAGCGCCTGGCAGGCCAAAAGCGTGGGCCTCGAGGTGTCGGAGTTCAAATTGCGTCCGCTGATCAAGTCGGTCCTGGAGAATCAACAGCTCACCTTGGTCGCGCAGCGCGTGCGGCTCGACGTGCAGGTGGAGGATCTCACGCCGCTCGCGGACCGCGGCAAAGTACGCCTCATCCTTGACAATCTGCTGTCGAATGCGATCAAGTTCACACCGCGCGGAGGGACGATCTCGATCCACGCTCGGGCTGAGCGGGAGCAGCTGGTGCTCGACGTGATGGATTCCGGCCCGGGAATTCCGCTCGATGAGCGCAACCGCATTTTCGAGGCTTTCTACCAGGGAAAGACCCCCCAAGGCGGCCACGTCAAGGGCACGGGGATCGGTCTTTCCGTGGTGACCGAGTTCGTCAATGCGCACGGCGGCAGCATCGAAATCCTCGAGGCGCCGGCCGGCGGCGCGCATTTCCGCGTGCGTCTGCCGCTGCGCCATGCGCCGCCCGTCCAACGTGAAAAGGCTCATGCGGCTTAAGCTGGGACGCTCCGCCCTCTGCGCCCTCACGCTCTGCGCCCTCTGCAGCTGCGCCGAGATGGGCGGCTCGTCGGGCGCCAAGGCGCCGCCGCCCGAACCCGAGCACAAGCCCGAATCGGGCCCGATCGCCCCGCTTCTCGACCTCATGAGCGCCCTGCCGAAGGGCGATCCAGCGCGGCAGGCAGAGCTTTTTCAGTCCGCGAAGGACGCCGCCTCGCTGGCACCGACCACCAGCAACCGGCTCAAATACGCCCTCGCCCTGGCCATACCCGGCCATAGCGGCTCCGACCCCGTCGCTGCACAGCGACAGTTGTCGGAACTGCTGGTCAGGCCTGAGACTCTGCTCCCAGATGAGCGCCTATTGGCGCTGGTGGAGCTGCAAGAGGTCGACCAGCGACTGGTTTTGCAGACCGAGAATCAGCGGCTGCGGGACGAGGCGCTGCACGACTCCAAGGATAAGCTGCAGGCGGCCAACCGTCGGCTGCAGGCCGAATCGGACGATAACGCCCGTCTGCGCAAGGCGCTGGACGAGGCCCACGCGAAGCTCGACGCGGTGACGCATATCGAGCGGTCTATTAACGATCGCGGGACGAGCGAGCCGCCTCACACGCCCTGATGAGCCGCGATGATTCCACCGGAGAGACGCCAGTGAATGCTTATTCGATAGCTTCAACCACCCCCCTGTCTTTCGGGCTGCAACCGAGCGCGCGCGACAGCGCCTCCACCCAGAAGCGCAAAGCGCGGATTCTCGTGGTCGACGACGACCCCGGCCTGCTGCGCCTGCTCACCATCCGGCTGCGTGCCGAGAATTACGAGGTCGAGGCCGTGGAGAGCGCTGCCGCCGCGCTCTCCGCCTGCACACGCTTTCGGCCCGACCTGGTGATCACGGACCTGCGCATGGACCAAATGGACGGCATCGGCCTGCTCAAGGAGCTGCAAAGCCGCTGGCCGGGACTCAAGGTCATCATCCTCACCGCGCACGGCACGATTCCCGACGCCGTGCATGCCACCCAGAGCGGCGCATTCGGCTTCCTGACCAAGCCGGTGGACAAGCAGGACCTGCTCGACAACGTGCAGAAAGCGCTCAAGGTGTCCGGCTTCGCACACGTCGCCGAGGACTGGCGCGCCAACATCATCACCCGCAACCAGCTCATGGAGGACAAGCTGGCTCAGGCCAACATGGTCGCGGGCACCGATGCGCGGGTGCTGATCACCGGCGAGAGCGGAACCGGCAAGGAGATCCTGGCACGCGCCATCCACGAGGCCAGCCCGCGCCGTAACAAACCGTTCGCCTGCGTCAACTGCAGCGCCATGGCCGAGAATCTGCTGGAGTCGGAGCTGTTCGGGCACGAGAAAGGTTCGATCCCGGGCGCGACCCGCTCGCAAAAAGGTGTCTTCGAGACCGCCGACGGCGGCACGCTGCTGCTCGACGAAGTGGGCGACATGCCGATGCGCCTGCAGGTGAAGCTGCTGCGGGTGCTGCAGGAGAACACCATCCGTCCGGTCGGAAGTCCGGAGGCCATCGCCATCAACGTGCGGGTCATCTCCTCCACGCATCGGGATCTGCATCAATTGATGATGGGCGGCCAGTTCCGCGAGGATCTGTACTACCGCTTGAACGTGGTGCACATCGAAGTGCCGGCGCTCGGCCGGCGGCGCGAGGACATCCCGCTGCTGGTGGCGCACTTTCTCGAGCAGATCGCCAAGGAAAGCGGACAGCGAAAGATCTACGCCCCGGAAGCCGTGGAACTCCTCGCCACGGCGGAATGGCCGGGCAATGTGCGACAGCTCTACAACGTGGTCCGGCAAAACGTCGCCCTGTCACACGGCGCGATCATCACCGCGGAGCTCGTTCAACAATCTCTCGGCGGCAACCCGACGCGGCTACCCTCCTTCGACGAGGCCCGCGATGAATTCACGCGCAACTATCTGTCGCAAATCCTGCAGATCACCACCGGCAATGTGAGTCAGGCCGCGCGCCTCGCCAAACGCAACCGCACGGATTTCTACAAGCTGCTGTCGCGCCATCAGCTGCAGCCGGACGACTTCAAGAAGAGCTGAGGCGCGCGCAGCAGCTCAGCTGTAGAAATCGACCACAGCGGCGACCACCTGGTCGAGCTGCGGCTGCGAGAGTTCCGGATACACCGGCAACGCCAGCGTCTCTTCGGCGGCGCGCTCGGATTCGGGGAAATCACCGCGCGGGTGGCCCAGATACGCAAAACATTGCTGAAGATGCAGCGGCACGGGGTAATAAATCTCGGTTCCGATCCCCCGATCGGTGAGAGCGGCGCGAAGCGCGTCGCGGCGCTCGGCGCGGATCGCGTATTGATTGAAGATGTGGCGGCCGCCCGCAACCGCACGCGGCGTGATGACGCGCGGCGCCAGACCCGACCGCTCGAACGCCGCAGTGTAGTAGGCAGCGTGTCGCTGCCGGGCTGCGGTCCAGGCGTCCAGATGCTTCAGCTTCACGCGCAAGATCGCCGCCTGCAGCTCATCGATGCGGAAATTGCCGCCGATGAGCGCGTGGTAGTACTTGGGCTTGCCCCCGTGCACACGCAACACCCGCAAGTGCTCGGCCAGATCCAGATCGTTGGTGGTGCACAATCCTGCATCGCCGAACGCGCCGAGATTCTTGCTCGGAAAGAACGAGAAGCATCCGATGTCGCCGATCGATCCGACGCGCACGCCGCCCGTGTACTCCGTGCCAATGGCCTGCGCGGCATCCTCGATGATGCGCAAACCATGTTGCCGGGCGATACGCACCAGCGGGTCCATGTCCGCGGCCTGGCCGTACAAATGCACGGGCATGAGAGCGCGGATCCGACCGCCGGTGGAGCGGTTGACCAGGGCGCCCCGATCGACGCGGCATTGCCGCTCGATGAAGGTCTCGACCGCCGCGGGGGACAGATTGAAGTTCTCGGGATCGATGTCGCAGAACACCGGCCGCGCCCCGGTGCGCGCTATCGTGCCCGCCGTCGCGAAGAACGTGAACGGCGAAGTGATCACTTCATCGCCCGCGCCGATCCCGAACGCCATCAAGGCCACCAACAACGCATCGGTCCCCGAGGAGACACCGATGCCCGCCGATGCACCGCAGTACCGTGCCACCTCGGCTTCCAGCGCGCGCACGTGCTCCCCCAGAATGAACTGTTGGGCTTCACATACACTTTCGATGACCGGAAGGACTTCGGCGCGGATGGCTGCGTACTGAGCCTTAAGATCGAGTAATGGAACCTTTGTCATGCAACACTAGAATAGCATTGCCGTCCCACGGTTTAACAATAGTCGACCCGGTTCGAGCAGTACGGCAGGAATTGACCGATAATGCACCATAAGTTTGTCGCAGTTCCGCTACGCTCGCAGAGCTTGACGAGCGAGCGCCGCGGTTCGACGGATGCCAGATGACTCAGCCGGTCCACTTCAGACAAAGTCTCTTGATCGCCTTGTTGACGGGCGCCCAAGCGGTGCTGCCCGCGCTGGTCGCCGTCTTCTCGCTGTACGCGACCATCATCGCCTTCGGCAGCCAGTTCGATTTGCGCTCCTCCGGGATCGTGGTGGTCGCGGTGGTGTGCCTCGTGCTGATCCAGCCGCCGCGCGAGGTGACCGCGCAATTGACCTCGCCGCGCGTATCGGCGGTGGTCGATGTGCTGTTTCGCTGGTTCCTGATTCTGGCGGTGCTGCTCGGCATCGCCTACGTGACCAAATCGCCGCTCCAATACTATCCGCGCCGCGTGTTTCTGACCTGGGCGGTGAGCACGCCCGTGGTGCTGATCGTGGCGACGCTCGCCATGCATGAATTCATGCGCCGCTTCCTGATGAACGCCTTCGAGGCACGCATCGCCATCATTGCGGGCTACAACAGCTCGAGCCTCGAGCTCGCGCGGCGGCTGAAGAAGAACCCGGGCATGCGCCTCGAGGTGGCCGGGTTCTTCGACGATCGAAGCACCGACCGGCTCGGCATGGAATCCGACGCGCAGCTCATCGGACCGCTCACGGATCTCGGCGCCTACGTCAAGCAACATCGCACCGACGTGATCTTCATTGCGCTGCCCATCCGCCACGTGAAGCGCGTGATGAATCTGCTGGACGACCTGCGCGACACCACCGCCTCGATCTATTACGTGCCGGATATATTCGTCTTCGATCTCATTCAAGCCCGTTCGGGCGAAATCCAGGGTATCCCGGTCGTCGCCATGTGCGAGACGCCGTTCTACGGCTACCGCGGCGTGACCAAGCGGCTGACGGACATCGTGTTGTCGGTGGGGATCCTGTTGTTGCTCCTGCCGCTCCTCGCCGTGGTCGCGCTGATGGTGAAATTGACCTCCCCCGGACCCGTGATCTTCAAGCAGCGCCGCTACGGTCTCGACGGCCGCGAGATCGCGGTCTACAAGTTCCGCACCATGACGGTGACCGAGGACGGCGCGCAGATCCGTCAGGCCTCGAAGACGGACAGTCGACTCACTCGGGTCGGCGGGATCCTGCGCCGCTCCTCGCTCGATGAACTGCCGCAGCTGATCAACGTCCTGCAGGGCCGCATGAGCTTGGTCGGGCCCCGCCCGCACGCGGTCGCCCATAACGAGGAATATCGAAAGCTGATCAAGGGCTACATGGTCCGGCACAAGGTGCTGCCCGGGATCACCGGCCTCGCGCAGGTCAACGGCTGCCGCGGTGAAACCTCGCAGCTCGAGGAGATGGAGGCGCGCGTCAACTACGACCTCGACTACTTGAGGCGCTGGACACCGATGCTGGATATCAAGATCATCTTGATGACGGTGGTGAAGATTTTCCGCGACGACAAGGCATATTGACGATCGAGCGCAACAAACAGCAGGACTTTCGCCGCATCTGGCGAGCCTGCGGATACTCCTGGAAGGGATTGAAGTCGGCGTGGGTCGAGGAGCGGGCGTTTCGCGAAGAACTCGCGCTCGCCGTGGTGCTCATCCCCGTGGCGCTCTATTTCGGCCGGAGCGGACTCGAGCGGGCTGCGCTCATCGCGCCGATCATTCTGGTGTTGATCGTGGAATTATTGAACAGCGCGCTCGAGGCGATCGTGGATCGCGGCGGCCTCGCGCGAGACCGGCTCGCCGCCATGGCGAAGGACATGGGGTCGGCCGCGGTACTGCTCAGCCTGGTGCTGTTGTTCAGCGTGTGGGTGCTGATCCTCTCGGCGAGATGAGCGGCGCCGCAGGCAGGTAAAATCCGGCGCAGACGTAGCCCTCATGCACCCGATAAGAGCCGTGGAAGCGCGGCTCCCGGCAGCCCGCCGAGATCGCCAGCGCCCGCGTCGGCGTCGCGGTGACCCCCGCTACCGCTCCGTCCCCGCTCACCGCATCCGAGTCGGGCAGGGTCACGCACAGATCGGCAAATCGCATTCGCTCGCCCGTGACCGGATACTGGCATTTGTAGAATGCCTCCTTGGCCGAGAACACCAGGGTCGCGGCGCATGCGCGAGCGGCTTCAGGGAGCGACTCGAGCCACGCGGATTCGGCGGGTATGCAGATATGCCGCCAGAGCTCGCGTTTCACGCCGCCCCCCGCCTCCACGTCGACTCCGAGCGAGCTGAAACGGCGCCGCTCGGCCACCACCGCGGCAGCGAACCCCCGGGTATGGCTGATGCTGCCCACCATCGACTCGGGCCAGAGGGGCACGCGATCGGGCGCCATCTTCAACGCAAAGCCGACGATGCCGAATTCGGCGAGTGCGCGGCGTGCGCAGAGCCGCCCGGCCGCGAACTCACCCACGCGTTTCGGCACCGCCTTTTGGACGCTCAGCGCCTCTTCGGGGTCGAGGAGCGATGCGTCTGCCGGCTTTCGCAACTCGGCCGCCGCAATGCCCGACGGAAACAGCGCCGAAATGGCGGGCGACAGCGTCGCCGGATTCGGCGCGGCGGGAGCGTCTGGCCGCGTGAACTGCGAATTGATCGGCAATGCGGCGGGATTCCTTTGGCGCCCGGACCAGGGAATGGCTAAGCTAACATCATGACATCCCTGTGGGAAACGGTGGCGGCTCGAGGAGCGAACGGCCGCGGCGCATTTCATGCCCCGGGAGTCTCCTTGGAGCTCGCCCGTCTCGCGCACGCCTCCTGTCTCGGCGGCCGGCTCGAAGCGCTCGGCGGGCGTTCGATTCTGCTCGCCATGCGCGAGCAAGTGAGCACCGCCATCGCCCTCCTCGAGCTCGACGGGATCGCCCGGCGGCTGGTGCTATGCACGCCCGATCTCAGCCCCGAGACGCTGGCCGAGGTCGCCATGATCGCGGGAACCGGCGTGCAGCTCTCAGATCTCGACGCCACCCCGGTGGCCAGCCCTGTCGACCGCCAGCCCAAGTTCGACACAGAATGGATTCTGCTCACTTCCGGAACGACCGGCACCCCGAAGCTGGTCGCGCACACCCTGTCAAGCCTCGCAGGCGCCCTGCCCCGGCAGCCGCCCGCACCGGGCATGGTGTGGAGCACGTTCTACGACATCCGCCGCTACGGCGGCTTGCAGATCTACCTGCGCGCCGTGCTCGGCGGGGTGCCGCTGGTGTTGTCGAGCCCCGGCGAGCCGACGGCGGATTTTCTAGTCCGTGCCGGTGCGCACGGCGTGACGCATATTTCCGGTACCCCCTCGCACTGGCGCCGTGCGTTGATGAGCGGCGCCGCGCAGTCGCTCAATCCCCAGTACGTACGCCTCTCCGGAGAGGTGGCCGACCAGGGTCTGCTGGACCAACTCGCCGCAACGTTTCCGAACGCCAAAATCGCCCATGCATTCGCCTCCACGGAGGCCGGAGTCGCGTTCGACGTGACCGATGGGCGGGCCGGGTTTCCGGCGGCGTACTTGGATGCGCCGCGCGACGGCATCCAGATGAAGGTCGAGGACGGCACGCTGCGCATTCGATCCCACCGCACCGCTGCACGCTATCTGGGTTCCGGTCCGACCCCGCTCTCGACCGAGGACGGCTTCGTCGACACCGGCGACCTGGTGGAGCTCAAGGATGATCGCTATTACTTTCGAGGCCGCCGCGGAGGCGTCATCAACGTGGGCGGCATGAAGGTCTATCCCGAGGAGGTCGAGGGTGTGCTGAACGCCGATCCCCGCGTGCGCATGTCCTTGGTTCGCCCCAAGCGCAACCCGATCACCGGCGCGATCGTGGTCGCCGAGGTCGTGCTCGAGGATTCGGCCGTCACGGCGCTCGATGCGCCCGCGGTCGAGCACATCAAGAACGATCTTTTGGAGGCGTGCCGCCGCGCCCTGCCCGCCCACAAGGTCCCTGCCCGCCTGAGCTTCGTTGAATCCTTGAAGCTCACCGCCGCGGGAAAGTTGGTGCGTTCCGGTGCTTAATGTCATGGTGACCGGCGGCAGCCGGGGACTCGGCCTGGCGATCACCCGATTGCTGGCAGCGAGCGGCTATCGCGTGATCGCGGTCGCACGCAAGAGCAGCGAGGAGCTCGAATCAGCTGCTGCGGCCGCCCGCGATGCGCGCCAGGGCACGATAGAGTTCCGCGCATGCGATTTGTCCGACGTGGCTCAAATCAAGCCACTGGTGCGCAGCCTACGCGCCGATTTGGGCCCGATCTACGGACTGATCAACAACGCCGGACTCGGCACCAGCGGCATGCTGGGCACCATGCGCGACAACGACATCGACCGGCTGATCCGATTGAACACGATCTCGCCGATCGTACTCACCAAGTATGTCGCCCGCATGATGATGAGCGAACGCAGCGGACGCATCATCAATATTGCCTCCATCGTCGCCTCGACGGGGTACAGCGGCCTATCGGTCTACAGTGCAACCAAGGCCTCGCTGGTTGGATTCACGCGCTCGCTGGCGCGCGAGCTCGGCCCGCTCGGCATCACCGTGAACGCCATCGCCCCCGGCTTCATCGATACCGCCATGACCAACGAGTTGAGCGACTCGCAGCGCGACCAAATCGCCCGACGCAGCGCACTGAAGCGCATGGCGGAAGCCGAGGATGTGGCGAGGAGCGTCGATTATCTCATGGGCCCCGGAGGCCGAAACATCACCGGCATCGTGCTCACGGTGGACGCGGGCAACACCACCTGACATCAAAGCCGCATGCGACCGTCGGCGATATCCGCGTAGCGTGCGGCATCGAGCAGCACATAGGCGCCCGCCCGGGAGTCATCAACGTACAAGGGGTCGGTCACTCGAGCCGGATCAAACCCCTCCCTGACGAGCTCCTGCTTGCGCGGCTTGAACGTTCCGGTGGTCTCGAGCGCCGGCAATAACCGGACGAACACGGGCCTGGCGTAGGCCGGCAGGTGGCGGGTCGCGTGAGCGCGGAAAGCGCCGAGATCGAAGTCGCCCCCGACCACCAGGGCCGCCATGCCGGCGCGACCGTCGGCATGGGGTACGCTCACCCCGTAGACCACGCCCTCCCTGACGCCGGCGGCGCCCACAAGCGCGGTGAGCACCTCGGCGGTGGAGACATTTTCCCCCTTCCAGCGATAGGTCTCGCCGACCCGGTCAACGAAGTAGTAGAAGCCGGCCGCATCGCGCCGCATGAGGTCGCCGGTGCGATACCACGCATCGCCCTCTTTGAACACGCTGCGCAGCACCTTGCGCTCGGTGGCCTCGGCATCGGCATACCCTTCGAAGCGGCCGGCGCGCGCACCGCCATCGGTGGGAATGAGTCCCACTGCCTCGCCGATCTCATCGGCGAGGCAGCGCTCGCAGAATCCCTGCGCGTTTCGAACCGGCTCTGCGGTCTCCAGATCGAAGCGCAGCAGCGCCACGGGCAGGCGATGCGTGAGAAACGAGGGAATGCGGCCGATCGCGCCCGGCTGTCCTTCGCAGTTGTAGAGCGAGAAGTTGCCTTCAGTAGAGGCGTAATACTCCAGGATCCTGGGAATGTTGAAGCGCTCCTGGAAGCCTTTCCAGACTTCCGGACGCAGCCCATTGCCGCAGGCGATGCGCAGCGAATGTTCGGCTTCGCCCGGTTGAGGCGGCGAATTCACGAGGTAGCGGCACAATTCGCCGATGTACTGGAACAGCGTGCAACGCTCATCGCGGATGTCGCGCCAGAAATCCGATGCGGAGAACTTTGGCCGGATGACGACCGAGCCTCCCGCAACCAGCAAAGCGCCGATGGCGACCACTCCGCCCACGCTGTGGTAGAGCGGCAGGCAGTTGTACATACGATCGTGAGGTTGGGTATCGAGAAGGCCCGCGAACCACTGACTCCAGCGCACCAGCCGATAGTGGGTGACATGGGCTGCTTTGGGCAGTCCCGTGGTGCCGGAGGTGTAGATGTATAGCGCCGTGGCATCGAGCGTCGGCGCGAGGAACTCGCCGGCCGACAAGGCTTCGCCTGGGAGCCGTTCGAGCAGCGGAGCGAGCGGCGCGAAGTCCGAGGCGCCAGCCCCTGCCCCCTGCATCCAAAAGCCGATGCCCGACGGCAGCCGATCACGAATGGCCGCGACGCTCGAGGCGAGCTCGGGCGATGCCACCACCAGGCGCGGGGCGGCGATCCGGATGCAATGCGCGAGCCCTTCCCCGCCGAGATGGACGTTGATGAGCGCCACCGCCACGCCGATCCGGGACAGCCCCAGCCATATTGCAGGGTATTCAGCGCAATTGCCCATGACGAGGGCGACCGCATCGCCGCTCCTCAGTCCTTGCGCGACACCCCAGCGGGCGTACTGGTTGCAGCGGCTCGCGAGTGCGCGGTAGGTGAACGAGGAGCCGGGAGATTCCAGTGCTTGGGAGGAGCCAAATTCGAGCGCCAGCCGCTCGAGCAACGCCGGCATGGTGAGCGTGAGGTCCTGCTCGATGGCGGCGGTGCGCTGCAGCGCGCGAAGCCATGCATCGCGCGCGAATTTATTCTGGTCGACCTGTGCCAAGGGCGAGCAACATTCAGGCGGCCGCCAGGTGCCGCGAAAGGCGCCTGGCGGCGTAATTGGCACCAAAGGCGAACCGCAGCAGCGGCCCGAAGCTGTTTGCGGCCGAAACACCGACGAAATAAAGCCCCGCAACGGAGGAATCGAACCGCCGTCCGAGGATCGGCGAATCGAGCGCGCATCGAATGTGCGCGCGAAGCGCCGGGTCGATGAATTCGAGCCGGGACAGCGCGACCTTGAATCCCGTGCCGGCAATCAGATGGTCCGCCTCGACGCTCTTTCGCTCGCCATGTTGGCTGAAATTCACGCGGATGCCCGACGCGGTGGGCTCTGCGCTCTGAAACGTGGCGCCAAGATGCAAGGGCACCTTGCCGACGATGGCGTCGCGCGTGAACCAGCATGGCGCGGGACCCAGATGACGTTCCACCACGCGAATCCTGAGGTCCTCCGGCAGGGCATGAAACACGAGCGGCATGTCGCACGACAGGCGCGAGCGCCAGCCGGTCCCGAGCCCCGAGCGCGGCTCCAGGAGCCGGTCCATGAAAGGCCGCGGTTCGATGGGCGGATCGTGAAATTTGAGCGATCCAATTCGGGCGACGAGCTCTGGGGCCGCACCGGCCTCCTTGAGCGACACCGCCAGGTCGATCGCAGAAGCTCCGCTCCCGAGAACGACCACTCGCCGTCCCTTGAGTGGAGTGACATCCGCATGATGAGAGCTGTGGCTGACGAGATTCGAGGGCAACCCTTGGAGTGCCGGCGGCAAATAGGCATAGCTGCCGATGCCGGTCGCCACGACCACCGAGCGCGCGTGCACCACATCTCCCGTGGAGGTCGTCAATTCGAATCCCGGCGAACGCTGCTTCAGCTTTTGCACCTCGACCTGCTCGAGCTGCGGAACGTAACGGCGCTGAAACTCGCGGCCGTAGGCAATGAACGTCTCGAGCGGCACCGGGAGTCCGACGTGCGCGTACGGCAGGCCCTGCTCCTTGCAGTACTGTTCGAGCGTGAACTCGGAATCGGGATCGTAGAGGCTCGACGCGAACCCCTCGGATTTGAGCCGCATGCCGCGCGGCATGTGGCGGCTCCAAAATCTCATCGGCTCACCGAAAATCCGAAACGATTTTCCCGTTCGGTTGAGATGAGCCGCCAGCGAGAGGCCATACGGTCCCGCCCCAATGATGGCAATGTCCACAAGTGAATCGCTCAAGATGGCTCCGATGCAACAAATGAGATTCCAAGCCGCGCGACGGCTGTGAACCGGCTAACGGTATCCCAATCACGTTGATGCATACTGAATCCGGTTCTGGAAATGCGAACCTCGTCAAGAATATGGTAAATGAGCTTGACCGGGGGTTCCCAATCCAACTTAACTGCGCCTGCTCGAAATATTCAGGCGATTCGATTCGGGAGGAGAGGCAAGAATCTTGGACAACAGACGACCCTCGGTGCTGATCGTCGCCGCGAAGTGGTGGCCGCTGTCGGCGCGGCTGGCGATGGCATTGATTCGTCACGGTTGCCGGCTGAGCGCGCTCTGCCCCAAGTCGCACCCATTGACTTACATCGGGGGACTGGAGCGCATCGAGCGCTATCGAAGCAGGCATTCTCTGTCCTGTCTGTCGCGGACCCTCAAAGATCTGCGGCCGGAATTCGTCATCCCCTGTGACGACGGCGTGGTCGCCCAGCTCCACACGCTGCACGCGCAGGACCCCTCGCTTCGCCCGCTGATCGAGAGATCATTGGGCGCTCCGGAAAGCTTTCCGACCGCAACAAGCCGGCTTCGGCTGCTGAACACCGCGGCAGAGTTCGGAATACGGGTTCCGGAAACACACCGGGCCAAAAGCGTCGACGATCTCATCGCGTGGCACGAGCGGGTGGCCTCTGCGGCAGTGCTCAAGATTGACGGCGAATGCGGCGGCAAAGGCGTGAGAATTTGCAATTCCTTGGCCGAGAGCCTGGCGGCATGGCGGGAGCTCACCGCACCGTCAGGCCGCGCTACGGCTTGGAAACGATCCGTCATCAACCAGGATCCGCTGGCGCTGTGGGCGCAGCGCAACCGCAAACCGGTCGAAGTCACGGTCCAGCGGCTCATCCGCGGGCGACCTGCGAATTCGATGCTCGCATGCCGCGATGGCGAGTTGCTTGCGCTCGTCTCGGTGGCCGTACTCGCAAGCGAAGGGCCGACCGGCGCTGCGACCGTGCTCCAGCGGATCGACAATGCAGCCATGGAGCATGCCGCGAGGGTGCTCGCCTCCCGGCTTCGCCTGAGCGGCTTCTACGGGCTCGATTTCATCCTGGATGCGGTCTCCGAAGATCCTTATCTCATCGAGATGAATCCTCGCTGCACGCAGCTTGGACATCTGCGATTCGGGACAACCCCGAACCTGGCGGGCATTCTCATGGCGAACCTCCGAGCCGAGGCGCCGATCGCATTGGGCGATCCCCTGCCGCTCGATACCGTCGCGCTGTTTCCGCAAGCGCTCAACTCCCTGAATCAGAACAGCCGCTCCGCCTGCCGCGGCTACCTCGACGTGCCATGGGATGAACCGAGGCTCGTCGCCGAGCTCAAGCAAGAGGCTTGGCCGGAGCGGCGCTGGTTGAGCCGGCTTTACCATGCGGTGAGGCCCCTCGCCCGAGCGCCCGCGGTGGAATACGGCGGCGGCAACCTCGCCCGGGACCGAGCACCCCGTTTGGCTGTCTAGCGCCAACACCGGCTACTAACGAAACGGTACCGTTGCGTTTCGATAATTGCAGGGCTATGCTGGGCCGTCTTTCATGGGTCACGCGAGGAGCCAGCCATGCCCGGACTTAAACAGATCGCTTTCGCCACCGTTGCCGCCACCGCGTTCGCATGTGCGCCTCTCACGCCAGCGGCCGCCCATGGCTTCGGCCGAGGGGGCCTCGGATGGGGCTTGGGACGAGGCCTGTTCGGCGTAGCGGCGGCGATCGTCACGCTGCCTCTCGCCATCGCTTCGGCCGCAATCTCCGGGGTGAGCTCGATAGCGCCTGCGCAGAGCGGGTATGCATCACCCCCGCCATACGCCGGGCCACCCGGATATGCCGCGGCGAACTACGCACCGCGCCCCTACTACGCACCGCGCCCCTACTATGCATCGCCGGCACCCGCCCATTATCCACCGCCCGCCGCTTACTATCCGCGCGCCTATTATCCTGCCGCGCCGGCGTACTACGCGCCTCGCCCGGGCTACTACGGCGGCTATGCGTTTCGAGGTTACGGTCACCCCGGTTATTCCGGTCCTCCCCGTTAGCTAGCGATGCGACGCACGGCCGGCAAAGCGGTCGCCCGCGGCGGCCGGCCTTCGCGCGAGGATGCGTTGCGGCTGCGCGAGCGGATTCTGATGGCGGCCACCGAATTGTTTCTCGCAGAAGGCTATGGCTCGACGAGCATCGAAGCGGTCGCGAAGCACGCGGGCGTTTCCAAGCGCACGCTCTACGATCGCTTCGACGACAAGCCGGCGCTGTTCGCCGCCGTCGTTCATCGCATCATCGGTCAGATCCGGCCGGCACCGGACGTACCGCTGGTCGAGGGGGCGACTTTGGCCGATATCTTGAGACGCCTCGCCAGCATGATTTTGAACGCGGCCTTGTCCCCGCAGGCGATTGCCCTGCACCGACTCGTGAACGCGGAGGCCGCACGCTTTCCAGAACTCGTCCGTGCGGTGGCGAGTGACGGGAGCACTCGTGAAGCCACGGACCTCATCGGCGCTCTGCTCGAGCGCGGTCTGTCCGAAGCGAAACTCAGCGACGCAAATCGCGAATTTTCAGCCGCTCAGTTCATTTTTATGGTCGTGACGCTGCCGCAACGCCGTGCGATGGGCTTCGGCACACCGATGACGCGGGCCGAACTCGACGCCTGGAGCGTCAGTGTCGTCGACCTCTTCCTCAACGGCTGCCGCGGGCTTGGCGGGTGAGACGCCGCTGGAGCCTTCACCTTCACCATGCACTCCATCCGTGTGCAGACTCGGAAGAAACGCGGAGGTCTCATCTTCAATCGGTGGCGGGCAGCGGCTTGTCCTGTCCTCGAGCATGGCCAGCCGCGCACTGAGTGCGATCTCCAGCCAGTTTCGACGCCTGCCTAACGCGCGGTTTCTATGCTTGACAGTTACCAGCGGCGTCAACTCGAGCGGGATGGACATGGTATACGCGTGTCGATCGTCAATCTTTTGGGCGCCGAAGGCTTTCCAAAATCCGGAATACGAATTTTTGAAGCCCACCGAGTAGGTCTCGCTGAAAGCGATTTGCGCGTCATCGTCGATCAGATAGAGGGCGCGCATGCCATTCGCCATCGCAATGCCACAGACGGCGGCCAGGCAAAAATATTGCGGGGAATTCTGTCTGAAGGTGTCGCGAAACTTCTGCAGGCACGGATTCCGATCCGTTTGATTGCGGGTGACAAACATCGCGCGCTCCGCATGAAGGCCGAACAGATGGCCGTTCACATAGGAGAAAGAGATCCGGCAAACACGCGTCTCGTTGACGAAGCACAGCACGCTGAGGTCGCCTTCGTACCTGTAGTCCTCGGTGGCGCGCAACATCACCCGGTAATGCGTACCGTCCAAGAGCCGATGCCAGAGTGTGAGCCCCTCCAAAGATCGGTACACGGAGCGGTGATACGCGGGTCCGAAATTCCGTTGTTCATGACTGTAGTGACTGACCGCGCAGTCGACTCGTTGCGACAAGCTGAGGTATTTCGACAAGTAGTGAGTATGGGTCAGAAAGAAAAAGTGATCCGGCTCTGCTTGGTCGCGGAAGAAAGGCTTCATAAACTGCAACGACCGCAGCTGTGCCAGCTTGAGCGGGAACAAAATGACCCTAAATGCCGCGAAGCGCCTAACCAGCCACATTGCATCGAGATCCGATCGGGAAAGTTTTTGAAGGGCATGGGCGGTAGAGCAACCGCAAGCACGCAAAGGGGGCACCGCAAATCGAAAGCGGAGTCTAGCGAACAGTGAGCACGCGCGCGGAATTATTTTTGATCACGCGGCCGGTTTTGTGCGGCGAAGCAGGAAGCGCCGATTTGAAGATTTGACGCCGCCCGTTGCACCGTGATAGGGGGGGGGTTTGCAGCCCGATCACGCAGGCTGCGCTAAGCGCATGGAACGCCGGCGGCTTTACTTTCCGCCAAGCTTCTTGATGGCGTTTTTTATATGCCTCAAACCCTGCTTGGCGTGGATGACTGTGCTTTCGGCCGGCATCAGTACATGCCCACGCATCCATTCATCCGGCCGCGCCTTGAAGATCGTGGAATGGTTTTGGCCGGTCCAGCCCGGCGGAGCTTCGCGCGTGTAGTAGTAGGTGGCGAACGATTTTCGAGCAACCGTGGGCGGACAGGTCAACGGCGTGACCCCGTGGAAGCTGATCTCGCTCGTGGCGAATCCGCACGCCCGATTGAAGATTGGCGCAAACGATCCGTAGCATTTCTTGACGTCATTGTCCCAGATATCGAGCTGGCCGCCGTAGTCTTGCTGCCAATCTTTGTTGAAGTAAATGAGGATGTTCAAGCGCCGATGCCACTGCCGGCTCTCGATGAAATTGAAGTCCACATGAACATCCAGCCGGCCGCCTGAATTGGTTTCATGTATCCCACCGCCGCTCAACTCGGGATCAGCCAGCAAATTTGGAATCCCGATCAGGTCCGACCACATGTTTACGTATTCCGGCGAGGCCAACAGAGCGTTCAATCTGGCGATGGCCGGCGGAAACTTTTTCGAATCGGTGATTTGAATCTTGTATTTTTCGTTCACCGCGCTGAACTCTTTCCCCATTCCCTTCGCACTCTGATACTCGGGGAAAGAATTACAAACCTCATTCGCGAAATCGACGTTCAGGAAGTTGTCGATGCAAAAATGCGGAAATGGCTCGGCATTCCGTATCTTGGCTCTGAGGTTGTCGCGATCGATCGGATTGATGAGTTCCATGCCCATGATTCGGTCGCCACGTTGACCCAGAACCGGCCCATCGTCACCTCGGGGGATCTACATATTGCAATAGGGGTTGGTGGGGTGTGTAAACGCCCGCTCGCCGTCGGGGCGGCAGCCCTGGCTCAGGCGTCGTCGGCGCGGCCGCGGTGCTGCGGCGCACATTTGACATTCGGCTGCCGTTCGAGCCCGCGAACTGTGATGTAATCCCTCTTGCGCCACAGGGCCCTAAGGAGGACGCTGAAGGTATCTGCGAGCGCTCAACGATGGATCGTTAGACGTACGTGAAAGTAACACCCAGCAACCAGACCCTGATCCTCGCGAGCGAACGCGGCATGTCCGGCGGACTTCCCGTCCCGGGGCTGCGTCATGCGACGACCGAGACGGCGCTGAGGCGCGTCACGATCGTCGCCTCGCGACCCGGCGACTCGCTGGTCTATGTGCAAGCGGATTACGCCTCAACGGCTGAGTCCTCCGATCACACGGAGCGGTCGAGCACGGCGTCGGCCGCCGTGGCATTGCCCACTCTCATCGCCATGCCGGCGCGAATGTCGCCGCCCTCGCCTCGCGGCAACCCCTATAGTTCGAGCCGGGGGGTCGAACTGTATTCGAGTACGCAGCGCATGCTGTCCGACACACCGGTCACGCGGATCGACGTTCACGCTTGAGAGAACGCGTCGCGTCTCAGACCAGCGTATCGATTTTGACGGTTAGGGCGCTTTCGGCCGCGCTCAGACTCGATCCACTCACACTCGCCCCCGGCAGATTGGGAACCGAAAGCGAGTACGTCCCATTGGCCTGCGAAATATTGGCCGAATAGCTCTTGCCGCCGACGCTGGTCGAATAGGTCGAGCTCACCAGGCTGGAAATCGCTGCACTTACCGCGGAGGCCGCGGACGGAGGCGGTGGGGCGGACTGAGCTTTCCCGGCGCTCGATGCTGTCGATGCACTGGGTGGTGTCGCGGAGGTTGAGGTCGTCGTCTTGGACACGGATTTGGCTGAATTCGTGGCCGGGGTTGCCGACTTGGTTGCAACGATGGGCGCCGCGGTCGAAACAATGTTGATGTGCATGATCGCTGTCTCCGGTCCAAGGGGGACCCGAGCAGGGTATCGGCAGGCAGGTCGAGAACTTTAATGCTCGATGTTTGGAAAGCCCCGCCACCCGTCCTAGCTTGCACTTGCCCTGCGCCGCAGCGCATCCGATCTTGAGCGAGGAAGGTTGCAGAATCGTCATCGAATTCAAGCTCCGCGCGAGTCAACGCAGCGGCGGCGCTGCCGTTGTCGTTGGATCGGTTTTGAATCCAACGAAGCAAGAGGGAGCGTCGCATGCGAAAGTTCGTCGTGGCAGGGGTGTTGGGGACGGCAATTGCCGGCATCTTGTCGGCCTGCGGCGGAGACGGTGGCTACGGGGGATACAACAACGGTCCTCCGCCGGCGCCCACGCTCGACAGCTATGTGGGGACCACCGGCGTCTTCGTCGCCTGGGCGGACGATGCGAGCGCGACGTTCTCGGCGGCAACGGTGGGCAGCTACGCGGGCAAGAAGCAATCCCTGCGCGGCACCATCGACTTCATCTCCGGGCGGCCGCTCGGGCAGCCGGCGGGCGTCGAAATCTACAAAGGCAGCGACGGCTTCATTCACGAGGTCGACCTCACGTCGACGAGCGCGCCCGTTGCCCAGCAGGTGTCGAGCGAGACCGCGGCGACGATCGATGACACCTGCACCTTGTCAGGGACCGCCGTCGCGGGCGCGAATTACGATTACGTCGGCGTGTACTTCACGGCCGATCTGGTGACGCCGACCAACTCCTCGTACATGTACCGCCTGCCGGGACCCGACGGCGTGTGCAACACCGCCGATGACGTGATTCACATGGTAAAGACCGGCATGTCGCCGGCGGATGCGCCCATCGTGGCCACGGGCATGCCGGTTGCGACGGTGCGCACGGCGCAGGGTGGCATCTCGGGCTTCGTGGTCAAGAACGGCGCGAGCCTGGTGCTGGTCGACGGCAACTTCGCCAATCCGATCGTGCTGGGCACGTTCGCCGCGCCGATCGGGGTCGCAGTCGCGTTGCCCGTCGGCACGACGCAAGGCTATCCCTCGGGGCAGCTCTACGTGGTCGACGGTAACATCGTCTATGTCGATTACGTGGGACACACGGTGTCCTCCTCGCTCTTCGCCATTCCCAACTGGACCCCCACCAACGCCAAGGCGTTGTTTGCCGCCTCGCCGAACTCGCTTTATTTCTCGATCAACACGCCGGCCGCAGGCGCCACACCGGCATCTACCGCGATCTACTCGATGCCGGCGAACGGTTCGGCGCCGCCCGCGATGATCGACAGCGAAGCGGGCACCATCGCGACGCTGCTGTTCCCCGTGGCGGGCGCCAATCTGCTGTGGGGCGTCGAGAATCCGACCTATACGATCCGCACGCTGCCCGCCTCAGGTGCTGCGCCGACGACGCTGGTTACCGGCGCCGGGAACGACGGCACGTTCATCGCGACTGCGGCAACGGTGTACTACGAAAGCTGGACACAGACCAACGACACAACGACCCACGTGCTGACACGCAGCGGCACCCAGTCCGGCATCGTGGGCGTCGACGGCACGGTAATCCAAGCGCCGCTCGCCAACTCCACGTTTGTCGATGGCGGCGAACAGCAGCCCTGGCCCGACGATACGGTGACCACGATCACGCCCTACCAGACACTCTTCCAGGTCACCGGACTGACGCCGGTGACCGTCACGAACGCCACGACCGGGTATCAGTACGTCGAGGATGGGGTGAGCGGCGGAACCTTGGTGGCCATCGACGCCCGCTCGAATCAGCCGGGGGTCACGGTGGGCACCCTGCCGACGAGCACGGCGGTGACCTTGAGTGGTACGTTCCGCGACAGCGATCGCAGCGGCTTTCTCGAAGCCTCGAACGCGCTATCCACGGAAGATCCGGCCACGCGCGATCTGTATCTCCTCAACTCGCAGGAGGCGGAAAGCCTGACGCGCGTGACCGACTCGCTGTGAGCGACGGGCCGCCGTCCGCCTACGGCGGCGGCGGCGGCCCGATCCCCGAGCGCGTTGTTCAGTCCATGACGCTGCACGCGCGGCAATGCGACTGCGTCCTAAGCCGTCTGCCAACTAGCAGCGTTTGTCTTACAAGATCAGATTCACCCGCCAACTCGGCACCGGTACGCGATGCATATAGCGCGGATGGGAGGGGCATGTAAAACTTGCCGCTTACCGGGAAACACGGCGTTTAAAATTGGCGTCCCCAAGGATAGAAAGTTCGAATCAACTTTTGAAACCCTTGAAGAATGGAATAATCACTTCGAAGGCTAGTGCGTCCCCATTCGTCGTGCACGTGTTCGGCAGCATCGTGATGAGGATGCTTGGAGTCGGCACATTTCGTCTGCTTCGCAACATCTTTTAGGAGAGAGTCGAATGAAGGGCTTCCAAGTTACCGTCATTACCGAGCAGAACCGGCGGATCGAGCATAAACAAGCGATGGACTGGCTGCTGCATCTGGCGAAAGAGTTGGGAATATCGGGCGCAACAGTGTTCACGGGCGCCGAAAGCTATGGCGCGGACGGCCGCCGGCACTCGGCGCGATTTATCGAACTGACTGATCAGCCCGTTGAAATCATGATGGCAGTGACGGAGGAGCAAGCCAGTCTCCTGTTCGAGCGAATCAACGCGATGGACACTCGGCTGTTTTACATGAAGGCGCCGATAGAGTTCGGGCAGCTGGGTAAGCAGGCGAACGTGGTCTGAGCGCCGGACGATTTGATGCGGTTTCTACGGATGTGTCCGCGAACACGTATGAGATAAAGTGCCGACTGCGGAGATGGCATTCTCCTGACACAAACCGCCGTGATCGGCTGATGATGCCTACGCGAACCGTTTCGGGAAGCGTGGCGTTAGCACACCCACCCTGTCCCGCAAAGCCATTGAGGGCAGGAGCCATTGAAGATCGATTCACCCGTTAGCGTTGAGCGTACCGTCGCGAAGGTCGAGCGGCTAATGTACTTGGATACCGCTCCGCTATCGGCGCTGCTGGAGCGCGCCAAGGCGATCGCAACGATCGATGTACGGGCCTTGGAGGCGTTGGCGGTCAAACTCCTCGACCGTAGCTTCAACCTTGTCGTGGTTGGCGAATTGAAACGTGGAAAGAGCACCTTGATCAATGCCCTTCTCGGCCGGAATCTCCTGCCGACCGGAGTGGCCCCACTCACCTCGGCCGTGACCGTGTTGGAATTTGGGAGTACCTGCGCCGTCCGCCTCGTCTTTGAGGATGGTCACACCGAGACCGTATCGACTGACAAACTCCCCGACTTCGTTACAGAGGGTGGTAATCCAAACAACGCCCGGGGCGGGCGGGAAGCGCACGTGATGCTCCCCGCGCAAGTGGGGCCGCGGCGAAGCGAGCTCGACGGCGTCCTGGCAAAGATTCGAGAGCTGGAGGGCCAAACGCCAGATAAGCCCGAATCCACCGTCTCCGCTGGTGCCCCCAAGATAGCGGCTTCCCTCAGGCAGCCGATACCGGGATCCCACCCATAGAGCATTGGCAGCTTGGTAGCTGTTATATATGTCGAAGCGTACGTTCATAAAGGACTGATTATGAGTTTTCCCATCCGACTGATTCGCGCCCTGGAGATTCTTGATTCGCGCGGCACACCCACCTTGCGCGTATCGGTGCATCTGGAGAATGGCGTTGTTGGAACCGCTTCGGTCCCTTCCGGAGCTTCCACCGGTGAGAACGAGGCGGTTGAATTACGGGACGCGGACATGGGCCGCTATGGCGGCAAGGGTGTACGGCAGGCGGTCGCCCACGTGAACGATATCATTGCACCCGAGCTCGCGGGGCGTGATCCCACGCAGCAGGCGAAGCTTGATCGCGTGATGATCGACATGGATGCAACGACAAACAAGGCCAAGCTCGGCGCCAATGCGATCCTGGGTGTTTCTCAGGCGATAGCACGAGCGGCCGCGAACTGCTGCGGGCTGCCCCTCTACGCATATCTTGGGGGCGCGGGCGCGCGGCGTCTTCCGATGCCCATGATGAATGTGATCAACGGAGGCAAGCACGCCGATTCCAGTCTCGATTTTCAGGAGTTCATGATCGTACCGCAGGGCGCACCCAATTTCCGGGAGGCGTTACGCTACGGTGCCGAGACCTTTCAGTCATTGAAAAGCTTGTTGCACGAGCGCGGTCTCAGCACGGCGGTTGGGGATGAGGGCGGTTTTGCACCCCAGCTTAGAAACAACGAGGAGGCCTGCGAATTGATCGTTGCCGCGATCGAGCGCGCGCATTATCGGCCTGGCGAGGATATTGCGATCGCGCTGGATCCAGCCGCTTCCTCATTCTTCGAGAACGGAAAGTATCGTCTCACCCGCAGCCGCCAGGGCGACAAGAGCGCAGACGAGATGACCGCGCTATATTCCAGTTGGGTCGACCGCTTTCCGATCATTTCGCTGGAGGATGGTCTCGCAGAAAGCGATTGGGAAGGCTTTCGGCGGCAAACGGCCTCGCTGGGCGATCGCATTCAGATTGTCGGCGATGACCTACTGGTCACCAATTCGGTCTACATCGAGCGCGCCATCGCCGAGAAGAGCTGCAATGCCGCCCTGATCAAGCTCAATCAAATCGGCACCGTCACCGAGACCATCGAGGCGATTCACCTGTGCCGCAAGGCCGGTTGGGGCTTTGTCATCTCGCATCGTTCCGGGGAGACGGAAGACAGCTTCATCGCTGATTTCGCGGTCGCGATGGCCGGCGGTCAAATCAAGACCGGTTCGCTGTGCCGCTCCGAACGCATCGCGAAATACAACAGGCTGCTGGAGATTGAAGAAGAACTCGGCGGCGAGGCCCTGTTCGGCATCTAGGCGGCCAACAGGCGATGGATCGAGGCCGCTAAGTTGTGCCCCGCACATTTCTCTGGAACAATATCGGCCAGAGGAGATGGCATACCTCCTTGAACTGCCGAACTTGCGGCTGATGATGCCTACGCTATAACCGGACGGTTGGCGCAGGTGAGCCGCGACTTGTCCGATCGTCACGAGGACAGGTGCCGCTTGAGATCGATCATCGCTATTTTTATCGGTGCGGGCTTTGGAGCCTTGCTGCGCTGGTGGCTGGGTTTGACGCTCAACAGCTATTTCCCCAGCATCCCACCGGGCACGCTCGCCGCCAACTTAATCGGCGGCTACATCATCGGGGTGGCGGTCGCGTTCTTTGCTTCCTCCTCCGGACTCGCGCCCGAGTGGCGGCTGTTCGTGATCACCGGCTTCTGCGGCGGTTTGACCACGTTCTCCACCTTTTCCTCCGAAATTGTCGCGCTCTTGGAGCAGGGACGATCTGTTAGCGCGTGCGGCGCGGCGGCGCTGCACTTATTAGGTTCGGTGTCGATGACTTTTGCGGGCATCGGAACCGTCGCCTGGGCAAAGAGCTGATGCAGGCGCACCGTGCCCCATTCATCAAACTAGCTGTTTTGCAACATCGACAAAGGACAGGTTTTTAATCAGACGCACGGATCCAAAAGGATGACAAATTATGGACGGCTCATTCCTGCGATTTTATGTGCACGAGGGTCAGCGCCATCACTATCAGCTCGTATGGGAGTGGCTGCTGCAACAGGCGAATAAGCTCGGGATCCGGGGCGGCTCGGCGTTCAAGGCGATGGCGGGATTCGGCCGCCATCATGTGCTGCACGAAGCGTTCTTTTTTGAACTCGCGGGCACCCTGGCGGTGGAGATCGAGTTCATCGTCACAGATGAAGAAGCTCAACGGCTGTTAGCGCTGATACACCGAGAAAAGATCCGGCTCTTCTACGCACATATCCCGGCACGCTTCGGTGTGATCAATCCCGATTCCGCCGATCCTCCCTCGGTCGCTTCCAGTGAATAAGCTGGCAACAGTCGCGACGCGGGCGACCCCACACCCGCGGTGTCCTGGCGAGCGCGCGGGAGACATCCATGACTGAGACATGGCTGCTGGCGGCATTATGGCTCGGCCTTGCCCTGGTCGCGACGATGTTGTCGATCTGGCTGCGAGTCGCCACGGCCCTTTCCGAGATCGTTGTGGGGACCGTCGCACAATTGATCATCGGTGCGACCCTTGGAACGGCGCTCCTGCACACCGATGACTCCTGGATCAAGTTTCTGTCCGGCACGGGCGCCATTGTGCTCACGTTTCTCGCGGGTGCGGAACTCGATCCCGCCGTGTTTCGGACCAAGTGGAAGGAAGCGAGTCTCATCGGAGTCGTGGGGTTCGTAGCACCGTTTTTCGGGTGCACGGCCATCGCCTATTGGGTATTGCATTGGGATGTCAGGGCGAGTTGGTTGGCGGGCGTTGCCATGTCCACGACCTCGGTCGCGGTCGTCTACGCGGTCATGCTGGAGTTCGGCTTGAACGTGACGAACTATGGCAAGACGGTGCTGGCGGCGTGCTTCATCAACGATCTGCTCACCGTACTTGCCTTGGGCTTCATCTTCAGTCCGTTTACTTGGAAGACGGGCGCATTTTTTGGAGGGGCGAGCGCGGTATGCATCGTGCTGCCGTTTGTCACGCCGAAGTTCTTCAAACACTATGGCGGCCGACCGTCGGAGCTCGAGACCAAATTTCTGTTATTGACGCTGTTTGGACTAGGCGGGTTGGCCACTTGGTCAGGCAGCGAGGCCGTGCTACCCGCCTATTTGGTTGGAATGGTGCTGGCGGGGACGGTGGGAAAGGATCACGCGCTCATCCGCCGCTTGCGCACGCTCACCTTCGGGCTGCTCACACCGTTTTATTTCATTCGGGCCGGGTCGCTGGTATCGCTGCCCGCGTTGGTAGCGGCGCCCCTCGGGTTCGTGGCTCTGCTCGCTGGCAAGATGCTCAGTAAATGCATTGGAGTTTATCCGGCCACGCAGATTTTTCGCGCGCCTACGCAAGAGGGTATTTATACGACCCTGCTGATGTCGACAGGATTGACCTTCGGCACGATTTCCGCGCTGTTTGGACTATCGCACGGTGTTATTACCCAGGCGCAGTATTCTGCCGTGGTGGCTGCCGTAGTGGCGAGTGCCGTTGTGCCCACCCTCATCGCGAATGCATTCTTTTTGCCGCGACACTTGCTAAGACCCAAGGTCGAATCAGAACCCGCGCCCGCTGCGGCGGCGCCAGACGTCCCTGCAAGGAGGAGCCCCTGATGCGTAACATTCTGGTCGGCTTTGATGGGTCTGAGGCGGCAGTCCATGCCCTGGCCTTCGCAACGAATCTGGCTCGTGCTTTCGGCTCGTCACTGCACCTACTGGCGATCGTGCGTCCCCCAGAGTTCGGCGGCGCCGTGGAGACGGAGGCCGTGATTGAGCATTCGCGCCAGCATCACCACAACTTGCTGCGCCAGGCCCAATCCAAATACGCGAAGGAGACTTTCAAGACCCATGTTCACATCCTTGTCGGGCATCCAGCAGAGCAAATTGTGCGCTTCGCCGAAGGTCACGAGATTGATCATATCGTCGTGGGGCATCGCGGACACACGTTATTTGAGCGCTGGCTGATCGGCTCAGTGGCACGACAAGTCGTTGCCTATGCGCACTGTCCGGTGACCGTCATCAGACAACCCGCTATCACTGACAGTCTCGCCCGTCCCGTCTGACAGTAATGGGACCCGTCGTCGGCTGGCGGTTACCAAGCGGCGGTGCGTGGTACCGGCCACACGGCGCCACGCCGACGACACATATTCTGAAATTGCCCTTGGGGATTGTTGGCAACTTCCGAGGCGACTTTGCAGATTCGGTGGAAAACGAGTGGCTGTGCGTGCAGTTGATGCGCGAGTTCGGACTGCCGATTGCCGACCTACTCACTCGCCGTCGCGACAAAGGCCACCGCCTGATGTTTGACCCCTGCGGCCCGTTCAGCTGCTGCATTTCCGCGATGGCAAGATTCTGGGTCGAGTGTCCCTGATGCCGAACTGGGCCAAGCCGATCGCCGCAGTCGTCATGAGCTTGGCGACATAGTGACTTAACCCCCCGTCAGTTCGCCGGCTCGAGCCGCAGCACGCGTCCGTCCACTTCGTCCGTGCATACGTAAAGATAACCGTCCGGCGCCGCCCGCACATCGCGGATGCGCCAGTGCAGGTCGTTCAAGAATTGTTCCTGGCCCACGACGTCTCCGCGCTCATCAAGATGGACACGCCGTAGATGCTGGAATGCCAGGGCCCCCACGAATAGATCGCCAATCCACGCCGGAAACTTGTCGCCTCGATACATGGCTAGTCCCGAGGGCGCGATTGACGGCGTCCAATAGATCACCGGCTGCTCGAGCCCGTGACGCTGCGAATACGGAGAAACGTAGGCCCCCGAATAGTCCATGCCGTAGGTAATCACCGGCCAGCCATAGTTCCTGCCCGCCACGATGATGTTCAGTTCGTCGCCTCCGCGCGGGCCGTGCTCCGTTTCATAAAGCCGACCGCTTGATGCATCGAAGATCAAACCCTGCGGGTTGCGATGGCCCCAGGTATAGATTTCCGGGCGCACCGACGCTTGTCCGACGAACGGATTGTCTTGCGGTACGCTGCCGTCTTCGTGCAGGCGGACGATCTTGCCCAGATCGGAAGTCAAGTCTTGGGCCATCTCGCGGTATTCGAAACCCTCGCCGATCGTCAGCGCGAACGTACCGTCGGGCAGGAACGCCATTCGGCCACCGTAGTGGTTGTCCGTATCTTTCAAAGGCATGGCCTTGAAGATCACGTGCAAATCTTGAAGTGCGTGGCCGTCGAAGCGGGCGCGCGCAACCTGCGTGCCGTTGGCCGCTTTCGTTCCTGCGGCATAGGTTAGATAGACGATATGATTTTGTGCAAAATCAGGGTGCAGGACGATGTCGAACAACCCCGCTTGGCTGCCGGTATGCACCGCTGGGACACCGGCGATCGGCTGAGCCAGCAACGCGCCGCCTTTGATCAGACGCAACCGACCCACACGTTCGGTCACCAACATGGAGCCGTCCGGCAAAAATGCCATCGACCATGGATGATCGAGACCCCGGGCAATCTCAGTAACCTGATAGCCGGTCTTGACCACTTTGGCGGGCTGCGGCGGTGGCGGCGGTCCGCGCACGGCCTCAGCTGCCACGTCCGCCATCGCCGCTGCACCAATCGTGACTGCCACCACGGCAGCGAGAACTGGCCACGCGACAGGCGTGCGAATCTCCCGAAAGGAACGATCATCCGCTAAGATCGGGTTCTCCTCCCTGTTGAGGATGGGGCAATGACACCAGGTTGGAAGCCTCGGATGCTACGCCGGCTAGGCGCATTTGTCGTTGCCGCCGCTGTCATGGTCGTGTTGGGTTCGGTCTCCCATTCCTATTTTGTACAACAGGCTTGGTCCATCGCCGCGGGCCACGCCAGTAGAACGGCGCCCGCAGCCATCCCGCTTGCCGATCGCATCGCCTGGGCCGCGCATGATCTTCGTGGCATGATCCGTCCGTATGGCGCCGTTACTTCGATCGCGCTGCTGATCGCTTTCTTGATTGCGGGGGCACTCGGCCGTCTTAGCCGCTTTCGCGTGACTGCGTTCGGCGCGGCCGGCGCGTTGGCGCTCTTCACGCTATTTACGGTATTGAAGCGGGTGCTGGGAACGGCCGGTATTTTCGGCGCGCGTGGGGCGATGGGCCTCGCGGCGCAAATGGCGGTCGGTTTGCTTGCGGGGGTGCTGTTCGCGAAGCTCACACCGCCGGGCAGACGCGCGCCAGGTGCAGGGCGAGCGCAGCCTCGTCCGGCTGCCCCGCCCGACCGCGCTTGAGGCTGCAGACCACCCCCCCGGTGCTGGGATTACTGGCGTGCGGCGAGGATATCGTCGAGACGTGCGGGGGTGGACGGGTCGCGTTCGAGGTGCGGGTAGCGTAAGCCATCGTGATAGTCGAGGTTCAGCACTCGAAACCGATCGCCGTTCTTGACGATCAGCTCGATCGGCTGCTGCGTCGTCTTAGCCGACCGGATCGCATCTTTGAGCAAATCAGCGTTGTAGGCCGCTCCGTTGATCGCCATGATCACGCTGCCTTCCGTAAGCTTCGCCTTGAAGGCAGCGCTATCCCAGAGCACGCTCAGAACGCTGCCGTCCTTGTCGTCGAGTTCGACGCCGATGCAGAACAGCAGGTTCACGCGCTTGCTCTGCTCATCGTGCGCCTTCAGCAACCCGCTGGGAGTGTCCGTAAAGACCAGCTTGTAGCCGCCGCGCCGCAACCCATCGAAGGGCGCCGGCTTGCCGATCGCATCCAGCCGCTCGCGCAGAAATTTGGCCCAATCGTAGGGTTCCACCGCGTTCAGTGCCTTGACTACGTCCTCGAAGGTGTAGGTCACGGTAGTGAAGCTGCCGTCATCGATGCCGAAGAACGTGCGCGCGAAATCGTCGAGGGATCGCTTGCCCTGGGAGCGCTCGCGGATCAAGGTGTCGGCGTCGAGCCAGATCAATTGACTCTCCGAGTAATAGTCCTCGAAGCGCTGCCAGTTGGGCCAGGACATGGGGCGGCGCGGATTGATGATCTCGTCGTTGGTCGTATCCTGCAAGGCGCGCCACCGACGACCGGATTGGACGCCATAGTAGGCGGCCGTGAGCGCGAGCTCATCGAGCGCCTGTTGCTGGGTCCACAGACCCGCGCGCGCGGTCAACACTTGGCCCCAGTACTGCGTCTGTCCTTCGTACACCCACAAGAGACTGCCCTGCATCGGAACATTGTAGTTCGCGGTCCATAGGTCCGCGGGTCGGCGGAATTTGCCGTTCCAGGAGTGAGTAAACTCATGCGCCAGCAGATCTCGGTCGTATGCGGTTTTATCCCATTCGGTCAAGGCTTCGGGAACGCTGCCGTCCTCGCTCGACTGATGGTGCTCCAAGCCGTTCTGCTGAATCTGATCGCTCAAGGAGTAGAGGAAATCGTAGTGCAAGTAATGGTGCGAGCCGTAGAGCTTGTAGGCTTGCTGCACCAGGCTTCGGTGAGCCTGCAGTTGCTCGGGTGTGATCGCGAGCAGCTCCGGCCGATCGGCGAACAGATCCAGATGGACCGGTACTGCGCCGCTCGGATCAAGGTCAAACCGCGCCGCATACCGGCCCGCATACACGGGACTGTCGATGAGAGTTTCGAGGCTGGTGCGCTTGAACTGGGTTTGCCCGCCGCTCGCGCCGGCGATTTCCAGGGCCGATCCGAATTTCCAAGCGGCAGGCAATGCCACGCTCGCCTGCACCGGAATCTGCCGCGTGAAGTAGCCCGCGGGGTAGAGGATGAGAGAGTTCCATTCGAGCAGCAGGATATCGCGGGTGATCTCGATGGCGCCCACTTTGGGACTCGTGGGAGACAGGTAGTCGAAGTCGATATCGAGCGACTTCACTGCGGCGCTCGGATGCACGTGAAACGCGTAGACATCGACGGGATCGCGCGTCCAGGACACCGGCGCACCGTTCGCGGCCATCTTGATGCCCGCGAGCCGATCGACGGGACCCTCCGGTGCATGGGTGCCGGGCAACCATTTCGGATACAGCAGCACGGTATCCGTGCCGATTCCGCTCAACGTTTCATGTACATGCACGATGCGTTGTTCGATATCGGTCGCGTTGACTGCGAGACGAATCTCGCCGGGATACGCCCGGTCCTTGGGCGCCGCGACCGGTGCCGCGGGCGCGATCGCACTGGGGCCGGGGCTGGCGATCGCGCCGACGAACGCGGATGCGGCGAAATAGAGCGCCATTGACATCAAAATTTGCTTCATAGAATTACCGTTTGCACGCTGTGTTTTTGCTTTGGATGGCGCAGAGCGCGGCGGCCGGCTTCGAGCCGGCATTGCCGTCGATTGAGTATGAGGGCATCCAAGGGCCTCGACAACACGCGGCCGTTGCAACGTCTGAGTAGACAACCTCCGATCGTGCCGCAAGGCGACAGCGCCGGCTGGCGCCGATGTTCTTTTTACCCGATTGACTCGCGATGCACCCAAACATCGGGTGCTTCGGCTTCGATGACCCGAGATGACCGTTCCAGGATTTCCCGGTCCAAGGTGATGAGCGGTTGATCGAGTGCTTCGGCGAGCGCGACAAAAACCGCATCAGCACCGCGAAGCTTACAGCTCGCCGCCAAAGCGGCAGCCCGATCGCTAAGCGCGTCGTTCAGTCCATGACGTTGCACACGCGGCAATGCGAGTACGGCCCGTACTGTCCGGGTAGCAAGCCTAGCCTGCCCGGTTTGGCGTGCAAACACACCCGCTATCTCGGCAAGAGCCAAATTGGGTATGTTTAAATCTCCCTGATTCGCAACCGCCAAGTCCAAGAACGCGACACTCGCAACATGATGAACGTCATTCTCACGAAAGATTGCCACCCAGACGGAAGCATCGACGATCATCCCCGCCGTTGCTCACGCACCGCCGCGACTGAGTCTTGATCCGTCTGCCAACTAGCAGCGTTTATTTTGGCAAGTTGCCGAACCTTTCGAAGAGCCGCGCTTGCACTGACGATGGAGCCGGACTCGCTCGAGCCCAACTCCTTTTCAAGAGCGCCGGTTACAAATTGCTTGAGAGTCTGGCCGCGGCCCGCGGCAGTAGCCTTAGCCCTCCGAAACAAAGTCTCGGACATTTCCAATGTGGTTTTCGTGGTGCTCATGGACTTAGGATCCCAATCGCCGACGGCTGAGCGCATTATCACCCATAAATATGGGTCTGGTCAAAAGTATCGGGCAAAGTACCCCGGCGATTACAGGGGTGTGCGTGGGTGGTCACGCCTCCGGGCGCCAAGGGCCGGCGTTTAAAATTGGCGTCCCCACGGGTACACCAACTTAACCCCGTAAATACCGCCTCTAGTATGCCATTAAAGGCATATTATGTATTTATGCCTTTAATGGCATATATTGTACCCATGGAGTACTTACTGCAGACCCCGGCACAACTTGCGAAGCATCTGCCATCCCTGCGAAACGCGCGCCAACTCACCCAAGCACAGCTTGGAATGCTCGTCGGCCTAGACCAAACTCGAATCGCAAAAATCGAAGCCAATCCGCAACGCGTCAGCGTTGGACAGTTATTCAAGATTCTAAGTGCCCTCGGGGTGCAAATGCAGTTGCTGTCCAACGAAGCCGGCTCAAACCCTAAAGCGCCGCCAGCCGCTGCAGATTGGTAACCCGTGGGTTCCCTGAATGTTTGGATGAACGGGGAACTCGTAGGCGAGTGGACGACACTGCGCACCGGCACACCCCTGTTTCGATACACGACCACATGGCAGCAATCGCCGCACGCGCGCGCCTTGTCTTTATCCATGCCCATCACTGCCGATCTCGAGGTCCGCGGGACGGTCGTGGGCAATTACTTCGATAATTTACTGCCCGACAACCCAGCAATTCGCCGCCGAATCCGTGAGCGCTTCGGCACGCGCTCAACTCAGGCTTTCGATCTATTGGAGGCCATCGGTCGCGATTGCGTTGGCGCGGTGCAGTTGCTGCCCATCCATCAGGAACCCATCAGTTGGAACCGAGTGGAGGCCACTCGACTCAATGATGCTGAGATGGAACAATTGCTACAGGCGGTTCCGTCCTCGCCGCCACTTGGCCATCCTGATGGCAATCATGGTCATGAGCATGATGATGATTTCCGAATCTCTATCGCCGGAGCGCAGGAAAAAACCGCACTTCTCTCGATGGGAGGAGCATGGTATCGGCCGCACGGCGCCACTCCGACGACACATATACTGAAATTGCCTCTGGGGATTGTCGGCAACTTCCGCGGCGACTTTTCAGATTCGGTCGAAAACGAGTGGCTGTGCGTGCAGTTGTTGCGTGAGTTCGGACTGCCCATTGCCGACGCCGACATACTCACTTACGGCAAACAGACCGTGTTGTCGGTCAAGCGCTTCGACCGGCGCTGGATCGGTGCTACGCCCACGGACGCTTCGCGCCGGCAATTCGCTCCTGTGGCAGGCCAATGGATCGCGCGATTGCCGCAGGAAGACTTCTGCCAAGCGACAGGCCGATCTCCCACCGAGAAGTGCGAGGCCGACGGGGGTCCCACTGGCGAAGAAATTCTGGAGATCCTCGAGGGCAGCGAATCCCGAAATACCGACCGAGCAAACTTCGTGCTCGCTCAACTGGCATTTTGGCTGCTCGCAGCAACCGACGGACATGCGAAGAATTTCTCCATTTTTCACCACGCGGGCGGCGCGTTCGGCATGACGCCCCTGTATGACGTGCTGTCGGCGTGGCCTGTCATCGGACGCGGTGCCAATCAATTACCCATACAAGATGCCAAGCTTGCGATGGCGATCCGCGGCAAGAGCCGGCACTATCGTCTGCGAGAGATTCACCCTCGGCACTGGCATGAACTGGCTATCCGAATAGGATTAACGGGTCTGTGGGATCGCATGAGAAATTTGGTTGAATCAGCCGACGCGCATGTCATGGCGGTGAAAGCGCGATTGCCGTCAAGCTTCCCGGAACGAGTCATTGACACTATTGCGGCAGGGGTTAAACAACAGTCGGTGGCCTTCATTGCTGCGGCGCCGCCGGCTTCGACGGCATGATGGGTGGCGCGCGAATGGTCAGCGGCCGTATAAATTTGGCAGCCCCCAACTCAACCCCGTAAGTACCGACCAGTTGGATCGTGACAGTGGATTTGTGCGCTCGCGCGCGCATCCCGACGAACGTGTGCGCCAACAATTCACCGCTTACCAATTTTATCGGCGTTACGCTGCGCCTCGATCCGCCGCCGTAGCTCCTCGCGTGCGGCCGTCTTCGCCTCCGGTGTCCCCCAACGCGGCGGCTGTGCCTCCGGATTCGCGCGGGACCCGGCCTGCCGCCGCCGCGCCTCCTCGGCGGCCCGGCGGCGGGCTTCAATTGCGAGGACCTCGGTCCGCTTGGCCTCGCGGATATCGCGTTCGCGTGCCTCCCAAGCCTCCGCGGCGACGGGCGTCGGCAATTCAGTGTCCGCTCGCGATCGCCAGAGCGCCTGGCTGACGCCCCACTGATCCGGATGCGCGAACTCGTGGACCAACCGCAGATTCAGGGCTTCGAGTACCGGATGCCACGACTCAACCCCTTGAGCGCGACGGCGGATCGCGAGCCGTGGATTGATCTGGTACCAACCGTGCGCAATGCGTTTGAAGAGCTTGCGATTGTAGGGATAATCGCGATCGACCTCGTTTCGCGACAACACATTGGAGAGGTGGCTGCGCTTGTTGCGCTCGGGCTTGAGGACGCTGCCCGGCAGCATTCCCCACGCGTCGAGCATGCTGCCCGTATCAACACCGGCCAACCGATCCCACCCTGAGGCGCTGAAGGTGCTCTTGAACAACACCCAGAACGTTTGGAACACCAGGTATTCGCTCAAATGTCGGTCGAGCCGGACCAATCGCTCCCCGACTTGCACGTCGATGAATGCCGGGGCGATTCTCTCGTAGAGCGCGGCGAACGGCCCGCGGGCGAAGCTGCGGTCTCGGAATGCCTCTTGCAGTGCGACATGCAGTGCATTGCGACCGAGATGGTCGTGCGCCTCAGGGTCGGCACCTCGCTGCAGCAATTCTTCAACGAGCGGCAGATTGCCGGCGGCAGTGGCCGCCATCAGGGGCGTGTAGTTCATGAAAGTACGGTGATCGATACCATAGCGATCGCAGTTCTGTAAAACCCCCTTGAAATGCCGTCCGGCGAACTCTTGAAGATGGCGCCCAAGGTATCGCGCTGCGGGCCGAACCCGCGAGCCTGAGCAAAGCCGGCTTCTTCGACCAACCAGGCGGCGAGCACGGGTTCGTCGTACGCCGTTGCATATTCGTACAACTGCTGCCGAGGCTTATTGCCAGGTGCCTTGTCGCGAAACACCTTGACGGTCAACTCGCGCAGCCGCGCCTCATCGACCACCGGCCACGGAACCGGCGGTTCCTTGAGGATGGTCGTGCGCACCGCATCAGCCTGCTCGTGTTTGCCTTGCAACTCGAGACGATGCGCCTCCCGCTGCCAGTCCTCGCGCGTAGACGTGCGCGCATCGATGCGCACTTGATCGCCTCCGACGGTGCAACCCAGCAGACGCAGCAGGGTATGCCCGCCGATTTTCCACGGGCGGACAAAAATCAAAGGACTGCGGATGCGGAACCCGGCTGATTGGCGAGTACACAAGGCATCGGCTTCCAACTATGCTCTTGACAACCCGTAACCGCTGAGTATTCTGTGCGGCTGTCTTGCCGCCACGCGCAGCGAGAACCGTACAACGGAGAAGGCTATGACCATAGGGTCTATGAAGAAGACGTGTAGATACTTGTTGAAGTGACCGCTTCGAGTCGATGGCTCGAAGCGCCATGCTTCGAGCCAGACGGCCCCGTCATCGCGACGAAGCCCCTGGCGAACTTTCACCAGGGGCTTTTTGTTGCCTTGAGTTACGACCATGAAGGGATTGAAGTTCGACTTTGAGGGAAGCGCAGGTGAGGCTGGCGGCCTGCCCATGTATCTGGCGTTGCGTGGTGACCTGTCCGATCCGGGCGAGACACTATTGAAGCTACGAGCGCTGCAGTCCTTCGATCGAGGCGCCGCGCGCTATGCGATTCACCGTACTGTGCGGTGCGCCGTTCGTCGGCCCATGGACGAGGTTTTCGACGATCTAGCGTTGCACGCCGATCTCGTCGCTCAGCGCACGGATAGTACGTCGCTGCTGCTGGACGGGCCGGGGGTATTCATCAGCGTCGAAGGCAGCCGCAAGATCGATTACGGCTCCTGCACCTTTCACATCTGGGCCGAAAGCATGAATCGGCTGGACGAGTCGCGCGCGAAGCTGTTGGCCATCGTCGGCGAGCAACTGGTGCGGCACGAGATGTTTACGATCGACTGGCAATTCTCCAGCCGTCGGGGCCTTTCGAGCGCGTCGTTTGACGAGATGGCCGATCCGGCCCCTTGCGATGAAGCCTATCCGACCCTGGCGGAGCCGGTGGCAACCTTCATCGCGCGCTACCTTGCATCGCGCGAGACCGTGCTGATTCTTCAGGGGCCACCGGGCACCGGAAAGACGCGATTGGTGCGCGCCATCCTGGCGGCGATGTCAGCCCGCAAGGCGGATAGCGCTCAAGTGCTCTATACCGCTGACACGCGCGCACTCGAGAACGACGAGATCTTCGTCGATTTTCTCACCGGCAACCACGACGCGTTCGTGATCGAAGACGCGGATCACTTGTTGATGGCGCGCTCCAACGGCAATGTGGACTTACACCGCTTCCTGGCCGTGGCGGACGGGGTGGTCCGCGCACAGGGCCGTAAGATTATCTTTACCACCAATCTGCCGAACATCGGAGACATCGACGAGGCACTGGTGCGACCCGGCCGTTGCTTTGCGACGGTGCGCACTCGGGCGCTGGAGCGACGCGAGGCGGCATCGTTGTTGGCGCGGATTGCGGCCGCGCGTAACGATCGAAATGAGGCGGCGAATGAAGTGTCGTTGGCAGGGGATATCCGTTCGATAACGCTCGCAGCATTGTATCGGCTGGTGGATGCTACAGGGTGAGCGACGAAGAGCAGCTCGAATTCGTTGAGGCGCTTTGGGACGCCCGCGCGGAGTTCACCGAAGCGGCTGAGCGGCCCACGACCTACGCGACGATTGACAGGAATGTTCGCCGGCAGGCGCAACCCCGTCGTCTGGCAGGAACGGACCTGAGGACCGACCGATGAATTGCCGGCGTCCGCCACCCCGTATTACCGGGGTTAAAGTGGCGTCCCTAAGGGGAGAAAGTTCGAACCAACTCTTTGAAACCCTTGAAGAATGGAACGACTACCTCGAACGCTGACGCGCCCGCAATGCCCCAGGAACGATCGCCATACTAAATGGGGCGATGTTGGAAAGTCTCCAACGAGTTTCCGGGGATTTTCAGTGGTTACCACGTATCTGCTCAGATTTCCGCCAGCGATTTACGAGCGTCTTGCTAATCCTTCGGAGCGGCCAATGACCGCCTTCTCGTTCGAATGCGAGGTCGGATCGGAAAAGCCTTCAAAGGCACTGCTCGGATTCCATTCTTGAAGACTATACACGCGCTTGCCGCGCAATCCCGTTACACCCTCGTTCCATGCGAGAAGCATTCGCTTGCCGACATCCTCAAAAGCGGCGTAGCGTGTCATCGCTTCTCGCACCCGAGGCGCGATATCTGAAACCGCATCACTGATCGCTTCGACGATTTCGACTTGTGCTTTGACGGAAACGCCAAACGTGGCGGCGATGAACTTTCCGAGACTCTTACCCGGACTCCAGGTTTTCTTGCCCATAAAGCTGATGCCGGGAGGATTTTGTTGGTATCCGGGGTACACGACCGTCGTAATCATATCGTAGGCCGGAGAAAGGTGAACATCAGCCCGCGATGTATAAAGCAGCGCTAGATTCTTCGCGTGACAATCGGCGTTGCGTAGCGCGTAAGTTAACAGCAGCGTTGTCGCGAGCTGGCGAAAGGTCTCGAGCTGTGTAGCGCCAGGAACGTGATCGCGAACCGCCCTGGCGACGCGCTCCCAAGTAGTCTCGTACTTCGCGGCAGGGCGTAGTCCCAGCAGAGCGCAGAAATCTTCCATTCCCAAGCGCAACTGTCCATTGTCATTCACATCGAAGCGATGAACGACGAGGGCGTTGCCGTCCTGCGAGAGCTCGGTTCTAGCCGTGGGCAGCACTCGCGCTGCCACCTGCATGCAGAGGTGCTCGTTCAGGGTAACGTAGGGGAGTCTACCGGTGGATCCTTTGATGATGTGGCGGTGGGTCAGCAGTGTGGTCTTTTTGTGGACGGCGCCTCGCCCGACATCTTCACTCTGCGTGTCGAGGAACTTCGGCACGACTCCTGAAACACCACTAGCCGCATGTTGTCGGACCAGCTCCGCGAAGGCTTCTTCTGAATTGTCCCCCTGGAGGAGTTCGGCGACTTCGACCGGTTGGGTCGGCTCATCGAGTTTCGCACCCGCCGCGGCGACCTGAGTGCGGCCGACCATGTTTCGTCCGATGACGGAAAGGAGCGCCATGGGGCTGGCCGTGATTTGAGGGCCGAGTTGCTCTTGGAGCACTTGCAGAAGGTACCCCTCAGGAAGATTCATTTGGAAAACAGGATGCAGCGTGTCGTCCCATACATAGGATTCGGTACGCACTGGCATCGTGAGTGACACGAAGGCATCGCTTGGTGTGCTCGCATGGTAGGTGAGCACGCAGCGAAAGTCGCCCGCCGACTCAAGCACCGCGACGTCCCGGCCGAGGACATAGGCTGACAGCCTCATGATTTGGCCCGTTCGCGGCGCAATTCATCGAGCGAACCGGATCGGCCACTTTCGGTGAATTCGAGTTCGAAGCCGAGCACTGCGAGCACCGCCAGGAGTTTGCGGGAACCAAATTCCGACGCGCGTCCGCGCTCGAAGCGGGAAAGGGATTCCGGGGTTACGCCGGCCTGGTACGCAACCGCTTTTTGCCTCAAGTGGAGAGCTTGGCGGCGGGCCGCCACTGCGGCTCCCAGTTCTTGGAGTGTCTTCATATTGATATATACGTCATGATGTTGGCATATTTTGCCATTTATTGATGTATATATCAATATTCTCACCGAGATTCACGGAACTCGCAATTCATTGATTTCACTCACTAGGCAGGTATCCGAGCCCTAGTGCGCCGCAGAAATGCTTGAACGGTCCGGAGACTCATTTTTCCCAGTTTTCTTTCAGCGGCGTGCCGCGCCAGCCTGCGAGAATAGGACAATGCCGCCTCACACGCTTCCGCGCTCCGCGTCCGCTCTATTCAGCCACGTCATGGCCGACAACGCGCCGTTGTACCGCGCCATTCTCGATGTCTTCGCGGCATCGAAGCGCCAATTCCGCCTGCATCTGCGCCCCGACGACGTGCTCGCCGAAGCGACTTGGCCAGGCGGCCCCCCTACGCCGGAGACCGTCCAGCAAGCCCTCGGACAGCTCGTCGATTGGGGCAATCTGCAGTCGCAACCGGACACAGCCCGGGTCGCGACAATCGAAGACTTTTACCGCAAACGCCTGCTCTACCGGATGACCTCCGGCGGAGAAGCGGTCGAGGCGGGATTGCAGGCATTCGTCGAGGCTCTTGCGCGGCGCGCTGAATTGCAGTCCGTGGCGCTCGACGATATCCGGGCACGCCTCATCTCCCTCGAGCAGCTCATGCGCGAATCACCCCCCGATGCGGCCAAGGTCCACGGCGCACTTCGGGATCTCGTGCATGTGTTCGAAGACTTATCGAACAACGCGGAAGCCTTCATGGCAGGTCTCGCACGCACCATCGAGCTCCAACGTGCCGAGGTCGCCGCCGTGATGAGCTTCAAGACGCGGCTGATCGATTACCTCCAGCGCTTCATCGGCGATTTGGTCACGCGCTCGAGTCAAATCGCCGAACTATTGATCCATCTGAGGCCGCTCGAGCGGGCGTTGTTACAAATCGCCGCCGAGCGCGATGCACGCAATGCGGCACCTGGTGATGTGGCGATGGACGCCGAAGCCGTCGACACCCGACTCATCGCGTGGAACGAGCGCTGGGCCGGCCTTATGCGGTGGTTCGTGTCCGACGGACGGGATCGTGCCCAAGCGGAGCTTTTGCGCGCGAGCGCTCTGTCGGCGATTCCTCGCCTACTACAGGCCGTCTCGCTGCTGCACGAACGCCGCGCGGGCCGCAGCGATCGCGCGGCGGATTTCCGGCGCCTGGCGCTGTGGTTCGCCGTCGCGGGCGGCGACGCCAACTCGCATCGGCTATGGAGGGCCGCCTTTGCCTTATCGCCGGCGCGGCACCTAGCTTTGGCGGTGGCCGACGAGAAGGTCAGTGCGAATACACCATGGCGCGACTCGCCCGGTATCGCGGTGCTGCCGAAACTTCGCGAACAAGGCGTGCTACCAACCCGCGGCGCACCGCCCCGGATCCTGGACCGCTCCGCGGAGCGCGGCTTGCTCGCGGCCCGCGTCGCAAAAGAGGCGGCTCAAACTGAAGCGGCGCGACAACGCCTGGCCACCAACGGTGAGACCCGGCTGTCCGAGTTGGGTCGGCTCGATTCGTCGTCGTTTCGATTGTTCCTCACACTGCTGGGCGAGGCTCTCGCCAGCCAGACGGATCCCGACAAGCCGGTGGAACGGTTGACTGGCGATGGTACGCTCGTCGTTCGGCTAGTTCCGCTCGCTGCTCACACGGAGGCAGAAATTGCAACGGACTTAGGGACCTTCCGAGGTCGCGACCATCTCCTTCTCATTCGTAGAACCTAACCCATGCCAGCCCCCGGACTAAAGGACGTTCTGAAACACCAGGAGGCTGAGGAGCGAGAGCGTGCATTGCGCGCCTTGCTGATGCGTCCGCTCATGCCTGCCGGTGACCCGGCGCTCGAACTCGTGCGTCGACATGCCAGCTACTTGCGTGACTGGTTCGGGCGTGAGACGGGATGGAACCTGCAGGTGGAGCGGCAATGCGCGCGGCTCTACAAAAGGCCCGCTGCACTCGACGACCCAACGAGAGGGTTGCCGGAGTTCGATCAGGATCGCTATGTGCTCCTATGTCTCGCCTGCGCGGTGCTCGAGCGCGCCGAATCGCAGATCACCCTGAGAACCTTGGGTGAGCGTCTCTTGGAAGCCACGGCAGACCCCGATCTCGCAGCGTGCGGATTTGTCTTTACCCTCGAGCACGCGCGCGAGCGACGCTCCCTGGTTGCCGTGTGCCGCCTACTGCTGGAACTCGGTGTGCTCACGCGCGTCGCAGGCGACGAAGAGGGTTACGTCAACCAATCCGGCGACGTTCTGTACGACGTCCATCGCCGCGTACTTGCGCGATTGCCCGCTGGCACGCGCGGCGCCAGTCTCATCGCCATGACTCAGGCAGACCTCCTTTTCGACGGCCGGCTCGCGGCGCTCGTGGATGAGTACGTACCCGACAGTCCCGACGGCAAGCGCATGGCACTGCGCCATCGATTGGCGCGGCGGCTGCTCGATGATCCCGTGCTATATCACGACGAACTCTCCCCGGAGGAGCGCGAGTACTTGGTCAGCCAGCGCGGGCCCCTGGCCTATCGACTGGCGCAGGCAACCGGACTCACCGCCGAGCTGCGCGCTGAAGGCTTGGCGCTCGTCGATGACGACGGCGAACTCTCGGACAAACACCTGCCGGCGGTGGGCACGGAGGCACACGCGACGCTGCTGGTGGCCGAGCACTTGGCACGCGCCGCGCGCGCGGAGCCCAAGCTAATTCATTCGCTCCACGAACTGGCTGGTTACCTGCGGTCCGCCGGCGACCGGTACGGCCGCTACTGGCGCAAGGATGCGCGCGAAGCGGGCGCCGAGGTGCAGCTCGCCACCGAGGCGGTCAATCGTCTGGAGGCGCTCCGGCTGGTTCGACGCCTCGAGAACGGGGTACAGGCGCTCCCTGCCCTGCATCGCTACGCCATTTCCGAGGCGTTGACTTGACCCAAATCCCACCCACAATTCCGCTGCCTTCACCCGGACGAACCCGCTGGCAGCCGCTGCGCCTCGGTCTCGTCG
>JBEKHO010000007.1:0-152116 GCA_050012215.1 Steroidobacteraceae bacterium
CTCAGCACCCACCAGCATGCGGAGTGGTAGTTCAGCTGGTTAGAATACCGGCCTGTCACGCCGGGGGTCGCGGGTTCGAGTCCCGTCCACTCCGCCATTTCCCTGACGAAGAGTCCCGCGCGAGCCACAAGGCCGCGCTCGAGGGTATAAATGGGTCAGGGTGAGCCAAGGGTTCCAGATCATGCTGCAGACGATTCACGACAAGCTGAAGGGATGGTTGGCGGGGGTGGTGCTCGGAGCGATCGCTCTCGTGTTCGTGTTCTGGGGCATCAATTGGACCATGAGCGCGCCGAACTACGCGGCGAAGGTCAACGGCGTGGAGATCGCGAGCAACGACGTCCGCGAGGCCTATCAGCGCCAGCTCGCACAGTCCGAACGCCAGTCCAATGGGTCGATCGACGATGCCCAGCGCGCCGCGATCAAGAAGCGGGTGCTGGACGACTTCGTCAACGGCGAGGCGCTCGCCACGCGCGCGGACCAGCTCGGCTACCGGGTGAGCGACCGGCAGGTGCTCGATGAAATGGCGCAATACCCGCAGCTCCAGGTGAACGGCAAATTCGACTATGGCTACGCGCTGTCGGTGCTGAAAGCTCAGGGCCGATCGGTGGCGCAGATCGAGAACGCGTTTCGCCGGGACGTGAAGCTTCGGGCGCTCGACCAGGCGATCAACGCCTCGAGCTTTGCGACCGCGACCGAGGTCAAGCGCTTCCTCGCGCTCACCCGGCAGCAGCGCGAGCTCGCCTGGTTCACGCTGTCGGCGGCGAAGTACGCGGCGGAGGCGACACCCGACGATACCGCTGTCAAAACCTACTACGACGCGCACAAGGCGCAGTACATGACTGCGGAGACCGTCAATCTGCGCTACGTCGAGCTGAGCCTCGCCGAGCTCGCCTCCAAGGTCACCGTCAATGACGCGCAGCTCAAGAGCTACTACGATGAGCAAAGGGCGAAGTCCCCCGAGCGCTACGTTCAGCCCGAGCAGCGACACGTGCGGCACATCCTTCTGCAGGTCGCGGATCCGAAGGACGATGCGGCCGTGAAAGCCAAGGCCGAGGGCATTTTGAAGCGCGCCCAGAGCGGCGAGGATTTCGGCAAGCTCGCAACGGAGTTCTCGCAAGACCCGGGCTCCGCGCAGAAGGGCGGCGATCTCGGCTGGGCGGACCGCAAGGCATACGTCGGGCCCTTCGCCGACGCGGCCTTCGGCATGAAAGAGGGCGAGATCAAGGGCCCGGTGAAGACCCAATTCGGCTATCACATCCTGAAGCTCGAGGGCATTCAGCCGACTGCGGTGAAGACCTTCGAGCAGGCCAAAGACGACCTCACCGCCGAGTACCGGCAAAGCGAGGCCGAGCGGCTGTTCAACGATGCGCAGGACCAGCTTGCGGACGCCGCGCTGCAGAACACTTCGGACATCGACGTGGTGGCCCGCAAGGCAAGCCTCACGGTGCACGACCTGCCGAATTTCAGCCGTACGGACGGCGGGGGAGATCTCAAGGCGCCCGCGGTGCTGCAGGCTGCCTTCAGCCAGGACGTGCTCGACGGGCGCTTGAGTCCGATCGTCGAGCTCGAGAAGGGGCGCGGCGTCGTGCTGCGTGCCACCGATCACGTGTTGCCGCAGCAGAAGCCGCTCGAGGCCGTGCGTGCGGACGTCATCACCGCATGGAAGAAGGAGCGCGGCGCAGAGCTCGCCGCGCAGGCTGCGGCCGCGTCGGTCAAGCGGCTCGCCGCCGGCGAGTCGTGGGACAGCGTCGCGAAGTCCCTGGGGGTGAGCTCCGAGGCGCCGAAATACGTGGCCCGATCGGACCAGGCGGTGCCGCTCGACGTGCGCAAGGACGCATTCGATGGACCGAAGCCCGCGGGCCAGCCGCTGTATTCCAGCGTGGCCCTGACCAACGGCGATGCGGCCGTGCTGCAGGTGAGCGCCGTGCGGGAGGATCCGAGCGGTGATTCCAAGCAACAGGACGCGGAAGCCCGGCGCGAATTCGCGCAAGCCGCTGCTGCCGCCGAGGCGCAGGCCTACGAGGCGGCGGCCCGCGCCGACTCGAAGGTGACGTTGAATCCGCAAGCGCTCGATTAGGCCTCGGCGCCCCGGTGTCCCCGCTCCTGCACCAATTCTCGGATTGGTATTTGTCCACCCTGTCGCAGGGCGGATATTGGCTCATCGCCGGGCTCATGGCGCTCGAGAGCACGTTGGTGCCCATCCCGAGTGAGACCATCATCCCGCCGGCCGCCTATCTCGCCCATACGCGCGGCGATCTGTCCTTGATCGGCGTGGTGCTGGCCGGCACGGCGGGATCGTGGCTGGGCGCCGCGCTCATGTACTTCGCCGCGCGCTGGCTCGGGCGCCCCTTCGTCATGCGCTTCGGGCGCTATGTGGCGCTGCCGCCCTCGAAGATCGAGCTGGCCGAGGCCTGGTCGGCCCGTTACGGCTGGGCGGGCGTCTTTTTCGCGCGATTGCTGCCCGTGATCCGTCACCTGATCGGGATTCCGGCGGGCGTTTTGGAGTGGGATTTCCGCTGGTACTCGGCGGCGACCCTGGTGGGGTCGCTGCTCTGGTGCTCGGTCCTGGCGTGGCTCGGGGCCACCTTGGGCGATCACCCGGAGCTGTTGCGAGGCTCACTGCATCGATTCGTGCTGCTGGTGGTGGCCGTCGCCGCCGTGCTCGGCGCGCTTTACTACCTGTTCGTGCACCGGGTTGGGTCGCGCCCGACGGCGCACTGAGCGGTGCCGTGTGGCGGCCCGGCCGGGGACTACCCCGGTCGGGCTCCCACGTAGCGACTAGCTCGAGACCTTGCCGCTCGGCGGTGCCGGCGGCGGTGTCCCGATCGGAAGCTTGCCGAAAATAGCCGCGGTGGCCGCATTGATCTTGGCCTCGGCGTTGGCGCCCCGCAGATCTGAGGCGTTCTGGCTGACGGCGCCGTGCCAGATGGCTTTATGAGCGCGCCCGTCGAACACGTCGATCGCGATGCGGGTCTCGTCCTCCACCCAGGGGCCGTCGTAGCCCCAGCCGCCGAAGCGGCCGCGTCCCCCGCCGTAACCGCCACCCCAACCGACGCCCCAGCCTGGCCCCCAGCCGCCGTAGTAATCGTTGAATACCTGGCGGGTGCCGATGGCGTAACCGATCACGCAGTCTGCGGCTCCCGGGCCGTTCGCGCGGGTGACGCCGCGCGCGGCGAGGTTCCCCTCGATGGCGCTGCGCAAGCGGTCGGCGTTCAGGGGATTGCCCCACGCTCCGGGCTGCCCCGCGCTCACCGTGTGCTCGCTCGCGAAGGTGTAGGAATGGCAATTGGCCACGGAGAAGGCGGGATTCACGTCCGTGGCGACGTGCAGGGTCGTGCAGGCCCCGAGGGCTAGCGCCAGGCTTGCCGCGAGACCGCGAATGATCACACTTCTTGACATAACATCATCCTCCGAAGACGTGCCGAATCCTGAGCCATGATCTCATATCGATTCAACGGGCAAAGCCGCCGCGGGTTGACAGCCACGCGCATCCCATCATGAGTCGGCCGATTCACCCGCAAAGTTCATCGCGACCGAATTGAATCCCCCGTCCACATACGTGACTTCGCCGGTGATGCCGGCAGCGAGGTCCGAGCACAGGAACGCCGCGGTGTTGCCCACATCTTCGATGGTGACATTGCGCTTGATCGGTGAGACGGCGGCCACATGCGACAGCATTTTGCGCAATCCCGGGATGCCGGCGGCCGACAGCGTCTTAATCGGCCCCGCGGACACCGCGTTGACGCGGATGCCGAGCGGGCCGAGATCGGCGGCCAGGAAGCGTACGTTGGCCTCGAGGCTCGCTTTGGCGAGCCCCATGACGTTATAGCCCGGCAAAGAGCGCATGGCGCCGAGATAGCTCAACGTCAAGATCGCGCCGGCGCGTCCTTTCATGAAGGGGAGCGAGGCCCTGGCGAGCGCGGTCAGGCTGTAGCTCGAGATTTCGTGCGCCACCCGGAATCCGTCGCGGGTCGTGGCATCGATGAAGGTGCCGCTCAACGCCTCTCGCGGCGCGAAGGCTACGGCGTGCACCAGGATGTCGAAGGCGTGCCACCGCGTCTTCAGGTGAGCGAAGCCGCGTTCGATGTCCGCGTCGTTCGCCACGTCCATGGTAAAGGTGATGTCCGATCCCAGGCTCTTCGCGAGCGGCACCACGCGATCGGTCATGCGTTCGATGTGAGAGAACGCAAGTTCTGCGCCCTCGCGATGCATTGCCTGGGCGATCCCCCAGGCAATGGAGCGATCCGTCGCGAGCCCGACGATGAGCGCGCGCTTACCCTTCAAAAAACTCATTTGTTACCCTTGTTGATGGCTCGAATCGATGTACATGACGAGCCGCTGTCCGGCTCTGATCTGATGATGCTTGTTCAGGCCGTTCCAGCTCTTCAACTGGACCACCGACACCTGGAATTGGCGCGAGATGCTGAACACCGTGTCTCCGTTGCGCACGGTGTACAAGGTGCGCCGGCCGCTCTTCACGCCCTCGTCGCGGTAGCGCCGGGTGCTCGCCTTGATGACCAGACGCTGGCCCTTGATCAAGGGGTCGCCGGCGCCCAGATTGTTCAACCGCGCGAGCGTGCTCACGGGCATGCCATGGCGCCTGGCGATGCTGTTCAAGGTCTCGCCGGCGCGCACCCGGTAGACGATCTGGTGCTTGCGACCGCCCAAGTCGGTCTCCGGGCGATCCACGCGCGCCGCGGCGAGCAGCACCTTGTCCGGAAGCTGCACGCTGACCGACGGGATCTTGACCGTCTCGCCGGCCACGACGTGCCCGGCAGCGAGATCGTTGATCTTGGTAAGCACCGCGACCGACGAGCCATACTGCCTGGCGATCGAGGGAAGCGTCTCGCCCTTTGCGACCACGTGGGTCTCATAGCGCATCCGATCCTCGGGCGCGAGTGACGTAAGAGCCGCCTCGAAGGCGTCGGCGTTGTCGATCGGCACCAGCATGCGGTGCGGACCTTCAGGATCGGTCGCCCACCGGTTATAGCCGGGATTGAGCGCGACCAGCTCATCGTAGCTCGTGCCGGCGAGCTGAGCCGCGACGGTGAGCTGGAGCTGTGAGCCGGTCTCGATGACCGCAAAATACGGCTCGTTGGGAATGGGCGCGAAATCCAGGCCGTAGCGTTCCGGCTCCGCCATGAGGCGCTTCATGGCGAGGAGCTTCGGCACGTACGCGCGTGTTTCCGCGGGCAGGTTCAGGTGCCAGAAATCGGTCGGCCGGCCGAGCGCGCGGTTGTAATCGATGGCGCGCTGCACCCCCAACTCGCCGACGTTGTAGGCGGCGATGGCGAGCAGCCAGTCGCCGTCGAACTGGTCATGCAGCGCCTGCAGGTAGTCGAGCGCGGCGCGGGTCGATTCGAGCACATCGCGGCGTCCGTCGTACCACCAATCCTGCTTCAAGCCGAAGCGCACGCCGGTCCCCGGGATGAACTGCCAGAGTCCTGCCGCGCGGCTCACCGAATAGGCGAACGGCTCATAGGCGCTCTCCACCACCGGCAGCAGCGCGAACTCGAGCGGCATCCCGCGCGCCTCGACCTCCGTGACCACGTGGTACAGGTAGCGCTGCGCCCGCTGGAAAACCCGTTCCAGATAGTCGGGATTGTGCTCGAACCAGGCGAGCTGCTGATCGATCGCCGGCTCCTGCACCTCGTTCAACACGAATCCCGCGCGCATGCGGTCGAACAAATCGTCGTAGTCCTCGCCGTTGTGGTGCTGCCATTCGCGTGGCATGGTGAGCGAAGGCGGTGCCGCCGCTTCCGAACTGGCGGTGTCGGCGGGGGGCATACTGGCTTGCGCGCTCGCCGCCGGGGGCAGCACGATACGTTCGCGGGGAGCCGGCGCCTGGTGGGCGCAGGCGGCAACCAGAAGGGTGGCCGTCAAAGCGGCGCAGAGATTTCGCAGTGACATCATGCTAGCCATCCTTTCCCGCTTCGAACCTCCTTCAACGGAACTGATCCTTCCAGGCGCGCAGCACCCCGAACACCTCGGCAGCCTCCTCGACGGGCCGCCCCGCTCGAGCGCTCGCGGCGGCGCGCAACCCCGGTTCGTCGCATCGCAGAAAAGGGTTCACTCGCCGCTCCAAATCGATCCGCGAGGGCAGAGTGGGGGCGTCCGCCTCGCGCAGGGCCGCAACCTGGCTCTGGTACTCGAGCGCGGCGCGGTTGTCGGGCTCCGCGGCGAGCGCGAATTTCAAGTTGGCGGCCGTATATTCATGTCCGCAGTACACCGCCGTCTCGGCTGGAAGACTCTTCAGACGGCTCAAGGAAGCGTTCATTTGTACCGGTGTACCCTCGAACATCCGACCGCAGCCTGCGCTGAACAGCGTATCGCCGCAAAACAGCGCCCCGTGCCCCCAAAACGCAATGTGACTTAAGGTATGTCCGGGGACCGCCAAAATCTCGAAGGCAAGTCCCAACTCCGGCAATTCGCAGCGCTCTCGATCGCGAACCGTCCGGGTTCGAAACGGGATGCGGGTATCGTCCGGTCCGATGACCGGCAAACGGCCCCGCTCGAGGAGCCTCGATACGCCGCCGATGTGATCGGGATGGTGGTGAGTGAGTAGAATGGCGGCCAAGCGCGCGCCGCTCCGATCGAGCTCGGTCTCGACCGGTCCCGCTTCGCCGGGATCCACGGCCACGACGGACCCGGCCTGGGCCGGTGTGTCGATCAGCCAGATGTAATTATCGGCGAACGCACGCACCGGCCGCACGCTCAAAGGAGCCGCGGGGAGGGTTGATTGGTTTGACATTTTGCGGCGTATTTAACCTGTAACATATGAAGTCCGCTAGTTTTTTCATAAGGCACCGACGTTGAGAGCGACGCCAGACAATGCCCCGGCCAATTGGTTCGAGGCTCCCTTGGGCGCGCGTGTCCTGCGCGAGGAGGCAGCCCTTGCGCAGCTCGCGCTCGATGACGTATTCGGCTTCGAGCTGTTGCAGGTGGGCGAGTGGGGTCCCGCCCGCCATTTGCTCGACGGAGCCCGCACCCAGCACACGACGCTGCTCGCACCCGAGGCGGCCTCCGGGGCGAGCCTGTGCGCGCCGCTGACGGCGCTTCCGTTCCGCTCCGACTCGATCGACGCCATTCTTCTGCCGCATACGCTGGAGCTGGTCGAGGACCCTTATGCGGTGCTGCGCGAAGCCGAGCGCGTGCTCTGTGCCGAAGGGTGCCTGTTGATCTGCGGCTTCAACCCTTACAGCGGATGGGGCATGCGACGCCTCTTCTCGCACTATTTCCGGCGGCCGCCCTTTCCGCCCCAGACCCAACGGTTGCTCGCGGAGCGGCGCTTGCGCGACTGGATGGCACTGCTCGATTTCGAGGTGGCGGATGTCTACGGCTATCTGGGGGTTCTGCCCATGGCGGGCCGGCCGCCCAAGCTCGACGATGCCTGCGCTGAACCCCGCTATCGCCGACGCCCGGCGCTCACCGCCGGAGGCTATCTGCTCAAGGCGCGCAAGCGGGTGCAGACGCTCACCATGGTGCGGCCAAAGCGCCGGGTGCGGCAGCGCGTTCTGAGGCCGGCCACAGAGCCCACGAGCAAAGTCGGTCCGTGACGCAGGTAGAGCTCTATACGGACGGGGCCTGTCGCGGCAATCCCGGCCCCGGGGGCTGGGCGGCGTTACTGGTTGCGGGCGGCGAGCGCAAGGAACTGTCGGGCGCCGAGGCCGAGACCACCAACAACCGCATGGAACTCATGGCGGCCATCAGCGGACTTTCCGCGCTCAAAAGGCGCTGTGCCGTCAAGCTGTACACCGACTCCAAATACGTGCTGCAGGGGCTGACCGAATGGCTGCCGCAGTGGAAGGCGCGCGGCTGGCGTACCGCCGCGCGCGAACCTGTGAAGAACAAGGATTTATGGGAGAAGCTCGATGTGGCCGCGGCGGCGCAGGATATCGAGTGGCATTGGGTCAAGGGCCATTCGGGCCATGAGGGCAACGAGTATGTCGATGCGCTCGCCAATCAGGCGATTGATCGGATGCTAGCGGGGGTTTGATGCGTCAGGTGGTGCTGGATACGGAGACGACGGGTCTCGAGGTGGAACTCGAGCACCGGGTCATTGAAATCGGGTGCGTGGAGATCTTCAACCGGCGGGTGACGGGGCGCCACTTTCATCGGTATCTGAATCCGGAGCGCGATATCGACGAGGGAGCCATCGAGGTGCACGGGTTGACCCGCGAGAAGCTCGCCAAGGAGCCCCGGTTTGCGCAGGTTCGCGCCGAGTTTCTGGAGTTCGTGCGCGACGCGGAGCTCATCATTCACAACGCAGCGTTCGATGTGGCATTCCTGAACGCTGAGCTCGGGCGCGGCGCAGAGCGCATCCTGCGGATCGGGGATCTGTGCAGGGTGCTCGACACCCTCGCGCTCGCACGCCAGATGCATCCCGGGCAACGCAACAACCTGGACGCGCTGTGCAAGCGCTATTCGGTCGATAATTCCCGCCGCGATTATCACGGCGCGCTGCTCGACGCGCGGCTCTTGGCGGACGTCTACCTGGCGATGACCGGCGGTCAGGCGGCGCTCGTCTTGAGCGCGGAGCCGGATCCATCGCTCGCGCGCTCGCGGATCGAAAGCGCCGCGGGGAGACCGAATGCGGTACCGCTGCTCGTGGTGAGCGCCAGCGGCGCGGAGCTCGAGGCACACGAACAGGTGCTCGCGCTGCTCGACAAGGCCTCGTCCGGCAGAACGGTGTGGCGGACCTTGTGAAGATTCTCGTGACCCGGCGTAATCATCGGGTCGCCCCGCCGTAGTAAGATCGGTGCCATCTCCACGCACGAGGCGCCCGCATGACCCATCTGCACTCCTCACTCCCCGCCTGGCAAGCCGTCGAGGTGCATTCACGCGAGCTCGGCGGCGCGCATCTTCGCGACCTCGACGCCGCCGATCCCAAGCGCTGGCAAACGCTGCATCTCGAGCTCGGCGACTGGCTGCTCGATTTCTCGCGTCAACGCATCACCGCGAAGACGCTCGCGTTGTTGACCGAGCTTGCGCGTGCGGTGAACCTCGAGGCGCGCATCGCGGCGATGTTCCGCGGCGATGCGATCAATACCACGGAACGCCGCGCGGTGCTGCACACGGCGCTGCGCTCGGATTTCGCCGGCCCGGCGGCGATCCAGGCGGAAGTGCGGGATTCGCGCCAGAAGCTTGCCGATTTTGCCGGGGCCGTGCGACGCGGCGACAAGCGCGGCATCACCGGAAAGAAATTCAGGCACGTCGTGAACATCGGGATCGGCGGCTCGGATCTCGGGCCCTTGCTTGTAGCCAACGCCTTGCGCGCCGAATGGAGCGGCGACATCACGCCGCATTTCGTCTCGAACGTCGATCGCACCCAGCTCGACGATCTCACGCGCAGCATCGATCCCGCCGAGACGCTGATCATCGTGTGCTCCAAGACCTTCGTCACCCAGGAGACGCAGGCCAATGCGAACGCAGCGCGCGAGTGGATCGTGGGGGCGTTGGGGGACAAGGCGCCGGGCCACCATTTCGTCGCCGTATCGACCAACAGCGCGGCCATGGACGCGTTCGGCATCTCGGCCGCGCATCGCTTCACCATGTGGGATTGGGTGGGCGGCCGATACTCGGTCTGGTCCGCGGTCGGCTTGATCGCCGAACTCACCGTCGGGAGCGATAAGTTCCGGGATTTTCTCAAGGGTGCGAGCGCCATCGACGCGCACTTCATGAACACGCCGCTCGAGCGCAATCTTCCGGTCGCGATGGGACTGATCGGCGTGTGGAACAGAACCTTCCTGAAACTCCCGACACTCGCGGTGCTGCCCTACGACGAGCGGCTCGCGCGCCTGCCGGCGTATTTGCAGCAGCTCGAAATGGAGAGCAACGGCAAGTCGGTGTCGCTCGACGGCGAGCGGGTCGATTTCGCCACCGCGCCGGTCGTCTGGGGGGAGCCCGGATCCAACGCGCAGCATTCGTTCTTCCAGATGCTGCATCAGGGCACGCCGACCGCCGCACTGGATTTCATCGCGCCCTTGCGCGGCTCATGGGGCGGTACGGAGGGGCAGGACCTCGCACTGCAGAATTGCTTCGCTCAATCGCAGGCCTTCGCCTTCGGCCACACGGCGCCGGAGGTCGAAGCAGACATGCGCAAGGCGGGGTCGGGTCCCGAGGAGATCGCCCGGCTCAAGCCGCACCGGGTGCACGAGGGCAACCGTCCGAACTCGCTGCTTTTGTACCCGCAGACCACCGCCCACACGCTCGGCGGCATCCTGGCGCTCTACGAGCACAGCGTGTTCGTGCAGGGCGCTTTGTGGGGGATCAATTCGTTCGATCAGTTCGGGGTCGAGCTCGGCAAGAAAATGGCGGCGGGCATTTCGCTCAAGGGCGACAAGGCGCCGGCGGGCACGGGAGCGGGGGGGTTGGCCGCGCTGATCGATTACGTGAAGGAACGCCGGCGCTGACATAACGCGTGCTGCGGCGGACCCGCTGCGAGCGGCCGCCGGGGCGATGCCTCAATGGGGTTCAAAAATGCGGTCCGGCACGACCGGCGATACTCTATAATCCCGCCTCCTTAAGGTGAGGCGTTAAGCGAATTGTCAAAGGCACGTAAAGGAATCATCCTGGCCGGAGGGGCCGGCACGCGGCTTCACCCGATCACGCTCTCGCAGAGCAAGCAGCTCCTGCCGGTGTATGACAAGCCGATGATCTACTACCCGCTGGCGGCGTTGATGTCGGCCTGCATTCGCGAATTCCTGGTCATCACGACGCCCCGCGATCAGACTGCGTTCCGCGACCTGTTGGGCGACGGGCTGCAATGGGGCATTCGGTTCGAGTACGCCGTCCAGGCGGAGCCCAACGGCATCGCGCAGGCGTTGATCATCGCCGAGCCCTTCCTCGACGGAGCGCCCTCGGCGCTCATTCTCGGCGACAACATCTTTTATGGCGCGAATCTCCCGGAGCTGCTGCTGTCTGCGGCGAAGCGCACCGAGGGTGCCACGGTGTTCGGCTATTACGTGCAGGACCCCGAGCGCTACGGCGTGGTCGAGTTCGATGCGCAGGGCAAGGTGACCGACCTGCTCGAGAAGCCCGAGCGGCCCCCGTCGAATTACGCCGTCACCGGCATCTATTTTTACGATGCGCGCGCATCCTTGCTGGCGAGATCGCTCAAGCCCTCCCCGCGCGGAGAGCTCGAAATCACCGATCTGAACCGTGCCTACCTCAAGGAGGGCGCGCTGCGCGTCGAGCGGCTGGGTCGCGGCACGGCATGGCTCGATACGGGCACGCATAATTCGCTGCTCGATGCAGGGCTGTTCGTGCGCATCATCGAGGAGCGACAGGGTCTGAAGGTTGCGTGCGTGGAGGAGATCGCCTGGCGCCAGGGTTTCATCGATGCCGACCGGCTGCTCGAGCTCGCCAAACCGCTCGCGAAAAGCGGCTACGGCGAGTATCTGATCCGCATCGTGAAGGAAGGCGCGCAAGCATGACGACATGCGCGGCGAAGATCGGACGGCGATGAAATTTCTCCAGACTCCGATCCATGGTGTGTCGCTGATCGAGCCCAAGGTGTTCGGCGACGATCGCGGCTTCTTCATGGAAAGCTGGCGGGCCGACCGGTTTGCGCAAGCCGGAATCGAGGCGGTCTTCGTTCAGGATAATCACTCGCGCTCCAAACAATGGACGTTGAGGGGCCTGCATCTGCAGGTAGCGCATACCCAGGGCAAGCTCGTGCGCGTGTCGAGCGGCAGCGTGTTCGACGTGGTGGTCGACTTGCGCTCGAGCTCGCCGAGTTTCGGCGGGTGGTGGGGCGTGGAACTCTCTGCCGAGAATCATCGCATGCTGTGGGTGCCTCCCGGCCTCGCGCACGGCATCCTGGTGACCTCTCCCAGCGCCGACTTTCTCTACAAGTGCACCGACATTTACAGTCCGGCGGATGAGCGCACGCTCGCCTGGAATGATCCTGCGCTTAAGATCCAATGGCCGCTGCCGGACGGAGCCGCGCCTGAGTTGTCGGCCAAGGATGCGCGCGGCAAGAGCTTCTCCGACATCGAGAAGTTCCCATGAAAGTGCTGATTTTCGGCGGCGCCGGCCAGGTGGGTCGTGCGGTCGCCCGAACCTCGGCGTCGGGCCACGAAGTCATCGCGGCGACCCGTTTGGACGTGGACATCACCGATCCGTCTGCGGTCGGACGGATTATGAGCGAGACCAGGCCGGATTGGGTGGTCAACGCCGGCGCCTACACCGCCGTGGATCTTGCCGAGGATGAGCCCGTACGGGCAGCCGAGGTCAACGACCGCGCGGTCGGCGTTCTCGCGCACGCTGCCGCGCAAACCCGCAGCCGGGTGCTTCACTTGTCGACGGATTTCGTGTTCGACGGGACATCGAGCCGTGCGTATCTTCCGGGCGACACCCCGTCCCCTTTGGGAGTTTACGGAATGACCAAGCTTGGCGGCGAGCACAAGCTCCTGAACGGCGCGTGCGCTGGCATCGTACTGCGCACCGCCTGGGTCTATGCCTCCGCCGGGCGCAACTTCGTGCTCACCATGCTGCGATTGATGCGCGAGCGGGAACAAGTCAGGGTGGTGTGCGATCAGATCGGTGCGCCCACCTGGGCTTCGGGCTTGGCGCGGGCCATCTGGGGCTTGATCGATGCGGACGCCGACGCGGGCATCTATCACTGGACCGATCTCGGCGTGGCGAGCTGGTACGACTTCGCCGTCGCTATCCAAGAGGAGGCGCTCGAGCGCGGCCTGTTGATCCGCGCGACCGAGATCGTGCCGATCGCAACGGCGGACTATCCGACGCGTGCCCGGCGCCCCGCGTTCAGCGTGTTGGACACCTTCCAGACCCGTGCCCGCATCAATCCGGTACCGGCATTTCATTGGCGCAGCAACTTGCGGAATATGTTGGATGAGCTTCGAACCCAATAACGTCTGCATCACGGGCGGCGCGGGCTTCATCGGCGCGAACTTCGTGCGCCATTGGCTCGGTCGCGGCGGCGCGGGGCGCGTCGTGGTGCTCGACGCGCTCACCTACGCCGGAAATTCCGACAGTCTCGCCGGTTTGGAACGCGATCCCCGCTATGTGTTCGTGCACGGCGATATCTGCGATGGAAATGCGGTGCGCGAGCTGATCGAGAAATATTCAATCGATACCATCGTGCATTTCGCCGCGGAATCCCACGTCGACCGCTCGATCTTGGGCCCCGATGACTTCATCCGCACCAATATCGTGGGGACGCATGAGTTGCTCAAGGCCGCCAAGGCGCTTTGGATCGACCGGCGACTCGTGCCTGCGCACCGCTTTCACCATGTGTCGACGGACGAGGTCTACGGCTCCCTGGGGGCGGGCGACCCTGCGTTCCATGAATCGACCCCCTATGCCCCGAATTCACCCTATTCCGCGACGACGATCACCAATTGCTCCAACAATTACGGCCCGTACCAGTTTCCCGAAAAGCTGATCCCGCTCACGCTCATCAATATTCTGCAGGGCAAGCCGCTGCCGGTGTACGGCGACGGGTTGCAGGTACGCGACTGGTTGCACGTAGCCGACCATTGCGAGGCCATATCCCTGGCGTTGCGGCGTGGCCGGGCCGGTGAGGTCTACAACATCGGCGGCAACAGCGAGACCACGAACATCGAGATGGTTCGCACCTTGTGCTCGCTCGTCGATGGGATCCTCGCGGCCCGACCGGAGCTTAAGTCGGCTTTTGCAGGCTCTCCGGTTGCCAAGGGCGGCCACGCGAGCGGGTTGATCACGCACGTCCGCGACCGGCCCGGCCACGACCGGCGCTACGCCATCGACTACCGCAAGGCCGGTCGGGAGCTCGGCTACGCGCCGGCACGCGACCTGGCCGGGGGCCTGCGCGAGACGTTGAACTGGTATCTGGCCAACCGGGGCTGGTGGGAAGCCCTCATGGGCCGCAATTACGCTGATTGGCTCAAATCGAATTACGGCCAACCCCGTTAAGGTTTTCGAACGGTCCTGCACCGGTTATGATGCCCGGCTTCTCTGTACCGTAGAGTTAACATGCCGAAGTTGAGGTCCGTACAACCCATGTCTGTTGCCCATGCGAAATAGTTTTTTTTGGGCGTTTGTCATCGTTTTCTCGACGATATTGACCGCGTCCGCCCAGACGAACTCGGATCCGCTCCAATCCCTCAAGGACAGCCTGGGGAACGGCAATGGCCAGCAAAACCCTCTTCAAGACGTTCTCAACAACACTCAGAACGGCAAGAAAACGGACAAAAGGCTCGACACGCCGGAAACGGTGCGCGCCCCGGAGCAGAAGGAGATCACCGAAAAGGACATCAAAACGCGTGATGGCCGCACGCTTCGGCAGCTCAACGAGGACCCGGAGTTGCGCCCCGACGATTCCCTGATGATCGAGATGAGGCGGGTGGATGATGTCTGCGATCGCTATAGCCTCGGCCCGACTGCGTTGCAGAACTTGTCGGGCAACGGAAGCGGGACCAACGTTCCCGCCGGGACTGCGCCGTCGCAGAGCGGCTCCGGCGTATCAGGCGGGCTGAGCGCACTGAGTGCTGCCGCGACGGCGGCCAGCACTGGGGCGATCCAGGGAATAAACGGCAGCAATGGCATCAACGGCATCAACGGCATCAACGGCATCGGCGGCATCAGCGGGTCGAATCAAGTCAATGCGGCCAACGCAAACAACAATTGGTTCGATTTGACCCGCTGCCCGTTGCCGACCGACCGACCGAAGACCGACGAAGAAAAGGACGACGCCAGGAAGTTCGAGCGAAGAATCACGGACGGCAACCCGTACAAGCTCAACCGGTTCGGCGTGTTGGAAGTGCCGGGGTTGCCGGCGATGCCGCTCGCAGGGCTGACGGCGTCCGAAGCGACGAAAAGGCTCGGCGCCGACCCCGATTTGGGGGACTTCTTCGTGCGCATGACGCTGTTGCGCTTGGAGCCCGCCGAGGACGAGGGGCTCAAGCCCTTCGGCTACGATTTGTTCGAAGGTGTCCCGAGCACGTTTGCGCCCGTGTCCGATATCCAGGTGCCCGTCGACTACATCGTGGGTCCCGGCGATACCCTGATCATTCAGTTGTACGGCAACGAGCCTAAATCCTACGAGCTCACCGTAGAGCGCGACGGTCGCGTCAACTTCCCGAAGATCGGACCCATCATGGTAAGTGGGATGACGTTCGATGCCGCGCGCAGCGCCATCGAGGAGCACGTCTCGAAACAGCTCATCGGCAGCCGGGTCAGCGTCACCATCGGGAGTCTGCGATCGATCCGGGTGTTCGTGTTGGGAGAGGCTGAGAAGCCCGGCTCATACACGGTGAGCGGCTTGTCCACCATGACCAACGCCCTGTTCGTCAGCGGCGGCGTCAAGAAGATCGGGTCGCTGCGCAACATTCAACTCAAGCGCGATGGCCGCCTCGTGTCGACGCTCGATCTGTACCAGCTCCTGCTGCATGGGGATACGAGTGGCGACCGGCAGCTGCTGCCGGGCGACGTCATATTCATCCCGCCCATCGGCGACACCGTCGCGGTCTACGGGGCGGTTCGGCGTCCGGCCATCTATGAATTGAAGAATGAGAAGACCGCGGAGCAAGCCATCAATCTTGCCGGCGGCATGTTGCCGGATGCCGATGCGAGTCTTGGTCAGTTGGAGCGCATTCTGCCCTCGCGGCTGCGGCAGATGCACAACATCGATTTGACTGCCGCGGCTGGCCGTTCCACTCCGGTCGACAACGGCGACAAATTGCGGATTCCGGCCATCAGGCCGACGCTGGAAAATTCGGTCAAGCTGTCGGGATATGTATTCAGGCCCGGCGCGTTTGCCTATCAACCGGGCCTGCGGCTCACCGATGTCCTGCGTGGCTACGACGAAGTGCGTCCGGAGGCGGATCTTCACTACGTCATGATCCGTCGCGTTTCGCGGCCCGAGCTCAAGACCGAGGTGATTTCGGCCGATTTGACCCGCGCGCTGGCCGCGCCGCACTCCGCTGCGGATCCGGAGCTGCGTCCGCGCGATGAAATTACCGTGTTCAATTTGTCCGCGAGCCGCGCCCGAGTTCTCGCGCCGATCGTCCGCGACTTGGAATTGCAGGCAACGCCCGACAAGCCGGAACAGATCGTCAACATCGACGGACGGGTGAAGGCCCCCGGCAAGTATCCGCTCGAGTCGAAGATGCGCGTCAGTGATCTGATCCGCGCCGGCGGGAGCCTCGAGGATGCGGCCTATCGGGGCGATGCGGAGTTGACCCGCTACGCAGTGGTGAATGGCGATGTTCGCCGCACGGAATTCATCAAGGTGGACCTGGCGGCCATCCGGCGCGGCGACCCGAAGGCCGATTTCGATTTGCGCCCCTACGACACGCTGGTCATCAAGCCGATTCCCATGTGGATGGAGCCCGGCGTCATCGAGGTCGCGGGCGAGGTTCGGTTTCCGGGCAAGTATCCGATTCATCAGGGGGAGACGCTGCACTCGATCTTGGTGCGGGCCGGAGGCTTCGACGAAGCGGCCTTCCCCGAGGGCGCCGTGTTCATCCGCGAGGACCTCAAGAAGCGGGAGAAGGACCAGCTCGACCTTTTGGCGAATCGCCTGCAGAGCGATCTGGCCGCCCTGTCGTTGGAGGTGGTCGCAGGCAGCGCGACTGTGTCGAACGGCGGGGGGGCCGCTGCCGCCAGTCAGGGGTTGTTGATCGGGCAGCAGCTGCTCTCTCAGCTGCACGACACGAAGCCCGTGGGGCGTCTGGTCATCAATGCCGAGGGCGCCTATAAGAACCCCTCGGGCAGCATCTATGACGTAGTGATCAAGGACGGCGACAAGCTCATCGTCCCGAGGAGGGCGCAGGACGTCACGATTTTGGGCGAGGTGCAGAGTCCCACATCGCACGTATACCAGTCGGGACTGACCCGCGATGACTACATTGGGAAAAGCGGCGGGACCACGCAGCATGCGGACAGAAAGCGCATCTACATAGTTCGCGCGAACGGTGATGTGGTCTCGGGCCAGCGCTCCGGGTGGTTCCGACGCTCTCAAAATCTGGAGATCCATCCGGGTGACACCATCGTGGTGCCGCTCGACACTCAGAAGGTCCCAACGCTTCCGTTGGTTCAGGCCATCACCACGATCATCTACAACTTGGCTATAGGGTACATTTTAATTCACACATACCTTTAACGGAGCCTGTTCCGGCCCATGGCGGCGTTGTTTGCCGCTGCGGACGCTGGCGTACCGTAAGCGCAGGTAAGAATCGACAAGCAACCAAACAGCAGCGGGGCCGCGGACAGCGGCCTTTGGAGCATGCTGGTGCGCCTCTGGCACCGACTGAGCGCGCGCCGCAAAAGACAATTCACCATCCTGCTGATCCTCGTCGTACTCAGCGCGCTTGCGGAGGTGGTGAGTTTGGGCGCGGTTTTGCCGTTTTTGGGGGTACTGACCGATCCTGAACGGGTCATGCATTCGACGCATTTCGCAGCCCCGATCCGCTGGATCGGCATCACCACGACCGATCAGCTGGTGCTCGTGCTCGCATCCGCGTTTGCGCTCACCGCCATCGTTGCCGGCGCCCTGAGAATGACTTCGCTTTGGGTGAACACGCGTGTGGCTTTCGCGACCGGCGCCGATTTCAGCGCAGAGGTGTATCGGCGCACCCTGTATCAGGCTTATCAAGTCCAAATAGGCCGCAACAGCAGCGAGCTGATCAGCGGTATCACCGGCAAGGTTGCAGAAACCGTCAACGTCTTGGTTCAGCTGCTGCTGCTGGTGAGCTCCAGCGTGTTGCTCGTGTTCATCATGAGCGCTCTGATCGTGATCGATCCGGTGGTTGCCGGACTTGCGATGCTAGGATTCGGCGGTGGATACACCGTGATCACCGTTTTGGGGCGCAGACGGCTGCGGCGAAATAGTGAGCGCATCGCCCACGAGCACACCCAAGTGGTGAAGGCGCTACAGGAGGGACTCGGCGGCATTCGAGACGTGCTGCTCGATGGCACTCAGCCCGTCTACTGCGAGATCTACGACCAGGCCGATCGCGCTTTGCGCCGCGCTCAAGGCGATACCATATTCGCGAGCGCCAGCCCGCGTTTTGCAATGGAGGCGCTGGGAATGCTGCTCATCTCTGCGCTGGCGTACGGCATCAGCCGCTCCGCCGGAGGGGTGGGAGCGGCGTTGCCCGTGCTCGGAGCGCTGGCGTTGGGAGCTCAGCGATTGCTGCCGGTGCTGCAACAGGCTTATAGCTCCTGGGCCTTCATCGTCGGCAGCCAATCCTCCTTGCGCAAGACGCTCGAGCTACTGGAGCAGCCACTGCCCTCTGAAGCATCGCTACCGATGCCATCACCGCTTCCGTTTTCGGATCATGTCCGGTTCAAATCCGTATCGTTTCGATATACGAGCAGTGGACCCTTGGTTTTGGACGATCTCGACCTGACGATTCGCAAGGGCATCCGCATGGGGTTGGTTGGGACTACGGGAAGCGGCAAGACGACGGCGCTGGATGTACTGATGGGTCTCCTCCCCCCCACCACCGGTGAGCTGATGGTCGACGGTAAGCCGGTGATCGGAGGCAGGGTAAGGGCGTGGCAACGCTCAATCGCCCACGTGCCGCAGAATATTTTCCTGGCTGATGCCTCCTTGGCCGAAAATATCGCGTTTGGAGTGATCCCGAGCGCGATCGACATGGCTCGCGTCCGGACGGCCGCCTGTCAGGCGCAGATAGCCGAGTTCATCGAGACTCGCCCGGAAGGGTACGGGGCCAAAGTGGGCGAGCGCGGCGTCCGGTTATCCGGCGGCCAGCGTCAACGTATCGGGATTGCGCGTGCCTTGTATAAACGGGCGAGCGTGCTGGTCTTCGACGAGGCGACCAGCGCTCTTGATAATGCCACCGAGCAGTCGGTGATGGATGCCATCGGCGGATTGGATCGGGAACTGACCATTTTACTTATTGCACACCGACTGACGACCGTGCGTCGATGCGATGTTATCGTGGAAATCGACCATGGCCGGGTCGTGTCGCAGGGTACGTATGACGAGCTGCTCGAGTCGAGCCCGAGCTTCCGAAAAATGGCGAGGACAGTTGTTTGAATAAGATATTGGTCACCGGGGCTGACGGGTTTATCGGGTCGCATTTGACGGAAGCGCTGGTGCGCGCCGGGCACAACGTCCGAGCCTTCGTGCTTTACAACTCGTTCAATTCCTGGGGCTGGCTGGACCATTGCGGCGCGGATGTGCGCGGCCGATTCGAGGTGTTTGCGGGCGACGTTCGAGATCCGAACGGGGTGCGCACCGCCATGAGGAATTGCGACGCGGTGCTGCATTTGGCGGCACTCATCGGCATTCCCTATTCGTATCACTCCCCGGACACTTACGTCGATACCAACATCAAGGGAACGCTCAACGTCCTGCAGGCGGCGCGCGACCTGGGCGTTGCCAGGGTCATCCATACGTCGACCAGCGAGGTCTACGGTACGGCACGCTTCGTTCCGATTACGGAGGAGCATCCCCTGCAAGGCCAGTCGCCTTACTCGGCCTCAAAGATCGGAGCGGATCAGATGGCGTTGTCGTTCCATGCGTCATTCGGGACGCCGGTCATCGTCGTGCGGCCGTTCAATACCTACGGTCCGCGCCAATCGGCGCGTGCGGTGATCCCGACCATCATCACGCAAATCGCCGGCGGCGCGCGCCAAATCAAGCTCGGCGCGGTGCACCCGACCCGCGACTTCAATTTCGTCTCCGATACCGTAGCGGCGTTCCTCGCCGCGCTGAATGGCGGCGCCGCCATCGGCGAAGTCATCAACGTGGGCAGCAACTTCGAAATCTCCGTCGGCGACACCGCTCGAGCAATCGCGGAAGTGATGGGTGCCGACATCGAGATTCTGACCGATGAGCAGAGGCTGCGGCCCGTCGCAAGCGAGGTGGAGCGTCTCTGGGCATCGAACGAGAAAGCGTGGCGCATGTTGAACTGGCGGCCGCAGTATGCCGGTCTCGACGGATTTCGCCGCGGTCTGAAGGAAACGGCCGCTTGGTTTCTCGAGCCCAAGCATCTGAAATTCTACCGTTCGGATGTCTACAACCTGTGATCGCGAACCTGCAAGCGTCATTGCCGGGCCAAATCGTCGATGCCGTTCGAGCGGTCGTCGGCCCCGGGCCCGCGGTTTTGCACGAGCCGTCCTTCGGAGGCAATGAGTGGCTCTACGTGAAGGAATGCCTCGACTCCACCTTCGTGTCGTCGGTCGGCAAATTCGTCGATCGCTTCGAGGCTGATCTGGCGCGCTTTACCGGTGCGAAATACGCTGTGGCCGTCGTCAACGGAACGGCTGCGCTGCATGTGGCCCTGCGCATGTTGGGAGTCGGGCAGGGCCATGAAGTGCTGGTTCCGGCGCTCACCTTCGTGGCGACCGCAAATGCCGTGAGCTATTGCGGCGCCATCCCGCATTTCGTCGATTGCGAGGAGTCCACGCTCGGAATCGATGCCGCGGCGCTCCGCGACTACCTGGGAAGCGTGGCCGAGGTGTCGGGCGGGGCATGCATCAACCGCAGCACGGGGCGGATCATCAAGGCCGTGGTGCCGATGCATGCGTTTGGGCACCCGCTCGACATCGAGGGCTTGCTCGCGGTCGCGCGGGACTACCCTCTGAGCGTGATCGAAGACGCGGCGGAGTCGCTCGGCAGCTACGTCGACGGGCGGCACACGGGAACGTTCGGGGCGATCGGCACGCTCAGCTTCAACGGCAACAAGACGGTGACCACCGGGGGAGGCGGCGCACTGATCACCGATGACGCCGCTCTCGCGAAATGGGCCAAGCACTTGACGACCACCGCCAAGATACCCCACCGTTGGGAGTATTTTCACGACCAGATTGGCTTCAATTATCGTATGCCGAACATCAACGCAGCCCTGGGGTGCGCGCAACTCGAGCAACTACCCGGTTTTATCGAGTCGAAGCGGCGACTGTACGAACGCTACCAAGCGGCGTTCGCGCAGATCCCCGAGGTGCGTTTGGTCGGGGAGTCCTCGAGCCGCCGTAAGAGCAACTTCTGGCTCCAGGGAATCCTGCTGAGTGAGAACTGCGCCTCTCAACGAGATGACGTGCTGGCCGCCACCAACGATGCGGGCCTGATGACCCGTCCCGCGTGGACGCTGATGCCGCGCCTGCCGCCTTTCCTGAACTGCCCGAAGATGCCGTTGCCGGTGGCGGAATCCGTGGAGCGGCGGTTGATCAATCTGCCGAGCAGTCCAAGCCTCGCTCGGCCGGATGCGCCTTGAGCGGCGTGCCCCTCTTGCTCGTGGGTGCCGGCGGTCATGCGAGATCCTGCATCGATGTCATCGAGCAGGACGGGAGCTTCGAGGTCGCGGGCCTCGTGGGTACGCCGGATCAGATTGGATCGAGTGTGCTTGGGTATCCGGTGCTCGGCACCGATACCGATCTGCCGGTTCTGCTGCAAAGCTACGCTTACGCACTGGTCACCGTCGGCCAGATCAAGACGCCCATGCCGAGAATTCACCTGTTCAATCTCTTGCGCAGTTACTGGTGCGCGCTGCCCACGGTGATATCGCCTCTCGCGCACGTGTCGCGCCATGCCGAAGTCGGGTCGGGCACGATCGTGATGCACGGTGCGATGGTCAATGCCGGGGCGAAGGTGGGAAAGAACTGCATCATCAATTCCATGGCGCTGGTGGAGCATGATTCCACCGTTGCCGATCACTGTCACATCGCGACCGGCGTCGCCATCAACAGCAGCGTTCAAATCGGCGAGGGAACCTTCGTCGGCAGCAAGGTCTCGGTACGTCAAGGCGCACGCATCGGCGAGCACTGCGTGATAGGCATGGGAATGCGCGTACTCACGGATTGCCCATCGCACACGCAGCTTCCCCCCGTCCGCAATCGCAAAGCGGCCCGTCCGTCCAGCCTCATGGAGGACGAGAAGTGAAGATACTCGGCATCACGGGGATCCGATCCGATTACGACTTGATGAGCATGTTGTACCGCCGCCTCGCGGGCGACCCGGATTTGGATTTCAAGCTTCTGGTCGGCGGGGCCCACTTGTCCAAAACTTATGGCTATTCGGTACGCCTCATTCGCGCGGATGCAATCCCGATCCTCGCCTCGATCGAGAGTTTGATCGACGCCGACACCACGTCGTCGAGGCTCAAGTCGGCGAGCATCATGCTGCAGTCCGCGGTGGACACGGTCGCGCAGTGGAGCCCGGACCTCATCATCTATGCCGGAGACCGCGAGGAGGTCTGGATGGGCGCGACGATCGGCGCCTATCTCGAGATCCCAACCGTGCATTTCTATGGGGGCGATCAGATCAATACCGGGCACGTGGACAACGCCATCCGCCATGCCACGTCCAAGTTATCGACCTATCACGTGGTTCCCATCGAGGAGCACCGCTCTCGGCTCATGGCGATCGGCGAGCCCGCCTCGCGGATCAGCGTCATCGGCAGCATGGCGCTGGATAATTTCGTCGCCCAAAAGCCGTTCACGCGCGATGAGCTGAAGGATCGAATCGGGCTGCCGTCTGCAATGGGCGACTACGCCCTGGTGCTGTTCCATCCGGAGCCCAGCGAGCGCGAGACAGCGGCGGAAGTCTGCAGAGGCATGTTGCGGGAAATCAAAGCGGCCGGCCTCGGGGCCTGCGTCGGCTATCCGAATATCGATCCGTCGAACAAGGAAATCATCGCCTCGTTCGAGGAATTCAAGGAAGAGAAACGATTCTACTTCTACAAAAACTTGGATCGCACGGACTTCATTTCGCTGTACAAGGGCGCGAGCATGATCATCGGCAACTCGTCCTCCGGAATCGTGGAAGCGGCTTCCATACCCATACCTGCCATCAGTGTCGGGGCGCGTCAGCGTGGCCGCCATGCCGGATTCAACGTGCTGGCCGCGGATACCGACCGGGCCGCGATCAGGCAAGCAATCGAGAAATCGCGAGATCCGGTTTTTCTGGAACGGGTCCACGGGATGATCAACCCTTATGGTGACGGCAAAAGCACCGAGCGAGCCTATGAATTGCTCATCAATACCGACTTCGAGGCGTTGCGGCTCAAAACCGAAGATCCGTTGGCAATTAACGGACAGCTGCAATGAATTCGCCGGAATCCATCGCGGCGTGGCGCAAGGCGCTGATCTCAGCCGAATCGAGCCTGCAGGAGGCGATCCGCAATCTCAATGACTCCTCTCTGCAGATCGCGCTGGTCGCCTCGCCCGACGGCTCGCTCCTCGGGACGCTGACCGATGGCGACATTCGTCGCGGATTGTTGCGCGGCCTCGACCTCACCAGCCCGATCGATTCGATCATTCAGCGCAACCCGCTGGTCGCCCCCCCTCAGTTGGGCCGCGACATCGTGCTGCAGCTCATGAAGGCGAACAAGATCCGTCAGCTGCCGATCGTCGACGCCAACCGCGTGATCGTTGGGCTGCACTCGTGGGATGCGCTGCTGATTCCGCAGCGGTTGCCGAACCTGATGGTGATCATGGTCGGCGGCCGGGGAAGTCGCCTGCGCCCTCACACGGAAAATTGCCCCAAGCCGTTGCTGCCCGTAGCCGGAAAACCCATGCTCGAGCACATCGTGGAACGCGCTAAAGGCGAGGGCTTTCAGCATTTCGTATTCGCGACGCACTATCTGGGCCATATGATCGAGGAATACTTCGGCGACGGCAGCCGCTGGCAGGTCGACATCGACTACCTGCGCGAGGACTCGCCTTTGGGAACGGCAGGGGCCTTGAACCTTCTGCGGCCGCGGCCCGATGCGCCCATCGTCGTCTCGAACGGCGATGTGCTCACCGACGTGCGCTACGCTGAGTTGTTGAACTTCCATATCCGGCATGGCGCGGCGGGTACGATGGCGGTACGCGTGCACGAATGGCAGCACCCTTTCGGCGTGGTGCACACTCAGGGAGTGGACATCGTGAGCTTTGAGGAGAAGCCGATATCCCGTAGCCACATCAATGCCGGGATTTACGTTCTGGATCCGATCGCCTTGGAATCGTTGAGCGGTGGAGGCGCATGCGACATGCCGACGCTCTTTGGGCGGCTCCAAAAACGCTCGCTGCGCACCATCGTGTATCCGATGCATGAGCCCTGGCTCGACGTCGGCCGGCCGGACGATTACACCTCCGCCCAGTCGATCCTTCCTGGTGGACCAAGTTGAGAATTCTCGCGCTGATCCTTGCACGCGGCGGATCCAAACGAGTTCCCGGAAAGAATGTCCGCCGGCTCGGATCCAAGCCGCTCGTCGTCTGGAGCATCGAGGCGGGCAAAGGTGTCGCTGAGATCTGCGATATCCTGGTCTCGACCGACGACGCCGAGATCGCAGGCATTGCCAAATCGGCCGGTGCCATGGTGCCTTGGCTGCGCCCCGCGGAATTGGCCACTGATACCGCCACGTCCGTGGATGCGTGCTTGCATGCGCTCGACTGGTATGAACAGGAGAAGGGACCGATCGATGGAATATTGCTTCTGCAACCCACCTCGCCATTCCGAAGCCGTGAGTTGCTGCGAGCGGGCATCGACCTGTTTCGCGCCAACCGGGGTCGATCGGTGGTCGGCATGTCGCCGGCCAAGTCGCATCCGCTCTGGTGTTTCAGAATGGTCGACGGGAGCTTGATTCCCTACATAGACGGCGACCGGCCCCAGCTCAGGTCTCAAGATCTGCCGGCCGCATACGTCATCAATGGCGCATTCTATCTGACCGCCCCTGGTACGCTGCGCCGCACGCGCGCGTTCAGCGCCGATATGGTTCCGTTGATCATGGAGGGGTCGGCCGACAGTATCGACATCGATTCGGAATGGGACTTTCAACTGGCTGAAGCGATCGTGGACATGCGTGAGGCGGGTAAATGAGCGACGTGAATCGGGCAAGCGTTTATGTGGACGTGGAAGAGGCAAAGATCGATGATTTGCTGGCGGGACTTCGCAAGCGCCTGTGGTTGATCATCTTGATCACTCTGTTGACTGTGGGCGCCATGGCTGGATTGGCGTTCTGGATGACGCCCATTTACCGGGGCACGGCCATTCTCGCGCCGGCGCACACGGATAAGAACGGCATGGGAGATATGGGCGGAGCGATGGGATCGGTCGAGGGGTTTGCGGCGCTCGCGGGAATCGGGTTGGGGAATAGTGATTCAGCGACCGATGAGGCGCTGGCGGTTCTGAAATCGGAGCAGCTCACCGATACGTTTATCGAACAAAATAATTTGATGCCGGAATTGTTTCCTGCCTTGTGGGATGCCCACACCGGGACCTGGAAAGCGGGCATCAAAAAGGTGCCGACCATTGCGCGCGGGTATCGCGTGTTCGACAAGTTGAGGAAGATGGAGCGCGATGCCAAGACTGGTTTGATCACGCTCACCGTGGATTGGAAGGATCGGGCGAAGGCCGCGGATTGGACCAACGAGCTGGTTCAACTGTTGAACGAGGAAATGCGCCGGCGGGCGGTCGTGGATGCGGACGCTTCGGTAGGCTATCTGCAGAAAGAATACGGGACGGTGGCCGACGTGAGCACGCGCGAGGCGATCAGCCGGTTGATGGAGAGTCAGATCAAGCAGCAAATGCTCGCGCATGTAACCCAGGAATACGCGCTGCGGGTCATCAACAAAGCGATCGCCCCGGATGCGGACAATCCCGTGAAGCCCAACAAGATCTTGTTCGTCGCTCTGGGTTTGCTGTTTGGCGCGCTTCTCGGCATCGCCGTGGCGCTGATACTGCACAGGAGAGAGAGTTTCTCCCGTAAGACATGAGTTGGAAAATAGGCAGGGTTCAATTCCACGATCTGTAAAACATGACCTTGTCGGGACTGCGGGCATAAAGATCGGCCCAGCGCTGCCGCAATTCGTCATAGAGGGCCGGGTCATGCAGGAACGTACCCACACTGAACGGCGCCCGGAGCGGCGAAAATCCGGATTTGAAAAATAACAGCCGATTGTCGGGCCGTTGATCGGTTCCCCCGCCGAGGTAGAGGCGCAGGAACCCCTCACGCTGCGAACACAGCGCGACTTCGTGCAGCAGAAGATTGGTGGCGCTCAATCGTTTGCCAGCTTCGCTGCTCGCCGCCAGGTGGTATTCGACGCAAGTGCCGTCGTGCAGGAATAGGGCCGCCGCCAACCATTCATCGTCCCGAGAGCAGACTGCCAGCCGGGCGCCCGGCATGCTTGCGATGCTCGTGAAATACAGGTCATCGAAGAAATAAAACTGCGAGGCAGAGATGGCCGCCATGCCTTCGCGGTAGAAGTTGGCGAAGCGGCCGACAATTTCTTGGCTTTCGGCCCAGTGGAAGCGAATGCCTGCCTTTTGCGCTTTACGCACCGCAGTTCGTGTACGAGTCTGGTAGGAACCGAGCATGTCGCGGACCGTCAAGTCGACCCAAACGGTCGGTCGGTCCTCCTCTATCTGGCCGCCGTAGAAGCGTGTGTTCTGCGCCATAGGATGAAAACGAATGAACTCGGCGGCAATGCCTTGAGATCGCGCTGTGTCCACATAGGCCGCCCAAGCACGCTCGAGGAAGTCGGGATCGGTCGAATTGGAGAGGGGGCCGCCATAGCCGTAGGGAGACTGGATGTCGAAACCGGCCACCTCGGGCAAGGGCATCAAATGAAACCCGTGATACCAAAACGCATCCCCTTCCTCATAACTCCAGTAGATGGGCTGTATGTCGGGGGAACGGACGGCGTCGGCCTCGACATAGGCAGGACTCAGCGTTGGCAGCCGCATCGAAGGTGGAAGCCGGGCATGCAAAATGGCGGCGGCAGCGGCGTCAATTCTCATGCCGGTCGATCAAGTCATCGGCCCGATAGTCGCGCCGCGACTGTTCGCCCAGATACCGCCAGAAGTTCATCGGGCTCACACCGGTGCCCGGCCGCTTGGCGGTGAGATTCTGTGGCGTGAAGATTTCTCCGCGCGCGATGTCGCGCGCGGCCACGAGGCTCTTCCGAGCGATCGGCCGATTCTTGGCCTCCGAGGGAGTAACGGACTTGATATGGCCGCCGAGGGACGATTCAGTGTGGCGAATCGCTTGCACCATCGCCTTCAGCATCGCCGGCTCCAGCGAGGCTCGGTGGTCGGGCCCCTCCTGCCGGCAGTCCAGCGTAAAGTGCTTCTCGATGATGACGGCCCCGCGGGCGACTGCCGCGACCGGCACCTCGATTCCCGGCGTATGGTCCGAATATCCGACCGGCAGGCCGAATGCGGTGCGCAGGGTGTCCATGACTCGCAAATGAACGTCTTCGAACGGCGCGGGATATTCCGTAGTGCAGTGCAAAAGCGTCACGTTCTTCGCGAGGGCCGTCTGCCCCTCACGTGAGCGGTAGGCCTCTGAGAAGGCATCGATCCCCGGTCCTTTGTCCGAATTCAAATACCCGAAGGCCAGAACGCCGAGCGCCGTCTCGACGTCCCCCAGATCGCTCATGCCGGTCGATAAAATGGCGGGCTTGCGGGTACGGGCAATCTTCAGCAACAGCGGGCCGTTGGTGATCTCACCCGACGGGACCTTGAGCAGAGGAACGTCGAGCCGGTCCACCAGCAGGTCCACGCTGTCCTCATCGAACGGCGTCGAGAGAAATCTTATTCCGCTCGATTTGCAATGCTCATTGAGACGCAGATGTGCCGCGACATCGAGCTCGAGCTTGCGCACCATCTCCAGTTGGCTTTCGCCGCGACCGGTCGTGGCGACCTGATAGTCCGCCTTGAGCGCCTGGCGGCTGATGACCGATTCGGATTTGAAGGTCTGAAACTTGACCGCGTCGGCACCCGCTGCGCGAGCCGCGTCGATCAACCGCAGCGCCGTATCGAGCGAGCCGTTATGGTTGACGCCCGCTTCGGCGATGATGAAGGTGGAGTTGCTCACGAATGCTCCCGCAAGATCGATGGGAGCATTATAACAACGCCGCGCGCACGATAACCTCGAAGGCGCAGCTCCTTGCCCAAGACGACCCCGAAGTCCATTTCATATATTACGCCGATCGCACTTGCCAGTGATCGTCTCTTTATCCAGCAAAGTATATAGAATACGGCGTATGCATCCAATGCCCCCTATAATCAACGCACACGTGGCCAAGATCGACAATGGGCTCCCTCGGGCTGCAACGGAATGAGGCTTGGGTACCGCGCAATCCAGCTCGTGGACAAGACGCTCAGCCGGTGCTACTCATGGGGGTCGCGTGGTGCGTTTGCCCGTTGCGGCGCCAACACGGTAATTGGCCGCCATGCAAAACTCGTGGCGCCCCAGTTGATCGAGATCGGTTCCGACGTGATACTCGGGGAGCACGCCTGGCTCAATGCAAAGGATGATCGCCGTTCGGGCGAATCGACGCTGATCATAGGGAACGGTGTATACATCGGCAGGTTCGTGCAAATCAACGCGTGGCGGTGCGTGCAGATCGGCGAGGACGTGCTGATCGGCGATCGCGTCTTCATCAGCGATGCGGACCATAATTTCGATTCCCCCAATGTACCCATCAAGCGCCAGGGCGATCGTTTTGTCGGCGACGTCACGCTGAAGGATGGTTGCTGGATAGGGATCGGCGCAGCGATACTCCCGGGTGTGACGATCGGCCGCAACGCCGTCGTGGCGGCCAACGCGGTCGTCACGAAAAGCGTCGCGGATCATACGGTGGTCGGAGGAATTCCCGCCCGCCCCATTTCCCGCCGGGAAGCGTAGATCTTGTTCATTCGACGCTTCAGGAGAGTGCTGAGACGGTACCTCGAACTGCCAACCCGGATCACCAAGCTTCAAGAGGCGGTCGGCCGCATAGAAATGCGGCAATGCGCAGCGCCGGGCACGACTGCGGAGGATCGGGAATTCAGGGTCTTCTCCCAGTGGGGCGAGGACGGAATCATTCAATACCTGATTCGCAACGTTCCCATCGAACGCAAGCTGTTCGTTGAATTCGGTGTCGAGAATTATCAAGAATCGAATACGCGGTTTTTGCTGACCAACAATCAATGGGCTGGCCTGGTGATCGACGGCAGCGAAAGCAACATCGATTTCATCAAAAAGGAGGATACGATCTATTGGGCGACCAATCTGAAGGCCGAGCGAGCTTTCATAACGGCCGAAAACATAAACATCCTGCTGACGACGGCGGGAATCTCGGGGGACATTGGCTTGCTCTCCGTCGACATCGACGGCAACGATTACTGGGTTTGGAAAGCGATCGATTGCATTTCGCCGAGGGTGGTCATTTGCGAATACAACAGTCACTTCGGTTCTCGAGCGCAGGTGTCGACGCCCTACGACCCCGCTTTCGTCAGGGATAGCGCCCACTTCTCCAAAATTTACTACGGCGCATCGATCGCTGCGCTGAACTCCCTTGCTCAATCCAAGGGCTACTCGCTGGTTGCGTCCAACGGAGCGGGCAACAACGTATTTTTCGTGAGGGACGACGTGCGAGGATCTCTTCCCGCGCTAACCTGCACCCAGGCGTACCGCCGCCCTGTGTTTCGCGAATATCACGATGCCAACGGACGCCTGACGTTCGAAGACTTCGAGACCAGGCTTCGGCACATCGGCCATCTACCGGTGTACGATTTCGCCTCGAAGAATGAGCGGTCCATCGCTGAAGCGGTCGGTTCCGGTTCCGAATAACCACAAGCTGTGTGAATCGTGAACTCAAAGTCAAAGTATGGCACTGCCGGTCTGAAATGCCCGGGTTGCGACAGCATAGAATTCGAGCTCTGCATCACCCCGGACGCGCTCGTATGCGCTCACTGCGCAGCGCGCTACGCGATCGACGAGGGCGTCGTCCGGATGGACAAGGCTGCCCCACATGATAATTCCACCTCGAGTTTTTACGACACGTGTGGTGGTTCTCATTTTGTGGGGACAACATTTGAAAGCAACCCTCTGATACACGTCACCACGCGCGCGTACTGCAAATTTCTGCAAAGTTTGACGCTTGCTTCATCCAAACCGGTCCTGGATTTCGGCTGCGGAGATGGGCGCCTGTCGTTGTGGGCCGCTGAAAATAAATTCATATCCGTGGTTGCGATGGATAGCAATCTCGCGTCGCTCAAACGTCTCGCGGCGGAGGTCCGTCAGCGGGGCCTGGACAATCTCCTGATAGTCTGTGCGGATGCGGCAAAACCGCCGTTGCGCAATGGATTCTTCGAGACGGTCCTATGTTTTGAGGTGCTCTATTACCTCGTTCCGTCGTTAGGACGCCAGCAAGCAATCGGGATCCCGGCGCAGTTATTGAGCCCCACCGGCACAATGGTCGTGAGCGAGTTCAGCCGGTTTGGGCGAGCCATCATCGACCTCGATTCCATGAACCTTGAAAATGCCCGTTCGCTCGTTAATTCTTCGACTCGCTGGGAAAAATTCGACGATAGCCGGCTCGAGACGTTCTTGTGGAGCATGGGTGAGATCGAGGCGGACTTTCTCGACGCGGGATTCACGATCGCTTCGAAAACGGGCATTTCCGTCGCCGCCGCCTTGTTCAGCTATGCCTGGACGTTCACGAGCTACCCGCTTCGACCGTCGCTGGATACGTCCACGCGCGAACTTATCGAAGCCATCAGCGACAGAACCGAAGGTGCTTGCGATGCGGCACGAAACATTGTTTATGCTTTGAGGCGTTCTATCGGTGGCGCAAGATCCGTGTAGCGAAAAAGGCCGCGCGACCTCGGATCGATCCCGCCAGTTCAATGATGAGGTGATCGTGTTGTGACCAAGAAGGCGGAACACTTCACGAGTCGCGGTACCACATTTGGCGAAGCGAAACAGGCGATCTCGAGACTAGGCGCCTATGTCCAGGCAAAAGCCGCGGCGGTGGATGGCGAGGACAAGTCCTTCCTCATCATCAGCGAAGGAGAGGTCGTCGGCGTCATGCCGGTGTTTGTCGTCAACGGCACCGCGTGTCTACACGATGGAACGTCGATAGTCCCTTGTTATCGCGACGAACTGGCGAAAGCCGGTGTAAATGAGGCAATCTGCGCGTGGGTCAGCGATGCTCTTCGTCATGGTGATGCCCGCTCGATCAAGATTCTGCCGGACGATTCCTTGCTGGCGACACTTTCGGGTCGTTCCGAGCTTGTCCTAAGCGACAACGCGCGCATATACGGCTACGTAGACTTGCGCCTTCAAAGCGCTGCGATCTGGCAGTCGATCCGCAAGAGCTACAGATCCTTGATACGAAAAGGCGAGCGGTGCTTCGGCAGAACCGTATATTTCGGGAAGGACCCGGTCGATCCTGCCGTCATCGATTTCTTGGTGGCTTCCCCGCACTCGCAATTCCGATACGACTTGAACAGGGTGCGCGATCATATTGCCAAAATAGCCGACAATCAGGCGACCTTGCTGGCTTATTGGCTCGAGTCGCGGGTGGTTGGCGTCGTCGGCATCGGCTCGTGGGACAAGTTTGCAGCGGCCGGCGACCATTTCTATGAATTGGGAGCTTATGACCATCACTGTGGCATTCCGACGCATTTTTGTCTGTATGACGCCTTGAGTTATTACCAAAGCAATCGGCTCGGCAACAGGGTATATCTTCTTCATGGAGTGCCCACGGAGAGGCCCGAGAGTCAGAGCAAATTGCGAAATATCGATTTCTACAAGCAGGGCTATTGCTCCAATACGTTTACGCGCCCGTACAAGGTCGTGACCCTGGCTGGCTGAGCCTCCGGTCTGCGCGCCTCGAAAGCTGCTCCATCGCCGAATTGTCGTGCGGGTAACACCGGATTTGAGTAGGGTGCAGGGCCTTCTGGGTACTGGAGACGATTTGATGGCGGACGGTTGGAAGAAATACGTGACGTTCAATCCACGTCACTGGGCTCGGCAAGTGCTACAGATGCGTCGCTTCGTGCGCTCCTATCGAGCGAGCGGCATTGCCACCGGGAATAACCGGCATTTCGCCGTGGTGGTGATACCGTGGCTCGGGACGGCCGTGCCATGGTTCTCCATTGCCAGTGGATTGGTGTTGGCAGCGCGCGGCGGCAGGGTGAGCTTCGTCGTGGATACCCTGCCGTTCGGCCGGGAGCGGTGGCGATTTCGCATGATACTGATCTGCATCAGATTGGTGCTGAGAGTGCTCCCCAAGCAGGTTGAGGTCCAAGAAATCCGAGAACAACGACGTTACCCGTCGCTGACCGCGGCCGAGCTCGAATTGATCGACCATCTGGTCACGTTGAATACGATATGGGAACTACGAGGCGAGACCCAGTCCGAGGGGCGGGCCGCGTATCAAGAGCTCATCCGGCCGCAAATTTGCTCCGCAGTGCATGCAATTCGAGGCGTTTTCGAGAAAAGCCAATTCGATTGCGTGGTCGTGCCGGGGGGCGTGTACGGATCAAGCGGGGTATGGGCTTGGTTTGCGCGCAATCATCAGATCAGGTGCGCATCCTTCGACTCGGGCGGTCGTGGACTGCTCACTCTGTCGGTCGACGGTATCGCCAGTCAATTACACGATATTCCCCGGGCTTTGTCGCTTCTGAAGAACAGTGTCCAGTCGGAAGATACCCTGGCCGCGGTGCGCGATGCGGCGCTGGCGGAAATGGCACGACGGCGTTCCGGCACCGATCGATTCTCATCTCAGGTACAAGCCACGAGCGCCCCGGATCCGCGGTTCGACAATAGCGTGCTGCTCCCCCTGAATTGCCCGTGGGACTCCGCGGCATTGGGGCTTCACCAGGTATTTGATAGCACGGTAGAGTGGGTTTTGGAAACGGTCCGGTTGGTACTCGACAAGACTTCCGCGCACGTCATCGTGCGCCAGCATCCAGCAGAGCGCTTTGAGTCGGCCCGCTCCACCGATGATTACGCAGAGTTACTTCGTAACCGTTTTGGAAACAACTCTCGCGTCACGTTCGTGGCTGCTGCCGACCCGGTGAATAGCTACGACCTATTGGAGAAAGCGTGCGTTGTGGTTGTGTTCACCTCCACCATCGGAGTGGAAGCGGCGGCCCAGGGCAAAATAGTCCTTACCGCCTCGTCGTCATACTATTCCGGGTTGGGCTTCGTTTGGTCGGCTTCTGAACTTTCCACCTACGAGAAGAGCCTTCTCGATTTAGCGGCGGGTCGTTACTCGGTGACGGATGAGATGAAGGAGGATGCACTTCTTTGTTACTACCTCACGCAATGTTGTAACTGGGTCGCTTCACCGCTGTCACCGGAAGGGTACGACGATTGGATCCAATTTTCGTTCCCGGACCTGGTGGCTCAAGCCGGTGTCCAGCTTACATTTTCTGCGGTGTATGATAGCGTGCCGGTGTCCTTCCTGAAGCACCTGGAGAACGTCAAAAACAAATTTGGGAAGGTGGGGAGTCGATGAAGAACCGGCCATTTCGGCCATCGGCCGGTGAGACTTCGCTTCGACGAGCGCCAAGGCCATCGCAGACGTAGTCGCCTCTGAACGTCAATAATCACAGACTGACCTACCGTCCGGATGTCGACGGTCTTCGCGGAATCGCGGTTCTATCCGTGCTGGCATTCCACGCGTTCCCGACGTCTCTCAGAGGCGGCTTCGTCGGGGTCGACGTTTTTTTCGTCATTTCCGGGTACTTGATCTCCGGAATCATCTTGCATGCGGCAAACGAGGGCAGGTTCAGCTTCGTCGATTTCTACGGCCGGCGCATTCGCCGCATCTTCCCGGCATTGATCATCGTGCTGCTATGTTGCCTGACCTACGGTTGGGCGATGCTGCTGCCCCACGACTATGCGGAATTCGGCGAAAACACCGCCGGAGGTGCGGGCTTCATCTCGAATTTCGTGCTGCTGGCGCAATCAGATTACTTCTCAGCGGCAGCCGACGCGAAGCCGCTGCTCCACCTCTGGTCGCTCGGCATCGAGGAGCAATACTACTTCTGCTGGCCGCTCATCCTTTGGATCGGCTGCCGGAGGAATTGGAACATGGTCTTGGTCACCGTTGCGGTCGCCTCGGTGTCTTTCGCATTGAATGTTGCGCAGGTGAAAGCGAATGCGGCCGCGACGTTCTATTTGCCGCAGACGAGGTTTTGGGAGCTGCTCATGGGGGCGGCGCTTGCCGCATATTACCAACACCGGGCTGAGCGCGAATCGCCGGGATGGGCGGCGAATGCGCGGTCCGCAATCGGCATATTGTGTGTCGGCGCCGGTATCCTGACGATTACGGAGACTTTTCCTTTCCCCGGCTGGTGGGCTCTGTTGCCTACTCTCGGCACTTCGCTGGTCATTTCTGCGGGTCAGTTCGCTTGGCTGAACCACCGGATCCTGTCGAACAGACTCTTGGTATGGTTTGGATTGATCAGTTATCCCTTGTATCTCTGGCATTGGCCGCTGCTGTCGCTGGCGAGCCTCCATGATGGTCATTTCCCATCGCGTGGTTTCAGGGTCGTCATCGTGGCCGCTTCCGTGGCGCTGGCGTGGGTGACGTATCGATATGTGGAGAAGCCCATCCGCTTCAAGGCAAATGGAGGCCGGAAATCCATCGCGCTGTTGGTAAGCATGGCGGCCGTCGGCTTGTTGGGTTACGCGGTGTATTCGAATGCCGGGTTTCCGAGGCGGTATCCGAAGCTAATTCAGCAGATTGACGCATTGGCGCACGACAACGACCACAAGGCCGCTTGGCGGGAACGTTCCTGCTTCTTGGAGAGCGACCAGGGGCCGAGCGCGTTTTCTACGTGCGACCCCTCGCAACTGCCCTCCGCCAAGCCCATCCTCTTTTTATGGGGGGATTCACTGGCGGCGCAGTTGTATCCGGGCTACGAGAGCGTCTATGGCGAGGCATACACCGTGGTTCAGCGAACCGCCGCCTCCTGCGCACCAATTTTCGGCGACGAATACAACGACAGCTTCGCCAACTGCAATGCCGTCAATGCTGCCGTCATGAAGTTGATAGAACGGGAGAAGCCCGAATGCGTGGTGCTGTCGGGCCGATGGTCAATGCATGAGTGGGCCAAGGTCGGCGGAACCATTGCCAAATTACGCGAGGCGGGCGTGAAGCACATCGACCTGATCGGGCCGGTGCCGCGTTGGTCGGGAACGCTACCGCGCCAGCTCATCTTGTACATAGCCGCGTCGCATGTCCAATCCATACCCGAGCGCATGAAATTCGGGCTCGAGCGCGGGTATGCCGACATGGAGCCATCATTGAGGAAACTGGCCGAAGCGTACCACGTCGAATATGTGTCGCCGGTCAGCATACTTTGCAACGATGGCGGTTGCCTCACCAGCACCGGCGGGGCTGCGGACACCATCACGTCGTTCGACTATGACCATCTATCGCCGGCGGGATCCATTTTCGCCGTGGCGAGGTTTCCGCAGCCCTCAGCGATGAGTCAATAACTCACCCGGCGAGCGGGTAAGTTTCTTTCGCCAGCATCCAGGGAGAAACCGACTCATCGTTATAGGTGAGAATGGCGATGAGGCGGTCATTTCGAGTGGGCTTGGTGCCTCGATGGAAGGTAAAGGTGTTTTCGATGAAAGTGAAACCCGCAGGCCCGCATATCTTCCGTAGTTCCAGGCCGGGCATTGCAGCGAGTATTTCCGCGCGTTCATATCGGCGTATCGGCACGAGTGCGAGCGGCGTTTTCAGGTGTGATTTGCGGAACATCTCATGCTGGCCATCGCCCTCTGCCGTATCGGTCAGGTAGACGAAGACCTTCACCCATTTCCAGGAGTCGATGTCTCGATGGAATTCGACCGCGGCATCGTATCCCCCGATCAGCGTCGCTTTGCCTTCAACCCGGATCAGCGCCTCGATGGAGGCTTGGACGCGAATGCGATGGCTCGGCAGCCCTAGGTATTCGCAGACGATCGCGATTATCGAAGGGTCGCGGCTGAGCCGTGTCAGGGGGCAGTCCTCGCCGGTCGCCATCAGGCCCGGAGGGCCCAGCGTGCGCTGACTCCGCCAGTAGCCGAAATAATCGGCCAAGCTGCAATAGTCCTGCGAATCGGCCAAGCGCTGCCGGGCAAGGAAGAGATCGGCCAACTCTGTCACTTGGGTCGCGGAGCGAGCGGGCAGATCTGCATAGCCGAACTCGCGCAGCTCGGCGATCGTGCCGCTGCCACGGCCTGGTTTCGGTTGTGATATGCCGAACGGGACGAGCAGGCGAATGAAAAACCAACGGATAGCCTTCGACATGCCGAACTGCTTGTAAATGCGGCGGCTATCCACCAGAGGGAAATACGGAATCCTCAATAAAGTGTGCAAGTCGGCGAATGGCGAGCGCATGTCCTAGTTTAACCAATTTGGCCGCCGGAAGTCCTGGTGCCGATCCCGCGGTGCCTGCGCACGCGCAGGCATCGCGGGATCAAGGTAATATTGTGCGGTTCGGGCGACCTCCGACGGCGATCAGATACCTTTAGGATTATGCGCGAGAGAATCGGTGAAGGGTGAGGCAGGTGATCCGGCCTCGAAGGGCACGTCGCCGAAGGCCGTGCTGGCGGCCGTAATCGTAGCGTTCCGGCCTGCGGCGGCGCAGATCACCCGCCTGATCGAAGTCCTGGTCCAAGATTGTGAGATGGTCCTCGTCATGGACAACGGCGGCGGCCGAGATGCCATCAGCGCCGAATGGCGCAATTCGCCGACGCTGCGCATCGTGGAAATGGGGGGCAATCGAGGGATCGGCGAGGCACTCAATCGCGGCTTCGAGGCGGCGAAATCGAGCGGTGCGAGATATGTCGTCACCTTCGATCAGGACAGCGACCCGCCGCCCGGCCTGTCGCGCGATCTCGCCACGGCCTACGAGCTTCTCATTTCCAAAGGAATCAAAGTGTCAGCGGTGGGGCCAAAAATCGTCGACGTGCGGCGCAATGCCAACCGGCCCGACTATCGTTACATGCGCCGGCGCTTTGGCTGGCCGACAGGCGTGGTCTGCACGCCAGGCCGCGAATACCTCGATGTGGATTTCTTGATAACATCGGGATGCTTGATTTCCACCTCGGTTTTCGAGGTTGTGGGCCAGTTCGCTCAAATGCTATTCGTGGATTGCGTCGACATGGAATGGTGTTTTCGGGCGTCCTCGCAGGGCTACCGCGCCTATGCAATCTGCTCCCTCACCATGTTTGTCGAAGTGGGAACCGGCGCCGAATCGGGCGTTTTGGGCCTGACCGTTTTGGGCCATAGCCCGTTGAGACGGTATTATTACGCGCGCAACACCGTATTGCTGCTGAAGCGCCGTTATGTGGCTTTCGGTTGGAAGGCTCGGATGCTCCTCGGGCTGGCCGGCCGGACCGTGTTATTGCCTTTCGCATTGCGCTTCGGGAATGGTTGGACCTTCGATTGGCTCATGCTGGCAAGAGGAATTGCGGACGGCATCGCGGGAGTCGGCGGAGTCTGTAGATTCAAGACTTAGCGCGCGAGCTGGAAAACCTCCTCACTTTCAGAGACTGCACAACGCGCATGCCATCCGTCAGCATCTGCATTCCGACGTTCAACTACGGGCAATTCATCGGGCAGTCGCTGGGTTCGGCCTCAGCGCAGACTTTTCGTGATACCGAGATCCTCGTTCTGGATAACGCCTCCCAGGACAACACGGAGGAAATCGTGGCCGCCGCGGCTCTGCGGGATCCGCGCATCCGCTATATCCGGCATTCCCGGAACATCGGGCTGATCGCCAACTTCAACGCCTGCATTGAAACGGCGCGAGGAACGTACGTCAAGCTTCTCTGCGCGGATGACAGTCTGCAGCCGGACTGTGTCTCGAGATTGGTCGAGGCGTTCGAACGAAATTCCGGCGTGACGCTTGCGGGCTGTGCACGGGCGGTAACCGATGAGAGCCTGCATACTCTGCGGGTCGCGCGCGCGAGGTCGGAGTTCGAAGTCGTCTCCGGTGATGCAATGATCGGGGAATGCTTTTTCTTTGGGAACCGCATTGGCGAGCCGACTGCCGTCATGTTTCGGCGCGCCGATGCGTTGGAGGGTTTCAGCGACAGGTACGGGCAGCTGCCGGATATGGAAATGTGGTTTCGTTTGCTGCGGGGCGGCCAATTCGCAGCCATCCCGGACGCGTTGTGCCAGGTCCGGTCGCACCCGCAGCAGGCGACGTGGGCGAACGACCAAAGCGGACGGATCATAGAGGATCGGCGGCAGCTTTTCCGGGAGTACGCGCAATCCGCCGGAATGTCGGCGACGCTGCCTCGAAAGTGGCTTTGGGATGTCCGCATGGCCTATAGCGCGGCCCGCGCAGCCGCCGCCGGATACAGGCCCAGCGATGGTTCCATCGACGAGGTGTTCTTCCCGGTCGCGTACCGTGCGCTAACATTTCCACTGATCAAAGCGATGAGGGTGCTGGGGCTGAAGTTGGTTTGGAAGACTTCGTAGTCCGCTTCGCTTTCGAGTAATGGAGGTCAGAATGCGTCGTCGTGAACTTTCGTCCGCTCTCTTGGTCGCTACGGCGGGCGCCGTACTACCGTCGACTCCCGTTGCCGGTCAGGCGGCATCATCAGCGGGCGATGATCCGAGAACGCCGGCGGAAGTTCGCGCGGGAGTGCGACCTGCGGCAAGTCAATATGCGGAGAGTGACATCCGTCGCTACGGTGCCGTCGCCGCCGCAGTGGACAATTCAGCGGCGATAAACATGGCGCTGCTGGTCTCGTCACAGGGCGGCCATGCGGCATTCGTGCCGCCTGGAGTTTGGCCGATCGCACAAACACTCCACGTCGCCGGTGTGGCGAGCATGTTCGGAGTCGGCAACGCCTCGGTCATCGCAGCTCATGGTTGCGATGGCCTTACCTTCGCGAACGGCGGCAACTATGCTTTGACCGGCACGGCGCGCTTCATGCGGGATTTTCGGATCATCGGCAGCGATGCACACGATTCGACTTATCATGGAATCCGCGTCGATTCCAGCGTCGCCTCCGGAGAATGGATAACCGGGGTAGATTTCAACAACCTGTACGTCGCCAATTTCGGCACCGCCGTCTATCTGCGTGGACTCTACGACAGCCACTTCGAGAATTGCTTTTTCTACAACAATTACCGCGGCTTCTATTTTTATGGACAGACGATCACAACCAGCATCACCAACTGCACCATTCAGCGCGGCACCATAACCGGAAACGGCGGATCGTGGGGCGTGTCCTTTCAGACCGTCGATGGAGAAACGACGCAAAATACCCACATTTCCGGCAGTAACATCTACGGCTACGATATAAACGTCAACGTGGCACTGGCCTTCGAGCTTCAAATCGAGCACTGCGATATAAGCGACGCTCAGTCGATCGGCATTCGGATTGTTTCGACAATCGGCGGCCTTTGGGTGCGAGACTGCTGGATCGAGACCTCCAAGTCGGCGGTCACCACGGGCGTTCTGGTCAGCGACATCACACCGACGGTCCATGCCAAGATCAATATCACCGGGAATTACCTCAACTGCGACTTTCCTCATCCGGGATCGCAGGGCATCGAAATCGGCAACTCCAACGCGGGCATCGTGGTCAACGAAAACCAGATTTTCGGGTTCGATCGAGGCGTCACGCTGGGCGCATCCGCCAATTTGATTTGCAAATTCAACACCATCGACATCAATTCCACCGCCTTCAGCGCCTCCAGTTATGCGATCGTTCTCAATTCCTTGTCGACGGACAACGACATCGGGCCCAATTACATCGTGCCGGGCGCCAAGCACGCGGCGGTTGCCGATGGGACATTCAAGATTCGCGTGGATTCGGCCGGGGCTTCGTTGCCCGTGGGAACGCCGCTGCAATTCGATACCAGCGCCCGGGGATTCTTTGCAGGAGTGACCTATTTCGTGGCGAGCTCGGTCGCAGATGCGATCACGGTAGCCGCGGTCGCAGGCGGTGCGCCGATCGCGGCAAGCGGGAGCGGGGCAATCGGCCACGTATTTGCGGCCCCGCTGCCTTTGTCATTTACTTCGGGAACGCCTGCCGGACTGTCGTTCCATGGACGGGGATCGTTCATCATGACGCTCAGCGGCTGTGCCGCCCCGGTTGCAGGGGTGGTGAAGTGGGCTGTATCAGGAAAGCTCGTGGCGCTGAGCGCGGCTCCCGAAACCGATCTGATCGGCACGTCCGCTACCAAGGACATGGCGGCCGGCGGACTCCCCGGGTTTTTGTTCCCGCCGACGACGCAGCTCTTTTCCGCGGTCGTCATCGACTCCGGAGAGCCTGCGTGGGGCGTTGGCAGGCTGACCAATACCGGAGCGCTTACTTTCTATGCGACACTGGCGCGGGGACCGTTCTCGGCCTCGGGCAGGAAGGGCCTGGACGGCATGACGATGACGTACTGCTACGCATAAAATACGCAATGAAAATCGGGCGACATCCGATAACATCCGACGCATGATGCAGACCCATGATGAATAATAGGACCGTTCTGGTAACGGGCGGCTTTGGATTCCTGGGCCGCGCCATTGCGCGCAAGTACAAGGCGCTCGGCTATCGTGTCGTTGGCGTCGGCAGAGGACATTGGGCGCCGGAGGAGGCGCGAGCGCGCGGGTTCGACGTATGGTTGAACGCCGGGGTGTCACTCTCCAGCCTCATGACGCTGAAGGACAAATTCGAGTGCATCGTGCACTGCGCCGGCAACGGATCGGTCGGGTATTCCATCAGCAACCCGTTGCAAGATTTCAACAAAACCGTGCAAAGCACCGCGGATTTATTGGAATATGTGCGGCTCACGGGATGCGAGCCTTTGATCGTTTATCCCTCCAGCGCGGGAGTATACGGCGCAAAGCCGGATGCGCCGATCAAAGAGACGGACGAGTTGAATCCGATTTCTCCCTATGGCGTCCACAAGCGGGTGGCGGAAGAGTTGCTTGCGATGTATTCGCGCGCGTACGGCGTCAAGGTGGCGATCATCCGGTTCTTTTCGATCTATGGCCCCGGGTTGACCAAGCAGCTCCTCTGGGACGCCAGCGTAAAACTGCGGAGCGCGCAACCGCAGTCGCCGGCGCTATTCTGGGGCACCGGCGAGGAGACGAGGGATTGGATATACAGTGAAGATGCGGCGGATCTCGTGGTGTCGGCGTCGAAGGTGCAAGTGCCCTTTACCGTGATCAATGGCGCGGGCGGCATTCGCATGACGGTCAGGGACACTCTCTCCCTGCTGAGCAAGGCGCTGAAGAGCGAGTCTACGTTCAGCTTCAACAACCAGGTGCGCGAGGGAGATCCACGTTTTTACCATGCCGACGTGTCCAGATCCGCGGCGCTTGGCTGGAGCCCGAAATATTCCCTCTCGGACGGCATCCGCCGCTATGTGAGCTGGCTCTCTTCGTACGGCGAGAATGTAGTTTGATAAGGGTCGCATTTTGGTTCGACCGCCCGATCGCATATACGGGCGGACTCAACTACATGAAGAACCTGCTCTATGCAGTATCCCAGGTCAACAACGGCCGCGTGGATCCCTACATATTTTTCAGCGCCGGCATAAACGATCAGCTTGCGCGGCAATTCGCCCCGTTGGCCACTGTGGTGCGCACCCCCGTGCTGGAAAGAAAAAATCCGTGGTGGTATCTGGACCGTGTGCTGTTCAAGGTCTTCGGATCGCAGATCCTGGTGAAGCGTGCGCTGCGCAAGCATGGCGTGCAGGTCCTTTCTCACGCGGTGCAAGTCTCCGGCATCGGCGCGCCGTTTCGGGTGATCTATTGGTTTGCGGATTTTCAGTTCTTGCATTTGCCGGAGCTGTTTCCCGGGCTCGATGTCGATACCGAGATTCGGACAATTCTCAAATCGATCGCGAGATCGGATGCAATCATCGTAAGCAGCCAGGCTGCATACGATGATTTTCGGCGCATTGCACCCGTGGATTGCGTGGCGCGCACCCACGTGCTGCCTTTCGTATCGCAGCCGGATGCCGGCCTCAGCGTCGTGGACGACGATGCCGCCAAACAAGCCATCGAACGCAAGTACGGATTCACGGGCAGGTATTTCTACCTCCCCAATCAATTCTGGGTTCACAAGAATCATTGGCTGGTATTCAAGGCCGTCGCGGAATTGAAGGCGCGGGGCATCGACGTGTTGGTCATTTGCACCGGCAACTTGAACGATTATCGCGTTAAAGGCAGCGACCACGTCGATTCCCTCCGAGCGTTCATTGTCGATAAATCATTGGAGCGGAACGTGCTCATATTGGGATTGGTGCCCTATGAAGACGTATTATTCCTCATGCGCAATTGCGTCGCCGTGATCAACCCTTCGCGATTCGAGGGGTGGAGTTCCACCGTCGAGGAGGCTAAGAGTATCGGCAAGGCGGTGCTGCTGTCCGATATTCCGGTGCATCGGGAGCAAAACCCTGTGGATGGTCGGTATTTCGATCCGGACAACGTCGCTAACCTGGGTTCCAAGATGCTGGAAGCCTGGAGCGACCAGAGCGGCCGCGATGCCGACCGGCGCAAGGCGGCCGCATCCGCCCTGCGCGAGAGGACATTGGCTTATGGGGAACGATACGTGAAATTGGTGGAAGAAATCTTCTCGTGACAACATGATCAATGCCTTGTTCATTGTCATGCTGCTGGAACTGTTCATCGGCGGTGGAGGACGTCTCATACAGTTCGGGCCCCTCACTCTGAGAATGGTCCTGTTCGGGACGTGTCTCATCGTATTCGGATTTGCGGTTTACCTGCGATTGAGACGACTCGATGGTCAACGCCTCGCATTCGGGCTGCTGCTGTTTTATCTGATAGTCCACATATTCGGCTTGATAGTCGGCACCGTAAATGCGGCCGATCCCGCCGATATGTTTCCCGAGTTTCAGCATTCTCTCTATTGGTTGGCGGCCCCGTTCTTTGCCATGGTGCTGCAGTCCCCAATCATGGTTCAGCGCGCATCCGTCATTGTTCGCGTCGCGGGCGTGATTCTGGCGCTGGCTTACTTCATGGTCTTGGCGTTGCTTGCAGTCGGAAAAGTAAGCATTTTGGAAATTCTGCCGCTTTTGCACGATTCAGGCGAGGTTATAGTCCGGGGAGACAACTTTCTTTTTTATAAGGGCTTTTTGTATCTTGGAATTTCAGTCGTTTTTTTTATCGGCCTGCGCGGCCGGTTCTCGACATTTTTTGCCGGCTTCGTCTGGGTGGCATTGGTCTTGACATTGACGCGCGGCTTTCTGTTGTCCACGTCGGTTGCCGTTCTTCTGATGTTGGCGGCCCAAGGCCGACGGTTGGCCGCGACGATCGCTTTGGTCATGATCATGTTCGCCGCCTTCGTGATCGTAATCTACGTGCCTTCGCAGAAGGACGCGTCCTACAGCGCACAACGCTCCGAGTCGACCGACCAGAGAACGCGCGATTTGCTCACGATCGTCGACAATATGACGCCGGAGTCTTTCCTGATCGGCGAGGGCTATGGAGCGCTGGAAAACGATCGACAAGATATAGAAAATAGCTTCCTGTGGGCGCAATGGAAACTCGGTGTGATGGGTCCGGTGTTCTGGCTGACTCCGCTGCTGTTGTGCGGCTACTACTATTTGAAAATTCCCAATCGACGCAAGCACCGGGCCGCAACCGCATTTTTCTTTGGTACGGTACTGGTCTACATCGAGACTTTGACCAATCCGTTTCTCAACAATCCCATCGGGCTCTCTTATGTGTTGGTGGCAATATTCTCGTTGAGAACGTTGTGCAAGCAGTCGCGGTTGGAAGGCGGGCTGTCTCGCGAGCTTGCAACGAGCATCGCGATGTGAGACGGAGCGTGGATCTCTCGCGGTTTGATTCCTTATTCAGGAGCTTGATAGGATACAAAATGATGTTCGTCTCCCAGCATACCCCGCCATACCGACTCATCGAGATCAGGCGACGCATCCGCCTCTGCCCGGCACGGATTTCGTGAAACAGGCCGCGGTCAGCCTACTGAGGCAAACACACCTATTGCCGACCGTCGAGGCCGCACGCTTCGCGCTCTCGTCGATCAAGTCGGCGTACGATAACAGAGCATTTCGCCAGGAAAACCCGGGTCTGGCCCTTCCTCCCCGGCCGCTGATGCACGACGCCTTCAGCCATGTACGGTACCGGACATATTTCGCGACCGGCAACATGGCGGCGACGGCGATTGCGGGCTTGGCGGGCAGGTTTCTGGGGGAAGGGCCGGTAACGGTATGCGAGTGGGGATGCGGTCCCGGTCGCGTAATTCGTCACTTGCCTGGGCTGTTGCCAAAAGAAAGCAAAGTGCTCGGTACCGATTACAATCCCCGATCGATCGCATGGTGTTCCGCAAACCTTCCCGGGAAATACTTCATCAATAAACTTGCCCCGCCGCTCCCCCTCGAGGCGGGTCAGGTCGATCTGCTTTACGCCATCTCGATCTTCACTCACCTTTCGGAGGCGATGCACGAGGAGTGGCTCAAGGAATTGCTCCGGGTCGTCAGGCCCGGAGGAATCATTCTTGTCACGGTCCATGGAGACAGGTGTACCGGAGGTTTGAATGCGCAGGAGCGGGCGGCCTACGATGCGGGCCGCTTGGTCGTGCGAGGCAATGTCAAAGAAGGCTCGCGTATTTTTGTCGCCTACCAAAGTCCGCGCTACATGCACGAGACACTGCTTCGCGGCATCGAAATACTTGCACACAACCCCGAGTACCTGAAAATGGTGGCGGGCGCGCAGGATGTTTATGTTCTTCGGCGACCCGAAACTCTGCAATAGGGGGTGCTGACATGCACGCGCTTAGACCATTACGTAACTATGGATTCATCTACTGCCTTCACCGCGGCTATCAAGTTGCCATGCGGCGTCCTATTCGCGGGCACCGCAGTTACGTCAATTACGTTGCTGGAAAGCGCGGACTCGAAGTAGGCGGCCCGAGCGCCGTATTTCGCGCGGGAGGACTGATCCCGTTGTATGACTTCGTTGGCTCGCTCGATAATTGTAATTTCAGCTCGCAGACTATTTGGGCAAAACACGAAAGTGGCATGACCTTCCACTACTCGGAGAACAAGCCCGCTGGTCGTCAGTACCTGACCGAAGGCGGCGATTTACAGGACATTCCCGACGAAACCTACGACTTCATCCTTTCCTGCCATATGCTCGAGCACAGTGCCAACCCTCTGCGAGCGCTGAAAGCATGGAGACGGGTACTGAAGCCGAACGGCTCGTTGGTGTTGTTGTTGCCGAATAAATCGATGACGTTCGATCATCGAAGGCCCGTCACCTCGCTTGCTCACTTGATTGAAGACTTTGAATCGGGAACCACGGAGGAGGACCTGACACATCTGCCGGAAATACTCCGTTTGCACGATATTGTTCGTGACCCCGAGGCTGGGGGGTATGAAAAGTTCAAGGAAAGGTCTGAGCGGAACGCCGAATTTAGGGGCATGCATCAACACGTCTTTGATCCCCCCCTGGTCCGCGCAATGCTGGAGCGTGCCGATTTCTCGCCCGAGCTACTGCGAACCGCATACCCCAACCACATAATTGCGGTCGCAAGGAAATCAGTCGAGCCTCGGGCCCGTTAAGACCAAGAATCTTTGCGGACCGCTTCCATGACCTACCGCGATGAGCGCACGCGTATTGGAGGTGAGTTCGAACTCGACCTCAATTGGTTTGCGCAGACCGCGGACAAGGCACCCTTGACGCTGCCGTGCGCCCACTTGTATTGGACGGATACCGGACGCTCCGCTCTGTTTCTGCTGGCCATCGATATCCTGCGACGCGGAGGTGAGCCCCTGGTTTGGATCCCTGCCTTCTGTTGCCGCTCGGTCGTGCAGGCCTTTCAGCAAGCGGGTTTTTCCATCCGCTACTTCAGCAGCGCCGAGTTGCACGGCGGGGCGGGGCCCGGACCCCGCCCGTGCGCCGGCCAGACGGTCCTTTTCGTACATTACTTCGGCCACATCAACCGCTACCGGCTTGCACAAGTTGCCGACTGGCGTCGAATAGGGGCCTTTGTCATCGAGGATGCCGCACAGGCGGCGCTCACGCAGGGGGTCGGCTTGGCCGGCCACTACGCGATCACCAGTCTGCGCAAGTTTGTGCCGCAGCCGGATGGCGCGATGATCGGTTCGGAGTTCGAATTGACTTTCTCCACCACTGATCCTGACGAGGAGTTCGTGAGCGCACGGATTCTGGCGAAGCTCATGCGGGGGGCGGGCGCTTCTCCCGAATGCTTCCTGCCGCTCCTGGCGCACACGGAATCCCGCCTGGATACCGAGGCCATCGTACCCAGAAGGCCATCTTGGATAGGCCGACTATTGATGGCGCGTACCGATTTTCCGTCGGTGGCCGAGCGCCGGCGCGTCAATTGGGAGTCACTTCGCGAGTCGCTGCGCGGCTCGCTGAGCTCTCATCTGACGGCGTTGCACGAGGTCGTGGAGGGCGGCGAAGTTCCGCTCGGTCTCGCGGTACGGGTTGGCGGTGGACAGAGAGAGAGCCTGCGGCGATATCTGGCAGATCACTCCATTTTCTGTCCGGTACATTGGCCGTTGGCCCATGTGCCGATGAGTACGGACCTGGCGCTCGACCATGATCTCGCCTCGCAGATATTGACGCTGCCGATCGACCAGCGCATGGAGGAGTCGCATGTGCGCCGGTTCGTTACGTTGTTAAAGCGATTTGTTAAAGCGATATTTTGATCGGTAGCGAAGGGCCGGCCCGTGAAAGCGGCGCCACCGATGCTGGCCGGGCAGACCCAAGAACTCCTGGGTCTGTCGATAGGCGGCCATCCGGCCTATCCCCGGCCATATCGGCTCAGCGGTTCCTTCAGCGCTGTGCGACGAGTTCGTTCCCCGACTGCAGCTTCGCCAGTCCCGCCTGTGTCTCGAGGACCATCTTCTTCAGGTAAGCAATCTCCTGATCCTGAGCGGCGGCATGCACGCTTTGCGCCTCAATCGTCTGCTGCTGCTTCTTAACTTCGTTGAGCAGCATCGGTGCCAGCTCCTCGTAACGCACGCCCTGAATCTTTCCCGAGCCGTCGCGGATCACGAGCTCCGGATAGACTTTGTCGACTTCCTCGGCGATCAAGCCGTATTGCACCGCGCCCTGGGGATCGGTCTTCAAGTGGAAGCTCACCGGGCGAAGCTCCATCAGCTTGTCGGTATTCGAGCCGAGCGACTCGATCGCCGTCTTGTAGCGCTCCGAGGACGCCAAGACCCCTAGTTGGCCGCTCGCTGTCACATAGACGGCGGCACCCGTCACTCGCGTGCCCGAAATTCCGGCGACAAAGGTCTGCGATTGAGCCCCCTCAATGCCGACGCGGATCGTGTAGTTGTCGCCGGCCGCACCCTGGTTTCCGATCTCGATATTGTAGTTGCCGGTCGAGATGTTGAAGCCGGCTCGATATCCGATACCGATGTTGCTGGAGCCGGTGCTGGCGTTGAAGAGTGGTTGAAAGCCAAGGGCGACATTGTAGTTGCCGGTGCTCATGGACCTGAGGCTGGCGTAGCCGCCAGCGGTATTGCCGGAGCCGATGGTATTGGCGACCAGTGAATACGCGCCCAAGCCAGAGTTGTACGCGCCGGTGGTGTTGCTGAGCAACGAGTTGCTGCCGACCGCTGCCAAGTAATTGCCCACGGTACTGTTATAAGCTGCCTCGTAGCCGACGGCTGTGTTATCCGTCCCGCTGGTGTTGCCCCAAAGCGCGTCAAAGCCGGACGCCGTGTTGTCATTGCCGATGTTGTTGTTATACAGCGCGCCGGATCCGTGGGCGGTATTGTAGCTGCCCTGGCCGTTGTACTGCAGCGTCGCGAACCCGCAGGCGGTATTGTAGCCCCCCGTGGTGTTCGCATTGAGCGCGTTATAGCCAAACGCGCTGTTCGCCTGTCCGGTGGTGTTGAATTGCAGCGCCTGGCTGCCAACCGCCGTGTCCCACTGTCCGGTGGTGTCGGCTGCGAGTGCGACGTCCCCGAAGGCAGTGTTGTTGTTTGCCTCCGTGGGGCCCGAAGTGATGCTATGCAGCGCGTTGGTGCCGCCGGCAGTGTTGAAATTGCCATCGGAATTGGTAGGGTTCGGCGGCGGCTGGGCGATCGCGGCCTGCATAATGGTGGTCAACCCAAGCAACAAGATGGGGGAGCGCAAATTGGAATGTGTCACGACATTATCCCTTTAAGTGATTATGTTTACTGTTGGCGGCCAAATCAGTTGTCCTCAGCAGCATGAAAATTTTTGACGACATGATGGTGCTCAACGATGGGAACAAAGCCTGTATGAAGTTATCGGCCTTGGCGCCGACCCATTGCGGGATTTTTCTGACACCGGCCCCTCCCATCAAGCCAACCACAATATGTCCAACTCGGTAGCGGCCCCTGTCGGCAAGCCGTTCAGTCTGGCCGCATCCATCGTTCTGTACAGAACGCCCATGTCCGGCATCGCTACATTGTTGGCACAGTTGAAACGAGCCGGTACCGCGAAGATTTTCGTGATCGACAACAGTCCTCCGGGGTTCGACACGACCGCGGACCGATATGGGTCCGAGATGGTCGAGAGGATTTGCACCGGTCGCAATTTAGGTTATGGAAAGGCGCACAACATCGCCATCGCCCGCTCCATTGAAACCTACGAGTACCATCTGATTTGCAACCCGGACATTTCGATTCCGCCGGGCACGATCGCCGGCCTCGTCGATTTCATGGAGAGCCATCCGGACGTGGGCTTGTGCATGCCCAAGCTCCTCGGGGCCGACGGCCAAATGCAGTATTGCTGCCGCAGATCGCCGCTCCTCCTGGATTACCTGAGTCAGATCGTGGCGCCGCACACCTGGGGCCGGAGGCGCAAGGAGGACCTCGAGATGCGATCGCAAAATTACGACGAGCGCATGGAGGTTCAATGCTTATCCGGATGCTTCATGCTCTTTCGCAGCGACGTGCTGCGGCGATTGGGGGGGTTCGATGAGCGCTTCTTCCTGTATTTCGAGGATTTCGATCTGTCCCTGCGATCGAGTTTGATTGCGAAGAATGTTTATTATCCCGCCGCAAGCGTCATCCATGAACGGCAAAGCGCGCATAGAAGATCATGGCGCCTGAAGAGGGTGTTCGCGAGATCGGCGTTCGATTACTTTCGCAAATGGGGATGGTTCTCGCCGAGTATTCGGACACCTACGGAGCGGTGAGCGGCCAACTTTGGCCGGCCAAGCGTGCCTGCCATCGGGATCTCTCCCGGCCACGGCGTGCTTGTAGCTTTTACCGGGTCGATAGGTAACCGCAGTTTCATGGGGCTTGGACCTGTTCTGAGCCATAATGAGCGGCGCGCGCGGGCACAGGAGCTTCGGAGGGTGAATTTTGAGTAAGACTGCACTGATCACGGGGATAACCGGCCAGGATGGGGCCTATCTGGCGGAATTGCTGCTCGCCAAGGGCTATTTCGTGCACGGCATCAAACGTCGCGCGTCATCCTTCAACACCGATCGCATCGACCATCTGTACCAGGATCCGCACGACAAGAACGTGCGCCTCAGGTTGCACTATGGGGATTTGACTGATTCGACCAACCTCATCCGGATCATTCAGGAGGTGCAGCCCGACGAGGTCTACAATCTCGCGGCTCAGAGTCACGTCGCAGTCTCGTTCGAGACTCCAGAATACACCGCAAATTCCGATGCGCTTGGCACACTGCGAGTGCTGGAAGCCATTCGGATCTTGGGGCTCGAGAAGAAAACGCGCTTCTATCAGGCCTCGACCTCGGAAATGTTCGGCAAGGTGCAGGAGATTCCGCAGCGGGAGACGACGCCCTTTTACCCGCGGTCCCCGTACGGTGCGGCGAAGGTTTACGCGTATTGGATGACGGTCAACTATCGAGAGGCGTACGGATTATTCGCCTGCAACGGAATCCTGTTCAACCACGAATCGCCCATGCGCGGCGAAACCTTCGTGTCGCGCAAGATCACCCGGGCACTGACCCGCATTCACGTCGGTCTGCAGGATTCGATGCATCTCGGCAATCTCGACGCACGGCGCGACTGGGGCCATGCGCGCGATTATGTCCGCGCCCAATGGCTGATGCTGCAGCAGCCAGTTCCGGATGATTTCGTCATCGCCACGGGCTCGCAGTACTCGGTGCGGGATTTCGTCGTCGCCGCAGGGGCCCTGCTCGGGATGAAGCTCGAATGGCGCGGTGAAGGGGTGGAGGAAACGGGCGTCGACACCGCCTCCGGACGCACGCTCGTGAAGGTGGACCCGCGCTACTTTCGTCCCACCGAGGTGGAGACGCTGCTCGGTGACCCATCCAAAGCTCGTGAGAAGTTGGGTTGGATCGCGGAGACCGGATTCCCCGAACTCGTGGCCGAAATGGTGGAGTCGGATCTGGAGGTGGCCAAGCGCGACGCCATGGTCGCGAAACAGGGATACAAAGTTTACAGTCATCACGAGTGATCAAGGTGCAGCGAACGAAGGCCTCCAAAATCTACGTGGCCGGCCATTTGGGGCTCGTCGGGTCCGCGGTGGTGCGCGCTCTCGGGGCGCGGGGCTACAGCAATCTCGTGCTGCGCTCACGCCATGAACTGGATCTCACCGATCAATCGGCGGTCAGGCGATTCTTCAAGGACGAGCGGCCGGAGGTGGTGATCATGGCCGCGGCGCGGGTTGGCGGCATCAACGCGAACAAATCTCATCCGGCACTGTTCATTCGCGACAATTTATTGATTCAGGATAACGTCATCGACGCCGCGCACGGCGCGGGCGTCGGGAAGTTCGTGTTCCTCGGATCGAGCTGCGTGTATCCCAAGCTCGCCCCGCAACCAATCAAGGAAGACTACCTACTCACGGGCCCGCTCGAGCCCACCAACGAGTGGTACGCGATCGCGAAGATCGCCGGCATCAAAATGTGCCAGGCTTACCGCCGGGAATACGGTTTCGACGCAATCTCGCTGATGCCGACCAATCTGTACGGACCCGGTGACAACTTCGACCTCGAGCATTCGCACGTGCTGCCCGCGCTGATCCGCCGTTTCCACGAGGCCAAGCAGCGCGGCGATGAGCAGGTGACCGTGTGGGGAACCGGCACACCGCGCCGCGAATTCCTGCATGTCGATGATCTCGCCGACGCGCTGGTCCATCTGATGGAAAATTACGATGGGGAGTCCATCGTCAATATCGGCTGGGGCGAGGACATTTCCGTGCGCGAGCTCGCCGAGCTCGTGCGGTCGGTGGTCGGCTATGAGGGGAAGCTTGCCTTCGACCCGACGAAACCGGATGGAACGCCCCGCAAATTGCTCGACGTAGCGCGCCTTCAGGCACTTGGTTGGCGCCCAAAAATTGGCCTTACCCAGGGAATCGAGTCGACCTACCGCTGGTTCGCGGACCATGTCGGTTCGGCCCGATTGTAGGAGTCGACGGCGGCGGCCGGTAATCGAGGCGAATCTCATCCGTGAGCGCACCAAACCTCAATGACGGCGGTCCGCTCGCCGGTCACGAAGGCGCCAGCGTGTTGGTAACGGGCGCAAGCGGCTTCGTGGGCACCCACCTCTGTGCGATGCTCGCTGACCACGGCTGGCGCGTGGTTGCGGCAAGCCGCAGTCCCGTAAGTGATTTCCACAACGGGCGCATCAAGCCAGTCGTGTTGTCGCTGTCCTCGGACCCGAGCGCATGGCAGTCAGCGCTCAGCTCCGTGCACTGCGTCGTTCATTTGGCCGCGCACGTGCATCGTTTGGGGCGACGGGAGCGGTCAGCCACGACCTTCGACGAAGTCAATGTGCAGGGATCGCGATTCGTGGCCGAACAGGCGGCGCAGGCCCGGGTGCGTCGATTGGTGTACTTGAGCAGTATCAAGGTCAACGGCGAGGGGGCGGGCGATACCGCCTATCGCCCGCAAGACGTGCCGCTGCCAACCGATGCGTATGGCGAGTCGAAGTGGAAGGCAGAGTTGGCCCTGCACGAGGTTTGCGCGCGCGAAACAATGGAACTCATCGTCATACGGCCGCCGCTGGTCTACGGCCCCGGGGTGCGCGCCAATTTTCGGCGCCTGATGCGCTGGGCGAGCCTCGGCGTGCCCCTGCCGTTTGCGTCGATCGACAATCGGCGAAGTCTGGTCAATGTCTGGAATTTGGCGCACTTCATCGAGACGTGCTTGATTCACGCAAAAGCTCCCGGCAATACCTTCCTGCTGTCGGACGGCGAGGATCTCTCCACCCCGGCACTGATCCGCAAGATTTCCCGTCTGATGGACAAGCCCGCACGGCTGTTTGCCTTTCCACCGCGCGCCATGCTGCAGCTGTCGCGAATGGTCGGCCTGGGAGCGGAGATCCGTCGCCTGTGCGAGTCCTTGAGAGTTGACTCCACAGAGGCCCAAGCCACACTGGGGTGGCGGCCGATCGTCGGGGTCGAGGAAGGCTTGGCGCGGACGGTGGCCGCGTATCGCAGGGAACTGAATCGATGAATCAGACGACTGCCCTCATCGCCTCAGCGGCTGTCGTCATCTCCTCGGCGACCACTGAGTTGATGCGCCGGTATGCGTTGCGCCGCAATCTGCTCGACGTTCCCAACGCGCGAAGCTCACACGCCGTGCCGACGCCGCGCGGTGGCGGCGTCGGGATCGTGGTGGCGTTTTTCGTGACGGCGCTCGTGCTCGCGATGACCGGTCAAATCGGTGCCCGACTGCTGGCTGCGTTGCTGCTGGGCGGCGGGATGACCGCCCTGATCGGATTTTTGGACGACAGGCGACCGCAACCCGCCCGCATACGCTTCCTGGTGCACGCGTGCGCTGCCGTTTGTGCGGTGATGCTGATCGGTAGCATGCCGGATCGGGTGCTGCTGCATTGGGGGTTGCAGGTCGCGTGGATAGGCTTCGTGCTCACCGTAATAGCGGTGGTATGGGTCACGAATTTGTTCAACTTCATGGATGGAATAGACGGCATCGCTGCGGCCGAAGCGGTCTTCGTGGCGGGGGCGGGCGCCGCATTCAACGCTTGCTACGGCGGCGACTCGGGGCTGACCGCCGCATTTTTGTGCCTCGCCGGCGCGAGTCTGGGATTTTTGTTCCGCAACTGGCCGCCCGCGAAGATTTTCATGGGCGACGTAGGCAGCGGATTCGTAGGCTTCATGCTGGCGGCCTTGGGACTTGCGGCAAGCCAGCCCGGCACATTTCCCATCGAGGTCTGGATCATATTGGGCGGTGCTTTCTTCGTCGATGCCACGCTGACTTTGATCATGCGAATTGCGCGCGGCGAGCGCTGGTATGAAGCGCATAGGAGCCATGCCTACCAGCGCCTGGCGCGGCGCTGGAACGCTCATCTGCCCGTCACGCTGCTGCTGACGATCATCAACCTTTTCTGGCTGCTTCCTTGGGCGATCTGCGCGGCTTCGTATCCGGCACGGGCGTCGTTGAGTCTTGCGGCTGCGCTGTTGCCGTTGGCGGCGGCCGTGGTGGCGTGCAATGCGACCCGTGAATCGCCGACCTGAGCGGTTGGAAGTTGTTAAGAACTGTTAACGTGCGGCGGCGTTGCGGGCGGGCGTAGCAGCGCCGCGTCCGGCGCTGCTGCTTTGTATGTTTTTCAGCGGATTCGCCGCACTGGAAAGCGCTATTGCACTCGTCTGTCGAAGAAGCGCGACGTCGGCATCCGGCTACAATGATGTCCGATATAGACCCTATCCAAGCAGCGGGTCAGGCTCGTAGACTCAAATTCTTGTTCAGTCAACCGCTCGCTCTGTGGCGCGTTGACGATAATTGCGATAACGAGGCATCTCCGCGCGTCTTTTTCTGTACACTTGCGCGAGGAAAGGCGGCATCTCGCATCGAGCGAACGATGGCCCGACGGGGCGGGTTGATCAGACATGGAGGCTCGCGTTGAGAGCGAATTTGAACGCCAGTGACGATTATCTCAGGCGCGCGGTAGAGTGGCCGCGCTCGACCAAGAGGCTCATCACGCTCTGCGCCGATTCGATCATGATGCCCCTCGCGCTGTGGTCGGCCATCAGCCTGAAGGCCGGCCGTCCGCTCTTCGATGCTCACGATTGGCCGGCGTATGTCGCCGTCGTGGCGATCAGCATCCCGACCTTCGTTCGCCTCGGCCTTTATCGGGCCGTGATCCGTTTCATAGGCCACAAGGCGGTGTTCGCGGTCGCCTTGGCGGTGCTCGTCAATGGTTGCCTGCTGGGACTTCTGGGGGCTTTTACGACCATGCCGGCGTTGTCCTGGAGCGTGGTGACCATCTATTCCTGCCTCTCGCTGCTTTACGTGGCCGGCTCCCGCTTCGTGGTCCGCTTCTATTTCTTGACCCGCTACATCCAGCCGACCGAGGCGCGGGTGGCCATCTATGGAGCGGGAGATGCCGGCGCGAGACTGTCGTCCGTGCTGTCGACCACCCGCGCCTTCGACCCCCTGGTGTTCGTCGACGACAACCGCAGCCTCCACGGGCGCAGCGTCAACGGCATCAAAGTCTATTCGCCGGACGAGCTGCCGGACCTCATCAAGGACCGGCATATCGATCGGGTGCTGCTCGCATTGCCGTCCCTCACGCGCAGGCGACGCCGCGAGATATTGAGTGCGCTCGAACCGTTGAGCGTGCACGTCCAAACCGTCCCCGAGTTCGAGCAGCTGGTGACCGGCAAGGCCAACGTGGAGGACATCCGCGAGGTCGACGTGTGCGACCTATTGGGACGCGATGCCGTGCCGCCGAAGGCAGGCCTGTTCGAGGCCTGCATCCGCGACAAGGTGGTGATGGTGACCGGTGCCGGCGGCTCGATCGGATCGGAGCTGTGCCGTCAGATCGTTGGTCTCGGGCCGAAGCGGCTGGTGCTGTTCGAGATGTCCGAACTCGCGCTCTACAACATCGAGCGCGAGCTGCGCACGGCCGCCGAGCAGGCATCGCTGCAGGTCGATCTCGTCGGCTTGATCGGCAACGGGCACCACAAGATCCGAATGCGCGACATCCTGCTGACGTATCGCGTACAGACCGTTTATCACGCGGCCGCCTACAAACATGTTCCGATCGTCGAGCAGAACGTGATCGAGGGCATTTTCAACAATGTGATCTCGACCTGGAACACGGCGGAGGCGGCGCACGAGACCGAGGTCGAGACCTTCGTGCTGGTGTCGACCGACAAGGCCGTGAACCCGACCAATGTGATGGGCGCAACCAAGCGCTTCGCGGAGATGGTGCTGCAGGGTCTGCACCGCCGCGGGACCAAGACGCGGTTCTGCATGGTGCGGTTCGGCAACGTACTCGCCTCCTCGGGGTCCGTCGTTCCGCTCTTCAACGAGCAGATCAAAGCCGGCGGTCCGGTGACCGTCACCCATCCGGAAGTGATCCGCTATTTCATGACCATCCCGGAGGCGGCGCAGCTCGTCATCCAGGCCGGCTCCATGGCGGACGGCGGCGAGGTGTTCGTGCTCGACATGGGCAAGCCCGTGCGGATCTGCGATCTGGCCAAACGCATGATCCACTTGATGGGACTGACCGTGCGCGACGAACAGCATCCGGACGGCGACATCGAGATCGCCTACACCGGCCTGCGCCCGGCCGAGAAGTTGTATGAGGAACTGTTGATCGGCAATAACGTAACCGGTACGCAGCACCCGATGATTTTGCGCGCCATCGAGCATTCGCTGCCATGGGAGCGAATTCAATGGATGCTGGACGAGATCGTGGGCGCCATGGGCCGCTTCGATTGCCAGCGGGCGCTGCAGCTGCTGAGCGATGTGGTGGTGGAGTACAAGCCTGCGCCCGAGTCGCACGACCTGGTCTGGGCCCGCCAAGCCGTGCTAACGTCGGACGATCGCAAGGTCACCAACCTGAAGGTCCGCCGTGTCGCCCGAAGTTCCACGCCACCCAGTACGGGACCCACCGATACCGCGCATCCGTGATGCTGTGATCTTACAGCCGGTTTGGATTGTAACTAATTGACTAAACGCAGTATTCTAGTGACCGGTGGCGCCGGTTACATCGGCAGTCATGTAGTCCGGCAATTGACCGAAGCCGGCGAACGTGTGGTCGTTCTCGACAACCTCGGCAAGGGCTTTCGGCAGGCGGTGATCGGCGCGGAACTCATTGTCGGCGAAGTGGGCGATGCGGCGCTGGTGTCGAAGCTCCTGGCGGAGCACGAGGTCGATACCGTGATGCACTTTGCCGCGCACACCATCGTGCCCGAATCGGTGGCGCTGCCGCTCAAGTACTACGGCAACAACACCTGCTCGAGCCGCACCCTGTTGCAGGCGTGTCTCGACCACCGCATCCAACACTTCGTTTTTTCCTCCACGGCGGCCGTGTACGGCATTCCCGAGGAGGGGTACGCGAGCGAGGAGTCCCCCACACGCCCGATCAATGCCTACGGGACATCGAAGCTGATGACGGAATGGATGCTCCGCGACGTGGCGGCGGTAAATCCGCTCAAATATGTGGCACTGCGCTACTTCAACGTGGCGGGATCCGACCCCTCGGGCCGGATCGGCCAGACGACGCCGGGGGCGACGCTCCTCACCAAGGTGGCGTGCGAGGCCATGGTGGGCAAACGGCCCCACCTATCCATCTTCGGCACCGATTACCCGACACCCGATGGCACCGGCGTGCGCGACTACTTGCACATCGAGGACCTCGCCTCGGCGCACTTGCGGGCGCTCGGCTACCTCCGCGCCGGCGGCCGCCCGACCACCTTGAACGTGGGGTACGGCCACGGCTACTCGGTGCGCGAGGTGCTGGCCATGGTCGAATCGGTGGGTGGCAAGAAGCTCGAGATCCGCGAGGAGCCGCGTCGCGCGGGCGACCCGGCGTACCTGGTCGCGCGCGCTGAGCGCATCCGCGCGGAGCTCGGCTGGGAACCGCGTTACGATGATTTGCAGGCCATCGTATCGAGCTCACTCGCCTGGGAGCGCAAGCTCCAGCGGGAGCCTTGGACGCCGGGATGAGCCTCGAGGGCCGGAGCGGCTTTACTTAGCCTCCCAAAACCGCTACGCTTTCAAACCTTTTTTCCTGTTAAATCAGAAGATTACGGATGCGAATCACCATCTTCGGCTCAGGCTACGTGGGCTTGGTCACGGGCGCCTGTCTGGCTGACGCCGGCAACCACGTGCTTTGCGTGGACGTTGATCAGCGCAAAGTCGAGATGCTCAAGGCGGGTGACATACCGATTCATGAGCCGGGTCTCGAGGCTGTGGTCACGCGCAATGCCGCCGCCGGCCGGCTTACCTTCACCACCGACGCCAAGGAGGGGGTCGATCACGGGGTGTTCCAGCTCATCTCGGTGGGTACGCCCCCCGACGAGGACGGCTCGGCGGATCTGCGCTATGTGCTCGCGGTCGCCCGTACCATCGGCGAGCACATGACCGAGTACAAGGTCGTGGTCACCAAGTCGACCGTGCCGGTGGGTACCGCCGACAAGGTCCAGCGCACGGTCGTGGAGGCGTTGCAGGCGCGCGGCGCGGACGTCGACTTCGATATGGTCTCGAACCCTGAGTTTCTGAAGGAGGGGGCGGCGATCACGGATTTCATGAAGCCCGATCGCATCGTCGTCGGTACCTCGAGCGCTCGCGCGGCGGACCTCATGCGCACGCTGTACGAGCCCTTTACCCACAACCGCGACCGCATGATCGTCATGGACCTGCGCTCCTCCGAGCTCACCAAATATGCCGCGAACGCCATGCTCGCGACCAAGATCAGCTTCATGAACGAACTCGCGAATCTCGCCGAGGAGCTCGGCGCCGACATCGAGGCGGTGCGCGTCGGCATCGGCGCGGATCCGCGTATCGGCACGGCGTTCATTTATCCGGGCGTCGGGTACGGCGGCTCCTGCTTTCCCAAAGACGTGAAAGCGCTCAAGCGCTCCGCCGAGGAGGTCGGCTATCCGGAAAGCCTTTTGACCGCGGTCGAGGCAGTCAACGAGCGCCAGAAGACCGTGCTGTACGCCAAGATCCAAGCGCACTTCGGCAATCTTCGGGGCAAGACGATTGCGCTCTGGGGACTCGCCTTCAAGCCCAATACCGACGACATGCGGGAGGCGTCGAGCCGCGTCCTGATGGAGGCGCTTTGGGCCGCGGGCGCCAAAGTCCGCGCGTACGATCCCGTCGCGACCGCCGAATGCGCCAGAATTTACGGCGAGCGCGCGGACCTCGTGCTCTGCAAAACCGGCCCCGATGCCCTCGAGGGGGCGGACGCGCTCGCGATCGTCACCGAGTGGCGCGAATTTCGCAGTCCCGACTTCGAGCACATGCGCTCGGCGCTGAACACGCCGGTGATCTTCGACGGACGCAATCTTTACGATCCGGTGCACATGGAGCGAGCCGGCTTCAGCTACTATGCGATCGGCCGCGGCAAGCGGCCAGGGTGAGTGCGCTATGAAACTGACTCCCGTGATCCTGTCCGGGGGAGCCGGTACCCGGCTTTGGCCCCTGTCCCGCGAGATGTACCCCAAGCAGCTGTTGGCGCTGACCGGCAAGCAAACCATGCTGCAGGAGACGGCGCTGCGCCTGGCGGGCGTCGAGGGCGCCGGCGGCCCGGTGATCGTGTGCAACGAAGCGCATCGATTCACGGTAGCCGAGCAGATCCGCACCCTCTCCATGCGCGCGGCCGCCATACTGCTCGAGCCGGTCGGCCGAAACACCGCTCCGGCGGTGGCGCTCGCCGCGCTGCAGGCCCAGAAACAAGATCCCGATGCCGTGCTGCTGGTCGCGCCCGCCGACCACGTGGTGCGCGACGTGCGCATCTTTCAGCAGGCTGCGACGGTCGCATCCGAGCTCGCGCTGAAGGGTAAATTGGTCACGTTCGGCATCGTCGCGCATGCGCCCGAGACCGGCTATGGCTACATTCGACGCGGCGACGGCAGCGGCCCGGCGTACCCGGTGGCCGAGTTCATCGAGAAGCCGCCGCTCGATCTCGCGCGTCAATTCGTCGCCTCCGGCGATTATTATTGGAACTCGGGCATGTTCGTGTTCAAAGCGAGCCGATATCTCGACGAGCTCGGCGCGTTCGCGCCCGACATCCTGGAGGCGAGCAAGGCGGCGTTCGAGGCGGCCACCACGGATCTGGATTTCGTGCGCATCGACAAAGCGGCATTCGAGAAATGCCGCGCCGATTCCATCGACTATGCCGTGATGGAGAAGACGCGGGATGCGATCGTGTTACCGCTCGACGCGGGCTGGAGCGATGTGGGCTCCTGGGCTTCCTTGTTCGATGCGCTGCACGCGGACGAGGACGGCAACGTGCTGCGCGGCGACGTGCTGGTGCACGATACGCACGATTGCTACGTGCATTCGACCAGCCGGCTGGTCACCGCGGTGGGAATGGACGACCACGTCATCGTCGAGACCAAGGACGCGGTTCTGGTGGCGCCCAAGGAACGCGTGCAGGACGTGAAGGAGCTGGTGGCGAAGCTCAAGAAGTCGGGCCGCGGAGAATCCTCGTTGCACCGCGAGGTGTTCAGGCCCTGGGGCAGCTACGACAGCCTCGATGCGGGCGATCGCTTCCAGGTCAAGCGCCTGTCCGTCAAGCCGAACGGCGTGCTCTCGCTGCAGATGCATCACCACCGCGCCGAGCACTGGATCGTGGTGCAGGGGACGGCGCGCATCACCTGCAACGACAAGACGTTCCTGTTGTCGGAGAACGAGTCGACCTACATACCCATCGGCGCGACCCACCGCATCGAGAATCCCGGCAAGGTCGATCTGCACATCGTGGAAGTTCAGTCGGGGTCGTACTTGGGCGAGGACGACATCGTGCGCTTTCAGGACAATTACGGCCGCCAAGGGACCAACACTTGAGCGCGATCAGCTGCTTCAAGGCCTACGATCTGCGCGGCCGGATCCCCACGGAGCTCAACGACGATGTCGCTTACCGCGTGGGCCGCGCGTACGCTGAATTCCTGTCGCCGAAGAAGGTGGTGGTGGGGCGCGATATTCGATTGTCGAGCGAGGGGCTCACCGATGCGCTGTGCCGCGGCCTGACCGAGGGCGGCGCCGACGTCTTCGACATCGGCATATGTGGTACCGAAGGCGTGTACTTTGCGACCTTCGATGGGCATTACGATGGCGGCATCATGGTCACTGCCAGCCACAATCCGCCGGACTACAACGGCATGAAATTCGTGCGCGAGCAATCCAAGCCCATCTCGAGCGACAACGGCTTGAAAGAGATCCGCGCGATCGCCGAGCGGGGCGGATTCAAGGACCCGGCCGCGCGCGGCCGGCGCCAGCACATCGACACCACGTCCGCCTACATCCAGCATCTGTTGTCGTACGTCGAGCCCCAGAAGTTGAAACCTTTGAGGATCGTGGTGAACGCCGGCAACGGCGGGGCGGGGTTGATCGTGGATCGGCTCGAGCCGCATCTGCCGTTCGAGTTCATCAAGGTGCATCACGAGCCCGACGGGCGCTTCCCCAACGGCATACCCAATCCGATGATCGAGGAGAATCGCGCGCCGACGGTGGCGGCGATCCGCGCCCATGGGGCGGATTTGGGCCTCGCCTGGGACGGCGACTTCGATCGCTGCTTCTTCTTCGACGAGCGCGGCGAATTCATCGAGGGGTATTACATCGTGGGACTGCTCGCCTCGGTGCTCCTCAAGGGCGAGCGCGGCGGCAGGGTGGTGCACGATCCGAGGCTCACCTGGAACACCATCGAGATCGTGAAATCCCTCGGCGGGGAGGCGGTTCAATCCAAGTCCGGTCATGCCTTCATCAAGCAGCGCATGCGCGAAGTCGACGCCGTCTACGGCGGGGAAATGAGCGCGCATCACTACTTCCGCCGCTTCGCCTATTGCGACAGCGGCATGATTCCATGGCTCCTGATGACGCAGATTCTGAGCGAGACGGGCAGATCCCTGTCCTCGCTCGTCGGCGAGCGGATCGCCGCATTTCCGGCGAGCGGCGAGCTGAATTACCGCGTACCTGACTCCGCCGCCGCGATGGCCGCCGTCGAATCGCGCTACGCCGGTAGGGCGCTGAACGTGGACCGCACCGACGGGCAGTCCTATGAATTCGCGGATTGGCGCTTCAACCTTCGCACCTCCAACACCGAGCCGCTGCTGCGCTTGAACGTCGAGGCGCGCGGCTCGGAGGCGCTCATGCGCGAGCGCACCCGGGAGCTCTACGAGATGTTGAAGTCGCACGGCGCGGTCCCCGCCGATCATTGAACGATGAGTCCATGGTCAGCGCGCCCAAACTGAGCGTCGTCATCCCCGTCTACAACGAGGAACAAGTGCTCGACACCCTGTTCGGGCGGCTCTACCCTGCGCTCGACAAGCTCGGGATCCCCTACGAGTGCGTGTTCGTCAACGACGGCAGCAAGGACCGGTCGGCGGCACTGTTGCGCCGGCAATTTCAGCGCCGGCCGCACGAAACCCGTGTGGTGCTGTTCCACGCCAACTTTGGCCAGCATTCCGCGGTGATGGCGGGTCTCGCCCATGCGCGCGGCGACTACGTGATCACCATGGACGCGGATCTGCAGAATCCGCCCGAGGAGCTCGGCAAGCTGGTCGAGATGCTGGACAAGGGCTACGACTACGTCGGCACCATCCGCGTCAAGCGCCAGGACAGCCTCTGGCGCCGATGGATCTCGAAGGGTGTCAACAAGCTGCGCGAGTGGATCACGCCGGTGAGGATCACCGACCAGGGTTGCATGATGCGCGGCTATTCACGCCCGATCGTGGCCGCTCTCAACGAGACGCGCGAGGTCAACACCTTCATTCCGGCGCTGGCCTCGCTCTACGCCATGAATCCGATCGAGGTGCCGATCGCCCACGAAGAGCGGCACGCGGGAAAGTCGAAGTATTCGCTTTACAGCCTGATCCGGCTCAATTTCGACCTGATCACCGGATTCTCCGTGGTGCCGCTGCAGCTATTTTCCATGGTCGGAATGGCGATGTCGGCGCTGTCGGCGATTTTGGTGATCGTGCTGTTCGTGCGCCGGCTGATTGTCGGCTCGGAAGCCGAAGGGCTGTTCACGCTGTTTGGCCTCGTGTTCTTCTTCATCGGGTTGGCGCTGTTCGGCATCGGGCTCCTGGGCGAATACGTCGGCCGCATCTATGCGCAGGTGCGCGAGCGGCCGCGCTACATCATCGAGGCAGTGCTCGAAGAGGGCGGCGGTGGAGAGCAGCGGCGGGCCTACGAGCAACGGTTGCCGGCCGTGGACCCTGTCCCAGGCGCCCGGCAGTGACCCGTGCGGTGGTCTTCGCCTACAGCGAGGTCGGGGTTCGCTGTGTTCGCGAGCTGTTGGCGCAGGACATGCAGATCCCGCTGCTGTTCACGCACGCCGACGATGCCGGCGAGAACCGCTGGTTCGGGAGCGTCCATGAATTGGCCGAGGCGCATCGCCTCAGGGTTGAGACGCCCGACGATCCCAACACCTTGGAGTGGATCGCCGAGGGCCGACGCGCGCGGCCGGATTTCGTATTTTCCTTCTATTATCGTCACATGCTGAATTCGGCATGGCTCGACATGCCGAAGCGCGGCGCGCTGAACATGCACGGCTCGCTGCTGCCGAAATACCGGGGACGGGCGCCGGTGCATTGGGCCATCATCCATGGCGAGACCGCCACGGGGGCGAGCCTGCATTACATGCTCGAAAAGCCGGACGCGGGGGCGCTGGTCGACCAGCAGCCGGTGCCGATCCTCGAGAACGATACCGCGCTCGAGGTGTCGATGAAAGTGGCGGACGCCGCGCAACAGGTGCTTGCCCGCAGCCTCCCCAAGCTGATCGCCGGGAGCGCCGCGGCACGGGCGCTCGACCTCGCGCAGGGCTCGTATTTCGGGCGCCGCCGCCCGCAGGACGGGCGCATCGATTGGCACTCGAGCGCGCGCCAGATCCACGACCTGGTACGGGCAGTGGCGCCGCCGTTTCCGGGCGCGTTCACGGTGGTGAACGGAATGCGGCTCGAGGTGTTGGAAACACGTGTCGAGCCGGGTCCGCTGCGCCATCCTGAGCGCGCGCCGTGCTTGTACGTCGACGGCGGTTACTGGTACGCCGATTGTGCCGACGACAAACGCTTGAAAATTTTGAAGCTCGCGGCCGGCCCTCGGCCGATCGCGCCGAACGCCGCACCCGCGGCCTTGTCGAAACAACCGCTCGCTCTCACGTGAATTCGCACGGACGGCAACCTAGGGGCTCATCTTGAAAAACGTTCTCATTCTCGGGGTCAACGGCTTCATCGGCCACCATCTGAGCAAGTACATCCTGAAACATACGGACTGGTCGATCTACGGCATGGACCTGCAGTCCGAGCGGGTGGGCACGCTCCTGGCAGACGAGCGCTTCCACTTCGTCGAGGGCGACATCACCATCAACAAGGAGTGGGTCGAATACCACGTGCGCAAGTGCGACGTGATCCTGCCGCTGGTCGCGATCGCGACTCCCGCGACCTATGTGCGCGAGCCGCTGCGCGTGTTCGAGCTGGATTTCGAGGCGAATCTGCCCATCATCCGCCACTGCGTCAAATACAAGAAGCGGGTGGTGTTTCCGTCGACCTCCGAGGTTTACGGGGCCTGCCGCGACAAGGAATTTGATCCCGAGACCTCCGAGCTCGTGCTCGGCCCGATCCACAAACAGCGTTGGATCTATTCCTGCGTCAAGCAGCTGCTCGATCGCATCATCTGGGGCTACGGCGAACAGGGTCTGCAGTTCACGCTGTTCCGGCCGTTCAACTGGGTAGGCTCCGGTCTCGATAGCATGGACGACCCGAAGGAGGGGAGCTCGCGCGTGCTGACCCAGTTCCTCGGGCACATCGTGCGCGGCGAGCCGATCAAGCTGGTCGACGGTGGCAGCCAGACCCGTGCCTTCACGTTCATCGACGACGCGGTCGAATGCCTGACCACGATCATCGATAATCCCAACGGGATCGCCGACGGCAAGATCTACAACATCGGCAATCCGCACAACCTGTATTCGATCCGCCAGCTCGCCGAGATGATGCTCGAAATCGCGCGGTCGCGGCCCGAATACGCGCCGACCGCGCGCAACACGAAGCTGATCGACATCTCCGCGCTCGATTACTACGGCAAGGGTTACGCCGACATTCCTGCCCGGCTGCCGTCGATCAAGAACACCACCGCCGAGCTCGGGTGGACGCCGAGCACCGACATGCGTACGGCGCTGAACGCGATATTCGATTCCTATGCACACAGTCTTCCCGCGGCATCCGCTCTGCTGTCGAGCCATGCATAACGGCTTTGGCGATGCTTGACGGCGCGTGCATCGGCCTCAAGGTCGACGTCGACACCCTGCGCGGCACGCGTGAGGGCGTGCCGCGACTCGCGGCGCTGTGCAAGCAGCACGGAGTCGGCGCCACGTTCTATTTCTCCGTGGGACCCGATCACACGGGCCGCGCCCTCAAGCGCGTATTCCGCAAAGGGTTCGCGCAGAAGGTGGCCCGCACCTCGGTGCTCAAGCACTATGGCTTGAAGACCCTGATGTACGGCGTGCTGCTGCCGGGGCCCGACATTGGCCGCGAGGCGGGCGAGCAAATGCGCCGGGTGCGCGATGCGGGATTCGAGGTGGGTCTGCATACCTACGATCACGTCCGCTGGCAGGATGGCGTGGCGCGCGCCGATGCCCGCTGGACGCGGACCGAGATGGAGCGCGGCATCGCCGCGTTCGAGCGCATCTTCGGCACGCCCCCGGCCTCGCATGCCGCGGCCGGCTGGCAAATCAACGCTCACGCCTTGGAGTTCGAGAAGCAGCATGGATTCAAGTACGCGAGCGATACCCGCGGGGGCGGCGCGTTTTTGCCCCGGCTCGAGTCCGGCCCGAGCAGCTGTCCGCAGATACCGACGACGCTGCCGACCTTCGATGAGCTCTTAGGAAGGGACGGCATCGACGAATCGAACATCGCGCAGGCCGTGTTCGGTCTTTCGGCCGACGCTTCGATGAGGCCGCAAAGCGCCCCTCAGGTGTTTACGCTGCATGCCGAGCTCGAGGGCATGCTGCTGCGAGACTCGTTCGAGTCGCTGATCAAGCAATGGCGCGCGGCCGGAGCATCGATCGTCGATATGGCCGCCGTCCACGCGAAGGTCACGCAGCAGGCGCTCCCCACCCGCGGCGTCGTCCTGGGCGAGATCTCCGGGCGCTCCGGCTCGCTCGCCGTACAGGCCCCCGAAGGTGCGGCCCGGGTATCGCGGTGAGCCTCGCGGATCGCGCCGATGCCACCCGCCGGCGCTCGCTGTACTTCGGCCTGTCGGGCCTGATCGCCGTCCTGTGGTTTGCGATGCTGCCATTGCGGCCGTTGTTCAATCCGGACGAGGGCCGCTACGCCGAGATACCGCGCGAGATGCTCGCGACCCGCGACTGGATCGTGCCGCACCTGAACGGCCTCGAGTACATCGAAAAGCCCCCGCTCCAATTCTGGGCGACGGCGCTCTCTCTCGAGCTGTTCGGCGACAACGAGTTCGCGGCGCGCCTGTACACCGCGCTCTCGGCCTTGGGCGCAATCCTCGCCGTCGCCCTCGCTGCCCGGCGCTTGTGGGGCGAAGCGGCGGGATTTCGGGCCGCGGCGATCCTCGCCGGTACGTTGCTGTTCGTGATCCTGGGGCAGCTCCTGACCTTGGACATGAGCTTGACGCTGTACATGACGGTAACGCTGTGCGCCTTTCTGGCGGCGCAACGCAGCGCGGAGGACGGGGCGCCCGCGCGCGGTTGGATGCTGCTCGCGTGGGCCGCCGTGGGCCTGGGGATGCTCACCAAGGGCTTGGTGGCGGCGGCCATCCCGGCGGCGGTCCTGGTGCTCTACAGCGCCTATACGCGCGATTTCCAACCCTGGCGACGGTTGCATGTCGCGGCCGGGCTGCCGCTGTTCCTCGCGATCACTGTGCCGTGGCACGCGCTTGCCGCGCGCAGGCTTCCCGATTTTCTGCAGTTTTTTTTCGTGCACGAGCACTTCGCGCGCTATTTGACCCCGAGCGCGGATCGGGAAGAGGCCTGGTGGTTCTTCGGGGCGGTGTTCCTTCTGGGGAGTCTGCCTTGGACGCTGCCGGCACTCCGGGTGCTGTTGTTGGACTGGCCCCGCGTCGGGGCGCGAGGCAAGTTCGATTCCACGCTGTTCCTGAAGCTCTGGGTGTGGTTCGTCTGCGTGTTCTTTTCGTTGTCGAACTCCAAGTTGATACCGTACATCCTGCCGGCGATGCCGGCGCTCGCGCTCTCGATCGCCGCGCTTCCCGAGCACGTTCTGGTGCGCGATCTGTCGCGCACGGCGCTCGCCACAGTGGCGATCGCGCTCGGCTTGGCGCTGCTTTGCCTCATCGCCCCGGGTCATCTCGCCCCGTCGGACCGCAGTGTCTACTTCCTGGCCCTGCGCGGGCCGCTCGCCGAGATCGCGGCGCTGCTCGCCGTCTCGGGCCTGTACGTGCTGTCACGGCGGCGCCGTGATGCGACGGGCTCGGCCGTCTTCCTCGGGGCCGGCTGGTGCCTGGCCGGATTGCTGGCGATGCGCGCCGCCGCCGCGGTCGCGCCGATCTATTCGGGCGTCACCCTGGCGCGGGCATTTCCCGACATGCCGCGCGAGGCTCCCCTGTACAGCATTGCGTCGTATGATCAGACGCTGCCGTTTTATTGGGGCCGCACCGTCGAGCTCGTGTCCTTCCGCGGCGAGCTCGATTACGGGCTCAAGCGCGATCCGGGCGCCGAGATACCGACGGTGGATGAATTCGTGGAACGCTGGAACGCGGAGTCGAACGCGTTCGCAGTCATGGAGAAACCGATGTTCGATGAGCTCATGAGGCGCAAAGTCCCGATGCGGGAGATTGCCCGCGATGCGGGCCGCGTGCTGGCGGCGCGGCAATGACGGCCCCGTTTCTGCCGTTTGCGCGGCCTTCGATCGATGCCGAGAGCATCGCGGCGGTCGCCGAGGTATTGCGCTCGGGTCAACTGGCGAGCGGTCCGAAGGTGCTGGCGTTCGAGACGGCATTGGCCGCCTACCTGGGTGGCGGCCGCCACGTGCGCGTCATGACCTCCGCCACGGCGGGGCTCGAGATGGCCCTCGAAATCGCCGGAATCGGCGACGGCGACGAGGTCATCGTTCCCGCGATGAGTTTTGCGGCCAGCGCCAATGTGGTGGCGCGGCTGCGCGCGAAGCCCGTGTTCGTCGACATCGAGCTCACCTCCCGCAATATCGACGCAGCGCTGATCGAAGCCGCGATCAGCGCCAGAACCCGGGCCATCATGCCGGTGCATTTCTCCGGTCTCGCGGTCGACATGGATGCCGTGCTATCGATCGCCGCGAAGCACCAGCTTCGGGTGATCGAGGACGCCGCGCACGCCATCGGGACCCGCTATCGCGGCCGATTGATCGGCAGCTTCGGCGATCTCACCGTGTTCAGCTTCCACCCCAACAAGAACATGACCTCGATCGAGGGCGGCGCGATCGCCACCGCCGAGGAGAAGGCGGCACGGCTCATCGAGCAATATCGCTTCCACGGCATCAAGCGCAACGCCCTGGGCGAGATCGACGTGATGTTTCCGGGGGCGAAGAGCAATCTCACCGACGTGGCCGCGCAGATCGGCATCGACCAGTTGCGGCGGCTGGATGGGTTCAATCAGCGCCGACGCGCGCTGGCGGAGCGCTATTTCGCGGAACTCGACGGTTTCGCGGGCGCCGTGTTGCCCGCGCGCGGCGATTCGGGCCACGCGTGGCACATGTTTCAGCTGCTGATCGATTTCGATGCGCGCGGCATCACGCGCGCGGCCTTTCAGAACATGATGGCGCAAAAGGGCATCGGCATCGGCGTGCATTATCCCTGCATCCCGGGTCTGACCTACTACCGGCAACAAGGCTATCGTCCGGAGGACACCCCGGTCGCGGCGCGTGTCGGCCGCGAGACGGTGACGCTGCCGCTGTTTCCCGCGATGCAGGACGAGGATGTGCCGCGCGTCTGCCGGGCGCTTCGGGAAGTGATCGGGCGTTGACGGCGTCAACAAGATAGCTATAATAGCCATATGGAAAAGGCTAGTATTTCGAACCTGAAGAACAACCTCAGCGCCTACCTGCGCAAGGTCAGGGCCGGGCAGCCGGTCGTGATATACGACCGAGACGTGCCGATCGCGCGCATTGAGCGCATCGAGACGAAGAGTCGTGGAACCGATGGGCTTGCCTTGCTGCATGCTCAAGGGGTCGTGAAACCGCCTCTTCGGCCGGTCTCCGCGGCCGCTCTGCGCGCCATACTCGGCCATCCCTTGCGGCGTGCGGCGAAGCTCGCCGAGGCCGTCCAAGAGGATCGACAAGAAGATCGATGAGCGTTAAAACCCCATGAGATTCTGGGACTCATCGGCGATCGCGCCGCTGTTCGCCGAGGAAGCCGCGCGCGAGCGCCTGTTAAAGCTATTGGACGAGGACGCCGGCATCGTGGCGTGGTGGGGAACACCGGTGGAAATCGCGTCGGCGCTGGCGAGGCGAGAACGAGAGGGTCTGATGACGGCCGAGGAAGTGGCGGCTTCGCTCACAGCTGCGCGGTCGCTGGCGCTCAACTGGCATGAAGTCGCGCCATCCGAGTCTCTGCGTCGCTCGGCTGAACGTCTGCTACGCGTGCATTCTCTGCGAGCGGCCGATAGCCTGCAGCTCGCAGCGGCGCTGGTGGCCGCCAACCACGACCCTCAATCCATCGAGTTCGTCTGCCTCGATGCGCGCCTGGCGGCCGCTGCTCAACGCGAGGGGTTTGCGGTGCTCGGCATTCGGACGGCCTGAGAGCCTGTCTTGCGAGCCCGATGCGGACAGCGCAAACTTCCGGCGCGTTACCGGCAACTACTCATTTCATCGAGGTACTGGCATGAACCGTCATTTGGCTCTCGCACTCTCGTTCGGTTTGGTGGCTCCCGTGTTCGCGGCGCTGCAACCCGGCGCACAGGCCCCGGTGTTTACCACCCAGGCGACGCTCGCCGGCAAGCCGTTCTCGTTTTCCCTCGCTGACGCCCTCAAGAAGGGTCCCGTGGTGCTTTACTTCTACCCGGCGGCGTTCACGCCCGGATGCACGGTGGAGGCGCATGAGTTCGCCGAGGCCACAGAGAAATTCAAGGCGCTGGGAGCGACCGTCATCGGCGTGTCACATGACCCGATCGACAAGCTGAACAAATTTTCCGTGACCGAATGCCGCAACAAGTTCGCGGTGGCCTCCGACGCCGATCAGAGCATCACCAAATCCTACGACGCGGTGCTTGCGGCCAAGCCGGAGTACGCGAACCGAACCTCGTACGTCATCGCGCCGACGGGGAAGATCATTTATGAGTACACCGCCATGAATCCCGACAAGCATGTCGAGAACACGCTCGCGGCGGTTCAGAAGTGGCAGGACGATCACAAGAGCGGATCGTAAAAGTTATATTACCGCCGCAGGCGGTCACAAGAGCCAGGGCGCTTGTTCGCGCCACCGTATTCGAGGGCGCCCCCCGGAAAGCAAAAAGCCCCGGATTCGCATGGAATCCGGGGCTTGCCGTTTACGGCCTGTCAGATCGCCGTCTAGATATGCTCGTCCCGCAGCCTCCCGCCGAGAGCCGCCGAGATGGACGCGATGAACGCTCCCACGAGCATCGATAGCGCGAGATAAATAGACGCCTCCGCCGCTGCCTTGCGTGCCTTGTCAGCGGCTGCCTTGGCCTTGGTTTCAGCAACCTGGACTTCATTGACGAAAGCGTCCACCCGAGTTTGTGCGTCCGCCGCTGAAATTCCGGTCTGCGCGGCCACTCGCTGGGCCAGATAGCTGCGATCGGCGGCCGAGACTTCTCCGCTGCTCATGGCGTGAAACGCGATGTAGACCGCCTCGACGCGGGGATCGCTGTCGGTGTCGACATTGCCGGAGCTGGGCATGGCGGTCTGCGCGGCCGATCCGGTCGAGCCGCCCCCCATAGCCATGGCTTGAGATCCCATTCCCGGCCGGAACAGCTTGTCGATGCCATAGGTCAGTGCCGCAGGAGGGCCGCCGGGCATGCCGCCCGACATCATTCCCGACTCCGAGCCCGAGGCTCCCTGCATCCCGCCGGGGCCGCTCAACGGGGCGCCTGCGGAGGCCGCGCTGCCGAGCGCATGCATGCCGCCGCCCACCAGCGAGCTGACGGAACCGGCCAGTACGGCCGCGACAAACACCGTCGCCACGCACCAGGTGACAAACCCATGAGCGGTGTCCCTGAAGAACACCTCGTGGGTGTGGGTACCGACCCACTTCGTGCGGAGTCTTCCGGCGATGTAGCCGCCGAGGCATGCCGAGATCCACTGGGTCACGATCAGCCAGATCGCCGTCGTGACGGTGAACGTGGTCGCGGAGACCCCGCGACCCTGCCACGGCGAGACCTCTGCGAAGCCAAGGCCCGATCCCAAGGCGATCAGCACCAAAGACATGGCCACCGCCACGAAGGCGCCGGCAAGGATGGCCGGCCACGATGCCGCCGATTTACCCGAAAAGGGCGCGTCGTCCGCGCGAACGTTAGTCAGGCGCCCGCCGCCCGACTCAATGACCTGTTCCATAGGAGTACTCCTTCGCGGCGCGTCTAGCGATGCGAACACATCGCCAACAGCAGGATTATCGGAAGGGGGACACCGAGCAACCAGAGAAGAATTCCGCGACCCATGATGGAGCCCTCATTGTTATGGTGTCGCGGAGCGTACCGGCGGTCTTCGGGGTCTTGTAGCCCCGTTTTTGTCCGACTGGCTGTCAGCCCTCTCTTACGCGCGGCGCGCGGCCCATGCGCGGGTCAAAAATGTCGTATCGATGGACTCGAGTCCGGCGGTGCGTTCACTCACGTAGCCCAGAAACTTCTGGAATAGTTGCGGGCCGAGTTGCACCTGCAAATCGTTGACCGAGCGCCAGGCGCCGAGATACTGCGCGGGGGTTTGCTGCGCGGTATGACGCCCTTCCAGATACAGCACGTCGGTGAACAGCGGCTTGTTGTGCAGCATGTCGGTCAGGCGCTCGGTGAGGCCCGAGCGACCCGACGAGACCCGCTTGATGTCGGGTTTGAGTTTGCTGATCTCCCCCTCGATCTCAACCAGCAACGGATTCGCTTCGATGTAGCGCGGATTCCAGAGCGCGACGAACACGCCGTTTGGACGCAGCACGCGATGAAATTCAGCGCAGGCTTTGTCGAAGTCGGCCCAGTGGAACGAGGACGCCATGGTCAACAGATCGATGGAGCCGCCGGCGAGCCCCGTGGATTCCGCCGAGCCTTTCTGCCAGGAGATGCCGGTGGTTTTCGAAGTCTCGACCCCCTGGCCGCGCATGTCATCGTTCGGCTCGACCGCCGTGACCGAGTGCAGGCCGCGACCCGCCAGGATGCGCGACCAGATTCCCGTACCGGCACCCACGTCGGCCGCATCCACCTGAGCGGGGTCCTTGCCGATGAAGCCCAAGATGGCGGTGGCCACTTGCGGCGCGTAGCCCGGTCGGAATTTGGCGTAATCGCCGGCCAGGCCGGTAAAATCTCCGTGTTTCATAAATAAACCCTTGTCGTTGATTGTTCGAAGAAGGAGGCGCTCAGCCGGCGCCGGTCGCGGTCGGTGCGACGGGCTCGAGCGTGAGCACGCGTTCGGCGAGCATCGCCTCGTAGAGCGCGACGTCACCGGCATTGTCGATCTCGCCCCATTGCCCGTCGGTGCCGTAGGTCGAGATGGTGACGGCGCTCCCGGCGAGCAGACGCCGAATCAATCCGGTCATGTCCAGCCGATCGCGCACGGCGGGCTCGAGCGAGGCGAGCAATCTCTCGATCGCAGTCCAAGCCGGCGGCGTGAACTTGAGCAATCCCATGTATTGTCCCTGGATCTCATCGATGTTGGCGGTTTTGCCGCCGATCTCGAGCAGTTTCCCGAGCGCATCGATACGGAACGTCTCGGCATCCGACAAGGGGTCCGCGAAGCGACGCGTCCAGAGCTCGCGCCAGCGGCGGTCGAAGCTGATCACGAGCTCTCCCGAGGCAGCGGCGAGTCCGCGGATCAGATCGCCGCGATAGAAGATGTCGGCGTAGCTCACGATGACCGGACCCGCCCTCAGCCACTCTGCGGCGCAGGCGAGCGACATGACCATATTGGTCTCGGCCCAGCGATCATTGTCGAAGTAGCTGAGCTCGGGATCGTTCAGCATATCCTTGCGGTAGCCGCGCACGATGCCGATGTCGCGCGCGCCGCCGGCGCGCAGCGCCGCAAGCTGACGGTCCAGCAACGGCCGTCCATCGAGCTCCACCAGACATTTGGGGCGCACATCGCCCAGGGCGCCCATGCGGCTGCCGCGTCCCGCGGCGAGAATGAGTGCGCGCATCAGGCTGCCTCGAACACGTTGCGAAACAGCGCGATGTCATCCGCCGCGAACGGCGAATTTCTCTCGGGGTGCCACATGATGCCGGTGGTGCGGCGCGATGCATGCCGGATCGCCTTGACCACCCCGTCCGGCGCCACAGCCCATACCTCGAGCGGCGGGCGCGAGTCGTAAGCGCCGAAGCAATGATAGCTGTTCACCTCGGCGGGCTGGCCGTGGATGGCGATGCGCTGCCGCGGGGTGACGTGTCCCTCGACGCGCGACAGCACCACCCCGTGGCGGTGCTGGATGAGCTGCATGCCGCGGCACACGGCGAGCACCGGCAGGCCGCGCGACTCGGCCGCGTCGATGAGCGCGTTCTCGGTCTCATCGCGCTCTGGCGCGTTGCCGCCCACGGCCACGAGGTCGTTTCCGCCCGTCAGCACGAGGCCGGCGAGATCCCTGCCGCGGAACAGCTCGAGCGCCACGTCCGCGACGTTCGGCATCGGCAGCGGCAACAGTCCGCAGGCATGCAGGAATCGGGGCCACGCTTGATCCAGACAATCGCGGCGCTCGCCGTATTCGGGAATCACGGCAACCCGCTGGGTGATCGCAACGGTCGTCATGCGATCTGAAGCACCTTTTGATTGGTGCAATCGAGACAGAGCTTGTGCGCGCTCTGCCAACGATTGAACAGCGTCTCGCCGGCGCCGATCACCGCCGGGATGCCGAGCTCGCCCGCCCGGATCGCCATGTGCGAGTTGGCGCCGCCGAACTGGGTGACGAAACCCGAGATGCCGCGGGTGAAGATCCAATCAAACCCGGGATCCGCGCTCGGCACGAACAGGATCCGGCCGGCAAAGCTTTCGGGCGGATCGGTGACCGAGGCGACCGGTGCGGTGACGCTCTTTCTCGTGATGAAATTCGGCTGGCTCGGCGGCAGATGAAATGCGAACACTTCCTCGGGCGAGGCAATGACCGGCGGGAGCACGAGATTTCGGGTGAGCGCGTGACGTTCCCGGCCGCGCGCGATGCTCTCGAGCAGCCGCTCCTGCACCGAGCCGCTTTCGCTGTAGAGCGTGCGGATGGCGTCGTAATCGAGGTAGGCGCAGTCCTCGAGCGACAGGCCGTACTCCTCGCCGAGCTGGCGGATCAAGGAGAGCGCATCGCTCAAGCTGCGGGTGAAAACGAATTTCGCGTACTCGCGTCCCTCGATTCCCGCCTTGACGAATTCGATCAAGCCCAACACGTCGATGTCGAGCTGGTGCTCCTTCAGGAGCCTCTCGATGTGCCGCAGCTGCTCGATGGAGAGCGCGAATCGCGGCTGTTCCGCGGAACCGGTCCGCGCTCCGGTCCAGTCGAAGTACAGATCCGGGGCTTCGTCGTAGCGCGGCGAGAGAATATCGTACGTGCCCGGCCGCAGATGTCCGTAGCGCGCCAGAAACTCCGCCTTGGTCTTGTGGGCGAAATCGTAGCCGATGCGCGACCCGACCGTGTCGACGCTCGCCATGAAAGTGGCATGCTCCTCGGGGCTCAGCACGCCGACCGCGACGAAGGATTGCAGCAGCTGCACCGCGATGAAGCCCGCCCGCGCGAGGCCCGCGAAGGGCAGCGTGCCGTAGCGCTTGCAGTCCTCGAGCAGCCAATAAATGCGGCTGATCTTGTCGATCTTTGCGTCGCCGATGATCGGCAGCCGCTGCGCGAGCAAATCGATCTTGGCGCGGTCGCGCCGCCAGAGCGCCGCGTCGCCGTGAATGATGCGATTGGTGAGGCGGCGCAGCGCGCCGGTGAGCTCGTTGATATCGGCGGAGGAGAAGCCGTTCGCCGCGAGCTTCTCCAGCCGCTGCGGCAGATCCAGCGTGTAGCACGAGAAGATGATCTCGAATTCCACCTTGTCGTGCAGCTGCGGTTCCGCGAGCAGGCGGTCGATGTAGTAGTTGACCAGCCGCGAGGCGAGATCGCTCGGCACATCGCGGGGAACGAAAGAATTGAAGCTCACCCGCACATCGATGTAGGGCAGACCGTGGAAGCTCACCAGCAGCGGAAAGCTGCGCAGGTTCTGGTAGCCGTAATTGTCGCGCTGATAGGCCCAGATGGCGTCCGTGATGAGCTCCCGGTACAGCGAGAGCGACAACGGCCAGGGCCGCAAGCCGATGATCTCTGCCGGGTTCCAGTCGGGCATGACGCCGAATATCGAGCGGCTGCCGTGCAGGAAAGGATGCGGGCGGCTCAACAGCTCGACCTTGCGGGCGACGTCGGCGAGCGCGTCGGCGACGCGCGCGTCGGCGACCATCCCCTGGCGCTCCACCGATAGCTGCCGGACCTGCAAAAGATACAGCTGGCCGTCGCCGTCGATCGCGAATTCCACGTCGATGGCTTCGCAGCCGAACGAGCTTTCGAGCTCGCCCATGAGCGCGATCACCGGGGCGAGCGCGGGTGGAGCGGCGTCGATGCGCGACCGCAGGCACAGGAAGGTCTCGAGATTGTCGCCCGTGCCGGCGGTGACCACGTCGGTGCGCCCGGACCGATCGTCGTAGTTCACTACATAGTAGGGGCCTCCGCCGCTCGGCAGGCGCGAGAAGGCGACGCCGGCCACTGCGACGCGCTCGAGCATGGGCTGCACGAAAATCTGGTCCTGCGTGCTGACCCCGGCACTGAACGAGGCGATGACTTCCTCGACCGCCTGGATCAGCCGCTCTTCGCCGGCCACGTTGAGCACCGAGTCGTATCGTCCCGCCTGCGAACTGACGGCGCCATCCTCGTTTTGCGCGCTGGAGCGGACGATCACGGGCTTCGCGCTCCAAGGCTCGGCGTGAACCGCGGCGAGCACGCGCGCCTGATCGGCGCGCCATTCACCGACCGTGAAGCGCACCTGGGGCAGGATCCGCGCGGTTCGCAGGCGCGGCGCCAGCGTATCGAGCGTCTCCGCCTTGGTGGCAAATTTCACCGGGCCGGCCGGACTCGTGCGCAGCGCGCTTGCAACCCCGACGCATTCGGTCCAGATGCGGCTCACCGCAGCCATGCAGTCGAGCGAGCCGAAATTGTCGAGAATCAGATCCGGCGCCTCCGGCAGCTCCGCGGCCACGTCCAACCCGACCACGTCGCGCAGGTCTCCGCGCCGCGCCGCCGCGTAAATACCTTTGGCGTCGCGGCGCTGCAGCTCATCCATCGGCACCCGCAGGTAGATCTCGCGGTAATGGGGAATGTTCTCGCGGTTCCAGCGCTGCACTTCATGGAACATCGAGATGGTCGGGCACACCACGTCGCTCCCCTGGCTCGCGAGCATCCGGCAAAGGCGCGCGTTGCGCATGGCGGACTTGCGTCGATTGGCGAGGTTGTGGCCGAGATCCTCCGCGATCACCTCGCGCAGCATGTCACCGTCAAGGAAGATGGCGGATCGCCCGGCGGAGCGCAGCCGCTGCCACAGCTCGCGGCCGAGGGTGGTCTTGCCGGCGCCGGACAGTCCGGTGATCCAATAGACGCATCCCGCGGGAGTATCGCTATGCGCTGCGTCCTCCGTGGATTTTCGATTGACGGACATATCGGTGTTCACTGCTCTCGTCGGTCTTGCATACTCAGGCAACGGTGATGTCTAGTTCAAGCCAGTTGTAACATATTGGAAACATGTAAGATCTACCAAATAGCAAGAGCGTGCGTGAGCCATCTGCGTAGACAAGGTCATTGGCCGTGGGTTCTTGGGCTGGTACTTCTGCTGTCGAGCTGCGCTTCGCGTCCCCCGGCGCCCCCGGCCGTGAGCCCCGCCGAGAGCCACGCGCTGATCGACCGATCGCTGCCCCGGAGTGTTGCCGACCGCGCGGGTTGGGTAAAGGACATCTACGACGCTTTCGCGGCGCTCGAGCTCGCGCCGAGCCGGGAAAACGTGTGCGCGGTGGTCGCGGTCACCGCGCAGGAGTCGGGATTTCGCGTGGATCCCGTAGTGCCCGATCTCGGCGCCATCGCCTGGCGTGAAATCGACCGGCGCGCCGCGCACGCGGGCATCCCCGTCGGCATCGTGCACGAAGTATTGAAGCTCGATTCGCCCATTGGACTGAGCTATGGCGAGCGCATCGAGCATGCCCGCACCGAAAAGGAACTGAGCGACATCTTCGAGGACTTCACCGGCTCGTTGCCGCTCGGCCGTGCGCTGTTCGCGAGTTGGAACCCGATCAGGACGCGAGGACCCATGCAAGTCAATGTGGCGTTCGCGGATCGATTTGCTGCATCGCACACGTACCCGTATCCCGTCAAGGTCAGTATCGATGAAGAGCTGTTCACGCGGCGCGGCAGCCTGTATTTCGGCACCGCGCATCTATTGGCCTACGAGGCACCCTACGACCGATACCTCTACCGTTTCGCCGATTTCAACGCCGGTCAATACTCGAGCCGCAACGCGGCTTTCCAGCAGGCGCTCAGCACGGCCTCGGGAAAGCCGCTGACCGCCGACGGCGCGTTGTTGCCGCATGACGGCGGGGGCAAAGTAGGCGACACCGAACTCGCCGTCCGCTCCATCGCCACCCGGTTGCGCCTGGACGATGGGGCCATCCACGCGGCGCTCGAGGAGGGCCGGAGCGCAAACTTCGAGCGCAGCGCGGTGTATCGCGGCGTGTTCCGACTCGCGGAGCAGACCCTGCATCATTCCCTGCCGCGTGCAGTCATACCGCATATCGAGCTCGAGGGTCCGAAGATCGAGCGTCGCCTCACCACGGAATGGTACGCACGCCGGGTGAACGGCCGCTATCAGGCCTGCCTCGCGCAATGATCCCGCGCCGACCTGAAGCGCACTAGCGCCGACCTCAAGCGCACTACTGGGGTTCGAACTTCAACGCAACCCCGTTCATGCCAGCCGCGTCGCTCATGGCCTCGAGTTTAGTCGCGCATTCGCGGCATTAGAAGCTTGGCGATCAGCGCGGTCCAGCCGGTCTGATGGGACGCGCCGACGCCGCGGCCATTGTCGCCATCGAAGTATTCGTAGAATGGAATGCAGCCGCTGTAATGGGGATCCGACTGCAACTCCGGCGTGTGGCGCAGCACCGGCCGGTTGCCGTCGCCATCCCTCAAGAAGATGCGCGAGAGGCGGCGCGAGAGCTCCTCGGAGACTTGTTCGATCGTGAGCAGGTTGCCGGAGCCGGTCGGGCATTCGACTTTGAAATCCTCGCCGTAGTAGTGGTGGAATTTCTGCAGCGATTCGATGATCAAGAAATTGAGCGGGAACCAGATCGGTCCGCGCCAGTTGGAGTTGCCGCCGAAGTGCCGCGAATCGGACTCCGCCGGGGTGTAGCGGACCGTGAGATCGTTGCCGTCGCAACGGAACACGTACGGCCGCTCGAGGTGTGCGCGCGACAGTGCCCTCACGCCGTAGTCGGATAAGAACTCCGACTCGTCCAGCATGCGCTGCAACAGCCTCTTCATGCGATGTCCGCGCAGCAAAGACAACAGGCGCCGCTCGCCGCGGCCCGGCGACTGCCAATGCGACACGAGCGCGGCGAGGTGCGGACGGTGCTCGAGGAACCATTCGAGGCGCTTGCGGAATCCCGGCAGCTTCTCGAGCATCTCCGGCTCCAGTGTCTCGACCGCGAACAGCGGGATCAATCCCACCATGGAGCGGATCCTGAGGCGCACCCGCGCATCATCGGGCAGGTTCAGCACGTCGTAGAAAAACTTGTCCTCCTCGTCCCAGAGGCCGCCTTCCGCCATGCTGCTCATCGCCTCGGCAATGCCGAGAAAATGCTCGAAGAATTTGCTCGCGATGTCCTCGTACACATGATTGTGCTGCGCGAGCTCGAGCGCGATGCGCATCAGATTGAGGGCGTACATCGCCATCCAGCTGGTGCCGTCGGATTGATTGATGTATCCGCCGGTCGGCAGCCGGGAGCTGCGGTCGAAGACGCCGATGTTGTCGAGCCCCAGGAAGCCGCCCTGGAAAATGTTGCGGCCGAGCGCGTCCTTGCGGTTCACCCACCAGGTGAAGTTGAGCATGAGCTTGTGGAAGACGCGCTCTAGGAACTCGAGGTCTCCGTTGCCGCCGTGAAGCTTCCTGTCGATTTGAAACACGCGCCAGGCGGCCCACGCGTGCACGGGGGGATTCACATCGCCGAACGCCCATTCATAGGCCGGGATCTGCCCGTTCGGATGCATGTACCACTCGCGCGTGAGCAGCACCAGCTGATGCTTCGCGAAGTCCGAGTCGATCATGGCGAAGGGTATGCAGTGAAATGCCAGATCCCAGGACGCGTACCAGGGGTACTCCCACTTGTCGGGCATCGACAGCACGTCGGCGTTGGTGAGGTTGCGCCACTCGGCGTTGCGCCCCTGGCGACGCTCCGCGGGCGGCGGCGTCTGACCGGGGTCGCCGTTCAGCCAGAGTGGAATGTCGAATTGATAGAACTGCTTGCTCCAGATGAGCCCCGCGAATGCCTGGCGCTGCACGATGCGCGCGTCCTCGGACGCGATGTCTTTCTGCAGGTGCCGATAAAATTCATCGGCTTCGCGGCGGCGCGTCTCGAGCACTGCCTCGAAGTCCCCGAACGGCTCGTTCGAGGGTCGGCGCATCAGTCGAAGCTTCAGCTCGACCCGCGCGCCGGGAGCGACAAGGTACTCGCGCCAGATTGCCGCCTTGGTGCCGACTTTCAGGGGATTCACGCCCTGTTCGCGCCCGTCGACGATCCGCTCGTGGAATCCGTCCTTGTAGAATCCAGGGCTGCCCAAGCCCCACAGCCGCGGCGCGTTGGATTCATTCTCCGTGAATAGAAGTGCAGCGGAATCTTCGGCGTACAGACGCGTCATGCCGAGCTCGGCTGGCTCGATGGCGATGACGTGCTCACCCAGGATGCGAAGGGTCGGCTTCGCGGCTCCGGGACTCCAGCTCCAGGTGTTGCGCAGGATCAGCTGCGGCACCAGATGCAGGGGTGCCGCGTCCGGACCGCGATTCCAGGCGGTGACTTTCATCAACAGGTCGCCGGGCTCTGCCTGTGCGTACTCGACGAACACGTCGAAATAGCGGTTCCCGGCGAACACGCCGGTGTCGCGCAGCTCGTATTCCGGTTGACCGGTGTCCCGCTGCTCGTTCTCTGTGACCAAGTCCGCGTAGGGGAATGCCCGCTGCGGATACTTGTAGAGCATCTTGAGGTACGAGTGCGAGGGGGTCGCGTCGAGGTAGAAGTATTCCTCCTTCACATCCTCGCCGTGATTGCCCTGCGAGTTGGTGAGCCCGAACAGGCGCTCCTTGAGGATCGAATCGCGTCCGTTCCAGAGCGCGAGCGACAAGCACAGTTGCTGCTCCGAGTCGGACATGCCGGCGATGCCGTCCTCTCCCCATCGATAGGCGCGGCTGCGTGCATGGTCGTGCGGAAAATACTCCCAGGCGGTGCCGCCGGGACTGTAATCCTCGCGCACCGTGCCCCATTGACGCTCGCTCAGGTAGGGACCCCAATGTTTCCAGCCGTCGCGGCCGGGCAGGTGGGTGGACAGACGCTCGCGCTCGCGGGTCATCGCGTCTTCTAAGGCGACTTCTGGGTCTTTCGAATCTCGTTCTCGAGCTGTATCCACGATCGTAGTATCTCAGCCACGCTCCAAGCTTGCGCGAAGCAGCCGCACGCATTGTGAGGCGCATCACCCTCGAAAATCTCGCTAATCGAGCCCAGGCAGCCACTTTCGAGATGTTCTGCGAACGGGTTCAAGAACGACTGCGCCAGCGCCGCATCGCCATGCGTGCGGTAATGGGCACGCGCGAAGGGCCCCAACAGCCACGCCCACACCGTCCCCTGATGGTAGGCCGAGTCGCGTTGCAAAGGGTCGCCGCGGTAGTGGCCGATGTAGCGGGGATCCTTGGGGCTCAAGCTGCGCAGGCCGTAGCTCGTCAACAACTCGCGCGCGCACACATCGACCACCGCGCGCATCTCATCGGCCGCAAGCGCCGTGTAGGGGAGCGACACCGCGAACAGCTGATTGGGACGGATCGCGGCATCGCTGCCGGACCCGCCGTCGACGTCGATCACGTCGTAGAGGCAGTTGCACTCCGGATTCCAAAAGCGGCGAAAGCTCAATGCCGCGCGCGCCAGCAGCGCCTCGCAGCTGCGCTTCTCCTCGGCATCGCCGACGCGATCCGCGAGACGCGCGGCCACGTGCAGGGCGTTCAACCAGAGCGCATTGATCTCGACCGGCTTGCCGATCCGCGGCGTGAACACCTGATCGCCATGTTTCGCGTCCATCCAGGTCAGCTGGGTGCCGGGTTCTCCAGCACGCAGCAAGCCGTCGGCGGGGTCCACGCCGATCCCATAGCGCGTGCCCTGCAGGTGGGAGTGAATGATGGACTTCACCACCGGAGCGAGCTCGCGCGTCAGCTCGGGATCGCGCTTTGCCGCGAGATAGTCGCTGAGCGCCTGAAACAGCCAGAGCGTGGCATCGGCCGTGTTGTATTCGGGGGCCGTGCCCTGGTCCGGGAAACGGTTCGGCAGCATTCCCCGATCCACGTATCCGGCGAACGTCCGCAGGATTCCGGCCGCGATGTCGAAGCGCCCGAGCACGGTGGCAAGTCCCGGCAAGGCGATCATGGTATCGCGGCCCCAATCGGCAAACCAGGGATAGCCCGCGATGACGCTGTACGAGCCCGCCGCATCGCCGCGCCGCACCAGAAATTGATTCGCGGCCGTGGCCAAGGTCTCGACCCAAGCGGGCGCACCCGCGGGCAGCGCCGCCCTCGAGGCCTTCGAACGCTCGAGCAGCGCGCCGGCCACTTTCAACGGCGCCGCGGGCGCGGCCTGTTCCGCGCTCGCCGTGAAGGTGAGCGGAGCGCCCAACTCGATCTCTGCATGGAACACACCCGGCACGAACAGATCCTCGAGCGCATCGAGTCCGCGAGCTGCTTCCTCGCGGTGAAAGAAATTCCAATACCATTCGCCGCGGGCGCAGCCGCCCGCGGCTGCGCCCGCGGCAAAGCGCCCACGATCGATCTGCAGATGAAACGGCCGCGCGCCCTCGAAGGCGCGCAGCGTGCAGCCGGCTTCCCGCGCATCGACCGCGAACGCCCGCCCGCCATGTTGGTGGGAGTGCAAATCCCGATACGCGGCCAGCGGCTTGAGCTCGACCCGCGCCGCCGCGGAGGCGCGCTTCAGCTCGAGCGTGAGGTAGCTCACGTTGGCACCTGGGGCCATGAAGATGCGTTGCTCCAGCAGGGCATCGGCGAGCGCGTAGCGCCAAACGGGGATGCCATCGATGACGGCGAACGATTCGATCTCGACGAACCCGCGCGGATCGACCGTGCCGTCGGCGAATTCGTTCGACGCGAGTGCGTAGCGGTGCCCCAAGTACTCGACGCTGACATCGACCTTGGCGACGAGCAGGGTGCGCTCCACCGGTGGGGCGAGGCTCGCCATGAGAAAGCCGTGATAGCGTCGTGTGTTGGCTAGCGCGACGGTGCCGCAGGCATATCCGCCGAGCCCGTTGGTGACCAGCCATTCGCGGCGGATGGCGGTGCCCCAATATCCGCAGAGTTCGCGGCCGAGCGTCATCTTGTCCACCGGTACAGCATCACCGCGCCCACGCCGGCGAGGCACATGACCCCCGCCATGGCATGGGCGGTGCCATCGTAGAGCGCGCTCACCGCCGCGCCGGCCAAACCGGCAAAGACGAACTGCAGCGTCCCGAACAGCGCCGAGGCCGTCCCGGCGGAGCTTCCGAAGTGAGCCAGCGCGAGCGCGAATCCGTTCGAGAAATTGAAGCCGAGCAGCGCGATGAACAGGAATTGCGGGATCGCCAGAGTCCAGAAGCCGCCGAAACGCACGAAAGAGGTGCCCAGCAGGATGACGCTCACCGCGGCCGTGCCCAGCATCGCACGTCGGAAAATGAGCTCCGGCCCGAACCGCGACACGATGTGGGCGTTGATCCGCCCGACGATCAACAGTCCCACCGCATTGGCGCCGAACATCCAGGCGAATTGCTGCGGAGAGAGCTTGAAGTGATCGATGTAGACGAAGGGCGCGCCGGCGATATACGCGAACACGCCCGATTGCAGGAGATTGGCGGACGCCGCGTAGCGGATGTAGCGGCGGTCGGTCAGCAGCTTGAACCAGAGCTTCGGTCCGATCACGCTGGCGCGTTGCGCTGGAATGGACTCGCGCAGGGTGAGGAAGGCGATGGACCAGCAAACGAGGCCGAGCCCGGCCAACAGCCAAAATTCGGTGCGCCAGCCGGCAAACAGCAAAATGGCGCCTCCCACCTGGGGGGCCAGGATGGGACCCAGACCCGTGATGAGCCCCAGGAGCGAGAGTGCCCGGGCCGTGTGCGCGACATCGAAGCGGTCGCGAATGACGGCGCGCGGGATCACGCTCGCGCTGCCCACCCCGAGCGCCTGCACCACCCGCCAGACCGTCAGGGAGCTCACGCCCCCGGAGAGGGCACAGCCCACGGATCCGATCACCGATAGGGCAAGACCGCAGAGCAGCGGCGGGCGCCGGCCCAGGTAGTCGGCAAGCGAGCCGAACAGCAGCTGGCTCAAGGCGAGACCTGCGAAAAACGACGGCAGGGTGAGCTCCACGGCGCTCGCGTTGGCCTTGAGGTCCAGGGCGATCGCCGGCAGGGCTGGCAGGTACATATCCAGCGAGAAGGGGGTCAGGATGGAGATGGCGCCGAGGAGAATCAACAGCTTCGAGAACCCCGGCTTGGTTGACATATAGTCTTCGGATTTGCATCGGACAGGGCAGTGGCTTGCCTGTAGAATAGCGGTTTACTCAAAGACGGGTGGTGAATGGTTGAAGCAGTGCGCGGCGGGAAGGCCGCCTTGATTTGCGGCTCCGTGGCCTACGACACGATCTTGGTTTTTCCCGACCAATTCAAAACCCACATCCTCCCCGACAAGATCCACATTCTGAACGTGGCCTTTCTCGTGCCTGAGATGCGCCGCGAGTACGGCGGCTGCGCCGCCAACATCGCGTACGGCGTGACGCTGCTCGGAGATACCGCGCTGCCGATGGCGACCGCAGGCCATGATTTCGGGCCGTACCGGGAGCGGATGGTCTCGAAAGGCATCAGCGTCGAGCACATCAAGGTCATCGAGGAAGCGTTCACCGCGCAGGCCTTCATCACCACGGACCTGGACGACAACCAGATCACCGCGTTTCATCCCGGCGCAATGCAGTACGCCCATCTCAACAAAATCGCCGACGTGCGGGCGAAGGTGGCCCTCGGAATCGTCGCCCCGGATGGCCGGCAGGCGATGATCGAGCATGCCGCGCAGTTCGAGGCCGCCGGGATCCCGTTCATATTCGACCCGGGCCAGGGGCTGCCGATGTTCTCCGGCGAGGAACTCAAGGAATTCATTGAACGAGCCGCCTGGATGGCGGTCAACGACTATGAATGGGGCCTGGTGCAGCAAAAGACGGGCTTGACCCAGGCCCAAATCACCGACAAGGTGAAGGCCCTGGTCGTGACCCGGGGCGCCGAGGGCTCGGTGATTTACACCAAGGACCGAACCTGGACCATCCCCTGCGCCAAACCCAAGGCCGTGGTGGATCCGACAGGTTGCGGGGACGCCTACCGCGCTGGTTTAATCCATGGATTGCTGCACGGGCTCAATTGGGAAACCACCGGCCGCCTGGCCTCCTTGATGGGGGCGATCAAGATCGAGTCGCGCGGGCCGCAGAATCATCAATTTTCGCGCCCGGAATTGCTGCGGCGCTACGCTGAAAATTTTGGCCAAGTACCTGAAGGGATCTGAGACATGAGCAAGAGTTTTTCATTTACGTCGGAGTCGGTCTCCGAGGGGCATCCGGACAAGGTTGCGGATCAGATATCCGACGCCGTACTCGACGCCATCCTGGCGGTTGACCCGCGCGGCCGGGTGGCCTGCGAGACCCTGGTGAAGACCGGCGTCGTAATCGTGGCGGGCGAAGTCACCACGAGCGCCTGGGTCGACGTGGAAGCACTGGTGAGAAAGACCGTGCTCGACATCGGCTACAACACCTCCGACATGGGCTTCGACGGCGCGAGCTGCGGCGTGCTCAACATCATCGGCAAACAGTCGGCCGATATCGCCCAGGGCGTCGACCGCAAGGATGAGCGCAAACAAGGTGCGGGCGATCAGGGCCTCATGTTCGGCTACGCCACCAGCGAGACCGACGTGCTGATGCCCGCCGCCATCACGCTCGCGCATCGGCTGGTGAAGCGCCAGGCGCAGGTGCGCAAGAACGGCAAGCTCCCCTGGCTGCGACCGGACGCCAAGAGCCAGGTGACCCTGCGCTACGAGGACGACAGACCGGTCGGCCTCGAGGCCGTGGTGCTCTCGACCCAGCATTCGGACGACATCAGCACCAAGGCGCTGCGCGAGGGCGTTATGGAAGAGATCTTGAAGCCCGTGCTGCCCGCCAAGTGGATCGACAAGCGCACCAAGTACCACATCAATCCGACCGGACGTTTCGTCATCGGCGGGCCGGTCGGCGACTGCGGTCTCACCGGCCGCAAGATCATCGTCGACACCTACGGCGGCTTCGCGCGCCATGGCGGCGGGGCGTTTTCGGGCAAGGATCCGTCGAAGGTGGACCGCTCGGCAGCCTATGCGGCGCGCTACGTCGCCAAGAACATCGTGGCGGCGGGACTCGCCGACCGGTGCGAAGTCCAGGTCTCGTATGCCATCGGCGTCGCCGAGCCGACCTCCATCATGGTGGAGACCTTCGGCACCGGGAAACTGCCGGATACGCGCCTGACGCAGATCGTGCGCGCACACTTCGATCTGACGCCGTTCGGGTTGCGCGAGATGCTCGACCTCGCGCGGCCGATCTACCAGAAGACCGCAGCCTACGGCCATTTCGGCCGCAAGGAAGAAGAGTTCACCTGGGAGCGCACCGACAAGGCCAGAGCCCTTGCCGATGAGCTTCCGTCAACGCGCGCCGCTTGAGCTGCGCCTCTAGGAGTCATGTCATGAATGCAGCGATGAAAGTCAAAACGGATTATCTGGTCAAGGATCTCGGGCTCGCGGACTGGGGCCGCAAGGAGATCAAGATCGCCGAGACCGAAATGCCCGGTCTCATGGCCATCCGGCAGGAATTTTCGAAAGCGCAGCCGCTGCGCGGCGCGCGCATCGCGGGATCGTTGCACATGACGATCCAGACCGCGGTGCTGATCGAGACGCTGAACGCGTTGGGCGCCGAAGTGCGCTGGGCGTCCTGCAACATCTATTCGACCCAGGACCATGCCGCGGCGGCGATCGCCGAGGGCGGCACGCCCGTATTCGCCGTCAAGGGCGAGACGCTGACGGAGTACTGGGACTACACGCACCGCATTTTCGAGTGGCCGGACGGTGCGCACGCCAACATGATTCTGGACGACGGCGGCGATGCGACGCTGCTGCTGCATCTCGGCGCGCGCGCCGAGAAGGACGCCTCGATCATCGGCTCGCCGACCAACGAAGAAGAGCAGAGCCTGTACGCCGCCATCAAAGCGAAGCTCAAGACTGATCCGAAGTGGTACACCACGCGCCTTGCCAAGATCAAGGGGGTGACGGAAGAGACGACCACGGGCGTGAAGCGCCTCTATCAGATGGCGCAGGAGGGACTGCTGTCGTTCCCCGCGTTCAACGTGAACGATTCGGTCACCAAATCCAAGTTCGACAACCTCTACGGCTGCCGCGAGTCGCTGGTCGATGCCATCAAGCGCGCCACGGACGTGATGATCGCTGGCAAGGTCGCGGTGGTCGCGGGCTACGGTGACGTGGGCAAGGGCTCCGCGCAGGCGCTGCGGGCATTGTCGGCGCAAGTGTGGATCACTGAGATCGATCCGATCTGCGCGCTGCAGGCCGCGATGGAAGGCTATCGGGTCGTCACCATGGATTACGCCGCGGACAAGGCGGACATTTTCGTCTCGGCGACCGGCAACTATCACGTCATCACGCATGACCACATGAAGCGCATGAAGGACCAAGCCATCGTGTGCAACATCGGGCATTTCGACAACGAGATCGAAGTGGCGGCGCTGCGCGAGCACACCTGGGAGAACATCAAGCCGCAGGTCGATCACGTGATCTTCGCCGACGGCAAGCGCATCATCCTGCTGGCCGAGGGCCGCTTGGTGAATCTCGGCTGCGGCACCGGGCATCCCTCCTACGTGATGAGTTCCTCGTTCGCAAACCAGGTTCTCGCGCAGATCGAGTTGTTTACGCAGACGGCGAAATACCCCGTCGGCGTGTACGTGCTACCGAAGCATCTGGACGAGAAGGTGGCGCGGCTGCAGCTCTCCAAGCTCGGCGCGCAGCTCACCGAGCTCTCCGAGGCGCAGGCCAAGTACATCGGCGTGAAGAAACAGGGGCCCTACAAGGCGGACCACTACCGCTACTGACGCAAAGGCAGTCAGCCAGAGACATTTCGGGCGCGGCGTTCAACCGCGGCGCCCGAGGACCTCGCCGACGGGCGTCGACGGGTCGCGCTCGCACCGGACTCCGTCTCATTTTGAACAGGCGCGTCCGGGACCGGCTCCGTATAATGGCGCGCGGATACGAGTCAGCGGCCATGCGCCGCGCCGGGGGAGCGTTCAGATGGGCAAGGTGACGGGTTCCAAGGTCTTCCCGGATGCGGCGAGCGCTCTGAAAGGTATCGTCAACGACGGCATCACGTTGATGTGCGGCGGATTTGGTCTGTGCGGCATCCCGGAGCGGCTGATCACCGCGCTGCACGACTCGGGCGTGCGCAACCTGACCGTGGTGTCCAACAATGCAGGCGTCGACGGCGCGGGTCTGGGGCTCCTGCTCAAGAGCCGCCAGATCCGCAAGATGATTTCCTCCTACGTGGGCGAGAACAAGGAGTTCGAGCGCCAATATCTCGCGGGCGAGCTCGAGCTCGAGTTCAATCCGCAGGGCACCATGGCCGAGCGCGTCCGGGCGGGTGGGGCGGGCATCTACGCGTTCTTCACCAAGACCGGTGCCGGGACGGTGGTCGCGGACGGCAAGGAACAGCGCGTCATCGACGGCGAGACCTACGTGCTCGAGAAGGGGCTGGTCGCCGACGTGTCGCTGGTCAAGGCATGGAAGGGCGACACCGAGGGCAACCTCATCTATCGCAAGACCGCGCGCAACTTCAATCCGAACATGGCGACCGCGGGCCGGGTGACCCTGGCCGAGGTCGAGATCCTGGTCGAGGCGGGCGAACTCGATCCCGACCAGATCCACACCCCCGGCATCTTCGTCACCCGCATCATTGACGGAAGCCCCTACCAGAAGCCCATCGAGAAGCGCACCAACCGCAAGCGTACGGAGGGATCGAATGCCGTGGTCTCGTGAGGACATGGCCGCTCGCGCGGCCCGGGAGCTGCAAGACGGCTTCTATGTAAATCTGGGCATCGGCATTCCGACCCTGGTCGCGAATTACATTCCGGCGGGTGTGAAAGTCGTTCTCCAATCGGAGAACGGCATGCTCGGCATCGGCCCCTTTCCCTACGAGGGCGAGGAGGATCCGGATCTGATCAATGCGGGCAAGCAGACCGTGACCGCGTTGCCGATGAGCTCGTATTTTTCTTCCGCCGACAGCTTCGCCATGATTCGCGGCGGGCACATCGACATGGCGGTCCTCGGCGCGATGGAAGTCGCGGAGAACGGCGATCTCGCCAACTGGATGGTGCCCGGCAAGATGGTGAAGGGCATGGGCGGCGCGATGGACCTGGTCGCCGGCGTGAAGCGCATCGTCGTGGTGATGGAGCACACCTCCAAGGACGGCGATTCGAAGTTCAAGAAGCGTTGCGAGCTGCCGCTCACCGGGGTCAATGTGGTCGACATGGTGATCACGGATCTCGCGGTGTTCTCGCGCGCGACGCGCAAGGACAAATTCCATTTGATCGAGACGGCTCCGGGAATCAGCAGGGCCGATGTGCGCCGCTGTACGGTCGCGGAATATTTGGATTAGTCAGGATCCGCCCGCCGCTACGCCGGCAGACGAGCGATCGAATCAGGCGCCGCGCTTCGTTTCAGCCTTCTTGAATCGTCGGCCGCGCAGCACCGCCAATCCACCCATTGCGAGCGTGATGCCTGTGATTGCGGAGCCCGGGTCGATTTCGGGAGCAGCTTTTGGAGTTGGCCCGCCACCGATGACCGGTGAGCACACCTCGATGGGAAACCACCAAAGAAAGTACTCGACTTTGCAAGACTCGCCTGCCGAGGCGATACCCGAAAGTCCCATCAGCAGCACCAACAGTCCAACCGTCCTGACCATGTTCAACAACCTCACACGAACGTTGCTTTGCGAGGTGATCAGTAATCGTCGATGCGATCCATTGGCAACATGCCAATGAACAGTAGCCCGATTAATTGGTGGGATTGCGATTCAGTGCGCTGCTCAGATCGCAATATGTAAGAAGCTCAGCTATTCCGAGCCTTCATGCGGCGGCTGCAGAGCACGGCAAGTCCACCGAGCGTCAACGCGAAGCCGGTGATTGCAGAACCGGAATCAATCTCCGGGGCCTTCGCGGGCCTGGCATCGAAGGCGCCGGTGGTGGTGCATTCCCGCACCGAGATCCCGAAAGAGGTGTTGATCTTGCACGTCTCCGCTGCGGAGGCAATCCCCGAGAGAGCCGCGAGCAACACTGCAAGTCCAATTTTCTTGTGCACGGAAAGTTCCTCTGAAACGATGGCTCATGCTAATCGCCGAGGCTCGACGCAGCCTTGCGCTGATCGGCAATTTGAATCGGCAATTTGTGCAGCAGCGCGCACAAATATCGAGAGCTCGTTGGCCTGCTGACATAACGTTAGAATTCAGTTCTCAGAACCGAGCTCACGCCTCTCGCCGCGCTAACGGAGAGTCAATTTACCTCTGACGACATTGAAGGAATCGAAAGCCCTGGGCCCGGAAAATACCGCCCATACGGCCGTTCCGTCGGCGCTCAGCCACTTCGATGGAAGTCGCAAGCTCAAGAAATCGCCGGCCGTATCCGCCTTCAAATTGCCCCAGTTCTCGTAATAGCCGATCGTGGCCCAAGGGCCCCATGGGTGGGGTGACTCGAACAGACCGACCTGGCCGGCCGAGGAGTCATCGTCGTTACCGGAGGCGTAGTGCCCGGCCGTGAGCAGATAGCGACCGAGGCCCGCATCGAAAACGACGCTGGGACCTTCGACGTGGTTGTCGTCGGTGAATATCGGCACAGCGTCCTGTTCGTGCAAAGACCAGAGAGCTTCACGGCCACCGTGCCGGGTGCCGCGAAAATACTCACTGCCTTGCGCCGTCGCGGGATCGCCCCTTAAGGAGCCGGTGCGGACCCGTTTGAGATACACGTGACGGCTATCGGCGGCTCTCAGGTAATACATGAGCAGCGTGTCGGGCGCCGCACCCACGGGTTCCTTCCCCGCGTCCAAGAACGAGCCGAGCGGAGCGGCGCTCGACCAGGCCGCCACGTGCCAGTTCTTCGCGCCGTCCGCCGACCACGCAATGGTGTTGAGCGGCCCGCGACCGCTCGTATGGGCGGGATCGCGCGCGTTGTCCGGCGTCCAGAAGCCGCCGAGCGCATAGAGCACCCCATCGAGGGCGATCATGCTGCCGACTTTGCCGCCGAAAGTGGCGCTTGCTTCGGCATAGGGCGGCTCGCCCCAGATGTTCTTTCCGCTGAACGAATCCGGATCCGCCTCGCGCGGCGTGCCTGAGAGGCGCGCAAAGCCGAGGCTGACGCGGCCAATACGATCATCGTCACCGTCAAAACCGCCGCCGTCGCCCCAGGCGCAATACAAGTCGTCGTCGGCCGCCCATGCGCACGGCCACAAGTCGCTGCCATGCGCTTTGCGGTGACTCCAGACGGTGGCGAAATTCCAGGTCACGCTCCAGACCAGCTTGCTGTGCGGATAGGGAGCGGGCGGCTTGGCGCGCTGCGCCGGCGGTCTGGCCTGGTTGACGGTGCATGCCGAGACGGCCAGCACCGCCGCAAGAACCGAAGCATGTGCCATCAGGTTGCCGCTCACCGCGGCGAGATTAGCCACGTACGAGCGGCGGAGCAAGCGAGCGCGGGCTGTTAACATGCGCTCTGACCATGGATTCCAAGCTCACCGCTATCCTAGCCGGCGGCCAACACGCCCCGGCAACCCCTTGGGCCAAGGCCGGGTGGACGCTCGCTGCGCTGGTCGCGGCCGCGTATGTGGCCGTGTTCGTGCGATTCGCGCCGGCCCTGCTGCAGGACTATCCCGATCACCTGGCGCGCGCCCTCGTCATCAACGATCTGTGGCTGCATCGGGGTGCCGAGTTCGGAGCGGTATTTCAGTTCACGTTCATGGCCGTCCCTTACGTGCTGAACGACGTGCTGCTGGCCGGTGCGATCGAGGTGGTCGGCGTGAAAAGCGCGGCGATTCTCTGGCAGGTGCTCATGATCGTGTCGCTGCCCGCTGCGCTTGCGCTCTATGCACGAGCGGCCGACATCCGCCGGGAGGGTCAGGCTGTCGCGTTCCTGCTCGGCCTTTATCTGGCGACCAGCGCATTCTTCCTCAAGGGATTTTTCGCCTTCGAACTCGCCTTGTCCGCGATTCTCGTGGTATTGGCGCTCGCCCGCACGCTCTGCGCAAGCTGGTCGTACGCGCTCTACGGTGGTTATGTCGCCGCGTTCACGTTGAGCTACCTCGTGCATCTGTCCGCCATCGTGCTGCTGGCGCCCGCGCTCGCGCTATCGACCCTGCTGATGATCCGGCGGCGCCGCATCGGCCCGGTCGAGGGAGCGCTGCTGATGCTGCCGCTGGGCCTGCTGTTCGCCTGGCATTTCGGCGTGGCCAGCGGCCAGCGCCTCGCGGGAGACGGGGTGTCGAGCACCTACTACTGGGGTTCGCTCCTCGGCAAGGCTCGAGGCATCTTGTGGCCGTTCCAGCGATTCAGTCTGCGCACCGATCGGTGGTTGCTGATCATGTTCATCGTTTGCCTGGTCTGGCCCTACCGCACCCGGCATGCCCTGCAAGGGTTCACCGATCCGCTCGTCGGGGAAATGGGCGTCCTCGCGATCGCCTATCTCGGCGTTTACATCGTGCTGCCCCTCTCGCTATCCGATGCAAGCTGGATAGACGTGCGTGCAATCCCGCTGGCCGCGATGTTTCTGCTCATGGCATCGCTGGCGGCCGCCGGCCGGGGGCCCTCGTCGAATCGAACAGTCGCGGATGCCGTGCCGCTGTTGCTCGCGGCGACGCTCGCGGTCGCGAACCTCGTGTATCTGGACCGGCATCTGGGCGCGCTCGACGCATGGCTCGCTCGATACCGAACCGTCGTCTCCGCCGTTCCCACCGGGGCGTACGTCCTGCCCGTCTACACCAATACGCGCGATCGGCCGATCAAGTCGACGTTGCATGCGGCATCTCTGCTGGCGATCGATCGCGCCGCCATCATTCCGTATTTCTTCAGTGGCGATCAGGGCGAGCCGATGACGTATTTTCGTTATAAACACCGACCTTACGCGCCGCAGGAGACCTGGTACGTCGAACCGGGCGCGGGGGAGGTCGATTGGCATCGAGTGGCCTGCGAGTACGGCTTCCTGCTGGTCATGAAACCCTACGAACCTGCGCGCTTCGCCATCGAGACCCGGCCGATCGCGGAAAACGATGCCGCGGCACTGCTCGCGATCGCGCCAGGTGGCTGCGCGGCCCCCGAGCATTGACATAAGTGGTTCGAAGGTGAGGAGTGCATCGCCTCTTGAACAAGGCGGCTCGGGCGTAGGATCGAATACGTTCATCTACCGGTGAATTCGCACGGTATACTCTGGCGAATCCGCTGCACGTACGGCACCGCGGCCGGTGGTCTGCGAGCCGGGCACACATTATAAGGGGATGCTTCGATGGGTCAGAGAACGAAGGGGATACTGGCTTCGGGGTTGCTGGGGGCACTCCCCCTGCTGAGCGCATCGATCCAGGCGCAGACGCTTCCTGACTACCACCTGCATCCCGGCGATAAAGTCATCGTCGGCGTATACGACGACCCCAAACTTCTGCCGCAAGAGATCACCGTGACTCCCGACGGCAAGATCTCCTACCCGTTGGCGGGGGAAATCGTGGCCGGGGGGAAGACCGTGGAACAGGTCCGCCTCGAGCTCCAGACCAAGCTCAAGAAATATATCTCCGACCCCATCGCCACCGTGATCGTGACGGACACGAAGGGCAATGTCGTCTACGTCATCGGCCAGGTGAACAAGCCGGGCTCCGTCATCATGAACCCGACCATCAATGTCCTACAGGCATTGAGCGTGGCCGGGGGAGGCAACCCCTACGCCAAGCTCGACAGCATCATCGTGATCAGAAGCTCGGCGGGCGGCCAGCGCGTTCTACCCTTCAAATACGGTGCGGTGAGCTCGGGTAAAGACCTATCCCAGAACGTCGAGCTAGAGAGCGGCGATGTCGTGGTTGTCCCGTAAGCGCCTGCCGCCCATGGGTCATGAAAAAATCCTGGTGTGTGCAGCCGCCCTGCTGGCGGCGGCGCCCGTGTTGGCCGCGGAGTACTACGTGCAGCCTACCGCGTCGATCGCCGCTGAAAACGACTCAAATCTCGATTTGAACCCGGGCGGAATGCACGCGGTTCAGGGTTACATGGGCGACGCGGCTGCGCTCTTCAGTATCTCGACCCCGGAGTCGGACACCAGCATCCGGCCGCACATTGATTACCGCAACTACCCCACCGACTCCGCCGACAACCGGCTGGAGGAGTATCTGGACCTCAATTCCTACTACAAATCCCAGCGCAGCAAGGCGAGTGTGTATTTTGGTTTCGAGCGGCGCGACGAGATCAATGCCGAACTGAACGCGGCGTTTTATAACCCCTACGGGCCGGTCCTGCCCACCAACCCGGAAACGGGAAGAACCATCAATGGTGCGACCCGCACGAGCTACATCCTGATGCCCGACTACAGCTACGGCCTCACGCCGCTCACCGCCGTGGGCGTTTCAGCCATCGTGCAGCAGTTTCAGTATTCCCCGACCAACACGTATGACGCCATCGATTTCCGCTACTTCCAAGCGAAGGCGTATCTGCGCTTTGCGCTCGACCAGAAGGACGACATGACCGTGGGCGCCTATGGCTCGAAGTACCAGGCAACGGAGTTCGATTCCACCGCTACCGCGGGCGGGGTGTCGCTGCAGCTCGATACGAACTGGAGCCCGTTGCTCACCACCACGGCGTCGGTTCAGTATCAGCACACGACGGTCGAGGACAGCTTACCCACTCTTTTTAAGACGACGGTCAGTCCCTGGGGCGCCAATGTCGCGGTGACCTACAAGGTCGCGGCCAGCCAATTCCGGTTGAACGGCGGCCGCGTGATCACGCCGTCCGGGGGCGGCGGCATTTACGTGAACGACCAGGTGCAGCTGCAATACGAGCGCGATTTTACGCAGCGGCTCTCGCTCACGGCGGCAGCGGTCGCGCTGCGCAACCATGGAGTGACGAGCAATGTAAGCGGCGATGACCGAACTTATGTGAGACCCGTCGTGCAAGTAAAATACCTGTTGACGCAGACATTCTCCGTTCAAGGAGGCTACCAGTACATGTGGGAGAAATATCAGATCAACCCCGATGGGGCGTTGAATAATCGCGTGTACATCCAGTTCACCTACCAGGGGCTGGGCCGGCAATGGTGAGCGGCGAGGAGTACCCGTCGGCGCAAACACCGGCACTCGGCAATTATCTTGCGATCCTGCGGCGGCGATTCATCTATGTGGCGACCATTCTGCCCGCCGCGGTGTTTCTGTGTGTGGTGGCGGCCTTTGGCATCCGCCCGGAATATCAGTCCTCAGCCGTGATCATGCTGGAACCCTCCTCGGTGCCGAAAGACATCATCGAGTCGACCGTGCTCAGCTACTCCGACCAGCAGATCGAAATCGTGCAGGGAAGAGTCATGATGATCGAGGGACTGCAGCGCATCGTGCAGGAGATCGATCCGTATCCGGACCAGGTGACGTGGACTGCAGCCCAAAAGGCCCAGCGCCTGCTCGAGGATACCTCGCTCGAGAAGGTCGATCCCGTGTCGATGAAGCCGCAGGCCGAATCGAATGCCTTCTCATTGCATTACGACAACCCGAATCCGGCGATCGCCGTGGCGATCGATCAGCGATTGGCGCAACTCTTCCTGACCTACAACCAGATTCGCCGCACCGAGGCGGCGGGCGAGGCGGCGGGGTTTTTGAAGAAGCAGTCGGACCAGGTGGCCCAGCAGATGCGCCAGGTCGACACCGAACTCGCCGTGCTGAAGAACAAGTACGGCGAGGCACTGCCGGAATTTCTGCAGCGCAATCAAGCGACCGTGGAGGACCTGCAGCGCCAGCTCGACAACGTGCAGCAGCAGGTGCTGCTCGCCCAGGAGAAGGAGTCGGTACTCAGCGTACAGTTGAGTCAGATGAGCCCGAATTTGATCACCCAGTCCGGGGACCTCACCGACATCGCCACGGTACGCGCCAAACTGACCGAGGCGGAACAACGCTACACGCCGGATCATCCTGAGGTGAAGCGGCTGCGCCGTGCATTGGAAACGCTGATGGCGCAGCAGTCGGGCAGCATTTCGCCGGGCGGAGTCGTGCAGCAATCGAACAACCCCCAGTACCAGGTGACCGCAGCGCAGCTGCAAGCCGCGCGCAACGAACTGTCGAACCTGCAGGCGCAGGCGAACGCCATGCGCGCCAAGCTCGAGCAGTTCCGCGGTTTGGTACAGCGTACCCCGGGCGCCGAACGCGAGATCTCCGAGGTTATGCGCCGCCGAGAGGTGATGCAAAACGAGTACCAGCACGCGCAGGATCGGCTGCAGAGCGCCAATCTGGCGGAGACCTTCGAGAGCCATCAAGGCGGTGAACGGTTCACCATGCTGCGCGCCCCCGCGATGGCACGATCGCCGGTGTTTCCGAACCGTGTGGGCTGGATCCTTCTCGGGCTCGTCCTTGGTGCCGCGCTCACGGGAATCGCCGTGGCGCTTGCCGAGAGCAACGACAAGAATGTTAGAATTACGCGAATGGCGCCGATTTTGAATGGGTTGCCGGTACTCGCCAACATCCCGTATATCCGCAACACGCGGGACAAACGCAGCCGTGCGCTTATGTTAACTTCGTTCGGAGCAGCCTATTCGGTCGCGGCGGTCATTGCGATCGCTGTGATAGTATCCCGGCTGCACCGATAACGCCTCAGTTATCCGCGCTGCAATCAATCCCAAGGGGTAGTTAGAACAAGATGTCCATCGTCGAAAATGCCATCGAAAAGTCCCGGGGCAATCAGCGAAACGGACAACCGTCGCGCCGCGTGACCGACGCCGCCGCGGAACGCAACGCCGGACGTACCAAGATTGCGGCGGCAATCGACCCGAACTTGCGCATTCGCGCAGTGCCCGCGTCATTGGATCTGGACCTATGCCGTGAACGGCGGGTGCTCCTGCAACGCACCGACGATAACGACGGCGCGGCCATTGCCGCCTACCGCATGCTGCGGACGCGGTTATTGCATCGCGCCCGCATTTCCAAATGGACCACGATCGCGGTCACGAGCGCCGGTCCGAACGACGGCAAGACCTTGACCGCGATCAATCTCGCGCTTTCCATGGCGCGGGAGAAGAGCCGCGAGATCGTGCTCCTCGACCTGGACATGCGCAATCCCAGCATATTCCGCACGCTCGGCGTCAATCCGCCCCGCGAGCTGCGTCAGTATTTGGAACAAGGCACCCACGGGAACGAGTTGTTCGTCTCCGTGTACAGCGATAACTTGATGGTGGCCGGCAGCGTCGTGGCGACGGAGCATGCCTCGGAGCTGCTCGCCTCCCCGAGGTTCGACGAACTGATCGCGCTGGTCAGGCAGGGTGCGGCCGAACCCATCATTCTCATCGACCTGCCGCCGGTGTTGCTCACCGACGATGCATTGGTGGTCGCGCCCAAAGTGGACGCTGTTCTCGTCGTTGCCTCGGATGGATTGACGAGTCAAGCGGATCTCGGCAAGGCGCTCGACATGCTGAAGGAATTTCCGATTGCGGGAGTGGTGCTCAATCGGGTCAGCGAGACGATGCCCGCGTACGATTACGGCTACGACTATCACGACGGGAAGCGCGGGAACGGCAGGGGAGACTGATCCGACGGCGGTTGGGGCAGGTTCGGTTGACTAATTCCTTATACGATCGCGGCAAGGCACGCCGCTCGCTGTTCGACACAGTCGCGTATCGCCTCATTTCCCAAGTCACGACCGTCCTTGGGTACATCGTGCTGGTTCGCGCGATGAGAAAGCAGGATTTCGGCGTCTTCAACCTGCTCTACTCGTTCATTCCGCTGGTCGGTACGGTGGCCTCGCTCGGCCTCGAGCAGACTTTGCGGCGCTTCCAGCCCGAATACCTGCGTGAGGGGAATCGCAGTGCCGCGGCGTGGCTGGTGTCTCGCGTCGCGCGGGCGCGGCTGCTGACCAATGTCACGATCTTGGTTGGCTTGCTGGCCGCGTGGAACTCGATCGCGCCACATTTTGGGCTCGGACCGTATCGGGTCGAATTCGAAGTATTCGCTGTCGTCGCGCTGCTGCATTTTCAGACTCAGATCCTGCAGCTCTCGGTCGCTTCGTACATGCTGCATCGATACAGCGTGGGATCTATCGCCATGCTGTCATTCAGCAAATTGGTGTTGTACTTCGGGTTGGTGGCGGCGGGAATGCTCACGCTGCGCACGGCAATCTGCGCCGATGCGGTCGGCTATGCGGTGATTTACGTGTTTTTGCGCATCGTCTACCACAGGCAATGCGTTGCCGGTCAGCCGCCGGAACGGTACGAGCTGGCGCCCGAGGAGCGCAAGAGGCTGTTCAGGTACGGGTTGTTCAACAACTTCAACGACGCCGGCACCTTGTTCCTGGACTCGCGCATGGATAATTTCTTCATCGTCGGCTTCATGAATGCGATATCGGTGGGCATCTATTCGTTCTATACACGATTGAACGAGATGGCCACCAACGTGCTGCCGGTGCGGCTGTTCGACAACATCATCCAGCCGATGTTCTTCGCGGTCAAACCTGCTGAAGCGGATACGCGGCTGCCCCAATACTTCACCTTCTTGCTGAACATCAATCTGCTCGTGCAATGGCCGATCCTGGCTTATTCGGTGGTCTATCACGCGGAGATCGTGCGCGTCGCGTTCGCCGGCAAGTTCATCGAGTACTCCTGGCTGCTGCCCGTCATCTTGGGGTTCTCGACGCTCAACAGCTTCGCGACCCCGGTGGCGCTGGTGGCGCAATACGAAGAAAAGACCGCGATCCAGCTCTTGAGCAAGATCTTTGCCGGCTACAATATCGTCGCCATGCTGGTGTTGATCCCGCACTTGGGGCTCTATGGTGCGGCGCTCGCGAGCGGTTCCGCTCAGGCCTTCAAGAATGCCTTCGTGTGGTGGCACGTGCGGCGGCGGGCGGTGTGGATCAACGCGGGATCATCCCTCTTCACGAGCGTGGCGACTTGGGGCGCCGCGGTGGCCGTATGCTTCACGCTCAAGAATCTGCAGACCGGCACGGCTGGGATGCAGTTATTCCTGGGGACGCTGATCTTCGCATGCTTTGCGCTGCTTTACGTCCGCAGCCGGGCTCTATGCGACTCGGATCGCGACCTGCTGATGCGACTCTTCCCGGGCAGGGAGATGCGCTGGTTGCGCTTCCTGGGCCTGTTCAATCCGACCGGCGGCGTATCCGGCGCCCATTGATCGAGCGTAGCTCACCAAGGCAAATGCACATCTTGGTCGTCTCCTCGGATACGTTTCCGCCGACGCGCGTGGACGTCGCGGTGCTCTTCGGCCAAGAGATGGCCGCGCGCGGCCACGACATCGACTGGATCCTGCAAAGCGAGGCCGCTTGCTCGAAGCCCTACGTCACCTCCTGGGGCGGCGGCCGCGCCTGGGTGGGAGCGACGGACCTCGGCCATTCGCTGTTCCACCGCATACGAAAGCACGTCCGCGGCATCGTCAACGATCTCGGCCTGATGGCTCGCATGCGCGCCAAGCGCTACGATGCGGTGGAGGTCAAGGACAAATTTCTCGCGGGTGCGGTAGCGGTCATTGCGTGCCGCCTGTTCAAGATTCGATTCATCTACTGGTTGTCGTATCCGTTTCCGGAGTATTACCTGCTTTGCGCCAGGGACGGGAGCGCGCGCTACCCTTTCCTGTATTTGCTGCGCGGCCTGACGTTCAAGTGGCTCCTGTACCGCTGGCTGCTGCCCGCCGCGGATCACGTGTTCGTGCAAAGTGAACAGATGCGCGAGGATATTGCCGCTGAAGGCATTCCCCTAGGCAAGATGACCGCCGTACCCATGGGTATCAGCGATGAACTATGCGCGGCGCTCGAATCGGCGGATCGGCGCCTGCTTCCGGCGGGGGTGCCTTGCGTCCTCTATCTTGGAACCTTGATCAAGGTGCGGCGATTGGATTTTCTGATCCGCGCCTTTGCGCTGGTCGCCCTCGACATGCCGGCCGCGAAACTGTATCTCGTCGGCGGCGCTGAAGCGGCCGACGAGGAGGAGTTGAAGGCCGAAGTCGCGCGGCTCGGCCTTCAGGATGCGGTGGTCTTCGTGGGTCAGTTGCCGCAGGCGCAGGCCCTGCAATACGTCAGAGAGGCGGATGTATGCGTGTCGCCGTTCCATCCGACGCCCATCCTGCGTTCGACATCGCCCACCAAGTTGATCGAATACATGGCCTTGGGCAAGGCGGTGGTGGCGAACGATCATCCTGAACAACGGCGGGTGATCGAGGAAAGCGGCGCGGGTCTGTGCGTTGCCTATGACGAGCGAGCCTTCGCGGACGCCATCCTCACCTTGCTGAGGCACCCCCAAACCGCGCGCCAGATGGGAGAGCGCGGGCGCCGCTACGCGATCGAGCACCGCTCCTACGGAATCATCGCGGGGGCGGTCGAGAAGCGCATGCTCGAGATCATCGAGGAACGATGCTGAGCGGCGCGAAGCGGAAAATCTGCATCGTCAACCCGTTCGAGCACGGCGGCGGAGCCGAATATCAGATCAGTCTGCTGATCGAGGCGCTCGCGAGTTCCAACGAATACGAGATCCACTATCTCACTCATTTCGTCGACAAACGCGAACGAGTCAGGAAATACCAGGTGTCGAGGATCGGAGCAGGCGGACCGATTCCGCGATTGGGCTATGTCGCCGAGGGGCGATCGCTGTACCGCACCTTGCGCGAACTCGGCCCCGACGTGATCTACCAGCGCGTCGCCTGCGCCTATACGGCGGTCTGCGCGTTGTATTCGCGCCGTAGCGGGGTACCTCTCGTATGGCACGTGTCTCACGATACGGAGCTCACGCCGGGACATCTCGACCGGGCCCGCAACTTCTTGAGGCTTCGTTTGGAAAAATGGACCGCGGAGTGGGGCGCGCGCCGCGCCACGCGCATCGTGGTGCAGACCGAATTCCAGGCCGAGCTCTTGAAGAGGAACTATGCGCGCACGGCGGATGCCGTCATCCGCAACTTTCATCCGCCGGCCGCGGAGCCGATCGACAAGTCAGGTCCTCTCACCGTGGTGTGGATCGCGAACTTAAAACCCTGGAAGCAGCCGGAAATCTTCGTGCGCCTGGCGGCGAGTCTGAGGGATCGCGACGACATCCGCTTCGTCATGGTGGGTGCCGCTGCGGCCCCGGGAAAGCGCTGGGCGTGGGAACTTGCCTTGATGAGCGACATCCAGTCGACCGCCAACCTGCAGTACCTCGGGGAGATGAGCCATGCGGAGGTAAACTCGCTCCTGGCGCGTGCGCATATCTTCGTCAACACGAGCCTCCACGAGGGGTTTCCCAACACGTTCATCCAGGCCTGGCTGCGTGATGTGGTGGTGGTCAGTTTGCAGGTGGATCCGGATCAGGTCCTCGCGCGCGGCGCAGGAATCGTGGCGCACTCGGAAGCCGCCTTGGTCGCCGCCGTGCGTACCCTCATCGACGCCCCCGAGGTACGCGCCGGTTTCGCCGCTCGGGGCCGCGAGCATGCGCAGGCGCATCATTCGCTGCGCAACGCCGAGGTCCTCAAGAACCTGCTCGGCACGAGCTGCAGCCAGCCTCGGCGCGCAGCTAAGAGCTCTTCTTGAGCGATCGTGCCGGCACCCCGCCGACCACCGCGCGATCCGCAACGTCATGAACCACCACCGCATTGGCACCGATCACGACATCGTCGCCGATGTCGATCCGTCCGAGAATTTTCGCCCCGGCGCCTACCTGCACGCGATTGCCGAGCTTGGGTGCACCAAGGGGGTCGTCATAGCCCGAGTTGCCGAGGGTGACGCCGTGACGAATCAGGCAATCGTCACCGATGACGGTGGCGCCGTGGATGACGATGCAGCCGTGATGCTCGATGCTGAATCGGCGGCCGATCGTGGCCTTGGAATGAATGGTGATGCCGAACATCAGTTCCGTGAGCTTTTCCAGGATCTTGTAGACGATCGTCCAGGGCGCCCGAAGGAGCCTGTTTTTCACCCGGTATCGCGCGTGCCCGAAGCGGTATACGAGAAGCGCCCAGAAGCCGAATCCGAGCAACCCTTCACGCTGTGCCTTGAGATCCTCCAGCAGGATATTCATACGGGATATTGTCGTGTTCTTATGGACGGTCGGCTCGCCGGCATGCGACATTAACAGAATTCGAGCGTCGACTAACTTGGCACAAGACTCTATCATTTTTCGCGAGCAATCGATTTGGATTCGTGCGCCGCTCATCTCGGTTGCGGCGGCCGCTGTGCTCGCCGGACTGTACGGGCGCTTCAAGGGCCTCGGAACCTGGCCGTTCGGAGTCGATGAGTTTTACATCTCCCGGTCCATCGACTACGTGCTGCGCGGCGGATTGCCGCAGTTCCCGTGCGGCGGCTATTACACGCGGGGACTTCTGTATCAGTACCTGGTTGCCGGCACGCGCATGGCGGGGCTGTCGCCGGAGCTGGCCGCGCGCATGATTTCGGCGCTGTCGAGCTTGGCGGTATTGCCCGCCGCATTCCTGATCGCGCGGCGCATCGAAGGCTCGCTCGCCGGATGGTTGACGGTCATCATGCTGTGTGTGTCGGTTTGGGAAATCGAGATGGCGCGTTTCGCCCGAATGTATGCGCCGTTCCAAGCCGTCTTTGCTTGGTACCTCGTGTATTACCTGCGCTTCACGGTCGATAAGGAGGCCGCGGCATTGGGCTACATGGCCGCACTCTCGGTGCTTGGGGTGCTGTTCTGGGAGGGCGGAGTGCTGCTCGGGCTGGCGAGCGTCCTCGCGGTTCTGCTCGCGCACGAGCACGGCTGTCTGAAGCCGATTGAGTGGCGGCGCTTGGCTTTGCTCCTGGCACTGACGGCGCTGCTCTTCCTGGCGACGCGCGACTTGCGCGGCTACGCGGAGGCGTCCGATTCGGGCCCGGGTGGCACCTCATCCGCGGGCCATCTGCAGCACCTCATGCAGTGGCTGGCACCGCTCCGTGCGCATCCGCTTGCCGCTTGCGCATGGCTCCTCCCCGCCGGCTTTGCGATGGCATCGTGGGGATTTATCGCGTCCTTCCGGCATCGATGGATGGCCGCATTCGGCTTGGGTGTAGCGCTTGTGGCGGCGGCGGTGCATATGTTCACGCTCGCGAGCGGCATCCTCGTCCTGTTGTTGCTCACGGGGGTGATGAATCGTCGCGATTGGGGCGCGGGCCGGGGGCGGTATTTCCAGCTGAGTCTCGTCGGATTCTTGGCGTTCTGGATGATGTTTGAGCACTCGATCGTCTCGCCGAACGAGATTGCCGCATCGCTCGATCGAGGCGCCGGCGCGGCGCCCATCGCGGTGCAATACCTGTTCGGAATTCCCGACGTTTATGACGAAGTCATGCGCCCCTGGGGACGCACGATGCCCATCCTGTCCCTTGCGATCGGGCTCGCCATCGCCTTCTGGTCCTATCGGGTGATTTTTGCGCCTTCGCCGCAGCTCGGGCCGATCGCAGTGCTGCTCTCTCTCGTGCTGGTCATGACGCTAGCCGTTGGAATGACCGCCACCGATCGGATCGAGACGCGTTACACGTTCTTCCTCTATCCCCTGCTCATCGTGTTGTCGGTTGCGGCGATTTTGTCGATGCTCCGCAGGCTCAATGCCGCGCGGCCGATACCGCTTCTCGTTGCCGCGGCACTGCCGCTGGCGTGCTTCGGCGCCACCGAGGACTTTCAACCCCGGCATGTCGCGCAGATCGACTCGGCGAAGATTAATTTTCGCCTCGATGTGTCTCCGGCGGTCGCGGCACATTACTATCCCCGCAGCGACATGCGCAGCGTCGGTGAATGGCTCGCGGCAAACACCCGTCCCGGCGATGTGGTGATCACGGGCATTCCGAATCTCGATCAATACTACAGTCGTTTCGACTATTTCTATCTGGATCGGGACGACGCACGCTACGATACCTATGTTTGTCGGGATGGACACACCGATCGTTGGACCAACCACCCGCTCCTGTATACGGACGATGCGTTGGCGCCCATCGTTGCCTCGGGTCGCCGGGTGTATGCGAGCCTGTACCCGTATGCGGAGAAAAGCCTGCAAGCCGATGCTCGGGCGCGGGGATGGTCGGTGACGCGCGTCTGGACGTCGGACCGTGACGGGTCCGATGTGCTGTTGATCGCGGCGAACGGGCGCTGAAGCAGGAAACATCATGCAATACTTTGTCCTGCTGATCATCTCTACCGTCATGTTGAATGATTTCCTGGTCAAGTTGTTGAACCTGCCGACCATGCTGCATTTCCTCCCCGAGGTGCTGTCGCTCCTGATCATCGTCTATGTCGCGGCGACGGGCACGCATGATCGCTTTCGCCTGGTGCAGCCGAAGTACTGGATCCTGTTCGGCGCATTCAGCGTGATCATCTTGTTCGGCATCCTCAACAATCCGCCGGGTTCGGGGCCGGTGCTGAGCGGCATGAGATTTTATCTGCGGGCCATTCCACTATTTTTCCTTCCCGCGGTGCTCCCGATCAGCGACACGCAGCTGCGCCGGCAGTTGAGGTGGCTGCTCGGCCTCGCGCTATTGCAGCTGCCGGTCGCAGCCTATCAACGCTGGATCGTCCTGGACGAAGGCCGCTACACCGGCGACAACGTCCAGGGCACCATGATGGACTCGGGGGTTCTGTCGCTGTTCCTGATTTCGGGGGTGTGCATCTTGACGGGACTGCTGATGCGAAATCGCATCGGCAAGCTCACCTATGCTGTGCTGTTCCTGCTGCTGCTCTTGCCGACGACGATCAACGAGACTAAAGCAACCGTCGTGTTCCTGCCGATGGCGATGGCGGTGACGGTGCTGTTCGCCGCCAAGCGCGGCAAACGCCTGCGTTATGCCGGCGTCGGCGTCCTTGCGCTGGCGGCCTTCGGCGCGCTGTTCGTCCCGATCTACAACATGATGGAAGTGCACAATCCCTTCAAAGAGGAACGGGATGTCTTGAACTTCTTCACCAGCGAGAAGCAGCTCAGCAGCTATTTGAGCTCGAATGTGACGGGTGTCGGAACCGCCAAAGACGTGCGCCGTGGCGATGCCGTGGTGGTGCCGCTGCAGTTCCTGTCGACCGATCCGGCTCGCCTGGCGTTCGGGCTGGGGCTCGGCAGCGTTTCGCCGTCGAATTTTGGCAAGAATTTCGAAGGCCCCTATTTCCAGCTGTTCAAGCAGTTCCTGATCATGTCGTTCGTTTTCTTTGTGCTGGAATTCGGCGTGCTGGGAGTGCTGATGATCGGCGCGCTTTTTTGGATGGTGTTCGCGGACACGCTGGTGGTGGCCCGTGAGGACGATTCGCTCGTCGGTGCGCTGGCCGCCGGCTGGACGGGGGTGGTTTCGGTTTTCGGCCTGGGGATTGGCTACACCCTGCTGCATCAGTTCACCTCGATGACCTATCTCTACTGGTATTTCGCGGGCATCATCTGCGCGCGGCGCGCCTGGCTGGCGCGCGGGGGTGCGGTCGCAACCGGGCGGCGCAGCCCATGAGAATCGGAATCATGCTGCGTCACTACGAACAGCAGGAAGGCGGCGTCAAGGTATACACGAAGAGGCTGCTGCCGCTCTTGTTCTCGTACGGAACGCAGCATCACTACGTGCTCATCTACCAGAACTCGAAACTGCTCGGAACGTACGCGAACTATCCGAATGTGGAGGAAGTGGCGGTCGGCATTCCGGGAACCGTGCCGTGGGATCAGATCGCGGTCCCGTGGATCGCGAGGAAGAAGCGGCTGGATTTGATCTTCAACCCGAAGTTCACCGTTCCTTTCTTCACCAGGGCAAAGACGATGTTCGTGCTGCACGGATCCGAGTGGTTCGTGATTCCCGAGCATTTCCTGAGGCACGACCGATGGTATTTCAATGCCTTCGTGCCGCTCTACTGCCGCCATGCCGATGCGTTCATTGCCGTTTCCCACGCGGTCAAAGCCGACGTGGTCGAGCACACCGGAGTCGATCCCCGCAAGGTGTTTCCCATCCATAATGGGTTCGATCCGGGTCTGTTCCAGCCGGTACGCGATCCCGAGAGGCTGCGTGCCGTGCGGGAAAAATACAAGCTGCCGGAACGATTCATTCTCTGGTGTGGACAAATCGAGTCACGTAAGAATGTCGCGAGGCTGCTGCGCGCCTTCGCGCAAATCAAAGACGCCGTGCCGCATACGCTGGTGCTGGCGGGCGAGCAGCGCTGGAGCACGCAGGCGGAGCTGCAAGTGATGCAGGAGCTCAACCTCGGGGATCGGGTCTACTTTCCGGGTTGGATCGATCACGGCGATCTGCCCGCCGTTTACAGCCTTGCGGCGCTCTTTGCGTTCCCCTCGCTGTACGAGGGATTCGGTATCCCGCTGATCGAGGCGATGGCCTGCGGCTGTCCCATCGTGACGGCCAACACGTGCGCGCCACCCGAAGTGCTCGACGGCTCGGGCTGCCTCGTCGATCCGCTCAAGGTCGAGGAGATTGCCGCCGGCATGAAGAAGGTACTGCTCGACCCGGAGCTGCGCGCCGGGATGATCGAGCGCGGGATCGAGCGGGCCAAGGCGTTCGGCTGGGAGCAATGCGCCCGACAGGTCCTCGCCGTGTTCGATGCGCTCGCGCCATCCGCTACCCCGGCGACTTCCCTCGCCACCGCGGAGCGCTCGCAGCGATGATCGCAGCCCCATCCCGTTCGGCGCCGAGCTTGACCGCGTCCCGCGCCGATTGGGCCTTCTTGCTCGCCTGGCACGCGCTGGCGTTCGCCCTCCTGCTGTTTTTGCCGGGAATCAAGTCGCACTTGCCGTTCTGGGCGGACGACAATCCGGAAGCTGCGGCGAGCAGGCTGGCGGTTGCCTACCTCGTGGGTGTTGCCGTGCTCATGCTGATCCGTGCGCGCGGCAGACGGGTCGGCCTGCTGCGGGCGGCGAACGTCACGCTGGCGGTGTTTGGCCTGGCATTTCTGTATTTGCTGCTGGCGAAACCTGCGCCCGCGATATCGCGGTCGGTCATCGTGGCGATGTTCGCGGGCTCGGTCGTGCTCGCGGCGCTCGGCTTCGCGCTGCGGCGCTTGAGAGTGGCGCTGCTGATTTTGCTCACCGTCGCCGTCGCAGGGGTTTTGGGAATCGAAATACATCGTGCCTACGGGACCGCCGCGACGAACATGGTCAGAGAGGAGACCACGATACCGACCGCGTTCTACACGCTGCGCAGCGTCATCTACCGGAATGCGATCCCCTCCACCGTGGTGCGTGGCGGCGGCATCAGCTTGATCGGCGATCAATACCTGCTCGCGACCGGCGACGGCCGCCTGTATGTCTTCGACTGGCAGTCGGAAAAGAACGGATTCTCGATCAAACGGCTGCCCTATACCGTGCCTGCCAATATTCAAGAGTTCACGGCGGATGCCAATCCGCAGGGTTATGCCGGCAAACCGAATGGCGGAGATGCCGCGGATCGGCTGCCCGGGGTACAGACCTGGCAATTTAGAGTCGCGGACGTACGAGTTCAGGAACAAGGCGATCGGGTGCGCGTGTTCGCATCCCATCACTATTGGAAGCGCGCGCAGCAGTGCTTCGTCGTGCGGGTGTCGAGCCTGTCCGGCTCCCGCGCCGCCTTCCTCAGCGGCGATCCGAGCCTGCACTGGGAGACCGTGTTCGAGACCACGCCTTGCGTGCCGCTGCGGGGCGAGAACGCCGTCCACGAGAACAATCCGTTCGCCGGCATGGAAATCGGCGGGCGGTTGGGGTTTCTCAGCGACCAGCGGCTGATGTTGACGCTCGGCGACCATGACTTCACCGGGATCGAGACCAAGCAGATGTTTGCCCAGGATCCTCAGGTGTCCTACGGCAAGACCATCTTGATTCACCTGGATGATGGCACGAGCGAAATCTACAGCATGGGCCATCGCAATCCCCAGGGTCTGTACATCACCCCGGAAGGCGCCATTTGGAGCACCGAGCACGGACCGCAGGGGGGCGATGAGCTGAACCTCATCGTTCGCGGCGCCAACTACGGATGGCCGCTCGTGACCTACGGCACCGACTATGGCTCCAGCGCCTGGCCATTGAGCAAGGTGCAGGGGCGGCACGACGGCTATCAACAGCCCACCTTCGTGTGGGTGCCATCCATTGGTGTGTCGAACTTGGTGCGCATCGAGCACGACCGCTACCCGGTCTGGAAGGGCGACCTGCTGGTCGGGTCGCTGCACGGGCATGCGTTGTTTCGCCTGCGGCTGCTCGATCAGCACGTCATCTATTCCGAGCCTATCGAAATCGGCGAGCGAATCCGCGACATCATCGAGGGGCCGGACGGCAGAGTGGTGCTCTGGACCGATACGTCCAGCATCATCTCGCTCACTCCCGCCGAGGGTACCGACGGTGCCGTCCTTTTTGCGACGAGCTGCGGCGGCTGTCATAAGGCGATCGACGGCGCCACGCACACCTATGGACCCGATCTCGCCGGCGTCATCGGGCGCCCGATCGCCTCCGCCAGCGGATTTAAGGGTTATTCGCCGGCGTTGCAAGCGCTGCGCGGGAAGTGGACCAAGGAGCGGCTCGATGCCTTCCTGGCTGCGCCGCAAAGCGTCGCTCCGGGCACCGCGATGACGTACCGGGGAGTGAGCGACCCCGCGCAGCGTGCAGCCATCATCGAGTACCTGTCGAGCACTGCGCACTACTAGGGCCGAGTCTGTCGATGTGACAAGTTCTGGAACTATCCGTGAGCCGATTCACAATTTAGGAATCACGCAGCGGCGATAGCTCCTAATGCGTCACAATTTTGCTTAGCATCCAGGTCCGGCAGGCAAAAACTAGAAGTCGCACCTTATGTCAACGAGTACTTCGGTCAGTCGTATCAGAACGGACGCGCGCGCGCTGCTAGCGATCTTGTTGGTCGCCACACTCGTCGCCGCTTGCGGCGGTGGGGGCGGTGGCGGCGGCGGCAGTCTGGCCCCTTCGAGCTATACGATCGGTGGCTCGGTGAGCGGCCTCACCGGCACGAGCGGCTTGGTCCTGCAGAACAACGGGGGTGACAACCTGACCGTCCCGGCGAACGCCACGTCCTTCACGTTCACGACGGCGCTTGCCGCCGGGGCGGCCTATTCGGTGAAAGTGCTGACGCCACCGACCTCGCCCTCGCAGACCTGCACGGTATCCGCCGGCTCGGGCGCTGTCGCTGCCGCCAATGTCACGAGCGTCTCGATTGCCTGCACGACCGCGACCTTCTCCGTGGGTGGCAGCATCAGCGGCCTCACCAGCGGCGGCTTGGTGCTGCAGGATAACGGCGGCGCCAACTTGAGCGTGCCCGCCAACGCCTCCAGCTTCACCTTCGCGGCGGCGGTCGCAAGCGGTGCGCCGTATTCCGTGAAGGTATTCACGCAGCCTCCCAATCCTTCTCAAACCTGCACGGTTTCCGGCGGCTCGGGTACCGTCGGGGCGGCCAATGTCACCAGCGTCAGCATCGCGTGCGTCAAGAACACCTTCTCGGTGGGCGGCAGCATCAGCGGCCTCACCAGCGGCGGCATGGTGCTGCAGGACAACGCAGGCGATAACCTCACTGTGGCCGCGAATGCCACGAGTTTCACCTTTGCGACCGCGCTCGCTCCCGGTGCGCCCTACTCGGTAAGCGTGTTGACACAACCCACCCAGCCCGCCCAGAGGTGCAAGGTTTCCAATGGCGCCGGCAGCATCGCGAACGGCAACGTAACCACCGTTGCACTCACGTGTCGCGGCGTGGGCAAGTTCCTGTATGTGGTAAATCAGACGGACGGCCCCCCGGGCGATGTGTCGGGATTTGTCATCGGCTCGTCGAATGGAACGTCGAACGGTACGCTGACTGCGATGGCGGGCGCCCCCGTGGCAGCGGACCTGAAACCCGCCGCCATCGCGGTGGATGCGAGCGGCAACTTCGTCTACGTGAGCAACTCCAAATCCGGGGACGTGAGCGTGTACGCCTCGGATCCGGCGGCGGGTACGTTGACTCTGCAGGGCCAAACCTCGTCGGCGGGCACCTCCGGAACCTCGATTGCAATCTCGCCCTCGGATCAATATGTCTTCGTCGGCGGATATGGCAACCCGGCGACGAATACGACCTTGTTCGGCTTCGCCCTCGATTCATCGTCCGGTGTGCTGACGGCGGATCCCCATTCACCCTATCCGGCCAGCAACACCCCCTTCGGCATGGCGGTGGATCCGACCGGTCAATTCCTGTTCGTGAGCGCGATCGAGAAGCAGGCCCTGCATGTGTATACGATCGGCACGCCCGCGACGATGCTGCTGACGGAGGTGGCGAGCTCGCCTGCGACTACCGGGTCGAGTCCCTACGGCGTGGCCGTGAGCCCCCTGGGGACCACCGCCGGCGGAGTCGTGTTCGTGGCGGAGAGCGGCGCCAATCGGGTGGGAGCGTTTGCCTACGACAACCTGGGCAATCTCACCGAGCTGACGAAATATGGATCGCCCTGGCCGTCGGGTCTCGGACCCGACGGGCTCGCGGTCGATCCGGCGGGAAAGTACCTGTACGTGGCGAATTACCTCGACGGATCGGTCGCCTCCTTCGCGATCGGTCCCAAGGGGCAGCTCACTTCCATCGCCACGGGAAATTCGGCGGTATCCACCGGCAATCTCAGCAGCGTCGCGAATCCGGGTCCCATCGATGTGAAAGTGGACCCCACGGGTGCCTACGTGTACGTCGCGAACTATCTCGACGGCTCGGTATCGGTGTTCTCGGCATCCGCAGGCACGCTCACCTTGATGCAGACCTATCCCACGGGCAGCGGTCCCGTCCCCACGGGCAGCGGGCCCGTCGCGCTCGCCATTGACTAACAACTCGGCTTTCCGCAACTCGCCGTTGGCGAGGAAAAACCGGCGTTTGTCCACGGCCCGCTCGGGTGGCGCGCTTGATCAGTTGGCGCTGCGGATCTCCGCAGGCCGCGCGACATCGACACTGCCGAGGGCGGCACCGGCCGATTTCGAGGCTGTCTCCGAGATCAGATAGCGGGGCCGGCGTTTGGTTTCGACGTAGCCTTTGGCGAGGTACTCGCCGATGACGCCGAGACAAAGAAGTTGAATGCCGCCGAGGAAGTAGATGGGAATGACCGAGGACGCCCAACCGGGAACCGCGCGATCGGTGAACAGCCTGATCCAAAGCACCCAACCGGTCATTCCCAGCGAGATCAGAAAGACGAGCATCCCCATCACCGATACGAAGCGCAAAGGGACCGCTGAAAAGGACGTGATGCCATCGAGCGCCAAGCGGAACATTTTCGGCAGATCGTACTTCGATTGACCGGCCAGGCGCTCCTTACGATCGTAATACACACGGGTCGACCTGAACCCGATCAGCGGCACGATGCCCCGAAGAAATAGATTGACCTCGGTGTATTCTTGCAACGCCGCGATTGCCTTGCGGCCCATCAAGCGATAGTCCGCGTGGTTTGGGATGATTCCCACTCCCAGTTTGCGCAGCAACCCGTAATAGAGCAGCGCCGAGTTGCGCTTGAAAATCGTGTCCGTCGGGCGGCCGCGGCGCACTCCGAAGACGATCTCGTGACCGGAACAGTATTTCTCGATCATTTCCGGAATGACCGAAATATCGTCCTGCAAGTCCGCGTCCACCGTGATGACCGCATCGCCCGTCGCGGAGAACAGGCCCGCGAGAAGCGCAGACTGATGACCGTAGTTTCGCGACAACCGTATTCCAACCACGGAATCGTCAGCCTCGGAAAGAGCAGCGATCAACTCCCACGTGCCGTCTCGGCTGCCGTCATCGACGTAATAGATCTTGCTGTCGGCCGATATCTGGCCCGATCGGCGCAGGCCGGACATGAGTGTCGATAATTGACGATGGGTCTCCGGCAGCGCCTCCTCTTCGTGGTAGCAAGGAACGACGATATCGACCGCTACGCATGCATGTGCCTGTTGATTCACCAGAGGCCCCCTAGAAGGTCCATCGAAGGTTCGCAAGAAAATTCCACAAGAGCGCAACGATCGTAGCCGCGACTTGCGCAATGAGGTAATGCAGGCCGAGAATGGCCGTGCCCAAGTAGGTGATGGTGCCGTTCAATACGAGTCCGCATCCGGAAATTAGCAGAAACCGCGGGACCGATCGGCCATGGGCGGCGTCAGATCGGAAAGTGAAGGAGTAGTTGAGATAGTAATTCACGGCGCTGCTCACGATGTATCCGATCGTGGATGCCAGTGCCGCAAATATGCCCAATCCCTCCACCAAAGCGATGAGAATCACGTACTGTAATGCCGTACACAATCCGCCGACCATCAGGAATCTTAGGAATTTGTGGGCGATTGCGTGACGATGAGGTCGCAAGCGAACGAGCGGTTTGGAGTGTAGGGACATTGCGGGCATCGATGAGACGGCAAACCGCCTAGTGAGCTGCGGTCATTGCTGACACGAGCCCTTGTTCAACCGCAACAGCATGGCGCTCGAATTTTCGGCGATCGTCGAGGTTTCCACTCCCAGAAGGCGCCGATCCCACGGCTGTTCCGCCAGGATGAAGTCGTAATCGCAGCCGACCCGCTTCCAGTCGACCGCCGGCGACGGTTGGCCTGCCGCTCCCCGAACCTTCCACCATCTCTTCTGCGGTAGATACGGCCGGTGAAGGTAACGAAAATATAACATCGGGTTGCCGTTGTCGCCGCTGTAGAGCGACGGAATGACGGCGTTCCGATCGATGAGAATGGAGGAGGAGGGCATGGCGAATGGACCGAGCTGTGGCGTCACGTCCCACACCCGAGAGCCTGCGGGAACGCTCGCCACAATCCGACGGTAGTTGCTGATCCAAGGGTCCTGCGAATCGAGATGCTCCCGGATCACCGCCAGCGTGGCGATCGAAAGCACCGTGGTTGCAAGCATCGCGCCGACGGCCAGGCGCTGCTGGTTCACGTCGCCGGCCGCAGATCCGCAGAGAATCGCCACCGCCAGGAAAGTCACGGCGGGGGCAATCGCGCGGATATCCACGAAATCGGCGTCCGGAAATCGATGCGGAAGGATGAAGTACATGCAGAAGTAGGTCACGGCGAGCGCGAGACAATCCCGGACCGCGGGATCGAGCAGCCAGCCGCGAATCGATCCTCGGCGACGCACCGCGAGGAAACCCGCCAATCCCAGGCACATCAGCAAGCCCGCGTTCAGCAGCGTTTCCACCGGAAGCCCGAAACGATGAAACTCGTAGGTCGAGTAAAACAGCTTGTCGCGAAAAGTCCCCCATTCCCAATCGAAAAGCCCATTGCCTTGAACGGTGTTCTGTGTCAGGTGCCCCTCATTCACGAACCCGAATTTCCAGGCGATGAGAGCGAGGATCGGGAGCCACAGAAGGGCCTCGGTCTTGAGGTTCGTTTCGCGATGCCAGAGCCGCAGCAGACCCGTCATGCCGAGGGCCACGATGATGAACAGCAGAGCCGACACGTGCGTGAGATAGGCCGACACGACCGCCGCGGCATACAGGCACGCAAGCGCGGCTGAGCGGCGCCGGCGAAGCATGATCGCGAGGCCGACTGACACCAGCGTCAGCGCCACCCCGAGCCGGAAGGCCAACGCTCCGCCGAAGAAGAACCAATCCGGCGACAGAACGGTCGCGAACAGAACGCCGATGATCTGGCCCGTCGTCGGTGTACGGGTGACCCGCAGAAAGAAGAGAATGGCGCACGGGTACGAAAGAAACGTCACCGATTCCCACACAGACGCAGCCGGGACCGGACCCAGCAGCTCGATCAAGCCCGTGAGAGCGAGATCGGGGAGCACGTACGGCACGAACATGAACTGATACTGGAAGTCCGCGCCGAAGTGGGATCCGTGATGAAACATCAGATCCGCCATCACCGTCGCTCTTGCCAGGTGATTGGGAAAGTCAAGCATCCAGAAATATGACGACCGGCCGATGATGAAGACATAACCGGCGATCAGCAGCGCGACGGCAGCCACCCCAGCCCTATCAAGCAAGCCGGTCCACGACTTTGCGTTGACATCGATCGCAACAAAACTCTTCGGGCTAACTTCCATCTCGCTACTCGCTGCGATTCAAAATATCGCGAACTCATGATCGCAGCCGCCAAGGACCTGCCGGCCAGGCAAGGCTACGCCGAACGCACAGCGGGCGCCAACCTCGGGCAACGGAACCAACGGGCGCGTGCTCATTCGCTGGCGCCGGGACGCCCGAGCGCCGAGGTTATGTGCAATCATCATTTCGGTCAAATTCAGCTCGAAATTCACGTGAGCTCATCCTACCGCTGCCGATATTCCGGCCCACTGGGTCTATGCCATAAGTCTGAGCGCGCTCGCGTTCCTCAACGAGTTAAGTAAAGTGACCCGACCGCTTCACCAGTTACAATGGATACCGTGAATAGCTTCGTCGCAGCGTGCTCAATGTCGAAAAGCCTACCGTCCGCGTCGCCTGCCGTCCGCGTCGCGACGGTCGGAATCAGTTGATTGGCCAATCCCGCGCAAAGTAGCTATATACCGACTTTGGATGGCCTGCGGGCGCTGGCGATCGGCCTGGTCATCAGTTCCCACGCGCTCGATCCGTTGCGGCATCCGATCCTTGCGAACGGCTACGTGGGGGTGCTGGTTTTTTTTGCGCTCAGCGGGTATCTCATCACCACCCAATTGATTTCGGAATACGATGCCACCGGCGGCATCTCGATCCGTAAATTTTATGAGCGGCGCGCATTTCGCATCCTGCCGGCCGCGCTCGTCTATCTCGCCGTGCTCAGCGTCCTGGCAAGCACGGGTGTGATCGTGTGTGAGTGGCCGTCCATTCGCGCGGCGCTGTTCTTTTACGCGAACTATGCCGATCATCGATGGGCAGTGAGCCACTTCTGGTCGCTCTCGGTCGAGGAGCACTTCTATTTGCTGTGGCCGGCGTTGCTGGTTGCCTTTGGAGTTCGCCGAGGGTGGCGGACGGCGCTCATTGCATCTGTCGCGGTCGGCGTCTTGCGCCTGCTCGTAAACAGGTTTCATCTGTTCAATGGCTTGTTCCAAGACGGCGCTCACGGCAACTTTCACTCGGATTTGATTGCAGACTCGATTTTGTGGGGCTGCGTGCTGGCCTTCTATATGCGCCGGCCGCTCCTCGCGCTGAACGAATGGAGCTCCACCATCGTCGCTGTGGCGGCGGCGGCGGTTCTATTCGCGCCGTTCGTGTTGCACATGAACAGCGTGACCTTACTGTTGAATTTGATGCCGACGGTGCTCCTCGGGGCCATCGTCGCGGTTCCGCATGCCCCGATCGGACGGTTTCTCGAGCTGCCGCCGCTGCGCTACATCGGCCGTTTGTCGTACAGTCTATATCTCTGGCAAGAGCTGTTTCTCAGCGATCCGGCGCGGCATCTGCGCCTGCCGCTGGCCCTCGCCGCCATCTTTGCATGCGCATTCCTGAGCTATGAATTTATCGAGCGTCCCTCGATCCGGCTCGGCCGCCGCTTGCTGCTGCGTGGGAAAACCGCCTAAACGGCATCTTGCGCGGGAGTTTTTTCCCGAGAGCGCTCGGAGCGGCGCCGGTACAGGGCGACGGCGGCGCGGCCGATGAGGCTGCGGGCGATGACCTGCGTGCGCACGGGCTCGAGGGTGCAGCCGTATTCGCTCTTATAGCCGTAGGCGCCGAGCAGCAGGTCGTAGCGGCGCAACCCTTTGTCGCAGGCCCACATGACCAGCCGATCCATCAGCACACGGCCGAAACTATACTTGGCGAGATCGGGATCAAACGATCCGAGGTAACTGTAGATGACGCCGTTGCGGACGAAGGCCAAATCGCACGCCGCGATGTGGTCGCCCTTCTCAACGACGCTCAGATGCAGCTCGCCGCGCCGGGCGGTCTCGGCCACCACAGCGTGCAGGAATTGCGCCCCCTCAGGCTCGCAAATCATGCTCGAGAGACCGCGGGCCGCCAGCCACGGCCGCTTCTGCGCCACCAAGACGTCGATGATGGGCGCGTACGGCTCGGGCGGCTCCCACACGCGGACTTCATAGCCGGCCTTCGCCATTCGCCGGGCGTTGTATTTCACCCGGTCGCGCATACTGGCGCTTTGCGCATGCAGCCACTCATCCCCGCTCGACCATCGAATCGGCACGCCGCCGGCATGCTCGAGCGTTTCCGTCCATGGATCGCGCTCGGCGAGCGTGTTGAAAATGTGCGCATCCTCGCGCAAATGATTGAAGCGCGCCAAATCGAACCCGCCGCGGCGTTCAACGGCTTCCCAGAGGGTCGATAACGCCGCTTTGGCATCCACGTCGGGATCGACCAGCGCGTCACAGTAGTCCGCCACGCGGGAGCCCATCCATTCGAGGATGCGCACGCCCCGATAGCGGCGCACGCCCAGCGGCAGCACGGCGATCAAGCGCTCGCCGCGCCATAGGGTCGCCACGCGCAATCGCCAATCGCCGGCCGCCCCCAACGTGTTCAACCAGGCCGACAGCCAACCAAACTGCTGAAAGGGATGTACCCCCGGAAGCTCATCGAGCGTGCGCCACGGAGTCTCGAGAGCGGCAAATGCAGCCGGATCCTCGATGATTCTGACGCTGAGGCGCTCCTCGGAATTCTCGGCCGCCCTCACGACCTACTCCTCGTGTGCGCGCCGAGACCCGCCGCCGCTCCGGCGTGCCGATAGCGATAGGCGAGGGCGCCGATCGCCACAAAGGCGGCAACCGATACCACGGCCTGCGGCCAGGCCGCGAAGCCGCGCATGGCGAGCGCGGCGGCAAGGCCGGCACCGACTGCCAAACCCGCGCCGAGCGATGCGAGCATGCGCCACAGCGCAGCGCCGGTGAGCGGCTCTCGCAGCGCAGCAACACACAGCACATCGATCGCGGCATAGGACAAGGCTCCCGCGAAGATCGCGCCATTGACGCCGTATCGCGGCACCAGCAGGACGTTGAGAATCACGCTGAGGATCGCCCCGCCCGCCACGTACCAGGCGTTCGCGGTCTGCCGATCCGCGCACAGCATCAGGCGCCCCAGGCCGACCTCCACCGCTTGCACGAGTGCGAAGGCCGCCATGGTCTGTATCACCGGTTCGGCGCCTGCGAAGCGTGCACCCAACACGGGAACCAACAGAGCGGGTGCCACGAAGTAAAGGCCCCACGCCACTGCGCCGCCGCCGAGTAACATGAGCCACAACAGATCCACCGCCGAGCGGCGAAACGCCGGTACGTCGTTGGTATAGAGTTGACTCAAGGCCGGGTAGGCGGCGACGCCGAGGAAGCTCAAGGGCATCAACGCCACTTCAATGAGGCGCAATCCCGTCGCGAACACACCGGCCGCGGCATCTCCGACACCCAGGGAAAGACTGATGACGCCGATCCGCGCAAACAACTGCGCAAATATCTCCAGAAGAGCGAAGGACCACAAAACCGCCATGATCCGCCGTGCGCCGGCCCATGAAATGGCGAGCCGCAGGTGCGGAGCGAACCGCGCCGTTGATCGCAGCGCGATGCCGAGCCAGATAACGGCGGCACAAGGGAATCCGAGCACGGCAAGGGCGAGGGAGGTGTGGGCGATTTCAATCGCGTAGGCCGCTCCGGCGAAGGCGATGGTGCGGGCGCAAAGCTCGGCAAGAGCCGGCCACAGCATGCGCTGCGCGGCCATCGCCGGGATGAACAGCGTGGCCACGGTGGCCGCGGTAATCTGATAAACCCCGAGCGCGCCGATCATGATGAGCGTCGCGGGGGACGGCCGCGTCAGCAGGAGATACACCGCCAAGGTGAGTACGGCGGCCAAGACCATGAGCGCCTGCGTGCCGAGCAACTCGCCGAGGAAGGCGGGTCGTTGCGCCTCGTGCATGCGGGCGTATTGCCGCAAGCCGTATTCCTCGATTCCCAAGCAGCCGATGACGAAGGCGAAGGTGGCGACCGCAAATCCATAGGAATAGACGCCGACGCCGGTGGGCCCGAAGCGGCGCGAGATCAACACGAACAGCAGCAGATTGAGCACATCGCCGGTGAGGCGGCAGCCGGTCAACCAGAGCGTGTTGCGGGTCCTGCTCACGGCGATTCGCCGTACGAGCGCAGCAGCTCGAGATACTGCGGGAGCGCCACGGCGTAGAATGCTTCGGCGTAGCGGCACGATTCGAGCAATGCGCTGGACCGGTAGGCGTTCAAGCCGAGCGCGGTATGCAGATAATCCGCTTCCGCGAGCTGGCTCTGATAATGCTCGAGCGCGCGCCGCTTGGCCCCGACGGTCGCATCGATCCGCACGAAACAATTGGGGAACAGCGGGGTCCACACCTCGTACCCGTGACAGCGGAAGCTGAGCTCGGTGCCGCTCACGGCCTCGGCGAGCAGCGCGCTCGCCGCGCGGTGGTCCGGATGTTCCTCGAGAAAGAACGGCAGGTAGACGATCTGCGGGCGAGCCGCGATGAGCGCGGCGCGCAGCGCGCTGCCGAGGCCCGGGGTCGCTCCGAGGCGTCCGTCTTCGCCATCGAGAAACACGATTTGCGTGATGCCGAGCTCCCCGAGCGCGAGCTCGGCCTCGCGCTTGCGGGTGGCGGAGACACTCGAGGGTCCGGCAGGGTCGCTCGCTTTGCCGCCGAGCCTTCCGTCGGTGAGGAACACCACCGTCACGTCGGCGCCGCTCGCGACATGCCGTGCGAGCGTGCCGCCGCATCCGATCACCTCATCGTCCATGTGCGGCGCGAGCACCACGACGCGCTCGTTCAAGGGCTGCCATTCGAGCGCCGACTTGTTGTATAGCTTGACGACCTGCAACAGGCCGTGCGAGCGCAGATACGGCCGAGCGGTGCGGCCCAAGGCCCGCAGCAGCATTCGGGTGATCGCGTTCACGGATGTTCGGCCGTCAATTCGGCAAATAACTCCCCGTAACGGTGCGCTTCCGCGCTGAGCGAGTAGCGCTCACGCACCGCGCCAACCGCATTCGCGCCCATCCGAGCACGCAACGGCTCATCGTCGAGCAGCCGCCGCAGGGCGTCTCGAAAAGCGGCCCGATCCTGCGGTGGCACGAGCAAGCCGAAGGTGCAGGTGCTCTCGAGTTCCGCGGCCACTCCGACGCGCGTGCTCACCATCGGCAGGCCGGCGGTCATCGCCTCGAGTATCGACAGACTGAAGCCCTCGTAATCGCTCGGAAAGACGAATACGTCGCTCGCCTGCAGGTATTCGTGCACATTCGGCACCCGGCCGGTCAATGTGACCTGGGCACCGAGGTCATGCGCTGCGATGAACTCTTTGAGCTGCGGCTCGCAGCCGTCGAACGATCCCTCGCCGGCGCCGACGAGGACCAAGTGCGCGCTCGAGTACGAGGAGGCAAGCTCGCGCCACACATCGATCAGCATCATCACGCCCTTGGTGACCGCGAGGCGCCCGGTGTAGATGAGCAGCAGGCGCTCCGGAGGCAGCCCGAGCTTGGCACGAAGCTGCGCCTTGCGGGCCTCGGGAACGCGCGCGAAGCGCTCGACCGCGATGCCGTTCGGAATGGCGACGATGCTCGAGGGATCGACACCGGCGCGCTCGAGACAGGCACGGATTTCCGAGGAAATCGCGACATAGCGGTTCACTCGACGCGCAGCGCTGCGACGCATCCTCAGCAGCAGCCGCAGCGGCAGTGAGTCTTGCGAGAGCCCCATCTTGACTCGGCTGTCGCCGCCGATGGGTTCCGCGATCTCGAGCGGCGATTCCGGCCGCACCACGCAGGGTTTGCGGGTGACGAGCCCGGCAAGGACCGGTGCAAAGGGCATGAAATTAAATCCCGACACCAAGACGGCATCGTATTGCCGCACATCGCGCAACAGCCGCCAGATCATTTTGCACAACAAGAAGCCGAGCCGTGGCACGGCGCGAAATCCCACGCCCTTGATCGGCCCGACGGGCGTCAGGCGCAGCACGGGAACGCCGCCGAGACTTTCCGCCGCCGGAACGCCAAGCGCCGCGCGCCGCGTGATCACGAGGACGCCGATGCCGGCTGCGATCAAGCTCTCGGACAGTTCCAATAGGTGATTTTCCTGGCCGCCAAGGGTGGGTGGAAAGCTCGGCGTGAGTACCCAGATCCTCAAACCGCTTTTCGGACGCTCTGTTTCCACCGGATGGGAGTGTAGCCAAGCGAACCCCTCTTTGTAAGAACATTCGGCCTAACGTGGACCTCCGGTTTGCGATGATCGGTGCGACGCGCATCGCAATCCAAAATCTCTTATGTCAGGTAATGACCCGCATCGCGCCACTATCGGCCTCCCGGGCTGCATCGCGCTCATCTATAATGAAAATCACGTGGAGATCATAGGGGTCAGTCAATGTCCAAAATCATGCCGTACGCCTCCATCGGTCATCGAGACGAGGCTCCCGAGCTTGTAGAGGAGGCTCCCAAGCTTGGAGAGGGCGCCCCCAAGCTTGCGGCGCGCCTGGAACCGTTCGATTCGTACTGGCAGGCACCGGCGGACGTGGAGAGCGGCTACAAGTCGTTCAGTGCGTATTATCGCGCGAATTACCTTGCCCATGTCCCGTCCAATCGAGACGCGAAGATCTTGGTCGTGAGCTGCGGTCCGGGCTACCTGGTCGATTTGCTGGTGCAATCCGGCTACCGCAACGTCCTCGGTACCGACTCCGATGCCGCCAAAATCGCGCATGCCCGTCGTCGGGGCCTGCCTTGCGAAGTGGCTGAGATCTTCCCCTTCCTCGCATCGCATCCGCCCGGCCACTATGACTGCATCATTCCGGAACAGGAACTGAACCATCTGACCCTCGAGGAAACCATCCAATTCCTCAAGCTGTGCCGGAACGCACTGCGTCCGGGCGGCAACATCATTGTCTATGCGATGAACGGCGCCAATCCGCTGGTCGGCTCGGAGAACCTTGCGCACAACATCGACCATTTCTACAACCTCACCGAGTACAGCATCGGCCAGGTGCTGCAGCTCGGAGGGTTCGAGAATGTGCGGCCCTTCGCGCTCAAGCTGTACGTCTTTTGGGGCAATCCGCTCAATTATGTCGGGCTCGCGGTCACCAGCCTGATGGAGGCGGCCATGAGGATCATCTTCAAGCTCTACGGCAAGAAGGTGCGCATCGTTTCGAAAAAGATTGCCGCCGTTGCGCAACGGCCGGCCGCGGCCGCGGGCTGACACCACTCCCACTGCCTGCTTGGATCCGACGGAGATATACGATTTGAATGTGTGGATGCCGCAGCTTTGCTTCCGCCGGCGGCTGCTCGTTGCCATCACCCTTGCTGTCTTGGCCGCGGTCGCGGTCCGGGACATCGACGGATCGGCTGTCACCAAGGATGCCGCGCAGAATCTGCAAATGGCCGTCAACCTCGCTCATCGCGGCCTCATATCGCTCAGCGAAAAGCCGCCTTACGAGCCGTCCATGTACCGCGAGCCGCTGCCGATCGGCGTGAACGCGATGGCGGTCGGAGTGCTCGATCTCTTTAAGGGGCAGGCCGCTGCGACCGACTACTTGGCGGGCGACCGCGTGCAGTGGGTCAAATATCAGAACGTCGGATGGCTCGTGCTGCTGTGGGCGGCGCTCTTTGCGACCACACTCTGGTTCACGAACTCGTTCTATTGGTCACTCCTTGGGGGATTGCTGGCCGCGAAGCCGTTTCTGTCCTCGACGACGGACGTGGCGGGCGTGAACAATCTCTACACGGAATTGCCGGGGACCGCTTTGCTCGCGATCGCCTGCTGGGTGCTCGTCGTCGCGACGCAGCGGCGCAAGACCGCGCTGTTCGTCGCAGCGGGAGTTTTTTTCGGCCTGTCGGCGCTGGCGAAAGGATCCATCCTCTACGTGTTCGCCTGTCTCGTCCCCATTGTGCTCCTCATGCGCGCGAGCGGCTCGCAGCGCCGCGAGCGTGTCGTACACACAGCGATCCTGGTGCTTGCTTTCGGCGTCGCCGTGCTGCCCTGGATGGGACGCAACGCGCACCTTTTCGGTCAGTTCCAGTTGTCCGAGCGCGGTGGATTGGCGCTCTACACTCGCGGGCTCATGAACGAATTGTCGCCCGTGGAATATCGAGGAACGTTTTACGTCTGGGCACGGCCCTCGATCCAGCCCCTCGTCGGGTCCTGGCTGGGCTTTACGCCGGCCGATGTCCAACTGGGCGGCAGATTACAGCGGTTCTCGTATGGGTGGGAAACGAATGTGAACGAACGCGACGCGGTGGCGGAGCGGGACGCGAAACCCGCCGATGCGATCACCGACTTTCGCCGCGGCCGGGCTGAACGCAAGCGCCTGACCCGCCTCTACGAGAGCGAGGGGGTGCGCTATCCGGACGTCGCCGCCGACAAGACGCTCGCGGAGCAGGGTATGCGGATGGTGCGGGCACACCCGCTGGATGATGCGAAGATGGCAATACCGCTCCTGTGGCGCAGCGCCGCGCTGCTCTTCCCGGCCCTCGCGATCGGCATCGGCTACGGCTTGCGGGCGAGGCGCCCTGAATTGGCGCTGTATCTGCTGCCGGCCTTTCTGTACCTGGCGTTCTACGCGCTCGCCACCCCGTTCGAGCCCCGACCCGCGCTGCTGGCCTATCCGTCCGCGGTCGTGGCTGTGCTGGTGATGCTCCATGCGCTGTGGTGCCGGCTACCGCTCGGCCATCACTCCCACTCCACCAGCATTGCTGCGGGCTCACAATGAATGTCGTGACATCGATAAGCCCTTCCCCCGCCGGTCTCGCTGAGCCCGCCCGCAAGCCTTCGGTGACCGTGGTCGTCCCGACCTACCGCGAGGTGGAGAACATTCCGCACCTCGTGGAGCGGCTGCGCAAGGTGCGAGAGGAGGCGAGCCTCGAGCTCGAGCTATTGATCATGGACGATGACAGCGGCGATGGAACCGATCGAGCGGTCGATTCATTGGCGATGCACTGGGTGACGCTGGTGACGCGCAAGACCAATCGCGGCTTGAGCTACGCGGTTCTCGACGGGTTGAGGCGGGCGCCCAGCGAGGTGGTCGTGGTCATGGACGCTGACTTGAGTCATCCGCCCGAGACCATCCCAAAAATGCTCAACGAGCTCGCAAAAGGGGCCGAGGTCGTGGTCGGATCACGCTTCGCGGAGGGCGGCACGACCGCGGACGACTGGGGATTCTTTAGATGGCTCAATAGCCGCGTCGCCACCTTGATGGCGTTGCCTTTAACTCCGCTCAGCGATCCGATGAGCGGATTTTTCGCCATGCGCCGGGAGACCTTCGCGGCCGGGCGAGACTTCAATCCGATCGGCTACAAGGTGCTGCTCGAAATTGTCATCAAGTGCCGCTGCCGGCAGGTCTTGGACATCCCCATCCATTTCGACAACCGGCGCTATGGCGAGAGCAAGCTGTCCTTTCGCGAGCAGCTCAAATACATTCAACACTTGCGGCGGCTGTATATCCACAAATACGGCACCTGGTCTCACCTTGCGCAATTTCTCGTGGTGGGCTTCTCGGGGCTGCTGGTCAATCTGGTGGCGGTGGCGCTGCTGCTGCGCCTGCAGATGTCGGAAAGGCGCGCCGTTGCGATTGCGATCATGCTGTCGATGACTTGGAATTTCGCCCTGAATCGCCGCTTCAGCTTCTCCTACGCGCGGCATCAATCGATCGCGCGGCAGTTCATCGGCTTCGTCGCTGCGTGCGCGCTCGGCGCGATCGTGAACTATGCGACGACCCTGGCCCTGTGGGATGCGCTGCGCTACAAGCAGCTGGCGGTATGCGTCGGTGTCCTCGCCGGCTCACTCTTCAATTTCGTCGCAAGCCGATTCGTGATCTTTCGCTTCAAGCACGTCAAATCGTGATGTCCGACCTGAACCGGCCGCTTGAGAACTCTTACTGGGTGGTGCCAGGGCGTCTGCTCGCCGGCGAGTATCCCTACGGTGCGGACGACACCGACACCCGGCGGCTGCTGTTTCGGCTGCGCGATGCGGGCATCAATTATTACATCGACTTGACGCAAGACGGTGAACGGCCGGGCTATCGCCGCCTGCTGCCCCTGCATACCCGCTATCTTCGCTGCGCGATTGCGGATACCAAGGTGCCGCAGAGCGTCGACCAAATGCGGGAGATTCAGGCCCGGATCCGGGCGGGGCTCTTGTTCGGCCGAAGCATTTATGTTCATTGCCGGGCTGGAATCGGGCGCACCGCGCTCGTGGTGGGCTGCTATCTCGCCGAACAGGGACTCACCGGCAAGGAGGCGCTGAAGCAGCTGAACGTTCTCTGGCTGCAAAGCGAGCGCTCGAGCAGTTGGCCCAAGGTGCCGCAAACTCAAGAACAGGCCCAGTACATCGTGCGCTGGCCGTCGTCTCGAAAATCCGCAGCGAGGCCGGTGCGGCTTCGCACGCGCTGATAGGCCCGCCACGGTATGAGGATGTTCAGGGATGTCTTGATGACCGTCGTGGTGAGCGCCGTTTTCCTGGTGTTGATCGAGTCCGGCTTGCGACTGGCCGGAGTCAACTACGAGGGCTCGTTCTATCGGCTCGACCGCAAGATCGGTTATGTCCTGCGCCCGCGAGCCGAAGGCTGGACCGTGAAGGAGCGCGAGAACTACGTCCGGATCAACTCGCAAGGATTGCGCGACCGGGAACACACGTTTGAGCGTCCCGCCAATGTGATCCGGATTGCCGTCGTCGGCGATTCCTTCTCGGAAGCGAAGGAGGTCGATCAGGAGGCGACCTATTGGTCCGTGATGGAGCGCGAGTTGAACCGACTCCTGCCGGCCGGCGGCCCGCGCGTCGAAGTGATCAATTTCGGGGTCGATGGTTATGGGCTCGCGCAGGAATACCTCGTCCTCAAGGAAAGGGTGTGGCAATACGATCCGCAAATCGTGCTGCTGTCGGGAACCCTGCACTCGTTCGTCCTGCACAGCAGCCGTAAATACGGAACCGTGTCCGCCGAAGGCCCGGTGCCATTTTTCGTGCGTTCGGACGAGGGCGGCGTGGTGCTCGACCACATCTCCCAGCAAGAGCAGCGCTCGTTCGTGCCCCAGAGCCGGATGAGCGAGCTGTTCGCCGACTCGACCAACTCCAGCCGCGTGCTCGCCCTGGTGAACACCGTTCGAAGGCAGCTTGCGCAGGATGCCGGTAATCTGCGCAAGCGCCTGCAGGGGTCGACGGTCGCCACCACGAAGGAAGTGAAGGATACCGAGAACGCGGTGCTGCGCGGGCCCGCGGACCCGGACCTCAAAAACGCCTGGCAAATCAGCGAGCAGCTCATTCGCCAGGCGCATGCCGAAGCGGCCGCGCACCATGTGGAGCTCTGGCTGGTCTTGCTCGACATGGCGCCCCAGGTCGACCCCGATGCGGCGACGCGTTCTGCGGTGATGCGTAGTCTCGGAATCGAGGATCCATTCATCGGCGACAAGCTGTTCGCCGAGCTTGCCGATCGCGAGGGAATGAAGCACGCGATGCTGGCCCCTGCGATGCTGGATTACGCGCAAGCGCATCACGCCGTGCTGCACGGGTTCATACACCGTCCACGAAATTCAGGCCACTGGAACGGGGTTGGTCATCAAGCGGCCGGCGAAATCGTCGCCGCGCGGCTGTTCAATTGTTCGGATGTGATTCGCGCCCACGTTACTTCGGGCGAGGGCCACGAGACCGCATGCGCGGACGAGTGGGGGAGGTAGCTTACGTGAATCCCAACAAAACAGTGGATCTGGACTATCGACGACTGGTGCGCGAGAGTCGCCGCATCGATGAGTCGCGTCATTCGCATCGAGTGAGGATCGCGCTCGTCTCGGACGCGGCGACCCAGCAGTTCGTACCGGTCTTGAGGACGCTATTCTCGGAGAATGCGGTGACGGCTGAGATCTACGAGGCTCCGTTCGATGCCATGGAGCTCGAGGTCATCAATCCCGCCTCGGGCCTGTATGCATTCAAGCCGGAGGTGGTGGTGCTCATCCACTCGACTCAGGCGCTGCGGGCGCGATATTACGAGCAAGGAATGGCGCCTGAATTCGATCGACTGTGCCGGATCTGGGATGCGCTCGCCGCGCACGGCAGCGCTCGCATCGTGCAGTGTAATTTCCCGATGCCCTACGAGCGGCCGTTCGGTCAATTCGATCAGAAAATCCATCAATCCTTGTACGCGGAGATCCAGCTGCTCAATGCGCGCATTGCGCATGCGACGGGCGAGCGGGCGAACGTCCTGGTGTGCGACTTGGAGTCGATCGCATCCTATGTCGGCCGCAAGCACTGGTTCGACGATCGCTTGTGGGACATGAGCAAGACCTATTGCAGCCTGGAGCATCTACCCCACGCCGCGCAGGCGATGGTGGATGTGGTGCTCGCCGGCCTTGGCAGAATCGTCAAGTGCGTGATCCTGGATCTCGACAACACGCTGTGGGGCGGCGTGGTCGGGGATTTGGGGCCCATGGATGTCGCGATCGGACCGCACGGGGATGGGGAGGCGTTCTACCGCCTGCAGCAGTTCCTGTTGAGCCTGAAGAAGCGCGGCATATTGCTGGCGGTTTGCAGCAAGAATGACCTCGACAACGCGCTGGCGGTATTCGAACAAAATCCCGGCATGCTGCTCAAGCGCGACGACATCGCGGTATTCGCGGTCAATTGGGACAACAAGGCCGACAACATTCGAACCATCCGCGACACCTTGCAGATCGGCTTCGACAGCCTGTTGTTCCTCGACGACAACGCCTTCGAGCGCAACCTCGTGCGCAATTTTCTGCCGGAGGTGATCGTGCCGGAATTGCCCGAGGATCCCGCCGATTACGTGCGGGCCGTATCGGAGCTGAATCTGTTCGAGACCACGGTGTTTTCGGCCGAGGACGCCGCCCGGTCGGAATTGTACCGTCAGGAAGCGGGCCGTCGCCAAGCGCAAGGCGCCTTTACGGACGTGAACGCGTTCTTGAAATCCCTGGACATGCGGATCACGGCAGGGCGCTTCGAGCCGCCTCAGATCGGGCGAATCTCGCAATTATTCCTGCGCAGCAATCAGTTCAATCTCACCACGCACCGCCATACGGAAGCACAGTGCACAGCCATGATGGAGGATGTGCGTTGCATTCCCCTGTGCGCGAGCCTGAAAGATCGGTTCGGCGATCATGGCTTGATTTCGATCGCTGTCGCATGGCCGGAAGGCGATACCATGCGTATCTCCGACTGGCTCATGTCCTGCCGGGTCCTGGGACGCGGGGTGGAGGAGTACCTGATGAATCAACTGGTGTCGATGGCGCGCGAGCGGGGCGTGAGGCGCGTCCGCGGCGACTACCTGCCGACGGCGAAGAACGGCATGGTGAGGGATTTTTGGCGCCGCTTCGGCTTCGAGAACACCGCAGGCTCGCTCTGGGAGATCGAGGTTGCGGCCTACGTGCCGGGAACCACCTGGGTTCGACCCACGGACAGTGATAGCGAGGGCGAAAAATCATGATTGATCCCAAAACGGCGAGGTTGCGCCTGAACCGCGTCTTCCAGGATATCTTCGAGGACCAGTCGCTCGAGATCACGGACTCGATGACGGCCGCCGACGTCGAGGACTGGGACTCCTTGACGCACATCGATTTGATCGTGCAGGTGGAACGGGAATTCGCCATCAAGTTCTCCACGGCCGAAGTGCGCGGTCTGAAGAACGTAGGCGACTTCGTCGCCTTGATCGCCCAAAAAGCGCGGTAAATGCCTTTCACCACGGCCGGCTTTCTAGGCTTCCTTGCGCTCGTTGCGCTCATCTACGCGCTCGTGCCACGCAGCTGGCGGTGCGCCGTCGTGCTCTGCGCCTCCTACACCTATTACTGGTTCTCGAGCGGCTGGTTCATCCTGCTGTTGCTCGGTGCAACGCTTCTTGCGTTCTTCGCGGCGCGCGCGAAGTCCGCGCTCCTCACCTCGGTCGGCCTGCTGGTCGCGGTGCTGGTGTTCTTCAAGGCATTGCCGCTCGCGGGAGCCAATTGGGTGTTTCCGCTCGGCATCTCGTACTACACCTTCAAGCTAGCCGGGTACCTCATCGACACGTACTGGGGCGGAATCGAGCCCGAACGCCGGCTGCTGCCGTTCCTTGCCTACAGTGCGTTCTTCCCGCAGATCGTCGGCGGCCCCATCGAGCGCGCGCAGAGCTTTCTACCGCAGATCGAGCGGGCGCAGCGCGTGCCGCTCTCGACGGTCGTCGCGGCGAGCCTGCGCATCGTGCTCGGATTTTTCAAGAAATTCGTGATCGCGGACCACTTGGGCGAGGTGGTCAATTTCGTCTACGGTCACCTCACCGCGCAGCCGGGTGCGCCGGTGCTGCTGGGCTTCTACGGCTACCCGCTGCAGATGTACGCGGACTTCTCCGGGCTCACCGATATAGCGATCGGCGCGGGCGCATTGCTCGGGATCCGCGCACCGGAGAACTTCAATGCGCCGTTTGCCGCTGCAAGCCCGAGCGAGTACTGGCGTCGTTGGCACATGACGCTGACGCTCTGGCTGACCGACTACGTGTTCACCCCGCTACGCATGGCGACGCGCCATCTCGGCGACTTAGGCCTCGTCCTGAGCCTTCTGGCCAATATGGTGCTGATCGGTCTGTGGCATGGGCTCTATTGGACCTTCGCGCTGTTCGGCGTCGTTCATGCCATTTATTTGTCGGTGGACGCGTTGACGCAGAAGGCGCGCAAGCGCTGGTACAAGACCCATCCGGCGGCGGACCGGATCACCGACTGGCTGGGGCCGGTCGTGACCTTTCATTTGGTCGCGGTGGCCTTTGTCTTCTTCCGCGCGGGCAGCGTCGCGACGGTGGGGGCATTCGCCAGACATTTGTTCGACGGCATCGGTACCCTCTCGCCCGAGTTTCTCGGGATCATCGGCGAGCCCGGCGAATTCTTCTCGCGCCTGGCGGGCGCCTATCTGCTCATGGAGGTGGCGGATGCGCTGCGGCGTCGCTATTGGTCGCACGCCGACGCGCCCGCGGTCCCACGCTGGGCCCGCTGGTCGCTCTGCAGCTGCGCGGTGCTCACGGTACTGCTCACCGTCTGTCTGCTGCTCACCAGCCACCAGGAAAGCAGCCCTTTCCTCTATGCGATTTTCTAAAGGGCGGTACGATAAGGGATGGGCCTACTAAGAACAATTTATGCGCTGACGGTCGTTCTGTATCACGCCTGGCCCGCATCGTCGCTATTCGTCGGCGGGGAAAACGCCGTCCGATGCTTCTACATCATCTCCGGCTTTCTCATTTCGTACATCTTGGTCGAGCGCAAGAGCTACCCCTCGCTCCGCACTTTCTACGTGAACCGGTACCTGCGGCTTTATCCGATCTATGTCTGTGTCGCCGTGCCGACGCTTATCTTGATACTCGCCAGCGGGCGTTTCGGTTTCATGGAAGTCTACAAGGCGGCGCCGCCCGCCGCAGATCTGCTGCTGGTGTTGTCGAACCTCGTCATGTTCGGGCAGGACTGGCTGATGTTCCTGGGTGTGCGCGACGATCATCTGGTGTTCGTCACGAATTTCCTAAAGAGCGATGTGCTCCTTTACCGCGGCCAGATCATTCATCCGGCGTGGACGCTCGGTGTGGAGCTCTCCTTTTATCTCATCGCTCCGTTCATCTTGCCGCGGCGCAAGTGGATCTATGGGCTGCTCGCGCTGTCGCTCGCTCTTCGACTGCTGTTCATCTACTTGGGCTTCGGTACGCGCGATCCATGGACCTATCGGTTCTTCCCCACCGAATTGGCGTTATTCTTGGTGGGCGCGCTCGCGCATCAAGTGCTGTTGCCGCAATACCGTAAGCTCGGCGATCGCATTCAGAAATCGGCGGCGAACGGTGCAACGTGGTTTCTCGTCGCCTTCTCGCTGGTCTATTTCCTGATTCCGGTCGAGGAAGCGGTGAAGCGGCTCATCCTCCTGTTTGTTTTCGCCTGCGGCGTGCCGCTGACGTTCCTCTTTCAGCGCAGGTACGCACTCGACGGCTGGATCGGCAATCTCTCGTATCCGATCTACATCAGCCACCTGCCCGTCATCTGGGCCTGCAACTTCTTGTCGAAGCGTGCGGGCCTCGCAGATGCGCGATTAGTCGCGGGGATTTGCGTTGTATCGACCGTCGTCTTCGCCATCCTGTTGAATCAGTGGGTGGCGGTTCCGTTCGAAAAATTGCGCAGTCGCGTCCGCGCACAATCCGCTCCTCGAACACGCTTGTCCGCAAATATCTAGGACTTCGCGCACAATTTGTGCATTCACTTGGATGTGCACATGGCACATTCTCTTTTCCTGTCGTTAGGCGACGACAGATTGCCGTGTATGCCCCGTCGCGGTTTACTAAACATCGAAAGGGCAAACCCGTCGCGAGGCGGGGTCGCAAAGCTTCCGGTCTGTATAGACAGATAGCGGAGTTACCGGAGGAAGTGGCTGCACTTTCGACGTTAACCCGGATCTCGATATGGACAGCCTCCGGTTGCAAAGCACGTGTTTTTACTCAACGGAACCGGTGGCTATGGTATCAATCGTTCGGATAAGTTTCGGAGTCGTGCTCATCGCATGCGCAGGTCTCGCCGGCTGCAGCGGCAACCCGAGCTCCTCCTCGGCGGCGACGGCCGAAAACTCTCCGACGGATACTGGGGCGAGCAGCGCTGCGCTGGCGATAACCGGTGAGCCCGCCACGGTCGCCGCGCCCGGTGCCGAGTACAGCTTTCGACCGGCAACGGCCGGAGCCACGGGAGACGCGCTCAGCTTCAGCGTGCAAAATGCGCCCGCGTGGGCGACCTTCGATCCGACGACCGGCACGCTCGCGGGCACGCCGAGCGCCGCGGACGTGGGCAGCACTTACTCGAACGTTTCGATCGGCGTGAGCGATGGCGCGGCGAGTGCCGAGCTCGCCGCGTTTTCCATCACGGTCACTGCGACGGAGCCGGTGACACTCACATGGAGCGAGCCGACGACCAACACGAACGGCAGCCCGAGCACCAATCTTTCCGGGTATCACGTCTATTACGGCACGGGCGAGAAATCGCTCACCAAGGTCATCGCCGTCGGCAACGCCGACGACACGAGTTATGTCTTCAAGAATCTCACCGCGGGCACGTGGTATTTCGCGGTGGCCGCCTTGAACAATGACAACATCGAGAGCGCGTTGTCGGCCGTTGTAAAGATCACCATTTGAGCCCGAATTCTGGTTTGATATCATTGCGCAGTGCTGGAGATGATACTGATGACTAAAACAAATTGGATGTGCGCCGCTGTGCGAGCGACGGCCTTGATCACCGCGGCATTTGCAGGGTGCCATGCGGCCGCCGCGAGCACGCAGCCGGCGCCGCCGCCGCGAATTTGCGTTGATAACCAGTGCACCGCGACCGTGAGTCCGCCTCCGCCGTCGGGCGGCTCCGGAAGTCACACCATCAAGTGGAATCCGGGGCACTACATGGGCTCGAACACCGTGCTCCACGCCCCGGCCTCGATCGGCAGGGTGCAGTCCGAAATGGACGACATCAATAATCAGGATGCCATTCTGGGCTATCGCATATTCATTACGTGGGGTGCGTTGGAACCCACTCAGGGGAACTACGATTTCTCCACCGTTGATGCGATCTTGAACCGCCTCACGACCGCGTACAACAAGCCGAAGCGCCTCGCCATGATGCTGTGGATCTATGGTAACGGAGCGCTCAGCCAAAACGACTCCTCCGTCATTCCGATGTACATCCAGCAGGGCGCGAGCTACGGCGCGAGCCCGGTGCCGGGACGATACGGCTGGTGGGGTCAGAATTCCAATGGAGCATCGACGGGCATGTACGCGGTGGCGGCTTACAACCCGGCCGTGATGGACCGCCTCATCGCCCTCGTTCAAGCGCTCGGCCAGCATCTCGATGGCAACCCGTATTTCGAGGCAATCGACATGCAAGAGGATGCCACCATCGCACAGGCGGCGACGGGTATGGGTTCACAGGACCCCAGCTATTCGGACTCCGCGTGGCGCACGCAGCTGCAACGCTTCCTGACGGCCGCGACGGCGGCCTTTCCCCACACGAGTGTGATCATGGACAATTCGTGGTTCGACCGGCCGGCCTCGGGCGTAGCGCTGGAGCAGTGGATGATCGCCAATCGAGTGGCGCCGGGCTCCTCGGACACCTGGGGTCAGTCGGCCCTCAATGCCTACGGCACCTCGCATCTGTCCGACGGCATGCAAACGCTGATGGGCGTGGACCAGAACGGCGGCGGCGTCGATCTGCGGCCGCAGGCACGCGCGATGCTGCAAGTGGAAGGGCCGGACATCCTTGGCCCGTATTTCGCAGCCTACGGAGGCCCATGGCAGGCCCCCGATATCGTCAATGCGCTCAACCAGAGCTACTGGGCGTCGCATGCGTTCTGGACCCACCTCAACGGAACCGAAGTATTTCGCGGTGCTAGCGTGCTCCCTTGGGCCAAGTGGAAGAATCTGGCCCCGACCTTGGCCCAGCATCCGTTGATTCACACCGACTATCCGCCCAATTACCCCCCTTGAGGCGCCGCGCCGGGCGCTTGCGAGCCGGCCGATCCGGGGCCGCCGCAGGCTCACCTCAGGTGCGGACGGCGCTCAGCATGTAGTGGAAATTGGAATACTTGCGCAGGTATTCGGATCGGTTGCTGAGCAACTGATAGATCCAATAGTTCGATCCACCGATGGCCGGGTAGGCGGTATGTGGATAGAACTCGATGTCGCGAAAGCCGAGCGCTTGAAGAATGGACTTGACTCGCCAAACGCTCGTCGGGAACTCGTAATCCGCGGGCCGGTGCTCCGAGCGCTTGATGCGGTGATAGGCCGATCGGAGCGCCCGATAAATTGGCTTGGGAAGCAACACGGATTTCCACATCTGGAAAAGGCCCCACGCATTGGGATCCTCCAGGAACAGCGTTCCACCGGGCCTCAGTAGATCCCTGAACGATTGCAGCAGGCGCGGCAGATCGTTGCTCTCGTGATGAATCAGATCGATGGAGATGGCGTAATCGAACGAGCCCTTCTTGAACGGCAGGTGATTGATGTCGCCGCCGACGCAGGATCGTGCTCCAGCCTTGGTTTGCAGGCCGTGCAGCATGTCGTAGATCATGTCGAAGTTGACGAAGGTGTTGCCTTGCTGCTGGATTCGCTGAAATCGCTCGTCGTAACCGCAGCCCAGATTGATGAAGGATTGGCCGCCTCGCTCCGCGGTGCGATCAACGATCGACCAGAACTCGTCCTTGGACAATGCCCATTGCTCGGCGCTGAATCGCTCCTTGGCGTTCAGGCGCGGAGCGACCATCATCTTGGCGAGATTCTCTTCCTCGCGCATGTGCTCGAAATCGGTGTCTTTCGAATACAGGAGGGGAATGCCGGTTCTGATCTCGAATTCACGCGCGCAGGAGGCACACTGCAACGCCTCGCCCGATTCACGAAGCGCGCCTCCGCAATCGGGGCACGCGAGCAACCTCAGCAGCTCAGGATTGGTCAGCTTGCTCATCGACGGCCATCGTGACGCTGAAGTCCCGATTCGATTGCGCCGGCTCGTGAGAGGAGTGCGCGGGCACGGCGCCCGGATATTGAATCACCCGGTCCACTTGATAATCCTTGCTTCCGCCGGCATGGGTGAAGATGACCAGCTCCCCGAGCAATCCCAGGGCAAAAATCTGCACCCCGAGCACGATCAGGAGCGAGGCGAGAATGAGTGCCGGCCGATCCGCCAGGGGACTGTGAAACACGACTCGGTCGACGATGAGGTAGAGCAGCTCGATCATCCCGAGCGAGAGCGTCGCGACGCCGATCATGCCGAAGAAGCGCAGCGGCCGTTTCGTGAATCGCACCAGGAAAAATACGTTGAAAATGTCGAGAAATCCACGCAGATAATTGCGCGGCCGGTAGACCTCGTTGTGGCGATCTTGTTTGGATTGTCGAACCGCGACTTCAGCGACGCGGAAGCCCTGGCGCTCGGCGAGCACCGGCAGGAAACGCTCCTGATCTCCGTAGAGGCGGATTTCCTCCAGAACGCGTCGCTTGAGGGCGCGCACGTTGCACCCCAGGTCGCGCAGGCGCAACCGTGTCACATAGCGGAGCAACCCGTGGAAGGTCCGGCGCCGCGCAGTTTGGAACAAATTGCTGGCGCGCGGTTCCCGGTAACCGATGGCGATATCGGCCCCCTCCAGCGCCGCGATCAGCTTGCCGATCTCCTGTCCCTCCACCTGCAGGTAAGCAGGAAGCGTGAGGATGATGCTGCCCGTCGCATGCTCGAATCCGATCATCAGCGCGGTCGCTTCGCCGAAGTAGCGAGTCAGTGAGACCACCGAGACGGGCTCCCCACGCGCGACGAGCTGCAGCAACGCACTTTCGTATTGTGGATGCGGACCGTCCAGGACGAAGATCACCTCGTACCGCATGCCGAGCGACTCCAACCCGGACTTGTACTCGGCGTAGAGATCGACGAGCGGCGTTTTTCTGGCACCGACCGGCACGATCACCGAAACCGTCGGCGCTGCGCTGCTCAAGCTCATGAGAAGCCTCCGGCAGATGTTCGTTTCGTGAGGCGGGCGAAATCCTCGGGGCGCATGTCGCCCAATTTATAGACCAGTTCGCCCAACGTCCCGCTCGCCATCAGCGTCACGGCGCCCATCAGGAAAATGATCCCGGAACCGGCGAGCGTCAACGACATGCGGCCGTTCACCGGAAAGGGCGCAAGCAGGCCGCCGATCAGCGCCGCCATGCCGACGAGCATCAGGGGCAGGCAAATCAGGCTGAACCAGAGCAATGGGCGCGAGGTGAACGAGGTGATGGTCTTGATGACCATCAAATCGAGTAGCACCTTGTAGATCCGGGACAGCCCGTACTTCGATTGGCCGAACTGGCGGGCATGATGGCGCACCTTGATTTCGGCGATGCGCGGTCCCGCGATCCACGCCATCGCGGGGATGAAGCGATGCATTTCCGAGTACAGCGGAATGTTCTTGATGAGCGAGCCCCGAAACGCCTTGAGCGAGCAGCCGTTGTCCCTGATGGGCACGCCGGTGACTTTTCCGATCAGCCAATTGGCGATCTTGGAGGGAATTCTACGCGACACGAGCTTGTCCTGGCGGCGATGCCGCCAGCCAACCACGATGTCGTAGCCTTCGGCCATCTTGGCGAGGAACAGGCCGATGTCCGCCGGATCGTTCTGCAGATCGCCGTCCATGGTGACTAAAATCTCGCCGCCGGCGTATTCGATGCCCGCGGCCATTGCCGCGGTTTGCCCGTAGTTGCGGCGGAACTTGACGAATCGAACGCGCGGATCATGGCGCGCGATCTCCTCGCCGCGCACGGCGGTGGAGTCGCGGCTGCCGTCATCCACAAACACCATTTCAAAGGAGACCCCGAGCGGCTCGACCGCCCCGACGATGGCGCGATACATGGGCTCGATGCTGTCCTCCTCGTTGTAGAAAGGCACGATGACGGAGAGTTTCGGCAATAATCGGGACCCCTCCATGAACGGCTTTCCTGCGTGTTTATTGTGGTCGGACAAACATCAACCTTGCGACTTGCGGAGCCAGGAGCGGCAATTTAGCACAGGCGCCATCGATTACGATAAAGCCCATTTTGAGCTCATCGAATTGGGACCTGGATCGCGACACGAGCCAGCGATTGTCAAATAGTAGGACCAGTCGGGGGTGCCGAGATGAACGCGGGTTGTCGTATAATCGCGGCCACTCATGAAGGTACTCGTAACGGGCGTAGCCGGTTTCATTGGGTCTGCGACCGCACAGCGCCTCCTCGATCGCGCTGACCAGGTCGTTGGGCTCGATAATCTCAACGATTACTACGACGTGTCGCTGAAGAGGGCCCGGCTCGCCCGGCTGCAGTCGCGCGACTCGTTCCGCTTCGAGCACCTGGATCTCGCCGATCGCACCGCAATGGCGGCGCTGTTTGCCCGCGAGCGATTCGACCGCGTGGTGCATTTGGGTGCGCAGGCGGGGGTGCGCTATTCGCTCAAGAACCCGGACACCTACATCCAGAGCAACGTCGTCGGCACGTTGCATGTGCTGGAAGGCTGCCGGCACAACGCGGTTGCGCATCTCGTGTATGCGTCCTCGAGCTCCGTGTACGGAGCGAGCACGAAGCTGCCGTACTCGGTGCACGAACCCGCCTCCCATCCGGTGTCGCTCTACGCCGCGACCAAACGCTCGAATGAGCTCATGGCCCACAGCTATTCCAGCATGTTCGGATTGCCGACCACGGGCTTGCGCTTCTTTACCGTATACGGACCCTGGGGCCGCCCCGACATGGCGCTGTTCCTGTTCACCCGCGCCATTCTCGACGGGCGCCCCATCGAGGTGTTCAATCGCGGTCATCACAAGCGCGACTTCACCTACATCGACGACATCGTCGAGGGGGTTTTGCGGGTGCTGGATCGCGTGCCGGAACCTCGCCTGCAGTGGGACGGCGACCATCCAGATCCCGGCAGCAGCCGTGCCCCGTACCGGCTCTACAATATCGGCAGCAACCGTCCGATCGATCTGCTGCGTTACATCGAGGTATTGGAGGAGTGTCTCGGCCGCAAGGCAGAGCAGATCATGTTGCCGATGCAGCCCGGCGATGTGGCGGATACGTTCGCCGATGTGCGCGAGCTGATCGAGGATGTAGGATACAAGCCCTCGACGCCGGTCGAGGTCGGCGTGCGCAACTTCGTCGATTGGTTTCGCGACTACTACCGCTAGAGCCCCTCGTCCCGCCGATAGAGGCCGTCCCCCCGCCGATCACGTGTCGGTATTGCGCCGTCCGCGGGTGCTGCGCCGCTCCTTCCCCGCCCAATAGGGTCTCGCGTCGAAGAAGTCCTCGCCACGCCTCGCCGAGGCACGGCGATCCGGGTGGTGTCGGTAGTGGCAGTGGCAACCTTTCGCGCCGCAGTCGGCGAGCGGCAGCTCCGGCGCCTCCTTGGAAAGAAAGCGAATGCGAGCCAAGTTTCGTACCGCCTCGCACGCGCGCGGGCAGGGCACGACCGAAACGGCGTGCCACGGATTGGTGATGATGTGGTGGCGTATCTTCTCGGGCAGCCGTTCAGATGATGGCGTCGGGCCGCGGAACAGCGATTTGAGCAGCCTCGGAAACAACGACTCGCCCTCGGGTGAGGCCGCCCCTTCGCGGCCACGATCATTATAAACCGTGATGCAGTTCAAAGCCCGTCAGACATTAAGTCAAATTGAGCGGCGCGCCACGGCCTTTGGTCGGGAACACTGGCGCAGCCATGCCCTGGTTCACGGCGCGACCTTCACTGCGGGCGCGTCGGGCGCACGTTCCCCACGGGACCGGCCGGGCTCACGGCGCTCACGGACCGCACCGAAGGTGCCTGACAGGGCGGCACCTAGACCGTCCGGCACTCTGGCCACGCGCTCGACCTCCTTCATGGTCGATTCTGCAATGACATCCCAATCGTAACGGGTGCACAAGCTGGTGAGCCGTCCGCCAAGCAGACGGCGCTCCTCATCGCCCAGCGCGGCGAGTTCGCGCAGCCGCTGGCAGAGCGTATCGGTGTCGCCGACTCCGAAATAGCTGTGCTCATCGAGCCGCACTTCACGATTCGCCGGGATATCGCTCGCAAGAACCGGGGTGCCGAGCTTCATGGCTTCCAAGAGCGAGATCGGCAAACCCTCGTGCGAGGAGGGCAGCGCAAAGATGCCGGCGTGCCGCAACAATTCCTGGACCTCCGGGGAGGTGAGAAAACCCGTGTTGAGAATCGAGTCATCATCCGCGATCTGTTCGCGTACCAGATCGGCGTAGCGCTGCGACCCTTGAGCTCCGCCGACCAGCAGCAGCTTCCATCCCGGGAGTCTTGCCGCCTTGAACGCCGTGATCAAATCGAGTTGGCGCTTCTCCGGGACGAGCCGGCTCACTTGAATGACGTAACGCTGAGGTTCAAGCCGGTAGCGGTCCAACACGAGCCGCGATTCGTTCGGCGCCGGCTCGCTGACACCGTTCGGAATCAACGTGGCTTCGCGATGATATTTGACGCGCGCCAACTCCAAGAGCGCGTTTGAGATCACGATGCGGCCGTCCGCGAAGCGCATTCCCAAACGTTCGCCCAGGCGCAACACCGCGCGCGCTGGCCGATTCCATTTCTCGCGCAGATAATCCTCGCCGTGATGAGTCACGAGCACGCGCAGTCCGAGGAGTTTCGCCAGCGGCACCATGAGCCAGGGACCCACCGCGTGGATGTGCACGACGTCGGGTCGCCGCACCGCAGCATAGAGCACACCGAGAAAAGTATGTGCGAGCGCCTCGACCCCCTGAAGCCGCGGCGAGGAGATCCAGCGTACGGAAACCCCGCGCCACTGCACCGGCGAGTCGGCGGGGCGATAGGGGTTGCGGCCCATGACGGTCACGTCGGCACCGAGCGCCTGCAACCGCGGATACAATTCGGAGGCATGCACCTCGATGCCGCCCGGGACGTTCGGGATACCGCGAAACCCCAGTGCGATCACGCTGACCCTTCGTTGTTCTTTCATTCGATCCCTCTCCCCTGACCCTATTATTCAACGTGCGCTGACGGGTTGCACGCCGATTTGTGTATATAGCTCCATCATCCGGTCCCGGTAGGCCGAGTGGCTGAAGTCCGCGCGCATCCACTCCCGGCCCGCCATCCCCAACCGCCGCAGGGCTGCTGCAGGAAGGCCCTGCACGCGCGCAAGGAGCTCGGCGAGCGAGTCGACATTGCCGCTGGCAAACACGAACCCCGTCTCGTCCGGTCGAATCAACTCCGGAATGCCGCCGATATCTGCACCGAGGACCGCGAGACCGAGGGCACTCGCCTCCATGACGCTGATGGGCGCGTTCTCATACCATTCGGACGGTACGACCACGGCGCGGGCGCCTTCCAGCGCGGCCCGCAGCGCGGGGCCGGTCAAGTAGCCGGTGAATTCCACGTCGCCCCCGAGGTCTGCCGCCAGCTTGCGCAAAGCGGCTTCCTCAGACCCTGTGCCGATGATTCGCAAGCGGATGCGGGCCTTCGCCGCTGCCCGGATCAGCGTCGCCACGCCTTTTTCAGGCACCAGGCGCCCCAGATAGACGAACGTGTCGCCGGGCGACTGGTTGACCGCCTGGGCATCGACCGCGACCGAGTTTGGAATATGCACGAAGCGGCTGGTGTCGATACCCCACTCGGCAAATTTTGCGAGGAAGAACCGGCTGGGAACGACGAACCGCGTGACGCTGCGCAGGTACAAGCCGAGCATCTGATGCACGGTCGATTCCAGCCATACCAGCGCGCTCATGGCGGCCGAGTTCTTGATGCAGCGATTGAGCACGACGTTGCGCAGCGCACCGCCGCGGCAGCGCTCGCAAAGCGCCCCCTGCGTGTACATCTTGTAAGCGGGACAAGCCAGTTTCAAATCATGCAGGGTGAGCACCGCCGGGATGTCGTGGCGGCGCAGTTCGACCAATACGGAGGGCGACAAATGATGGTAGATGTTGTGCGCGTGGGCGATGTCGGGGCGGGCCAACGCGATCACTTCACGCAGCCGACGCGCCGCCTCGGTGGAGTAAATGGCGGTGGCAGCCCGCGCGAGCTTGGCCATCGGAGAACGGGTACCACTGCCGGTATCGCTGACGAAATGGCTGGACCAGGGCGTGGGCAGATTGGCAGCGTCATGCATGGAAAAAGGCACCACCTCCCAACCGGCGTGCTCGAACAATCGGTTGTGCTCGAAGAAGACGGCCTCGGAGCCGCCACGCCGGTAATAGTAATTATTAATCGCCAGCAGCCGCGGCATAGTTAACTTAAAAGTCGCCTGAATTTAACAGTCGTGTAGGAGTCACAAAGCGAGTTAAAGGAACACATCGCGTAGCTATTGGGGAGTGCACGCGTCACACTACCAACTTGCCATAACGGATTGTCAGTGTGATAGGCATCGAAGTTCTGCACAATTCCGGCCGGGCGGGCGCCTGTCGTCCGTGAACGGGATAATATCTGTACTATTCTTCGGCGCCGATTGAAGGGGTGTTCTCTTGGATTTGACCGTTATTCCCACGTTTCGCTGCAATTCGCGTTGCCAGATGTGCTACATCTGGAAAAACCCGACCGAACCCAAATTGGAAGTCACTGCGGAGACGCTCGCGAAGCTGCCAGGCGGCTTCGACAATCTGAACCTCTCGGGCGGCGAACCGACGTTGCGCCGCGACCTGGCGACGCTCGTCGATGTGCTGTATCCGAAGGCGCGCATCATGGAGATCAGCTCGAACGGTCTGCATCCGGAAAAGCTCGTCCCCATCATCAAGAAATATCCCGACATCAAGGTGCGCTTCAGCCTGGAGGGCAACGAGTCGACCAACAACCGCATTCGCGGGGAAGAGGACGGCCACGCGACCAAAGTCAGGGGCTTGCGGATGCTGCAGGAGGCGGGCGGCCGCGATCTCGGTTTCGCTTTCGTGATTCAGGACGAGAATGTGGATCAGCTGGTACGGACCTACGAATTCGCCCGTGCGCAGGGGTTCGAGCTGGCCACCTCGACCCTGCACAATGCCTGGCAGTTCTACAAGAACGACAATTACTTCTACGACCGGGTCAAGGTGGCGCGTCAGGTCGAGGGCCTGATCACGGTCATGCTCAAGAGCGGCAAGGTCAAGAACTGGTTTCGTGCCTACCTCAATCTCGGATTGGTCGAAAAAATTCTCGGCCATGCGCGCCTCATTCCCTGCGTGGCCGGCACCGGCTTCGCCTTCATCGATCCGTGGTCGGATGTCTGGGCCTGCAACGTGCGCAAGGATTTGCCGATCGGAAATCTCGCCCGGGAGAGCTGGGAAACGATCATGGCGAGCGAGACCGCCAAGAATTCGATCGCCAAGGTGCGTGCCTGCGAGCAGAACTGCTGGATGGTCACCACCGCGCGCACGGCGATGCGCTCGACCGTGATCCCCAGCGCCCCGAAGATGGGCCCGTTGCTGTGGGTGCTCAAGAACAAGCTGAAGGTGGCCCTGGGCCAGAAGATCGATTTCGATTCCTACATCGACTACCAGAATGTGAAGCCCTCGCCGCAGGTTCCTCGCGTCTCCTACCTCGAACAGCACGACAAGGTGAAGCTGGTCAAGGGCCGGGATACCATCGACAAACACTATCCCTTGAAGGCGTTCGAGAACACCTGAAAGACGCGCCGTTGGCACTGCCTGAACGATGATTCGCGATTTGAAGAGCTTGGCTGAGCGGCCGTTCGACCTCTTGGTCATCGGCGCGGGCGCGTTCGGTGCCGCGGCGGCCTGGGATGCAGCGCTGCGGGGCTTGAAGGTGGCGCTGATCGATCAGGCGGATTTCGGCGGCGGCGCCTCGGCCGAGTGTTTCAAGATGGTTCATGGGGGCATCCGCTACCTGCAGCACGCCGACGTGCGCCGGCTGCGCTCCTCGTGCGCCGAGCGGACGGCGCTGCTGCGCATTGCACCGCATCTGGTGAACCCGCTGCCCATCCTCATCCCCACCTACGGGCACGGCCGTCAGGGAAAGGCGTTCCTCGCGGCCGGCATGCTCGCCTACGATCTGTTGACCCTGGGCAAGAATGCCGGAATCGCCGACCGCACGCGGCGGATTGCGCGAGGCCGTCTCGTGTCGCGCAATCAAACCCTGGAATTGTTTCCGGAACTCGAGGCACCTGCGCTCACCGGCGGCGCGGTTTTCGAGGATGGCCAGATGTACAACACCGCCCGGCTGGTGCTCGCCTTCGTGGCGTCGGCGGTGAGCAAGGGCGCGGCCGCCGCCAATTATGTGCAGGCGCTGCGATTCCTCTGGAACGGGCGGCGCGTATGCGGCGTGCGCGCCTGCGATCGATTGGGCGGCGAGGAGTTCGACCTGCGCGCGAATTTGGTGCTGAACGCCGCCGGACCGTGGGCCGAGTACCTGCTCGAGGATCCCAAACACTTCGGCGAGCGTCAGCGCGGTCATTTTTCACGCGATGCCTGCTTCCTGGTGAACCGCCGGCCGAAATCACCCTATGCGCTGGCCGTGCCGGGCTTCGCCAAGGACAGCGATGCCGTGGTGAGCCGCGCCGCACGTCATTTGTTCGCCGTGCCTTGGCGGGACTGCACCCTGATCGGGGTGTGGCACCGATTGTTTGCCGAGCGTCCGGATACGGCTCGCGTCGAGGAGGCCGAACTCGCGGCCTGGATGGCGGAAATGAATGCGTCCTTCCCATCCTTGGCCCTCAGGCGCGAGGACGTGATCTACGCCAATTGCGGCCTGGTCCCTTTCGGTGACGGCAAGACCGCCGCCGGCGAGTTGAGCTTCGGCAAGGAGTCGCGCTATATCGATCATCGCGAGCGCGGGATCGAGGGGCTCGTGACCTTGATCGGCATCCGCTATACCACCGCCCGTGGCGATTCGGCCAGGGCGCTCGATATGCTGCTCGAGCAACTGCCGCAGGCGCCGCCCAGCGCACCGACCGCCCGCACGCCGCTGGTGGGCGGGGAGATCGAGAATTTCACGACGCTGCAGGCGCAGGCGGCGCGCGACCCCGCGACCCGCACCGTCTCGACGGCAACGCGCGAAGCATGGCTGCGCAATTACGGCACCCGCTACGGCGAGCTCGCCGCGCTTGCGCAAACCCCGGCGCAGGCCGAGCGGTTGGGCAAGACCGACAGCGTCGTGGCGGAGGTGACGCACGCCGTTGAGCGCGAGATGGCGGTGCACCTGCAGGATGTGGTTCTGCGGCGCACCGGCCTCGGCTCGGGCAGCCACCCCGGCATGCCGGCGGTCGAGCAGGCGGCGCGCACGATGCAAAGCCTCTGCGGTTGGTCCGAGGAGCGCCGTGCCGCGGAGATTGCCGACACGGACGGCATTCTGCGGCAACACCGGGCGGCTGTTCCGGCCGCGCCGGCGATGCCACCCGGAGGACATTGAATCGTGAAAATGCTGGTGACCGGGGGCACGGGATTCATCGGATCGCGGCTTGCGCTCGCGGCACGGGATCAAGGTCAGGACGTGGTCGTCGCGGGTCAATTGAATTCCGATCCCGAGCGTGCCCGCGCCCGCGAACTCGAGCGGCGCGGCATCACCATCGAGCAAGGTCCGCTGCAGGATCCGGCCTATGCGCGGCGGGTCACCGAGGGATGTCGAAGCGTGATTCACCTGGCCGCGGCCCAGCACGAATCGAACGTCCCAGATGAGTATTTCTTCGATGTGAACGTCAACGGCACCAGGACTTTGATCGAGGCCTGCAGGGCGGCCGGGGTGCAGCGCTTCGTCTATGGCAGCACCATCGGTATTTACGGCGAAGCGAGCGGCGACGCGTTGGACGAGAACAGCCCGCCGCGGCCGGTCAATGTGTACGGGCGCAGCAAGCTCAAAGCCGAGGAGTTGGTGATCTCCTACCGCGACGCGCTGCCGACCAGTATCGTGCGGATTTCCGAGACCTACGGGCCGGGGGACTTCCGCTTGCTGAAGCTGTTTCGAGCGCTCAACCGCGGACGCTTCGTCATGATCGGGTCGGGCTTGAACCGCCGTCAGCCGATTCATGTCACCGATTTGGTGCGGGGCTTGCTGCTCGCGTCGACGGCTCCGGCCGCGGTCGGCGAGACCTTTGTCATGGCGGGCGAGGAGATATTGACCACGCGCGATCTGGTCGAGCAGGTCTCGGGCGCGTTGGGCCGGCACCCGCCGAGCCTGCGCCTGCCGCTCTGGCCGCTGCTTGCAGCGGCGGTCATCATGGAGCGAACCCTGCCGCCCTTCGGCATCTCTCCGCCACTGCACCGCCGGCGCTTGGATTTCTTTCGCAAATCGTTTTTGTTCTCGACCGCGAAGGCGCGCAGCCTCCTCGGGTTCACCCCGAGCATTCCCTTCCGCACGGGCGCGGCGCAGACCGCGCAGTGGTATCGCGACGGCGGTTATCTGTAGGCCGCCGTGAAGATTTTATTTTGCAATTACGAGTATCCGCCCCTGGGCGGCGGCGGCGGCGTGGTCATGGCGGCCCTCGCGCGCGCCTTGGCGCGCCGCCACAGCGTCACCGTGCTCACGTCCGGCGCGCTCGGATTGCCGGCCGAGAGCGATGATGCGGGCGCCCGCATCGTGCGCGCGCCGGTGTTTTTCAGGCGCGAGCTCGCCACCGCGAATCTCCCCTCCATGCTCGCTTACCTGCCGATGGGCGCGCTGCGCGGCATGCGCCTCGGGCGCGGCGCCGGGTTCGACGTGATCAACACGCATTTCGTGGTGCCGAGCGGACCGCTGGGAGATTTCCTCGCGCGCCTGCATCGGGTACCGAACGTGCTCTCCGTGCACGGCGGGGACCTCTACGATCCCAGCAAGGCAAGCTCGCCCCACCGCCACGCCTGGTTGCGCCGGCCGATCCGCTATCTATTGATGCGCGCGGATGCCCTGGTCGGACAGTCGCGTAATACGCTGCAAAATGTCAGGGATATCTATCAGGTGCAGCGCGACGCACAGCTGATTCCGCTCGGCATCGACCGGCCTCCGGCCCTCGACCCCGCGCAACGCCGCGCGCTCGGTCTGCCCGAGGATGCATTCCTCATGGTGACGGTCGGCCGCGTGGTGCCCCGCAAGGCGACGACTCAGCTGGTTCAAGCGCTCACCGCCGGGCAGCGGGCGGCGGTGCATCTGGTCATCATCGGCGACGGCCCCGATGCCGCTGCGGTGCGACGTGCGGCCGCCGAGGCAGGGGTGGCCGAGCGGGTGCATTGGCTTGGACAGGTCTCGGATGAGAAGAAGTACCAGGTGTTGAGCGTCGCCGATATCTTCGTCTCGGCGAGCCAGCATGAGGGGTTCGGGCTGGTGTTTCTCGAGGCCATGGCGTTTGGTTTGCCGGTCGTTTGCTACGATCACGGAGGGCAGACGGATTTCCTGGTGAATGGTGAAACGGGCTACGTCCTGCCGCTGAATGATCTCGGCCTGTTTACGCAGGCGATCCGGAATCTATACGATCGACCCGAGGAGCGGCGCAGGATGGCGGAGCGCAACCGCCGCCTGGTGGAGGAGTTCTTCATCGACACCTGCGCGAAGCGCTATGAGACAGTGTTCGAGGAAGCCGTGCGCGGATTCGCGGCGCATCGAGGAGCAGCCTAATGTGCGGTATTGTTGGAATCGTCGGGAAGCTCGATCCAAATGGAGCCGATATCGCCGCCATGCTGCACTCGCTGGTGCACCGCGGTCCGGACGGCGAGGGCATCTACACCGACGGGACCGCGGCGCTCGGGCACCGTCGACTCTCGATCATAGACCTCGCCGGGGGCCGCCAACCGCTGCGCAACGCCGAGGGGACGATCTGGCTCGTCTGCAATGGCGAAATCTACAATTACGTCGAGTTGCGCGCGAAGCTCGAGGCGCGCGGTCATCGATTCGTCACGCACAGCGATTGCGAAGTCATCATCGGCTTGTACGAGGCATACGGCGATCGGTTGCTCGAGCATCTGCGCGGGATGTTCGCGTTTGCCCTGTGGGACGCGCGCAAGCAGCGCCTGCTCGCCGCCCGCGACCATCTGGGGCAAAAGCCCTTCTTCTATGTGGCCCAGTCGGATCGCTTTGCGTTCGGCTCCGAGATCAAGGCGCTGCTCGCGCTCGATCCGAGCTTGCGGCAGATGAATCTCGAAGCGCTCGCCCAATACCTCGCGCTGCGCATCATCGCACCGCCGCTCACCATGTTTCAGGACATCCACAAGCTCCCGCCGGGGCATTCCCTCGTGCTCGAGCGTGGCCGCGAGCCGGTGGTGCGTCCGTATTGGGACCTCACGTATCAACCGAAGACCGAGAAGAGCGAGGAACAACTGATCGACGAGCTCGACGAACACATCGTCGAGTCGCTGCGGCTGCACATGGTGAGCGACGTACGGGTGGGGGCATTTTTGAGCGGCGGCCTGGACTCGAGCTTGCTCGTCGCGATGCTGGTGAAGCGGCTCGGCGTGAAGGACCTGCCGACCTTCACCATCGGTTTGCCGTACAAGCAATTCGATGAGGCGCCGCATGCGCGCACCGTGGCGATGCGCTACGGCACCGAGCATCACGAACTGACCATACGGCCGAGCCTGAAGCAAATCCTGCCCGATCTCGTCTGGCACCTGGACGAACCGTCCGATCCGCTGTCGCTGTGCGCCTACCAAGTGGCCCAATTTGCGCGCAAAACGGTCAAGGTGGTGATCGGCGGGGACGGCGGGGACGAGCTGTTCGGCGGCTACGATCGCTACTACGGCAATCTGTACGCGAGCTACTACGGGAAACTCCCGGCAGTGCTTCGCAGCCAGGTGCTCGGCCCCGCGCTCACGCTGCTGCCGGCATCGGGTTGGTACAAGAGCGTGGGCCATCAGCTGCGCTGGCTGCATCGCCTCTCGTTCCTCGAGGGCGCCGAGCGCTACGCCGCCAGCCTGTCGTACTTCTATTTCGATGCCGTGCGCCGGGATCATCTGTTCACCGAGTCGAGCCGCGCGCAGCTTAAGAACTTCGATGCCGAGCTCGCGCTGAAAGCGCCGTTCGACGCCGTGGCGGGGGACGCGGTGGATCGCATGCTGTACGCGGACAGCAAGATCCGGCTGCCGGATCATCCCGTCATGATCAGCGATCGCATGACCATGGCGCACGGCCTCGAGGCGCGCAGTCCCTTCATGGATCACCGCCTCGCGGAGTTCGCCGCGCGGCTGCCCTCGAACATGAAGGTGCGAGGCCGAAGCCTGCGCTACATACAGCGCAAGCTCGCCGCGCGCTACCTGCCCGCGGAAATTCTGACGCGATCCAAGCAAGGCTTTTCCTCCGCGCTGCCATATATCTTGAGGGACGAATATCGGCAGTTGTACGGTCGATATCTGCACGATTCCGAGCTGGTCAAGGCGGGCGTGCTGGCGCGCGCGCCCATCGAAGCCCTGCTCGAGGAGCATATGAGCGGCCGGGTGGATCACGGCAATCGGTTGTGGCTGCTGATCAATTCCGAGGTCTGGTATCGCATGATGATTTTGGGTGAGCCGAAAGAAAGCTTCAGTGAAGCCGCGGAGGCTGATGAGATCGCCACCGCAGCCTAGCGCCGAGGCGCCGCGCGAGCTCGCCGCGCCCGCCGTGATCGAGATGCAGGAAGTCTCCAAAGCATACGGCCCATTCGCCGCTCTGCAGGGACTCAGCCTATCGGTGCCGGCGGGCAGCGTGTTCGCGCTCCTGGGTGCGAGCGGTGCCGGCAAGACCACCGCCATCAAGATTCTTCTCAACATCCTATCGGCCAGCTCCGGCACGGTGCGGATTCTGGGGGTCGAATCGAGCGCAATCGGTCCGGCCGAGCTCGCGCAGATCGGCTACGTGTCGGAGAATCAGTCGCTTCCCGCGCGCCTCGAAGTCAGGCAATTCTTCGAGTATGTGCGCGCCGCCTACGCGACGTGGGACCGAGATTTGGAGGAGTCTCTGCGCGAACAGCTGCGCTTGCCGCCGAAGCGCAAGATCGGCGAGCTCTCGCACGGGATGCGCCTGAAGATGGCGCTCGCTTGCGCGTTGCCGTTCCGGCCGAAGCTGCTCGTGCTCGATGAGCCGCTGAGCGGCCTCGATGCCCTGGCACGCGATGAGATCATCGGCGGATTCCTGCAGCAGGCAGGGCGCATGTCCATTCTCATTTCATCGCATGAATTGGACGAAGTCGAGCGCTTCGCGACCCATGTGGCGTTCCTGCACGAGGGCCGATTGCTGTTTCAAGGAACAGTCGCGGCGCTCGGCGAGCATGCGCTGCCGCTTTTGCGCAGCGCTGGCGACAAGGGCTTGGAACGAGTGTCCTTGCGCCGGATATTTGTCGCCATGGTCGGCGCCGCCGCAATGGCCCGGCGCCAAAGCCCCGCAGGGCGCGGCGGATGATTCTACGCATCCTCAAAAAAGATTGGATTTTGCTCTGGCCGATGGTGGTATTGGTCACCGCCATTCAAGCGGCGTTGGAGTGGGCGATTTTCAGTGTGGGGCTGTTCGGCGACAGTCCCGCCGCCGCCGAGCTCCTGCACCCGCTCACCCTCGCCTGGTTTCTCGGCATCGCCGCACTCACGGTGGCGCTCGTGCAGCAAGACGCAATTCCGGGGGTCGACCAGGATTGGCTGATTCGCCCGCTGAAACGGCGCGACCTGCTCGCGGCAAAGCTGTTGTTCGTGCTGCTTTTTCTGTGCGCGCCCATGTTTGCACTCAATCTCGCGCATGCCTTGGTGCTCGGATTCCCCGTCGCCGTCGCCACGCAAGTCATGGCTTACAAGGAACTGTACGTGTTCGGTTGTCTCATGCTGCCGCTCCTCGCACTGGCTGCGACGACGCGCAACATGACCGAGCTCACCCTCTGGGGTGCCATCCTGTTCGTCGTGTACGCGCTCATTTCGGGCGTGAGTGCGCTGCTGTTGGGCGCGAGCCGCTGCCCGACTTGCGACAGCGGTCTCGTGTGGCTCGAACACCTGCTGCAGCACCTCGGAATTCTGCTGGGCGCCGCGCTCGTACTGTATTTGCAGTATTTCAGACGGCGTACCGGGCTGTCGCGCGCCCTTGCCGTAGCCGGCGTCATCGCGCTGGTGTTCGCGCAGCTGCCGTGGAATGCAGCCTTTTCCCTGCAGCGCGTGCTCGGCGGTTCGCTGCCGGATTCCGCTGTGACCCTCGAGTACGCGGGAGATCCCGCAGCGCCGGCCGGGGGAGAACTGGAATCCGCGCGCGCGCCGGCGGCGGCCCGCCGCGCGACCCAGGCGCTGCTGCACGGGGACTTGGATCAGGCCACCGCGTATCTGCAGCGCCGCGCGCAAGCAGCGCGGCCTTATGTGTTCGAGGTGCCGGTGCGCATCAGCGGCGTGGCGGACGATGAGCTGCTCCTGGTCGATCGCTCCGAAGTCGAGCTCACAGGGGACAAGGGACGGATTCTGTATCGTGGTGCAGACATCGATGAGTCGCCGAATTCCTTGAACGCTCCGCTCGATGGCGAGAAGCGCAGCCCGGGCTCGGTGCCCCTCACGGTGCGGGTGCCGGCCGCTGCCGTCGGTCCGGACGCGCGCAGCGTGCGCTTGCGCCTGGAATATTCATTGACCCTCATGAGGCTTCTATCCGAGCACGAAATCCCCGCCATCGATGGCGCATTCCGCTCCGCCGAGATCGGCTTGTGCGAATCGCGGCTCGAGGGGGACAGTATTTCGGTGCGCTGCCTGCAAATCGGACGCACACCGTTCTGCTACAGCGCGACGCTGTACGGGCCCGACGGAACTCACAATCCCGAGGTGCGCAAATGCGTACCCGACTACCGGCCGTACATTCCCGCCTTCACCAACGCACTGAATTTCGTGGGCGTGGATTTGCCGGTGCGCGATCGATACGGCCTCGCGCACTACGCGGTCGATGCGACCCAGCTCGATCGCAGCCGCGTGCGGTTGAAAATCTACCGCGAGCGCGATCACTTCAAGCGCACGCTGAGCACGGCGACGTTGAGCGTGAAAAGAAGCTGATTCTGTGACGTGTGCACGGTTGCGCGCCGCGCGCTGTCGGGCACTTGCGACAGTTGCGGCGCCAAGCAGCCCGCAGTTAACTCAATGCGTCGATTTGGCAAACCCGTCGAAAGGCGGGGACGCAAAGCCTCCGGTCTCCTGGGTTCTCGAACCCTAGATAGCGGGGTTGCCGGTGGTCGCGCACGTGCGCGCCGTCGTTAATCCCCCTTTCAGTCTCGGATGTTTTGCGACGCCAAGTCCGTCGCACCGGATTGACTGAGCGGGGTTAACATAAGATGGCGTACCGGATCCTGGTTGGGTTCCTCCTGGCAGCAACCCTGGCCGCATGCTCAGGCAACGGCATCGCCGGCTCGAGTTCCTCACAAGGTGCATCGACGAGTGCCGTCTCCTCGGGCAGCGGCATCACCGTCACTGCCTCACCGATCACGCTGCACGGTGTGCCCGCGAGCAGCGCCACGGTCGGCGTCAATTACAACTACCAGCCGACCGTGCCCGCGAACAGCGGCGTCGTCACCTTCGCGATCGCAGGACAACCGTCGTGGGCGAGCTTCGACGCCAGCACCGGTACATTGAGCGGTACGCCCAGCACCAACGATGTCGGACTGACGGGCGACATCACCATCATCGCCAGCAATGGCAGCAACACCGGGTCGGTGGGGCCCTTCACCATTCGCGTCAATCCCGCCGCGGCGGGTAGCCTCAATGCCGCGCCCGTCATCATTGGCGTTCCCGGTACCAGCGTGAGCGCAGGGCAGAGCTATACGTTTCAGCCTCAGGCGAGCGATGCGGCCGGTCAACCGCTCACCTATGGCATCTTCAACTGCCCGGTCTGGGCGACGTTCGACACGGCAACCGGAAAGTTGTCCGGCACGCCGAACAGCTCGCAAGTCGGCAGCTACACCGACATCGACATCTTCGTGACGGATGGCACCACGACAGCCGCCGCGCTGCCGGAGTTTACCATCCAGGTAATGGCCGTCGTGCCCGGGGCACCCGTCGTCGGCGGCACGCCGCCGGCCACGGTCGTCGCCGGTCAGCCGTACGCCTTCCAGCCGACCGCCAGCGATCCCGCATCCAAGACGCTGACGTTCTCGATCGCGAATGCGCCGAGTTGGGCGAGATTCAATGCGACGACCGGAGCGCTCAGCGGCACCCCAACCGCTGCGCAAGAAGGCGCATACCCGGGCATCGTCATCACCGCGAGCGACGGATCGTTGAGCACGTCGCTGCCGGCGTTCACGATCACGGTGACGGGATCTGGCGCGCCGGGAGCACCGCTCATCGGCGGCACACCGGCGACGTCGGTGGTCGAGGGACAGGCTTATAACTTCCAACCGACCTCGAGCGCTTCCCAAGGGGAGAGCCTGCAGTTCTCGATTGTCAATCGTCCCACCTGGGCGAGCTTCAACACGGCGACCGGTGACTTGTCCGGCACCCCTACGGCGGCAGAGACCGGCAGCTATCCGAGCATCGTCATCAGCGTCAGCAACGGGAGCTCGAGTGCGTCGCTGCCGGCGTTCGGCATCGTGGTTACGAAGGCGGCGCCCGCAGGCGCGCCGACCATTTCCGGCTCACCGCAGACCTCCGTCATCGCCGGCGATGCCTATAGCTTCACGCCGACGAGCACGGATCCCAGCGGCGGCACGCTCACGTTCAGCATCAAGAACGCGCCGAGCTGGGCGAGCTTCAACAGCGCGACGGGCGAGCTGTCGGGGACTCCCACAGCGGCCGATGTGGGCACGTCCGCGAACATCATCATCAGCGTGAGCGACGGTAAGACGAGCGCCTCGTTGCCAGCCTTTCCAATCGCGGTCACTGAAAATGCCACGGGCAGCGTGACCCTCAACTGGATGGCGCCGTCGGAAAATACCGACGGCACGCCGTTGACCGACCTCGCCGGCTATTACCTTTACTACGGCAGGAGCGCGAACGCGATGACGGAGACCGTGCGGATCTCCAATTCGGGCGTCCTGACCTACGTGCTCTCCAATCTTTCCCCGGGTACGTGGTATTTCGCAGTGACCGCCTATACGACGGCCGACGTGCAGAGCGGTCAGTCGGCGGTGGCGAGCGAGACCCTGCTGTAAGCGAGTGAGGCTATCGGACGGGATGGCTAGGCGGAGTAAGCGCGAATACGCGCGTCCGCGACGGACGTGGGTGTCGCGAGGAACACCGGGGAAGCCGCCGCCATGACGGCGGCGAGATCGTATTACGTCGCCGAATTCTTCCGACGGCTGCGAATGACGACGAGACCGCCAAGCACCAATGTCAGGGCCGATATCGCCGAGGAGGCGTCGATTTCAGGGGCTGTGACAGGCGAGCCATGATGCCCGACTGGCGTGCACGCTGGCTCGAAGAAGGAGAACCAACCGCTGGGTTGGCAAGAATCCTTTGCAGAGGCCGCGCCTGAAAGAGCGATCAGCAACGCGCAAAATCCAATTTTCTTCAGCACGGCGGGCTTCTCCATTTCGATGACTCATGATAGGCGGGGCGTCTCCGAATGGCAACAGTCACAGGGCGCCAATTGTGTGAACCAGTCGACAACTGAAGGTTTGACATAATCATGCCTGCCCATCAGCTCACCCGCCCTCGGGTACGGGAACCAAATCTGAGGCAGCGGACGGCATTATTTATCTCGGTCTGGGTCTGGGGGGAGGCCGCGGAGCGTCAGCCAACGGCGAATGTAGTCGGTCTGCTCGACGGTTTGGGGGACCGTGGGCCAGGTTTGCGCCCGCGCGCATTGCTGCCGCCACAGCCGGTTCAGTAGGGCGACTCCCTTCCTGCCGCTTGCTTCTTGCTCCGCCAAGAAACATCCGATGACGAGCCCGGTCCGTCCGATGCCGGCTCGGCAATGCACGTAGACGCGTCGTTCTTGGGCGAGTGCGCCACGAACGGCGGCGAGCAGGGCTTTGGTCTGAGAGACGTTGAAGGGCACGCCCATATCGGCGATGCCGAAGCGCAGGTGGTCCACGTTGTCCGGAAGCTGCCGGTGGTATCCCGGCAATTCGCCCTCTTCGGTCAAATCGATGAAGCAATCGATGCCCGCCTGGAGCATCCGCTGCAAGCGGGTTGGGTTGACCACTCTCGGACGTCCCCCGTCGACCGCGTCGGCTGCGCCCGAAGGGTACTCGCCGGCCAAGAGCTGCCCGGGTATGGCCCAGTAGGAGTTTGGAATCGGCCGATCCAGGGTGGGAATCGCCGCATTCGCTTTTTTCACGCGCCGATCCTACCAGCGAACCTAGGGGGTCACGAGGCGGGTCGACTGAAATGTGAGATCTAGATCGTCTTGGACGCCTGATTTGAGGCAGCGCTCTCAAATCCCCACGAGTTGTAAGCCATGACGACGAAATAGTAGGTGCCGCTGGTCAGATTGGAAATCTCGTACTCGGTCGTCGCGGCGGCCGCTACGTCGATCATGGAGGTGAGCGCGCCCGCGCTCGTTCCATAGTAGATGTGATAACCCACCAGATTGGTGACCGGGCTGCCGTCCGTGTTCAGCGTGGGAGCCGTCCAAGACAAAGACGCGGATCCCGTGGCGAGTGTGATCGAGGCGGCCGTCACCATGATCTGGAAGGCGGGCAGGGAAGCGGTCGCGCTACCGTCGGCGGCGCTGATGACGATGTTGCCTGTGGTGCCCACATCGCTGCTCGCGGGCGTCCCGGAGATCTCGCCGCTGCTCGTATTGATGGTCGCCCAGCCCGGCAGGCCGGTGGCCGAGAAGGCCGCCGTTCCGCCGGTGGTCACGACCGTCGGCTGGAATACGTAGGCATTGCCGGCGACCACACTGGCGGGTGGCGTGCCCGAGACCCTGACCGAGGGCACCGCGGCCTGTGTTGACGACCCGGGCGAAGATGAGCTCGTTGAGGAGGTGGTGCCAGTGGGCGAGTTTCCGTCTCCCATGCCGCCGCAGCCGCAGAGTAGCGCCGCCGTGCTCAGGCAAAATATCGCCAACGACAACCTGATTTCCAGTGTTTTTCTTATGGCGATCATCTGCAGATTACATTATAGGCGACCCACCTCTCGCAATTGTCGGCAATAAGGTACATTTGTGGGCGGGAATTTACATAAGTGCGACTCTTTACGTGGCTTCAAATCTGGTCGCAGGCTAGAATTCGAACCGAATTAGAGAGAGGCGGCCGCCATTGCCGCGAGGTAACATCGTCGCCGTGACCGCCGTCAACTCGTTGAAAGTTCGAACCTTCTGGATTACCGCCGCGGTCGTTGGGTTAGGCTTGCTGTCAACCTTCCATAGCGTGTCGGCCGCGGCCCAGGAGGCTACGACCCGCGCCGTGTCTGCCGATTACCGGATCGGTCCAGGCGACAGCCTGCATATCTTCGTGTTCGAAAACGATCAATTGTCGGTGACGGTCCCCGTGCGACCCGACGGCAAGATATCGACGCCGCTGGTCGAAGACATGGTGGCGGTCGGGAAAACGCCCTCGCAATTGGCGCGCGACATCGAGGTCGCATTGAGCAAGTACGTCAAGACGCCCAAGGTGAATGTCGAGGTGCTCACGGCGCTCAGCGTCTACAGCCAGGTGAAAGTGATCGGTCAAGTGAAAGATCCCCAGGCCATGCCCTATCACGAAGGGATGACGGTGCTCGAGGCGCTGCTCAGTGCCAAGGGCATGACGCAGTTTGCGGCAGGCAATCGAGCGCGAATCTCGCGCATAGTCAACGGCAAGCAGCAGGACATCAAGGTCAAACTCGACGCCTTGGTCAACAACGGCGATTTGACCCAAAATCTTCC
>JBEKHO010000008.1:0-128847 GCA_050012215.1 Steroidobacteraceae bacterium
CCGCTGTGGCGCCACCGGAATCCTTGAAGCATAAGAAGCAGCGACCTCGTGAGCGACGAAGAAAACAAAGTCAATACCGACTTATTCAAGAACATTGAGCGGCTGCGTCAACTTCGAATCGAGCACCGGGACCTGGACGACGTGATTTCCCGGCTCTCGCTCGACTTCAAGGTCGATGAGCTGCAGATGAAGCGCCTGAAGAAACGCAAACTCATGCTCAAGGATCAGATCGCGCGGCTCGAGAGCCAGCTGATACCGGACCTGAACGCATGATCGAGGAGATCTGGCGGCATCTTCAGGCCTTCCTCGACATTCTGTTCACGCGCAACGTGCTGACGGAAGGCGCGGCCATCGGCGTATGCATCTCGTTGGGATGGCTCGCGGCCGTGCTGTTGCGCGACCGGCAGCCGCCGCGGCAGGCCCAACCGGCGGCTTTCTGGAGCGGCGATATTCTCGCGCACGTCGTGTTCGTCGCGCTTCCGGCGTTGGCCGCTCTCGGCTTCGTGCTTCTGTCTCGCGGCATACTCGATGCGGCGCACTTCGATGTGACCATCCTGGACGCCGCGGTGCGGCTGGTCGGCGCGTTCGTCGTGATCCGAGTCGCCGTGCTTCTGTTCGCGATCAGCCTGGGCAACAAGTCCTGGCTGCAACACCTCGAGACTCGGCTGACCTTCGCGATCTGGCTCGCGTTCGCCGCCGATTACCTGGGGTGGCTGGATCCCATCATCACCGGGCTCGACAGCATCGGCATCGCCTCCGGCAAGAGCCGCGTGACGGTGTGGTCGGTGATGAAGCTCCTGTTCACGCTCACCTTGTTCGTGCTGGTCGCCGCCTGGCTGAGCCGCTGGCTCGACCGCCGCCTGAAGCGGCTGTCGAGCATCGCACCGTCGACGCGCATCGGGCTCGCCAAGTTCGCCAACGCCTTCCTGATCGGGCTGAGCATACTGGTCGGCCTGAATACGGCGGGCGTCGATCTGACCGCGTTGACGGTGCTGACGGGCGCCATCGGCCTGGGGCTCGGTTTCGGCCTGCAGTCGATAGCCTCCAACTTCGTCTCCGGATTCGTGCTGCTGATGGATCGATCCATCAAACCGGGCGACGTCATCAGCCTGTCGGGACAAAGCGGCACCAGTACGGAGAATTTTGGCTGGGTCCAGGAGCTGCGAGGCCGATACGTGGTGGTCCGCGACCGTGATGGCATCGAGATGCTGGTGCCGAATCAGCAACTGATCTCGAACGCCGTGATCAACTGGAGCTACACCGATCCCAAGATCCGATTGAAGCTGCCGATCCGGATCAGTTACAACGACGACCCGGAGCTCGCGCTGCAGGTTTTACTGGCGGCTTGCGACGGACAAAGACGGGTATTGCGCGATCCTGCGCCGGTATCGCGGCTGATGCAATTCGGCGACCACGGCATCGAGCTGGAGCTGCGCTTCTGGATCTCGGATCCCCAGGAGGGGGTGAACAACGTTCGCTCCGAGGTCAACCGCACCATCTGGGCCTTGTTCAAGGAGAACAACATCACCATCCCGGTGGCCCAGCGCGAGATCCGCATCATCGATTCGCGCAACGAGCTCGATTGACGGGGCCGCCGTGCCGCTCGCCATCTCGGAGCACGTAGCGATTCCCGACGAAGAGCTGGAGTGGAAATTCATCCGCTCTTCCGGTCCCGGCGGCCAAAACGTCAACAAGGTATCGAGCGCCGTGCAGCTGCGGTTCTTGCTGCATCGAAACACGAGCATTTCCGCCTCCGCCAAGCATCGCCTGCGCCGCATGGCGGGACAGCGGTTGGTCGACGACGGCACCATCCTGATCAGCGCCCGCGATGAACGGAGTCAGGAGCAAAACCGTCGCTCCGCACTCGAGCGGCTGGCCGATCTGGTGCGGGCGGCCTTGATCGAGCCCAAGATCCGCAAGAAGACGCGCCCGACACGGGCTTCCAAGGAGCGGCGCATCGACTCGAAGAAGAAGCGCTCGAGCACCAAACGGGGACGCGGCGGGAGTTGGGACTAGGCTTACTGCCCGAGCGTTGCCTGCAGGATGTCGTGCCTCAACTGCTCGGAGAGCACCAGCTGGGCGTCGGCCGCGACGCCGAGCAACGGCTCCCCGAACACGAGCGTGCCGTTTTCCGCGGTCGTGATGACCTCGCGGCGCCCGAGAAGCTCGATGAAGTTCCTGAACAAGCTCTTGTCGAAGAACTCGGGCGAATCGAGGCCATACAACATCGACATGCGCTGCGCCATCAGGTGGCAGCGCTCCTCGAGCGCCTCGTGGGTGATGTTCGCCGAACCGGCCCGCAGCAGCACCGCAATCGCGAGGTAATAGCGCTCGAGGGTCTGAATCGTGGACTCCGCGAGCAGCGATAGCTGTATCGCCTCGAGTGAGGTCGGAGCGGGACGCCGCCACTCGCTGCGGTCCTCGTTCGGCTGAAGCAGACCCGAGCGGGCCAGCGCGTCGAGGAGCGAGTCGGTGACCGCGCCGATCTCATCCTCGGGCCAGCGCAGCGCAAGCTCCGCGCGGATGTAGGGATAGACCCGCCAGGCGAGGCGCTTGATGTCCTCGGTACGCATCCGCGCATTGCCGACGAAGCAGCACGCGAGGAGCGACGGCATTGCGAACAGATGCAGAATATTGTTGCGAAAATAGGTGGCGAGCACCGCCCGTTCGGCGGTCATGCGCATGATGTCGCCCAACGGATGCGGTTGGCGTTCCAACATACCCATCGACTCCGCGTAGCGCATCATCTGGTCCGCGCTCATCGTCGTGACGGTGACCAGCGGCGCGTACGGGGCATCGCGGAGCAGCCGCTGGTACAGATCGAGTTGTCGCTTGAGGTCGGCCTCGAGCAGCGCCTGTCGAGGCATCGCGAGCACCGCCATGGACACCAAGTTGATCGGCGTCACGGCAGCGGCGGCATTGATGCCGCTGACTACTCGGAAAGCGAGGTCATCGATCAGCTCGGCAATCCAACCGGGCGGCGACGCATCCTTCAGAGCGCCGGGCAGGGCGCCCGATGGGGTGCCGCGCCAACTAGGGTTGTACGCGTCCAGCAAATCGTCGAGCACGATGGGCTCGCCGAGATTGACGTGCACTTTGCCGAATTTGCTGCGAAGCACGGACGGCAGCGACTTGATCACACCAATGACGCTTTCCTTTTCCTTCGGACGGCCTGACAGCTCGCCGATGTAAGTGCGCCCCTCGGCGATCCGCTCGTAGCCGAAATAAACCGGCATGAACACCACCGGCCGCTTCGGCTCATTGAGATAGCTGCGCACCGTCATCGACAGCATGCCGGTCCGCGGCCACAGCAGTCGCCCGGTTCGGCTGCGGCCTCCCTCGACGAAATATTCGAGCGGATGGCCGCGCTCCATCATGAATCCGAGGTACTTGGTGAACACGGCGGCGTAAAGCGGGTGCCCCTTGAAGCTGCGTCTCAAAAAGAACGCGCCGCCCTTGCGCAGGAATCGTCCGATCACGGGCAGGTTGAGATTTACGCCGGCGGCGACGTGCGGCACGGCGAAGCCCTTGAGATAAATCACGTAGGAGAGCAGCAGATAATCCATGTGGCTGCGGTGGCAGGGCACGTAGATGATTTCGGTGCCGTCGCCGATTTCCTGGAGCTTCTCCACATGCTCGAATTCCACGCCGTCGTAAAGCCACGTCCAGAGGCGTTTGAGGACCGAGGCCATGAAGGTGATGAAGGGCTGGGAATAATTCGCCGCGATCTCCATGGCGTATTGCCGGGCGGTCAACAACACCGCGCGACGCCCCGCCCTGCGCCTCAAGGCCGCCCGCCCGCGGCCGCGGGCCGCCGCCGCCATTTCCCGGCGCGCCTGCATTTCCCGGCGCACCGCATGACGTACGGCCTGGGTGCGCAGGATGTGGGCGACCATGGTTCGCCGGTGCGAAAGATCGGGCCCGATGGTGGACGCTCGCTGCGCCCGGAAGATGCCGCGAAAGGAGCGCAGCAACCGCCGCACCGCGCGCGTCGGAGGAAAGTCGCCAATGGCCTCCTTGAGCGCCACGGGCTCGCCGAAGTACACCACGGTGTTGCGGCCGTTGACGAGCACGTTGAGCATCTTACGAAAGCGCCCGACCAGCACCCAGTTCTCGGCGAACAACAAACGCCAAAGGCTTTGTTCTTTGTGCGGAGCTCTTCCCCAAAAAATGGACACCGGCACGAGGTCCGCGTCGAAATCGGAATCCACCGCCGCGGCGTCCACCATTTGCACGAGATACCGCGGAGCACGCGAACGGCTGCGCCTGCCCAACAGTGCGCTCTGACGTGCCAGGGCGAAGCATCGGTCCGGGCGCGGCATATTCAGCTTCGCGCACGCGATATCGAGCACCGCGAAGTCGGCACGGCTCTCGTTCTCGAGCACGTAGCACAGCGGCCGCGCGCGGGCTGCGAGGGTTTCGGCAATATCGTCGGGTTTAATGGTCACTTTGACCCACAAACCCAGAGTCTTGCGCACGGCCCAGCGCCAGGCTCCTGCGACGCCACGTACGGGACTCATGAGGTTGCTCGCGGTTTTACGCGCTTATTGCGGGGAATCGCCGCGCTCTTGGGAGTTTATGTCATTTCGGGTCCGCTCAGCCTGCTCGTCGACGGTTTTCTGGACATCGCGCGCCTTTTGCAGGTCCTGAGTCAGCGGATCGAAAACGGTATTCACGGGCGGCGCCGGAGACACATCGGGCGGCTGAACAGCCGAGGAGCACCCCTGAATGAACAAAACCGCCAGCAACATAGTCGAAGCATCGAGCATGCCCATATGCAACCTCGTAACCCGGCCCGCGGAGTCGATGAGTGTACAATTCCCCGGTACGAACAGTCACTCGGAGTAGAGGAATGGTGCTTAGAGCCGCGGCGCTCATGGTCATCGGCGGGTTCGCGTTCGCAGGAGTGATCCGGGCGGCCGGTGCGGGAGTCGACATCGATACCGCGGCGACGATCTATCAGGCGGCGCAGGTTCGCGCACAAGTGCGAGCTTCGTTGGGCACGATGCCGGGCCAGGTCCGCCAGATGTTCGAGAAGGACTCCTCCGCCAAGCTCTCCAACGAGCAGCTCGCGGCCGTCACGGCCGCCGCTGAGCGCGGTTTTCGCATCGATGTGTTCGAAGCACCGGCGCTGAGCGCGCTCGCGCAAAATTTGGACCCCGGTACCGTCGCCAAGACAGAGGCGTTTCTGTCGAGTGATTTGGGGAAGCGGATGGTGGCGGACGATGTGGCGTCCGCGGCCATGGGCCAGGAGGCCATCGAAAAGGTCATGGACGGGGCGATTTCTGCGCCGTCGACGCCAAAGCGCGACGCGGTGGTCGAGAAGCTCGAGAAGGCCGCGAGATCGTCGGAATCCACGGTGGATGTGTTCTTGAGCATGGGACAGGCCGTGGCCGTCGGCACGGCCATCGGCTCCGGTTTGGATCAGAACAGCATCGCCGAGCGCGCCAAGAAATCGGGCGACGCGGGTCGCGCGGAACTGGAAGAGAGCATGCGTGTGCCCATGCGCCGCTTCCTGGCCTATTCCTACCGCGACCTGAGCGATTCCGAGCTCAAACGCCTGCTGTCGTTCCTGGAATCGCCGGCCGGAGTACGGTATGTAACCGCCTACAATGCTTCCATGGGAGCCGGGTTCGACGCCATGGGGAAGCGCACCGGTGAGAGGCTCGGCGAGAGCCTGCGCGAGCTCGCTCAGGCCAAGCTCGAGCAGCCGGTGCGGGACTCATCGCCGCCGGATGCTCCGCCGACCGATGCACCGCCCCCGGACATTGCCGCGCCGCCCGCTTCCCCGCATCAGACTCCGCCGCACTAGAGTCCCCCGCGCTCGAGTTCTGCGAGGAAGGATTTCAGGAGCGCGCAAACCGCTTCGATGCGGTCCTCCAACCGGTGATCGGAATTCAGCACATGCAACGCGGCATAATGCTCGCGCGCCCAGCGGATGCTGTTGTCGACCGGCACGATGGCATCGTGCCACCCGTGCACGATGACAGTGGGGCACGGCACATCTTGCGGGGTGTAGGACTCGAAGCCCGGCATGTAGAAGGCCGGTGCCAGCAGAAAGACGCCGCGGGGCGTCAACCTGGCGCAAGCCGCGGCAGATACATGCCCGCCCATGCTTGAACCCACCAGGACGAGGGGTTGGCGAATCTGGGTTGCGACCGCGACGAGCTTCTCCACTCGGGCCATGGGATCGTCGATCCCGCGATAGTCTACGGACTCGACCCCCAGGCCCAAATCGCGCGCCAGGGCCGCCATTGCACTGATTTTGCGGCCCCACGGCCCGCTCTCCTTGCCATGCGAGAACACCACCGTCAGCGACATAACACCCTACCTCGCCTCATTAATGTTAAAGAATGACGGCCTCGCGGCCGTTACAACGTGCATGGCTCTGGAGGAAGAACTACCGGACGCGCGGCAGGAGCTGCGCCGCTCGATCGAGTGCCTCGAGGGGAGCGCCGATCTTCGAGACGTGCCCTCGGTGGTGCTCCAGACGCTCGCCGCCGGCGCCGTTCAGTTCTCGGTCCCAGCCGGCAGCGTGTTGTTCGAATCCGGTTCTGCATCGGAAGGAGTATATCTTCTCGCGAGCGGCCGGCTCGGCGTGCGGGTGCCCGGCCACGCCGCGTTTGCGGCCGAAATCGAGCGCGGCGAATTGGTCGGCGAGGCTGGCTGGCTGCTCGGTGAGCCGCGCAGCGCGACGGTGATTGCGCTGCGCGATTCGGAAGTCCTGTTGCTGCCCCCAGAAATACTTGATGCCGTGGCATCGATCTCAGGCGAATTCGCGCTCGCCATCGCGAAGTTGAGCGCACGCCGCTTACGGCGCAGCAATTGCGCTTCACGCCGGGCCTCGCACGCCCGCGTATTCACGCTGGTTCCCAACAGCGAGGAGGTCGACGCGATCGAGTTCGCCGCGCGCTGGGTGGAGGAACTTGGACGCTCGGGCCGGGCCGAGCTGGTGTGGGACGTGCGGGCGGGCATGCACACGTCGGATTGGTTCAGCCGGCTCGAGGAATCGAACGATTACGTGGTCTACGTGGCCGACCCGGCCGATTCCGGCTGGACCCGCCAGTGTTGCCGGCAAGCGGACATGATCCTGGCGTTGGCACGCGCCGACGCAAGCGAGCGGCGCTGGCCACAAAGCGTTGCCGACGCCGCGGCGCGAAGCGGTGCGCATGTCGAACTGGCGCTGCTGCATCCCTCATCGCCCGTTGCGGGAGCGGCTGCCCGGTGGCTCGCGACGTTGCCGGTGGCGCTTCATCACCACATCGTCGATGCGGCCGATCTTGCGCGGCTCACGCGACTCGTGACGGGACGCGGGGTCGGATTGGTGCTTTCGGGCGGCGGGGCGCGCGGCTTTGCCCATCTGGGCGTGATCCGGGCGCTGCGCGAGGCGCGGGTGCCGCTCGATTTCGTGGGCGGCGCGAGCATCGGCGCCATCATCGCCGCCGGCATCGCGATGGGTTGGAGCGACGAGGAGATGATGGTGCGCTACCGGCGAAGCTTCGTGGACACGAATCCGGTGAATGATTACACCTTCCCGCTGGTCGCTCTCACGCGCGGCCGCAAGGTCTCGCGTCTGCTCGAGCGCGAATACGGCTCGGTGTCGATCGAGGATTTGAGGTTGCCGTATTTCTGCATCAGCGCGAATCTCACCACGGGCCGCGCGCTCGAGCACCGGCAGGGTGCTCTGGCGGGAGCGCTGCGCGCTGCGGTCGCGATTCCGGGCGTCATGCCGCCGGTGTTCGCCGGTGACGAGGTGCTGGTGGACGGCGCGGCCATCAACAATCTCCCGGTGGACCTCATGCGCCGCCACGCGCCCGGCTACGTGATCGGTTGCGACGCGGGCGCCGACCGCAGCTTCTCGGTCGAACTCGCGCCCGGTGAAGCTCCGCCGTTTTGGCGATTTTTCGCGCGCGGCCGCGGAGGCCGGCGGCGCATCAATATTTTCCAGGTTCTCATGCACGCCGGCATGACCAACAATGTCTCGAGCTCGGCGGCGCAAGTCGCCGATGCGATTTTGAAGCCGCCGCTCGCGGGGATCGGATTGCTGAACTGGCAGGCCTTCGAGCGCGCGATCGATGCCGGGTACCGCTACGCGCAGCAGGCCCTCGAGGAACTGCCTGGCGTGCCGCGGCTCGCCGCCGCGCCGCTCGACACCGGCCGGCGGGCGCAGAGTTCATTGGCGGCCGAACTCGACCGGCGCCTCTCGATCAAGGCCGCTCGAGCTGGGTAGCGAGCTTATCGACCCAGTCCAGCTCCTCGGGACAAAATTCGGCCAGCGTCGCGCGGGTGAGGCTGGCGGGCTGCACTTTCGTTCCCGCCGCCGAATGAGCTATGCGATAGCCGTGAAATTCCATGGGCCTGACGGCGGCGAAGCCGATCAGGAAATGGAACTCTGCGGGCGCGCCGCGCCGGCGGTCGCATACGACATAGAACGACTCCTCGCGGCGCCGCGTGCCGAATGCGCCGGATTCGTGCAGCTCCTCGAAAAAGGCGCGCACTTGGGCGGTCACCAGATGCGCCGTCTCGGGCCCGGGCTGCGCCGCGATCACCCAGCGGGTACCGCGCTCGATCGAGTTCACGATGAATAGCGCGAGTCGCCGCGACGCGAGATTCTGCCAATCCCGCGTCCCCGCAGAGCCCGCGGCCAGGGTGCACGGCTTGACACCGGTGCGGCCGACCGAGCGCACCGCTTGCAGCGTATTGACGCCGCGACGCTGCAGGCGCACGCGCCGATCCTCGGGAACCAGGCAGACCGGACGATAGCCCGGCCGCAGCACGGATTCATCGTTGCGCGTCTCGCCCCATATCGGGCGAGCTTCATCGCCGCGGGCCAGCATGCCGGCAACGGCGCCGCAAGGCGCGAAGGACTCGAAGTGGCCGCGCAACTTGTCGTGAGCCAGGACGCGCGGAAAGTACATGAGCGCGTTTTCGCTCTGCAGCGGAAAATCGCGCAACGCCAGGAGCGCGTCGTCCGCGGTGTGCCACGCATAGGGCGGATCGACGATCAGAAGCGCGCCGCGCTCTTTGCAATAGCGCTCCGCGACCAGGAGCACAGACAGTCCCAGGTCCTCGGTGCGCGACGGCGGCGGTATGCAAAGGAGATTGAAATGGTCGCACTCCTCGAGGGCGAACAGGCCCGTGCGCTCGATCTTGGAGCCGATCACGTCGTAGTCGGTGAGCGGCGCCCCATCGTCACCGTCTGAATTGGAATTCACATAGCCCGTGCCCGCTCCGCCGCCGGCACCCACGGTGCAATCCGGGCGCTCCCTCGGCAGGTCGCCGCGGAGCTGCACGAGCTCGGACTGCGCCAGGACGTGGGCGATATGGCGCTCGTGATCCTGCGACATCGACACCTGCGCAAATATCTCCTGGTCCTCGACATAGTTGCCGCCCTGCATGCGCACGCGTTGCACGGTGAGATTGAAGCGTGCGCCGTCCCCGGAGGGTATGTTGTCGTAGTCGACGCTCGCGCGCAGGAACTCTCGCGTACCGGGACTCGCCGCCCAGAGCGTGAGCGCGCCGTCTCCCGCGCGCAAGGTAAGGGTCGGCGCGCGCGCGCCGTTGACGACGCGCACGATGAGCGCCTCGCCGCCACCGTTATCGAAAAAATGCTCGACCGCGTACGAAAGCCGGCTCAGCTGCCAGAGGCCGCCGAAGACATGCTGAAACTCGGCAAAATTCCTGATGAGCACGGGCCGGTTCACCGGACCGCGCAAGGTGCGTCCCACGAATGCGGTGCGCGCCGTACTCAATCGCGCAATGGTCTGGTCAGGGCCTCGTTCTTCTTGTACCCGGAGGCCCAGGGTGCTGGGCGTCACAAATATGGTCCTCGTTGCGACGGCGGCTACTCTAGCACAGTGCGCCATCACCCCGCGCGGCGCCGGCGCCCTGCGTGGCGCCGGTGCCCGCTATCGCTCGAGCAGGTGCACGTCACGGCGCTTCAGGAGCGCCACCAGCAAAAGGCCGGTCACGAACCCGCCGATGTGTGCGCGGAAGGCCACACCGGCGTCGGCGCCCGCGACCGCTGCATCACTCAGCAACTGGGCGGCGAACCATACCAACAGCAGCAGCATCGCGGGGACCCGCAACGTGGTGAAGAAGAACGGCAACAGCACCAGCGTCAATACCCTGGCACGAGGAAACAGCAACAGATAAGCGCCCAGCACGCCGGAGATGGCGCCGCTCGCGCCGATGATCGGATAAGCCGAATGCGGATCGGCGAGCGCCTGCGCGAACAATGCCGCCACGCCGCAGAGCAGGTAGAACACGATGAAGCGGACGTGTCCCATCGCATGCTCGACGTTGTTTCCATAGATCCACAGGAACAGCATGTTGCCGAGCAGATGAAGCCATCCGGCGTGCAGGAACATGGACGTGAACGGAGTCGCGTAGCGGGGAATCCAGTCGAAGTCCGGCGGCAGGCGTGCATCGGTCAACAGCACCGCGGGTATCGCTCCGAGCCCCACGACCGCGTGACGGGCGGCAGTTTCGCCGAGTGATCTCTGCCAAAAAAATACGGCGACGCAGAGTGCGATCAGTGAGTAGGTGACGTACGGGCGGGAGGCGGATGCACGGTCATCCTTGAGCGGGATCATGCGCCCTCGTCTTGCCCCCCGCGTCGCGCTCCGCGAGGCGCCGATTCTCCTCGACCCTCGCCTGCTCAGCCTCCGCTTTCTTGCGCTCGATTTCCTCGAGCATCACTTTCATCCACTCACTCGTCATCGTCGCTCCCGGCATCCGGTCGCACCACGGCATCGACGGCAGCGACGGTGCGGGATTGATAAAAGGGCTTTGCCAATGCGTAGACTCGTTTCGCCAAGGTGGCGCCGGCCGGCGTCTTCAAGAGCTCCGCGTACAGCGGCACGATCAACGAGGAACGGCCGGTCGATTCCAGGTATTCCTCGAGGCGCTGATACCCGGGCTGATAGCCATTGCGGATCACCAACCGGAACCAGCCGCCCGCCACCTGCGCGTCGATGGAGCGATTGAAGGCGAACGCCTGGTCCAGGTCCGCCATCTGGTCCCTGCTCAGCGTCGGCGGCATCCCGGAGAGAAAGTACAGCCACTGCGGGGTTTCCCAGCCGTGGGTGTCGATCTTTTTGGCCGGCACCTTGCGGGAGAGCCACGCACTTCGCGCCGCATCGACGGGGTCGAAAGCCGCCGATACCGGCAGCGGTGTATCAGCCGGGAGACCCGTCGACGTGACCCAGGAGAGCGCCTGCTCGCGGGTCACGATGCCGGGAAAGCGCTCGAGCAGGTTGTCCTTGAGATAGGCGAGGAATTGTTCCGTGTTGATGCTCTTGAACATGAAGTGATCGAAGTATCCGCGCAGAAACGCATCGAACCGCTCGCGCCCGTACTTGGCGTCGAGGTACGCGAAGAACAGGCCGGCCTTCTCGAAAGCGGGCTCTCTCGCGACCGAACCCGGATCCCGGCCCCGCAGGTCCGCGGCAAGCACTTGGTCGCCGGCGTTTTGACTGGCGAGGTCGTCACGCAACGAACGCAGCGTCAGCCAGCTATCCGCCACCGCGCGGTTGCTGCCGAACAGCTCCTCCATCAGCCGGTTTCGCATATAGCGCGACAGCCCCTCGTTGATCCAGGCATCGCGCCAGCTCGAGACACTGACCAGGCCGCCCGCCCAAACCTGGGCCAACGCCTGCGCAACCACCGATTCCTGGCTCCGATCTTGCGTGACGGCGGTCGGTGTGACGAACGGCGCGGCCGGATTGCCAACCTCCACGATCGGAAAGCTCGGCGGCATCACCACGACATCGTATCGGTCGAAGCGATAGGGCCCGAACAGGCGCTCGGCCGATTTCAGCATCGTGTCGGTGTCGGCGAAATCCTTGGCGGCCTGGTCGAGCAGCGGCTTCTCCGAGTACACGCCCGTGCGCGGCCCCGTCTCCTTGAAGTGCAGATCGCCCACCGCCAACGCGATGAGGCAGGAGGGAACGGGATCCTGCATGACGAATGAATACTCGCCGTTGCGCTTGACCTTCGGGTCGTTCTTGGCGCTCATCACGGCGAGCACGTCGTTGTCGGTGTGGATGACGGCCGAATAACTGGCCCGCACCTGCGGTGTGTCCTGCAGCGGAATCCAGCTGCGCGCCCCCATCGGATACGACAGGGTGTACATGAAGGGATGATGCTTGCCGGCGGTCTGCTTGTCGGTGAGCCATTGCAAGGCCGCCGCAGTGGGCGAGGTCACGTAGTCGATCTTGATCGTCTCCGTGGATTTCTTGAGCGGCGGGAGCTCGATCACCAGCGGGCTTCCCAGGACCGGATCTGCTCTGTCCACATGGAAGGGCCGGCTCACCCAGGTGGTCTCGCTTTTCGACAGCGCGCCGATCACGCTCGAGGGTTTCTCGCTCACGTCCCGGATGTCGAGATCGCGCGAATCGAGCACCAGCTGGGTCGCGGTGGGGTCGAGACGCTTGACCTCGAGGGCGACGACGCCAAACAACACCTTGTTGACGAAGTCGACCCGCAAATTCAATTCGACGCGTGTGACGCGAAACTGCTCGATGTTGGCGAACGAGTGGTAGTCCAGGCCCGATTGAATGGGCGCCAGGTCGGGACCGGCTGCGGCCAAGACCGCGGAGCCGGCGAGGACGCCGATTGCGCCGGCGGCGATCGCCAGGTGCGCAACACTCGAGCGCGTCATGCAGCCCACTCCGTGCGCTTATCGATTGCCAGCGGCGTGTACCGCACCGGCCGGCGCGGCGGGCGGTGTTTCGCTTTTACCGGTGATCATCTCGTTATAGGTCTTCTCATCCACCAACAACCCCGACTCACCGTCCCAGTTGGACCCCTCGGGCAAAGTGTTTTCAACGGCAACCGAGCTCGCCAACACCTGATCGAGTCCGTCCTGGCCGCCGGTCACCGGAACGGGAATCGCGCGGGCGGTGTGTGCCAGATCGCCCACCCGCTGCCAGTCGATGTCCTTGTCGGCGCCTTCGATCCGATCGCCGATTTTCGCGCGCTGTTTGGGGTTCATGAGATTTGCGAGCAGGCGTTTGCGGTTCTTGTTCCAATCGCGCGAGTCGTCTTCCATGACCGCGTATGCCTGCAGGTACAGCGTCCCGTCACGCCAGCCGAACAGGTAGGGTTGATTGACGACGGTGACCTTGGTACCGATCGGGATGAGCTCGAAGAACACGGCGATGTCTTCCGGGTACAGCCGCATGCAGCCGTGACTCGAGCGCATGCCGACGCCGTAGGGCTTGTTGGTCCCATGGATCAAGTAGCTTGGCCAGCTCAGGCGAAAGGCGAACTGGCCCAAAGGATTATCAGGTCCGGCGGGCACGACTGCAGGAAGCATGTCGCCGTCCTCGGCGTGCTCCTTGCGCACCGATGCCGGCACCACCCACACGGGGTTTTTTTCACGCGCGACGATCTTGGTGGTGCCTTCCGGCGTCTTCCAACCGACGCGGCCGATGCCGATGGGATGGGTGTAGACGATCTGCGGCTCACCCTTCTTGTGCGGCGGAAAGTAAAAAATGCGCATCGCGGCGACGTTCACCACCACCCCTTCGTGAGGAGCGGCCGGCAACACGAATTGAGTCGGCAGGATGATCTCGCGTCCGACTCCCGGGAGCCAGGGATCGACGCCCGGGTTCGCCAGCAAGAGTTCTTCGTACCCCACGTCGAAGCGTCGGGCGATGTCGGGCAGCGTATCGTCCTTTCCGACCGTGGTTCTCTGGACGTAGCCCACGATGTCGCCGCCTTCCGGCGTCAATTCGAAGCGGTGCGTGGCGTTTGGCTTCGGCAATTCCGGGGCGGGTGGCGGCGCCGGTGGGGGCGGCGCAGGCGCTGGAGGCGCCGTCTTGAACAACGCGCAGCCGGCGGCACTCAGGCCCAGAACCAGGGCCAGGACGATACGGCCCCGGGAAACATTCGCGAATTTGCCAATCATGGGAGAACCTATCTACAGCAAAGTCGGGCGGTCAGGCAATTGGTTGCCGGCCAACGACTGCCGCGCTGCGGGGGCGGGGAAATGGCGGGCGAGCAATGCACCGACCGCCTCCACCCCTGCGATCGCGCCCACCTTGAATCGCCCGGCGCGAAAGTGATCTTCCATCATGCGGCACACGGCCTCCCATTCGGGCTGTGCCACGCGGCACGCGACGCCGCGATCCGCAACGATCTCGACGCTATGGTCGGCCACCTGCACGTAGATCAACACGCCGTTGTTGGCTTCGGTGTCCCACACCCGCAAGTGAGCAAACACCTCGAGTGCTCGCAGGCGCGGCGTGAGCTCGCCGAGGATCTGCAGGGGCGTGAGCGAGGTCTCGATGGCGAAGCGGATCTCGCCGCCATGAGTTCTCTCTGTACGACCGATTGCCTCCTCGATGGCATCCAGAGTGGCGGCGGGAAACAGCATCCGAGTGCGCCAGTGCGTCGCAGCAACGTGCCGGACCAAGCGTCCCAGGCGCATCTACCAGCTCCCCGAGGCGCCGCCGCCCCCGAAGCCACCGCCCCCGCCGCTGAACCCACCGCCCCCGCCAAAGCCTCCGCCGCGCCCGCCTCCGAAGCCGCCAAGGCCGCCCCCCAAACCGCCGCCCCACCCCCCTTGGCCGGCGGACCAGCCGCGGGTCGAACCCAGCAGCACGGCGAATAGGAAGGCAAGGAAGCCGACTCCCAGACCGAGCGCAAGGGCGTGGCTGATGAGCCACACGATGCCCCCGGCGAGGCTCCCGGTCGCGACGGAACCGAATAGGCGGCCGAATATCCTCCCGAGCAGGCCGCTCACGATCACGACGGCCACCAGCGCAAACGGCAGCACATTCTCCAGGCCGCCCACGTGGTGTTCCCAGCGCCGGTCGGGCGCCGGCAACGGCTCGCCGTTGACCACGGCGATCATCCGCTCGACACCGGCCTCGACGCCGCCGTCGTAGTCGCCCAGCTTGAAGTGCGGCTTGATGGCCTCATCCAGAATACGGTTGGCGATCGCATCCGGCAACGCCCCTTCCAGGCCATAACCCACCTCGATACGCACGCGCCGATCGTCCTTCGCGACGATCAATATCGCACCGTCGTCGACGCCCTTGCGTCCGAGCTTCCATTGATCGGCCACGCGGATGCCGTATTGCTCGATATCCTCCGGTTGAGTGGTGGGGACGATCAATACGGCGATTTGGCTGCCTTTTTTCGCCTCGAAACCGGCCAGTTCACTCTCGATGCGGTTGACCGCCCCGCCCGACAGCGTGCCGGTGAGGTCGATGACGCGGGCCGTGAGGGGAGGCACGGCCACATCCGCGCGCACGAGAAGCGCCGCGAGGCAAAGGCCCGCGAAGGCCAGAGCTCGGCGCCACCGCTGCCGGGTGATCACTCGGCGGTCAATGCGACGGCGCGGTCGCGGGAGGCGACGGGGCGGCCGCAGGGGGCGGCGCGGCCGGCGAAAAATCGACCGAGGGCGGCTTGGCGATGGCCGCCTCGTTCTCCACCGTGAAATTCGGCTTCGGCTTGTAGCCGAACATCATGGCGGTGAGGTTGGCGGGGAACGTGCGCACCGTGACGTTGTAATTCTGCACGGCCTGAATGTAGCGGTTGCGGGCGACGGTGATGCGGTTCTCCGTGCCCTCGAGCTGCGCCTGCAGATCGCGGAAATTTTGGTCGGACTTGAGCTGCGGGTAATTTTCGACCACCGCCATCAAATGCGACAGGGCATTCGACAAATCGCCCTGTGCCGCCTGGAATTTTGCGAGGGCCTGCGGATCGTTCACCAGTTCGGGCGTCGCCTGGATCGACCCGACCTTGGCCCGGGCTTCGGTCACGCCGATCAGCACCTGCTGTTCCTGCGCGGCGTACCCCTTCACCGTATTGACCAGGTTCGGGATGAGATCGGCTCGGCGCTGGTATTGATTGATGACCTCCGACCAGGCCGACTTGACCTGCTCGTCCTGGGTTTGGAGGTTGTTATATCCACAACCCGACAGAAGAACGGCGGCAACGACACCGAGGGCGAACACCCCGGATCTGACAACGGATAGACACATCTCAAGGTCCCCTTCAGTCCCTCGACGCGGGGACCTGCCCGTGCAGTCTACCACCGGCAAAAAAAAGCCCCGAGTATTGAGCTCGGGGCGGAGATGCGGACTTCAATGAAGGGAAGTAAAGCCCGCTAGGGGATATCGGTTCAGTGCAGCTGGTGCCACTGCAGCACTTGGATGTCCATCTCGTCGAGATCGAAGCTGCGTGCCAGCATCCGCGCAATCTCACGGCTGCCCTGCAAAGTGCCCTGGGACCCGAGCAATTCGACCACGCCTCGATACTCGCTGTACTCGATGGCGCCATCCGACTGCGCGATGAAGTGGGTGTAGTATTTGGCGCTCATGGGACAAAGCTTAGTGAGAATAGTCGCCTGGATTCTGTGAACGAACGCTCAGTCGTTCGCCTCCGGCCTGGAACCGCTTCACGCCCTTAGCAACAAGTCCGATCTATTGCATCGTGTCAAGGTATAGAGCGCCCACCCAGCCCGGTTCGAAGTACATCACCCCCGAAGGAGCCAGGCGCCTGCGGGAGGAGTTGCACACGTTGTGGCATGACGAGCGCCCTAGAGTCACCGCAGCCGTCTCTGCCGCCGCCGCGCAAGGGGATCGCTCCGAGAACGCCGAGTACACCTATGGCAAGAAGCGGCTGCATGAGATCGACCGCCGGGTGCAATTCCTGCGCAAGCGCCTCGAAGGGATGACCGTGGTCGATGTCGCGGCGCCGGGTGCGCGCCGCGACGCGGGGCGCGTGTACTTCGGCGCGTGGGTGCAGCTCGAAAGCGATAGCGGGAGCCTGTCCTGGTACCGCTTGGTCGGCCCGGACGAATTCGACATGGCCGGCGATTACATCAGCATGGATTCACCGCTGGGCTCGAGCCTTCTCGGCAAGCGGCTGGATGATTCGGTGACCGTGGCACTGCCCGCGGGGGATCAGACGTTTACGGTGATCGCCATCAGTTATGGGCCTCGTCCTTGAGGCCCTTGGTTCATTTTCTGGCGTCGCCGAGTGGACGATGCGATCGCTCAGATGACGCGGATGTTTTTGAACTGCCAGGGGTCTGCGGTATCGAGATCCTCGGCGAACAGTTCGCCGCGCTGATAGAGCGGCGTCCAGTCGGTGTATTCACCGACCACCTTGCCGAGATACGGCATGGCGACGGCGAGCGGTCGCTCGTGGTCCATCTCGTCCGGCTCGATGATGCCACGGCGCGGGTTTTCCATCGCCCAGACCATGCCGGCCAGCACCGCGACCGTGACCTGCAGGCTCGTGGCGCTGTTGTATTGCACCAATTTTCGCGCCTCTTCGATCGACAGTTGGGAGCCATACCAATAGGCGTTTTTCTTGTGGCCGGCAAGCAGGACCCCGAGCTCATCGATGCCGCTGGTGATGTCATCCAGCATGATTCGCTTCGAATCCTGCAGATGCCAATTGCGGCCCGCGAATTCATGCACCGACAACACCGCATTGTCGCTCGGATGATAGGCGTAGTGCGTCGTCGGGCGATAAACCGCGCGCCCGCCTTCGCTCACGGTGTAGAAATCCGCCAGGGATATCGCCTCGGAATGCGTGATCAAGAAGGCATGGAAATGCCCCGCCTTCGGCGTCCAGGTCCGCACGCGGGTGCTCGCACCGGGGCGGTTCAGGTAGATGGCGCAACGTGACCCTCGCTCATGGCGCCCGCCATCCGCCGGGAAATGCTTCTCGTGCGTTCCCCATCCGAGCTCGGCGGGCTGCGCCCCTTCGCTCACGAAGCCGTCCACCGACCAGGTATTGACGAATTCGTTGGGGCGCTTTGGATCCTTGCTCACCTGGGTATCGCGCTCGGCGACGTGTATCACCTTGATACCCAGGGCTTGGGCGAGCTTCGCCCATTGCTCGCGAGTCGTCGGGACCCGGGTCTCGAGGCCCACGTCTTTCGCCACATTGAGAAGCGCCCTTTTGACCAGATGAGACACGAGGCCGGGATTCGCGCCGTGCGTGAGCACGGCCGTGGGCGCATCCTGCGCTGCGCCGCCCGACGGCTTGCGCAGCGCCAACGCGGCGTCGCGCATGGTGTAGTTGCTGCGGGCGTCGACCGACAGCTTCGAATCGGTATAGCCGCCCGCCCACGGCTCGATGCAGGTATCGAGATACAGTGCGCCGCGCTCGCGTGCCAGCTCGATGAGTGCAATGCTCGATACGTCCACCGACAGATTGAGAAGAAAGTCGCCGGGCCCGAGCAGCGGTTCGAGCGTCTTGCGGTAGTTCTCGCGGGTCAGGGCGGTCTTGACGAATTTGACCCCGAAATGGTCGGCCTCAGCCCGGCCCGCATTTTCAGCGGTCACGATGGTGATGGCGTCTGCCGAAGTGCCAATGTGACGCAAGATCAGTGGCAAGACTCCCTGTCCGATGCTGCCGAAACCGACGAATACGATCCTGCCCGCAAATTTCACATGCACTTCGTGGCTGCTCATAACTTCATTCCCATTTTTTCGTTACCCCGTTGTTGGTGTGGAAGGCCCCTCGGGGAGCCCGTCGCCAGCCTACAGGGCGGCGCCAAGAATCCCAAATCGGGCAACCTTAAGTCTCGCGCCAGTGAGGCGGGTAGGTCCGTTCGTAGCCCGGCAGCGATTCGATGCGTGCGATCCAGCGCGCCAGGGCGGGATAGTTTGTTTCCATCGGCAAAAAGCGTGCTCCGAGCTCCGCTGCCGCCGCCTTGTTCAAGGCCCGCCGCAGCAGCTGGATCCACGGGAAGATGACCATGTCGGCGGCGGAATAGTTGGCGCCTACGATCCAAAGTTCCTTGCTGAGGCGCCCCTCGATGGTTCGCGCCTCGCGACCCGCCACGTGCATGGCATCGGTGAGCTCATCGAACGCCCCTGCCACCTCGTCGCTGAAGATGGCGTTGACGATTCTCGACAGCGAGGGCTCCGCGTATGTCTGGAACTCGCAGATCACCCGCATGATGACGCCGGCTTCCTCGGGGCTCATCCCGAAAATCGGCACCTGCGGATACTTCACGTCGAGGTAATAGAGCACCGCCACCGACTCGAACACCACGTAGTCAGCGTCCTTCAGCACCGGCAGCCGGCCCCGCGGATTCATCTTCAACATTGGCGGCGACTGGTGCTCCTGCTTGTCGATATGCAGCAGGTGGGAGTCGTACGGCAGGCCCTTGTGCTCGAGCGCCAACAGTACGCGCCAGCAAAAGGGACTCCCGCTGCCCCAGTAAAGAGTAAGTGCCATGAAGCAATTGTAGCGGATGCGCCCGGCGCGGATGCGCATCGTCCGGCAGCGCGTTAAGCTCGGCGAGTGGAGTTCAAAACCCTGATCGACGCCGCAACGCTTCGGACCTTGATCGGCGCCCCGCCCTCGCCGTCATCGCTCGTCGTCCTCGACTGCCGTTTCGATTTGACCGCGTTTGAGGCGGGCTTCCGGGCGTATCTCGCCGGCCACATCCCCACCGCGCGGTACCTGGATCTCAACCGGGATCTGTCAGCCCCGGTTTCCGCCGCGAGCGGGCGCCACCCGCTGCCGTCTCCGCAGATGTTGGCGGCGCGCTTGGAAGCTCTCGGGGTCCGCGAGCACACGCAGGTGGTGGTTTACGACGAAATGAACGGCTCCTTCGCCGCGCGGGCGTGGTGGCTGATGCGCTGGCTGGGGCATCTACAAGTCGCGGTGCTCGACGGCGGCATGAAGGCATGGCGCGCTGCGGGCGGCACGCTCGAGCCGGGCGGAACCGACGAGCCGCGGGATTCCGAACGACCGGCCGCTTCACCGCCCGTCCCGGCACCGTGGGTCGATCCGCAGGCGGTGGTGGGCTCGACCGAGCTCGTCCAACTCTTGAAAGAAGGTCGCCGGTTGCTGGTGGATGCACGCGCTCCCGAGCGGTTCGCCGGCACGGTGGAGCCCATCGATCCGGTAGCGGGGCACATCCCGGGGGCGGTCAACCATCCATTCAGCGCCAACCTCGCGGACGACGGTCGCTTCCTACCCGCAGCGGAACTCGAGCGCCGCTGGCACGAGCGGCTGAACGGAGTGTCTCCGGCCGACACGATGGTCATGTGCGGCTCCGGAGTCACCGCCTGTCACAACTTGCTGGCGTTGCAGATCGCGGGTCTTCCCGGCGCAAAACTCTACGCGGGCTCGTGGAGCGAATGGATTCGCGATCCCAAACGTCCCGTCGCCCGAGGGTGATGCTCGTCATTTACATGCAGCGCCAATTTGTTATGGTGCGCGCACATGAACATACCCGCGAAGATGCTGCCCGCGAACCACGCCTGGAAGATCGAGGAATCGCTCGATCTGTATCAAGTCGAGGCGTGGGGTAAGGGCTACTTTTCGATCAACGCGCAGGGGCACGTCGTGATCCGGCCGAGCATGGAGCCGGATCGCGAGATCGATCTGTTGGAGGTGGTGCAGGGCCTCAAGGCGCGCGACCTGCACACGCCGGTCGTCATCCGCTTCTCCGACATCCTCGCCCACCGGCTGCGGCATCTCGCGGAAGCCTTCGGCACGGCCATCCAGGAGAACGATTACCGCAACCGCTACGCCGCCGTCTTTCCGATCAAGGTCAATCAGCAGCGCCTGGTCGTCGAGGAGGTCTACCGGTACGGCAAGGAATTCGGCTTCGGTCTCGAGGTCGGCTCCAAACCCGAGCTTTTGGCCGTGATGTCCATCACCGAGGACGCTCCGGACCGGATCGTGGTGTGCAACGGCTTCAAGGACGACAGCTACATCGAGGCCGTCATCATCGCCGCAAAGCTCGGCCGTACCATCATCCCGGTGGTGGAGAACTTCGAGGAGATCCACGCGATCCTGAAGCACGCTGAGCGCTACGGAGTGCGCCCCAAGATCGGCGTTCGCGTGAAGCTCGCGAGCGACGGCGCCGGGCGATGGAAGGATTCCGCCGGCGAGAAATCAAAGTTCGGCCTGTTCATCTCGGAGATCCTGGACCTGCACGCGCTCCTGAAGGAGCGCGACATGCTCGACTGCCTGCAGCTCGTCCACTGCCATCCCGGCAGTCAGCTGCAGGATATCCGGCGCGTCAAGGACGCGATCAACGAACTCGCGCATGTATACGCCGAGCTCAAGATCATGGGCGCGGGCCTTCAGTACATCGACATCGGCGGCGGCCTCGGCGTGGACTACGACGGCAGCGGCACCAACTACGAGTCGTCGATGAATTACACGCTGAACGAATATGCGAGCGACGTGGTGTACCGCATCAAGAGCGTGTGCGATGCGCGCAACGTGCCGCACCCGATGATCGTCAGCGAATCGGGGCGCGCCATCGCCGCCCAGCACAGCATCCTGGTGTTCGATGTGCTGGGCGCCTCCAAGCTCGATCAATTCAAGATCACGGGCCGACCCGACGAGGATTACCGGGGCGGCCAGGAACTTCCGCAGCCGGTGCGCGATTTGTTCGATAGCTATCGATCGGTTAACGAGCGCCGCCTGGTCGAGTGTTACCACGATGCGTTGCAGGCCCGTGAGCAGGTGCTGCAGATGTTCAACTGGGGGTATCTGAGCCTGGAGCTGCGCGGCCTCGCGGAGCGGCTCTACTGGGCGACCTGCACCAAGATCCGCGATTTCTGCCGCAAGCAAAATCGCGTTCCCGAGGAGCTGGAAGACCTCGAGGACATGCTGAGCGACATCTACTTCTGCAACTTCTCGGTGTTTCAATCCCTGCCGGACAGCTGGGCGATCGGGCAACTCTTTCCCATCATGCCCATCCAGCGCCTGGCGGAAAAGCCCGGCCGCAATGCGGTTCTCGCCGACATTACCTGCGACTCGGACGGCAAGATCGACCGCTTCGTCAACCCGCGCATCACCAAACGCACCTTGGAGGTGCACGAACTGATCCCGCAGGAGCCGTACTACCTGGCTGCGTTCCTGGTGGGGGCTTATCAGGAGACGCTCGGCGACCTGCACAACCTGTTCGGTGACACCCACGTCGTGCACATCCGCCTGCAGCCGGGGGGAGGCTGGTGGATCGAGGAGGTGGTGAAGGGCGATACGGCCACCAAGGTGCTGCAATATATGGAATATGACACCGACGAGCTCTACCCCCGGATTGCCCGGGATTGCGAGCGGGCGATTCAGGAAGGCCGGATGTCGATCACCGAGGCGCAGACCGTCAAGCGTTTCTACGAGAACGAGCTCAACGGGTACGCCTACCTCGAAGTCGAGCAGACCCCGGATCCCCCGGCGGCAGCCTCATCGAAGACCGGGCGGTAAACGCGTTAAAGGCTGTAATTTTCGCGTTTGCCAACAATATTTCCCTGGCGTAGCATCGCCTCGTAGGTCGTTCCCTGGCATCAACACGGTTCAAGTGCGCGACCGAAAGGGTGCAGGCGTAGGCAGCCATGAGGCATCGAAGCTGCGGCGTCTGATGAGTGAAATACTTTAGTGAGACCAGTTGAATGACGACGATCTACGTTGGCAACCTGCCGTTCACGGCTACCGAAGACGAAGTACGTAGCCTGTTCGAGCGCTACGGCAAAGTCGATTCCGTCAAGCTCATCAACGACCGCGAGACCGGGCGTCCCCGCGGTTTTGCGTTCGTCGACATGGCGGCAGGCGAAGCGCAAAACGCGATTCAGCAAACGAACGGCTTCCAGATGGGCGGCCGTCCGTTACGCGTGAACGAGGCTCAGGAACGGGCGCCCCGATCCAAACCCCCCGGCGGGGGTGGTGGCGGTGGCGGCGGCGGACCTCGCCGCTGGTGATTCGTTGCGGTTGATCGAGCCGGTCGCTTGGGCCGGCTGATCCCGACGACGGAAACCTCTCGGGCTCGGGTTTCTCTCAGGAGCCCGAGGCGCGCGCGCGCTCACCACATTTCCTTGAGCTCGGCGACCACGTCCACGGTCGCCGCTTCACCGGCACGCAGGCTTTCGGCGCCGGAGAGGCTCCGGTAGGTGGTCTTGTCGAAAGTCTCCAGCACCTTGTCCGTCATGAATCGGCTCTTCGCCCCGTACACATGACGGTCCCCGTCCTTGGCCTGCTGGGTTACCTGGTACTTGAGCGGCGCGCACAGATGCAGCTCGTTGCGCGCCCGGGTCATCGCGACATACAGCAGACGGCGCTCCTCCTCCAGCAATTCGGGCTTGCCGGCCGCAAATTCCGACGGGAAGTTGCCGTCCGCCACGTTGAGCACGTAGACGTAGTCCCACTCCTGTCCCTTCGCTGAATGGATGGTCGACAGGACCACGTATTCCTCGTCCTTCGTGGCCGAGCCGGATTGATCCCCGGTGACGGCGGGCGGATCGAGGGTAAGCTCGGTGAGAAAGCGCTCGCGCGTCGGATACTGGGAGGACAGTTTCTCGAGCTGCTCGATGTCTCCGGCGCGGCTGAACGCGGCCTCATAGAGCCGCTCCATTTGCGGCTTGTACCACTCGCGCACCAGGCCCGCCTGTCCGGCCCAGGGCGTTGCGGGATCGGCGAGCTTTTCGAGCAGCGTGCAGAATCGTTTCCAGTCCATCTTGTTGGGTTGCGGCGCGTCGAAGGCCGCCAGGCTCTTGACGGACAGGCTCTGCGCTTCGAAGTAATCGAGCACCTTCTTGGCGTGGGCCGGCCCGAAGCCCGGGACCAGCTTGAGCACACGAAATCCCGCCACGGCGTTCTTCGGGTTGTCGATCCAACGCAGGATCGAGAGCATGTCCTTGACGTGCGCTGCCTCCAAGAACTTCAAGCCCCCGTATTTCACGAACGGAATGTTGCGTTTCCCGAGTTCGATCTCGAGCACGTCGCTGTGGTGGGAGCTGCGAAAGAGGATGGCGTGGCGCTTGAGCGAGCCGCCGATCTCGCGCGTGGCGAGGAGCTTCCCCACGATGTATTCGGCCTGCGCCTGGGCGTCCTCCAGCGTCACGTAGCTCGGCTTTTGCGTGGCCTGGCGCAAGCCCATCAGCGTTTTGCGATGTTGCCGCGACCCTTCCGACATGAGCGCGTTGGCTGCATCCAGGATGGGCTGGGTGGAGCGATAGTTCTGCGACAGCACGACCATCTCGGCCTTGGGCTTGAACCGGTCGGCGAAGCCGAGGATGTTCTCGACCGCCGCCGCCCGGAACGAATAGATCGCCTGCGCATCGTCGCCGACCACGGTGACACCGCTTCCGTCCGGCTTCAGCGCCTGAATGATCTCGCCCTGCAGGGCACTCGTGTCCTGATACTCGTCGACCAGCACATGGTCGAAGTTGCCGCCGAGGCTCTCCGCGAGCTTCGGGTTTTTCATCATCGCGTGCCAATAGAGCAGCAGGTCGTCGAAATCCAGCACGTTGTTCTTTTGCTTGCGGCCGACGTACTCGCGATACAGGCGGGTGAGGTCCTGTTCCCATTCCGTCACCCAGGGAAATTGTTCCTCGAGCGTCTGCTTGAGCGAGAGGCGCGTGTTGATCCGATAGCTGTAGATCGCGAGGCAGGCGTCCTTGCGCGGGAAACGCTTGTCCTTGCTCGAGAGTCCCTGCTCGTGGCGGATCACGTCCATGAGGTCGGCCGCATCGGCGCGGTCGAGCACGGTGTAGGTGGGATCGAGTCCCAATTGCTTCGCAAACAGTCGCAGGATCCGATTGCCCACGGAGTGGAAGGTGCCCGACCAGAGCATCCGCGTGAGCACGCTCCGGTCCCCCATCTTGCCGCGATCCGAGAGCACCTCCGTGACGATGGTCTGGGTGCGGCGGATCATTTCCTGGGCGGCACGGCGCGTGAAGGTCAGCATCAGGATGCGGGCGGGATCGACGCCGTTCAGCACGAGGTGCGCGGTGCGATGAGCCAGCGTGTTGGTCTTGCCCGTGCCCGCCCCCGCCAGGATGAGCATGGGTCCGGCGGTGATGCCTTTGTCCTTTCCCGGCGTTCCGAAAGTGGCTGCGCGCCGCTGTTGCGGGTTCAGGGCATCGAATGCCGTCGTTGTCTTCGCCTTCATCATGAGAAAACTATACCGTCGAACTGTATGGATATCCAGATCAGATTACGTCACGTCGATCACATCCTCAGGATCGCGCGATTTGGGGCCTCACCGCGAGGGAGCAGATCACAGCTGGCGTTTTTTCAGGGATGATGACGCGCTTTGCCGATCGCACAGTCACGAGGGCCCCGTCATGTTGAAACCGACCACGACCGCGAGCGAGCTGAAATTCAAGGGCCGGGTGATCGATGTGTCCTGCGAGCGGCTGAGATATGCGAACGGGCGTGAATACGACATCGATTTCGTGCGCCATCCCGGAGCCGCGGCCGTGGTTGCGGTGGACGCAGAGGAGCGGCTCTGCGTGGTGCGGCAGTATCGTCACGGGATTGCCGATTTCCTGTGGGAGATCCCGGCCGGCAAGCTCGACCCGGGCGAAGCTCCCGAAGTCTGCGCCGTGCGTGAACTGACCGAGGAAACGGGCGTCACAGCGCGCCGCTGGAGCTCGCTCGGCCTGTACATTCCCGCCCCGGGCATTTTCACCGAGGTGATCCATTTGTTCCTTGCAGAGGAACTCACCGTGGGAACGGCGAGACCGGATGCCGACGAGGAATTGGAGATCGAGTGGCTGCCGTTCGGGGAGGCGCTCGAGCGCGTGGCGCGCGGCGACTGGAACGACGGCAAAACCGCGATGGCGCTGCTGCGGGCTCAATACCGCCTGCATTCTGTGAAATTGCGCTGATTTTGATCAAGTCGATTTGACTTGATCGCGGCATTGGCTAAAACAGGTATATGAGTACTGGAGACTCCAAGAATCGGCCGGGGAGCATCCAACCCGCAGGCGCACCGGGCAAACCTTCCGGCAAGCCTTCGGGCAAGCCCGAGCGTGAGGACGCACCGTCGGCGGACGCCAAGAAGACCGGCCGCGTGCAATTCGACGATCGCGGCAATGCGATCTGGGAGTGGTCCGTTGCAACCGGGGCCTTCGGGCGTGAGATCTCCACCGACCGATTGAAGAAGCTCGAGAACAGCGGTCTGTCCCTGGCTGACGACGCGCCAACCCCCCACGGCCGCGTGCAATCGAATCCCCAGGGCGTCGTGAAGGGCTACAACCCGTACGATAGCGGCAAGCTCGGCACCGCACAGGCGCCGAAAAAGACGGATCTTCGCAAGCTCGGCGACTGGCTCAAACTCAAGAAGCAGGCAGCGAACAACAAGGACGAGGACTAACCCAACCCGGCGGCTCGACGTCTCACGGCCGAGCGCGCTCAGGACATCGCGTATCGAAGCTTGGCGGTGTGCCCGAGCCGGTAGAATTTGCGCAGCTCGCGCACCATCGCCTCGATCCGCGCCCCGCTCCGGCCGACGAACCGGTTTTCCAGGCGCCGGCAAAAATTCGCCGCGAAGCGGTTCGCCGTCCGGTAACGCTCGTATTGCTCCGCCTCGAGCCGCGCATCGAAATTCACGCGATCGAAAAGCCGCGAATGCACGTGCGCCGGATAGCCGCCGCCCTGCTGATCGGCGATCAGAAACACGGTGGCGGCGTATTTGTCGACCTCGGCCTGGGTCTCGAGCTCCAGCAGCGATACTGGCGCATCGCCTTCGAGGCGCCACGCCGAATAGAGAAAATGGCTGACCCCCTCGAGCGCCGTGCAGTAGTCAGCCAGGTTCTTTTCCGTCAATGACCCCATCGGATCGGACTGCTCCAAGCGCGCGAGCACCTCGGGGTCGATGTACAGCGACACCCCCGCGCCGTCGGGGGTCTCGGCGAGCAGCAGTTGCTCATCCGGCGCGCGCCGGTCGTTGATGGGAGTCGCGCCGCAGAGCGCGTGCCGGTCGGTCACGAGAAAGTCGGCCACGTCGTAGCCCGGGTCCACGTCGTACAGCCGTTTCAGAAGCGATTGAAGTGCCTGGACTACCATGCGCCGTCCCGGGGCCCGCGCTCAGTGCGAGCGCGAAAAGCCGCCCTGCTTCACGGGTTGCACGCCCAGACGATTCAACAGACCGTGAGCGCGGGCGCTGCCGGTCTTCATCCAGATCTCGTAGAGCCGCAGTATGTCCGCATCGGTGTGTACATAGGACATCTCGCTCACTTCGTTGAGCGCATCCACCAAGCCCTGGAACTTGCTCGCAAGCTCGGCGTAGGTCGCGGCGATGCCGCGGCCGGAGGCGGAGCGCTGCATGGAATCCGCCAGCGAGCTGTAGGCGTTGCCGCCCATCGCGATGTGGTAGTCGATGTCGATCAATTTGCGCGCGAAGCTCCTCGCGAAGAAGCCTGCGATGAACAGCGACACATCGCCGAGCCGCTGCAAGGCGCGCTGCCGGGCCTGGGCACTCGGCGCCTCGAGCGACTCGGCCAGCATGTGGGCGAGCGGTCTGATGCGCAGTCCCTCGGGAGTCTTCTCGTAGAGCGCGTCGGCACGCGAAAACATGGTCAGAAGGTTGACGACGTATTGCTCCGACTGTTCCTCGATGTCGAGATGCTGATGCTCGGTCGCTTCGTGAAACGCATCACGAAAGAACTCGCGCAGCGAACTGACGGCGACCAGGGATCTATCTCGCATCGCTTGCATGCTCGGAAATCCTCCTATTGCCCATCACCATCCTATCGGCTATGTCTATCGCAAGTGAAGGGGCAAAGCGCGAACCCAGGTCGGAAAACACCGATATATTCAGTGTTTTTCGTATCAGCAATCGACAGCGTAGGCTGCCAATCGCCGCATGCATCATCGTGGGGCTAAAGAATCTCGGCGAGCGTCGAGATGGTGCGCGCCGGCAGCTCGAGCGTCTTCGGCCACTCGCGCGCGCCGCCGCGATTGAGCCAGACTGCCTGCATGCCAGCCTGCCTCGCGCCGTCAACGTCGGCGAGCGGATCGTCGCCGACGTGCATGATTTGCGCGGCGCTCACGCCCGTCATCTCGACGAGAGCGGCGAAAATGCGGGCATCCGGCTTTGCAGCTCCAGCGGCAATCGCGGTGATGTGGCCGTCGAACAAATTGCCTATTCCGCACCGGTGCAAATCGGCATTGCCGTTGCTGATCGCGAACAGCCGGTAGCCGCGGCGCAGCCGCTCGAGCGCCGGTCGCACGTCGTCGTAGAACTCGACGCGATTGCGCGCGTGAAGAAATACTTCGAGCGCCTCGTCGCTCAAGCGTTCTGGAAAACCGGCCGCGGCAAATTGTGTCGCGAGGGCCCGGTGCCTGAGGAATGTCATGTCGTGGCTGCGCTCGGGAAACTCTGCAGCCACCCGCGAGCGCATTGCCCGCATGGTAACTGCGTCGTGCCCGTGTGCGGCCGCCGGATAACGCGACCGGAGCCAGTCGAGCAGTGCGTCTTCCGCGGCCGCAATGACCGGCCCCACCGGCCACAGGGTGTCATCCAAGTCGAGGCTGAGCACGCGCGCGACGGTCATGCGCGGATTTTGCCCTGCTTGAGGCTACAATTGGGAATTACGGTCCGCGTGGGGAGAATTCGCAATGCGCGCTCATCGGTTCACAGCCACTCTTGCTCTGCTCACCGCCACCGTGGCGCCCATGGGGGTTCCGGCAAACGCCCGCGCAGTGCAGCCGCAGGCCGCCCCGTCGTTCAGTGTCCAGGACCTCGTCCGGCTCGCACGCCTTTCGGAGGCCGCGGTCTCGCCCGACGGCAAACATGTCGCCTATACGCTGCGCACCACGGACATGGATGCAAACAAGGGCCGTATGGCGATCTGGATGATCGAAACCCGCAAGCGCAACGCCGCGCCCGTCAGAATCACCGACGTTCAGGCGAATTCGAATGCGCCCGAGTGGTCCGGCGACGGCCGCTTTCTCTATTACCTCTCGAATCGCAGCGGCTCGATGCAGGTCTGGCGCATCGCGCCCGGCGGCGATCCCGGCCAGGTCACCTCCCTCGCCCTCGATGTGGGCTCATTCCACGTCAGCCCCAAGGGCGATCGTGTGCTCGTCACGGTCGAGGTGTTCGCCGACTGCGCGTCGCTCGAGTGCACCAAGCAGCGGCTCGATTCAAAGGCGCATGACCGCGAGCACGGCGTTCTGTACGACAAGCTGTTCGTCCGGCACTGGGACACCTGGAGCGACGGCCGCCGCTCGCAATTGTTCTCGATTCCGCTCGACGCCTCCGGAGCCGCAAGCGCAGCGCCCGTCAATCTCACCGCAGGTATCGATGGCGACGTACCGGGAAAGCCCTTCGGCGGCCGCGAGGACTACGCGATCAGTCCGGACGGGCAGCTCGCGGCCTTTTCGGTACGCGCCGTTGCGGCGGGTGAGCCCTGGTCCACCAATTTCGACATCTACGTCGTTCCCGCCGCGGGCGGCACGCCGCGCAATCTCACCGCCGACAATCCCGCCGAGGACGTGCAGCCCGCTTTTTCTCCCGACGGCGCAAGGCTCGCGTATCTCGCGAGCGAGCGACCCGGATTCGAGTCGGACCGCTTGCACCTGGTGCTCATCGATCTGAAAACCAACGTAAACCGTCCGCTCACTCAAAGCTGGGATCGCTCCATTGGGAGCTTTCAGTGGTCGCACGACGGCAAGACCCTGTTCGCGACCGCCGATCATCTGGGGCAGCATCCGTTGTGGGCGATCGACGCCGCGACCGGCCGAGCGTCCGCGATCACCGGGGACGGCGATGTCGAGGGATTCAGCGTCGGGCCGAAGGAGGTTTACTACTCCGGCAGCACGCTGGCGAGTCCCGCGAATCTGTATGCGGTTGGATTCGACGGCGGCAAGCCGCGCCAGCTCACGCGCCTCAACCAGGAGGAGCTTGCGGCGCGGCGTTTGGGCGAGTATCAGCAGTTCAATTTCGCGGGCGCAAACAACGACAACGTCTTCGGCTACGTGGTGAAGCCCGCGAATTTCAAGCGTGATCAAAAGTACCCGGTGGCGTTTCTGATCCACGGCGGCCCCCAGGGAAGCATGGCGAACGTCTGGCATTGGCGCTGGAATGCGCAAACGTTCGCCGGCGCGGGTTACGGCGTGGTGATGATCGACTTTCACGGCTCGACCGGGTACGGCCAGGCCTTCACCGACTCGATCAGCGGCGATTGGGGCGGCAAGCCGCTCGAGGACTTGAAGCTCGGCCTGGCGGCTGCGCTCAAGCAATTCCCGTGGCTCGACGGGGAGGACGCCTGCGCGCTCGGCGGCTCTTACGGCGGATTCATGATCAATTGGATCGCAGGAGAGTGGCCCGACCGGTTCAAATGCCTCGTCTCCCACGACGGCATCTTCGACCAGCGCAGCATGTATTACTCCACCGAGGAGCTGTGGTTTCCGGAATGGGAGAATGGCGGCCCGGAATATTTGAACCCCGCCGGATACGCCAAATTCAATCCGGTGGACCACGTCGCGCAGTGGAAGACCCCGATGCTGGTGATTCACGGCGAGCTCGACTACCGGGTGCCCTACGCTCAAGGGCTCGCGCTCTTCACCGCCCTGCAGCGGCGCGGTGTGCCGAGCGAGTTCCTATACTTCCCGGACGAGAATCACTGGGTGCTCAAACCGGCGAACAGCATCGAGTGGTACGACACCGCGATCGCCTGGATGAACCGCTGGACCCGCCACTGAGGCCGTGAAGCACTTCAGCCGTCGACGCCCCGCCATGCGGCGGGGTAGTCGGCGCCGAGCTTCAATATTCTGCGCAACAGCTCGGGATATCGCATACCCGCGGTGAACGCCGACTGCGCGAAATCCTCGCCTTCGGACAGATTGGGATTGGCGTTCGCCTCGAGCGCGTAGAGCGCGCCGTCATCTCGCAGCCTAAAATCCATGCGCGCGTACCCGGTCAGATGCAGCGCCCTGAAAATGCGTTTGGAGAGCTGTTCCAGCCGCGCGACGATACCCTCGGGCAGCTCCGCGGCGGCGGCCGTGGTGATGCCATATTTTTTCTGGTAGCCGCGGTCCCATTTCACCTTGCGGGTGGCGATGGCGGGAAGGCTGTCGGGGAGCGACCCGAAGTGCATCTCCCAGACCGGCAACACCTTCAGCCGGTCGTTGCCGATGACGCCCACATAAAGCTCGCGGCCCTCGATGTACTCCTCGACCAGGGCGTCCGAATGGGTCTGATCGTGGATGAACTCGATGCGCTCCCTCAGCTGGCGCTCGTCCGTGACCACCGATGCATGCGCGATGCCGAGCGAGGCGTCCTCGGTCGAGGATTTGACGAACATTGGAAAGCGCAGCCGCTTCGGCAGCCGCGGCTTTCGGCCGCGGGCGAACACCACGAATTGCGGCGTGGGCACGCGGTGATAGGACAGCAGCTGTTTCGACAGCACCTTGTCGCGCGATAACAGCATGCCGCGCGGATTGCACCCGGTGTACGGCTGGCGCATCAACTCCAGAAACGCGACCACGTGCTGATCGTAGGTCACGATGCCGTCGAACTCCTCCAGCAGATTGAAGACGATGTCCGGCTTCCAATCGATGATGGCACGGCGCAGCTCCGACAGGTTGTCGCTCACCCCGAGCGGCCTTACCTCGTGTCCCGCGCTCCTCAAGTGGGAAATCACGTCGTATTCGGTGCGCCACTCGTCGATTTCCTTCTCCGAAATGCCACGGATCGAGTCGGGCGGCACGAGCGTCGCGTGCACGAGCACCAGGGCCCGAAGTCTGCGCTTCACAGCGCCACCCTCGGCAGCTGGCGTTCTTCATAGGACTCGGCGAGGCGGGCGATCACCCACAACAGGTGCGCCCTCAATTCCCGGCGGGGGCCGCGAACGTACAGATCGAGCGCATCGCAACGCTCGATCATCAGGCGCAACACTTGATGCACCAGGTACTCGCTGAAGGCACCGGAACGGACGATTTGATGACGCAGCGGATTGCGCAGCTCGCGCAGCACGCTCGCCGCCTTGGGTGCCGTGCGCCGGCGCGGGGCCGCCGTGAACACCTTGAGCAGGAGCTCATCTGCGCCTGAGCGGCGAGGCATCCGGTAGCGCGCCAACTTGCGCTCATAGTGCTGGCGCAGCGTCGCCGACTCCTCTGCGATGTCCTCGACCCGGGAGCGGTCCACCACGAGGGGCCTGGCCTCGCCGATCTCGGCCGCCATTTCGTCGATGTACTCGAGCTTGGCGTAGGCGAGCCAACCTTGATATTCCCGGCGCCAGGCCGACTTCGGCTTCAACCACACGGCGAAGGTCTCGGCAAAATCCTCGGTGGGATGCGCCTGGGCGTACCAGGCCCCAAGATGCTGCACGAAGCGCCGGCTGCCCGGCCGCGGCCGGTAGGTGTCGGGATACGGCAGCGAGGCGGGCCCGAACACCTCGCGCCAGCCGCGTCGCCGGCGAAGTCGATACGCCGAGTCGACGGCGTGTCCGGCCTCGTGACGCAGAATCCGCATCAGCCAGTTGCGGTTGCCTCCCTCCACTTCGCGCATCAGGCGCCTTTCGATGTGGACGAGGCGCGGATGGGCGAGATAGAACGGGATCGCGATGCCGGGGATACCGTCCGGGGAAAACCATTCCTGAGCCAGCCAGCAATGCGGCTGGAAACGGATGCCGCGGATTGCGAGCTCCGCGTACAGGCGCTCGATCGCCCGTTCGAGCTCGGTACCGGCGATGCGCAATTTGAGGTCGCGAAAGCGCAGGCTCAGCAGCTGATCGTCGGACAGCGACTCCCAGGCATATCGCAGCCGCCCCCGGCGCGCGCGCGGCGGCCGTGTCCGCGCGTCAAGCAGGTCGAGGGGCTGCATGCGCAGGGCCTGCATTCGCAGCGACCGTGTCCACGGCGGCTGCATCCGGCACCGAGGCGGTGAGATTGCCGAAGTCGAACAAGGCCGGGTCCGCGAGCTGCGAGGGCGATACGTGGCGGATGCTCGAGAAGATTGCCTCCGCCCGCCCCGGAAACTTCGCCTCCCATTCCTGCAACATGCTCTTGACCGCTGCCCGTTGCAGATTCTGCTGCGAACCGCACAGGGTGCAGGGGATGACCGGAAACTCGCGCGCCGCCGCGTAGCGCTCTATATCGCGCTCCGCCACGTAGGCGAGCGGCCGAATCACGATGTGGCGCCCGTCCTCGCTCTTGAGCTTCGGGGGCATCGCCTTGAGGCGCCCTCCAAAGAACATGTTCAAGAACAGGGTCTCGACGATGTCGTCGCGGTGATGTCCGAGCGCGACCTTGGTGATGCCGTTTTCGGCCGCGAAACGATACAGCGCACCGCGGCGCAAACGCGAGCAGAGGCCGCACATCGTCTTGCCTTCCGGGATGATGCGCTTGACCACCCCGTAGGTGTTCTGCTCGATGATGCGGAACGGGACCCCGAGCGCCTGCAGATACCGGGGAAGCACCTCGGCGGGAAACCCCGGCTGCTTCTGGTCCAGATTCACCGCGACGAGCTCGAAGCTCACGGGCGCGCTGCGCTTCAGGCTCATCAGGATGTCGAGCAGGGTGTAGGAGTCCTTGCCTCCCGACAGGCATACCATGACGCGGTCGCCGTCCTCGATCATGCGGTAATCCGCAATGGCCTTGCCAACGGCGTTGCGCAGCTGGGCCTGCAGTTTCTTGAAATTGTTGGAAGGCCGCTGGGGCAGACCCACCGCGCTCACGGCGCTTCCAGGTATTTGGTTTCCAGATAGCGCAGGTACGCCGCAGCCGTCAGCGGTTTGCCCGTGGCCTGCTGCATGAGTTCCTGGATCGGCAGCCGTGCGCCGACCCCGTGCACATTCTCCCGCAGCCAATCGAGGATGCCGCCGAATTGGCCGGCTGCAATCTCGGCATCGAGGGAGGGGCGCTCCGCGCGCAACGCTTCGTTCAATTGACCGGCAATGACGGCTCCCAAGGCGTAAGACGGGAAGTAGCCGAAGTGGCCGACGGCCCAATGGATGTCCTGCAGACAGCCGTCCACATCATTGGTCGGCCGGATGTTCAGCCGCTGTTCCAGATTGGCGTTCCAGGCTTCGGGGAGATCGGCGATCGGCAGCGCCCCGTCGAGAATTTTCTTCTCGAGCTCATACCGCAACATGATGTGCACCGGATAGGTGAGCTCGTCGGCATCCATGCGGATCAAGCTGCGACGCACGCGGATCAGATGCCGATAGAGATTCTGCTCGCTCCATTCATCGCCACTCACTTGCAGGTATTTGTCCATGAGCGGCTTCAGATAGGCGACGAAGGCGCGACTGCGGCAGATGTTCATCTCGAACAGCAGCGACTGGCTCTCCTCGAGAGCGAGGCCGCGATCCCGCCCGACGGGTTGATCCTGCCATTTGACCGGCAATCCCAAGTCATACATCGCATGACCGGTCTCGTGCACCGCCCCGAGAAGACCCGAGAACGGATCGTTGGCATCGAAGCGCGTCGTGACTCGGATGTCCCCGGGCACGCCCTCCGTGAAAGGATGTTCGCTCTCGTCCAACCGGCCTCGATCGAACGGGAAGCCCATCGCTTTCAACACCTCGAGCGAGAGTTGGCGCTGCCGGGACACGCTGAACTTGCCGGTGAACGGGATGGGCGCGCGGTCGGCCTGCACTTCGATGGCCTGATTGATGAGACCGGGGAGCTTGCGCGACAGCGCCTTGAAGATGGTATCGATATCGGCGGTCGAGATGCCGGGTGTGAACGCGTCGACCAGCGCGTCGTAGGGCGTCAGCCCGCGCGCCTGACCGAGTAGCGCCGCTTTATCCCGCACCAGGGCGACCACTTCCGCGAGATGGGGTGCGAATATTTTGAAATCGTTGGCCTTGCGTGCCTCGACCCAGAACACCTCGGCCCGTGACGTGGCCTTGGCGAGACGCGCGATCAGCGACGGCGGTGTGGCAATCGCGTGGTCGCGCTGGCGGCGCATCTCGCGCAAATTCGCGAGCGGCCAGTCATCGAGCTGCGAGGCGCCCGCCTCCGCCCGCTCCAGCAGCCGCGCCACCTTGGGCGTGGTCAGCAGGGCGTGATGCTCGGTCTCGAGTGCCGCCAACTGATCGCCGCGCACGTCCGCGCTGCCGCGCGGCATCATCACCGCGGCATCCCAGCGCAGCAGCGATAGCGCGCCGCGAAACGCGTGGAGGCGGTGGAATTCCTGTTCCAGTTGTTCGTAGGGAGTGAGTGCCATGATTGCCCTGGGATCTTGGTCCTTGGGGGACCGAGCCCATTTTTGACGCACGAGTTTACCAGAGCCCCCCCGCCAAGGGCACTGCATCCCCCCGCCCCCCGGACACAAAGCCAATTAATTCAATGAGTTAATGAATTTAGCGACAAGGAGCCCGTCTGGTGGAACGGGAGATCGTGCAGGAAAGGCAAATCGAGGCTTGCGGCCCCGGTCACGTCGTAGTCGATGGAATCGGCGTGCCGGTTGGCGAGCTGCATCAGCGCCATGGCCACATTGGCGCTGATGGTCATATCGAACTCGCTTTGCCCCATGGGAGGAACCACGAAGGCCCGGTTGCTCACACCGCTGGCGATACGCTGGCCGCCGACATTGAGCTCCGCGTGCAGTCCGCTGACCGGAAGCGCGCGGTCGTTCGGATTCTGCACTTGGAACTTGACCAGGAAATTTTGCTGCAGGAAGTTGCCGCCTTGCATCTCGATCCCGACAACGGTGAGATTGGGCCGCTCGAACTTGGGCGAACAGGCCGCGAGACACGTCAATAGAAGAAGCATCAGTCCGTACCGCACACCCGCATTTGCGGTGATGAACACTCGAGGCATCACGCGTGGCACCATGAGCGGATGATACCGGTAATGATCAGGGATGGGCGACAGGGTCGGCCGCGCCGACGCACAGCGGCGACATTCGCATCAGCCGCGTGCTTCACCGCCTGCTCGATGGCTCTATGGGCGGCGGCGGCCGGAGAAACCCCCGCGGGCGCGCCTGCGCCAAGCGCGCCCGCGGCCAACGTAAAGGGCACCCACTGTCTGCCTTCCGGCGACGGCTACTTGCGGGCGCACGTCGCAGGCGCCGTGGAAGCCCGCATCGACTGGCCTGACCAGGGCACTCGCTGCGAGGGAGAATCGAAGGACACACCTGCCGCCGGAGTTCGGTTGAGCTTTCAGCGCGCAACGGAGGGCGACTCCAAGCTGCTGTTCGTCTTCGGACTTACCAGCGTTCGCGAAGGCCGGCCCGCCAAGGAGGTGGGTGCCAATCTCACTCTGATCGTGCAGGGAACGGATCGGATTTACGGCACGCTCGGCGACGCACGCTGCACCGTCGACTCCCTGAACCAGAAGCGCCTCGGCTCCTCGAAGGCCTACCGTGTCGAGGCGCGCGGATTCTGCACCCAGCCGGCCCACGCGGTGCGGGGCAACGACGCTGTGCTCGTGAGCACGTTCGAATTTGCAGGACTGGTGAATTACGAGACTGCGCCCGAGCAGGACGTCAAGGATCTGATTCCAAAACAAATGACGCCGGTCAAATAGCTCCCCCATGCGAATTCTCCAGCTTGCCTTGTTTCTCTTGGCCGGCGTCTGGCCCGCGTTGTCGCCCGCAGCAATACCCGTCTACGGTTACGACATCGTGCACGCCTATCCCCATGACCGCACGGCCTTCACCGAGGGCCTGTTCTACCTGAATGGATTTCTCTACGAGAGCACAGGACTCGTGGGTCATTCGACCATCCGCAAGGTGCGGCTGGAAACCGGTGAAGTGATCGAGAAGCGCGACGTTCCCCCCGAATACTTCGGTGAGGGCATCGTGAATTGGAACAACCACTTGGTGAGTCTCACCTGGCAGTCGCACGTCGGATTCGTCTACGACCTCAAGTCTTTCAAACCGGAACGGCGATTCGAGTACGAGGGAGAGGGGTGGGCGCTCACGCAGGACGGCACGCAGATTTACATGAGCGACGGCACACCCGATATTCGCGTGTTGAATCCGCAGACTCTCAAGTCTACGCGGCGCATCCACGTGACGCTCGAGGGGAAGCCGATCCCCAACCTCAACGAGCTCGAATGGGTGAAGGGCGAGCTTTACGCCAACGTGTGGCAGACGAACTGGATTCTGCGCATCGATCCGCGCGATGGCCACGTCCTGGGTGCCATCAATCTCGCGGGCCTGCTCGGCAGAGCCGACTTCGTGCCCGGTCAGACCGACGTGTTGAACGGAATCGCCTACGACGCAGCCGGTGACCGGCTTTTCGTGACCGGCAAGAACTGGCCCAAACTCTTTGAAATCAAACTTCATGACGCCGGCAGTGCGTCGATTCCGTAGCCGCGGGCGACGGATCTCCTACAGCACCTCACGAGCATTCCCTACAGACAATTTCTGCGTCCGTTGCTGAAATGCAACACGAAACGTAGGGGTCGTTGTTGATCCCTTACGTGTATCGGCTGAATCGCAGTTAATTCGTCTCGGCCACAGCGGCCACACAAGCGAGCCCATTGTGTTGGGTTTTCGCAAAACCATGGAGATCTACGGTATGAAGCGTGCTTTTGTTTTGAGTTTGGCAGCGGCCTCCGGGACCGCGGCCTTGGCGATATCGTCTGGCGCGTCCGCCGACAACGCGGCAGGTGCGGACACGACAGGCACGGGGACCAACGGCGTGGCTTGGTACATCAGCCCGATGCTGCAGTACAGCGTGCAGGACGGCGACCCGCAGTTGAAGGATAACTTCGGCTACCAGGCCGGTATCGGCATCAGCTTGCCGCATGAATGGGCGGTTGAGGGTGACTTCAGCCGGGGTGAGTTCGACATCAAGGGCACCGACGCGACCCGCCAGCTGACCGGTTACTCGATCGATGTCATCAAGAAATTCTTTCCGGAAGACCTCATGCAGCGTGTGATGCTGCAGCCGTACGTGCTCGCCGGGGGCGGCGAGATGACCGATCGGACCAGCGCTCCGGGGTTCGGCTCCGACAACTTTCACACCTTTCTCGCGGAGGCCGGCGTCGGTGTGCTGACCGGGATCGGCAGGCAAGACGGCTCCACGCGCGTCCAGCTCCGGACGGAAGCGAAATACCGGTTGGAATTTGCCAGCGCCGATAGGTACGGCGTGAAGGATCCGTCGGGAATCGTCTTCGGCGTGGGCGTGCAGATGAACTTCGGCGAACGGGATGAACGGCCGCCGGTCATCCATACGGTCGAGAAGGTGGTCGAGAAGGAGGTCGTGCGGGAAATCCCGGCGCCCCCGCCCCCGCCCCCGCCGCTGCCGCCCCCGCCGAAGGGTGACATCAGGCTGCAGGGTGTGACCTTCGCAACCAACTCGGCGAACTTGAACTCGGAGTCCAACGGGGTACTCGATACGACGGCAGCGTCGCTCAAGCCGTATCCGAACGTGGTAATCGAGGTTCGTGGCTACACCGACAGCGTAGGATCGGCCAGCTACAACTTGAAACTGTCGCAGGAGCGGGCCGAGACCGTCATGCAGTATCTGCAGTCCCACGGCTTGACCAATCAGATGGCGGCCAAAGGGTACGGTAAGGCCGATCCGATCGACAGCAACACCACCAAGGAAGGACGGCTCGCGAATCGTCGCGTGACCTTGCACATCGTCGGGGGCGACGGCTCCTAAGCCCCAGCCGGCGGCCCAGCCAGCCGGCTCTTGCCATCAGGGCCCCGAGCGCCAAGCGCCCGGGGCCCTTCTTTTTTGTTCGGTCATCGCACCGCTGCAATTGCCCGCTGTTGCGCTTAAGCATCAACAGGTACCCCGGGCAAAAAAACCGTCTACACCCTTTTTAACAAAAAAAAATATGTCTATACTGTTTTTCACAAGGGATGCAGCCCTGGTTTAGAAGGCCACGGAGCCACGGATCAGCCAGGCTGTTGTTATTTTTGAAACCATTAGTCGCTGATCTCGCCGCTGACGCCTGTCGCTGGGCTTCACGCTGCCGGTTCAGTTGGGAGAACGCTACATGCCTGATCCAGTGAACTGTCCCCACCCTGTCCCGAATCCCCTGGTACGAACCGCCGTCCGGCAAGCGCTGAATGGCGCCATGCTGAGCGGCGCGGTCGCCGCCACGTTCGGCGTGGGTACCGCGCACGCTCAACAGGGTCCGGAAGCGACCGCCTCGACGGAGCCTGAGCTCCAAGAGGTTGTGGTCACCGGTTCGCGCATCAAGCAACCCTCGCTCGAGGCCGTGAGCCCGGTCACCACGGTCACCGCCGCGGATATCGCGCAAGTCGGCACACCTCGCATCGAGGACATCCTGAACCAGCTGCCGCAAGTCGTCGGCGATATGGGCTCGTCCTTGGCCAATGGCGCAACCGGCGCCGCGACCGTGAGCTTGCGTGGCCTCGGTTGCCAGCGCACCTTGGTTCTCGTCAACAACCGGCGATTGATGCCGGGCGATCCGACCGAGGGCGGCACGTCGTGCGCGGACCTCAACCAGATTCCTTCGGACCTGGTCGAGAGCGTCAGCATTCTGACGGGCGGCGCGTCTGCGGTGTACGGCGCCGATGCGGTCGCGGGCGTGGTCAACTTCAAGATGAACGACCACTTCGAGGGTGTTCAATTCGACGCCAACGACGGCTTCTACAATCACTCGCAGCACAATGGCGGGGCGGTGGCTGACCTCCAAGCAGCGGGGTTCAACGTCCCGACCGGTTCGGTGACCGACGGCCAGACCGCGGATTTCACCGTCCTCATGGGTTCGAATTTCGATGATGGCAAGGGCAACGCGACGGCCTACATCGGCTACCGGCACACCGATCCGGTGCTGCAAGGGACCCGCGACTTCTCGGCGTGCTCGCTCACCTCGTCCGGCCCGGCGCGCGTTTGCGGCGGCTCGGGTACGACGTTTCCCACGCGCTTTTCTCTGCCCACCGGAAGCTTTTCGGTCGGCCCCGGCGGCTCACTCGTGCCCACCTCGTCACTCCCGGCGAACGGCCTGTTCAATTACGCGCCGCTCAATTACTTCCAGCGGCCCGATGATCGCTACACAGGTGGTGCGTTCGCACACTACGACGTGACCGATCACGCCAAGGTGTACTTGGAGTTCCAGTTCATGGACGACCGCACCTACGCGCAGATTGCGCCGAGCGGCGCGTTCACCGGCGCGGGGCTCGCCACGACCAATGGCATCCCCAACGGCGCCTGGGCGATCAACTGCAGCAACCCGTACCTCAGCGCCGCGGAGTTCGGCGCCAGCGGATTCAACTGCCCGGGCGTGCATAACGCGGCGAACACCAACATCGTGGACGTAACCTTCGGGCGCCGCAACGTCGAAGGCGGCGATCGAACCGATGACTTGGGCCACACCTCTTACCGCACCGTGCTCGGCGTGAGTGGCGATATCAGCGACGCATGGAATTACGACACGTATTTCCAGAACGGCGTCACACGCTTCTCCGAGGAGTACTCGAACGACGTGTCGAAGCTGCACATGGCGAACGCCCTGCAAGCGGTCACCAGCGCAACCGGGCAGATTATTTGTGCCGCCAACGCCACCGGCAACAACGCGCCGGGTTGCGTGCCCTGGAACATCTTCAGCCCGGGCGGCGTGACCCCGGCAGCGCTTGCCTATATCTCGGTTCCCGGCGAGCAAAAAGGCTACACCCAGGAGTTGGTCTGGGAAGGCGATTTGACGGGCGACCTCGGCAAGTGGGGTTTGAAACTACCCACGGCCAACACCGGCTTGGGCATCAACGTCGGTGCCGATTGGCGCCAGGAAAAGGCCCAGCTGCTCCCCGACTATGAATTCATCAGCAACGACCTGGCCGGTCAGGGCTCACCGACACTGCCGACCTACGGCGCCTTCACGGTGTGGGAGGCTTATGGCGAAGCGCGTATGCCGCTCCTCGAGGATCAGCCGTTCGCGAAGTCCTTGGACGTAGAGGCCGGTTATCGCTTCTCGGAATACTCGCTCTCGTTCGGCTCCACCAACACCTGGAAGTTCGGTCTGCAGTGGGCTCCCGTGCAGGATGTGCGCGTGCGAGCGATGTACAACGTCGCAGTTCGGGCACCGAATATTCAGGAGCTCTATCTGCAAGAGCGCGTGCAGCTCGATGGCACCAGCGATCCTTGCGCGAGCCCCACCGGTTCGGCCCCCTCGGCATCAGCGGCAGCCTGCGCTCATTCGGGTGTCACCCCGGCCGAGTACGGCAACATCGTCAATAACCCCGCGAACCAGTACAACGGCCTCGAGGGCGGCAACACCAACTTGAAGCCCGAAACCGCGGATACGACGACGCTTGGCTTGGTGTTCACGCCGCAGTTCCTGCCGGCGTTCAACGCGACCCTCGACTACTACGACATCAAGATCAAGAACGTCATCGGTACATACGGCGCCAACTTGATTCTGACCAACTGCTTGAACTCGGCCAATCCGCTGTTCTGCAGCCTGGTCCATCGTGCGCCGAACACCGGCACCGCCTCGAGCGGCTCGCTGTGGCTCGGCACGCTCGGGTACATCACGGACGGCACGCTGAACCTCGGTCAGCTCGAGCAGCAAGGCATCGACTTCGAACTGAACTATCACCAGGATGCGGGCATCATCGGCAAGTTCGATTTCAACCTGAACGGCAACTACAACCTGCACTTCAAGACGACGCCGTACGTCGGTAGTGGAACCTACGATTGCGCCGGCTACTACGGTCCGTCTTGCGGCTCGGACGGTGGCGTATCCCCGCATATCAAGTCGGTGTTCCGGATCAATTACTCGACCCCGCTGCCGGGCTTGGACTTCTGGGCCAAGTGGCGCTTCATCGGACCGGTCAAGGTGCAGAACTTGAGCCAGAATCCGCTGCTTGCGGGCCCCGTGGATCCCATCCAGGGCATCGGCAATCAAGTGCCGGGCTTCAACTACATCGACTTGGGCGCTTCCTACACGGTCTCCAAGCACATTACGGCGCGCGTCGGTGTCAACAACGTTGCCGACAAGGATCCGCCGATCATCCAGGCCTTCTACGGTACGTCGGTGCTCGACAGCGGCAACACCTACCCGGAGACCTACGACTGGGGCGGCCGGTACCTCTTCGCGAACCTCACCGTGAACTTCTGATCCGGGAGGCAGAGCGTCGATTCGAAGGCGGGCTTAGGCCCGCCTTTTTTTTGCGGATTGCCACTGCGCGACCGAGGAGGCAGTATGAGGCATCATGATGGCCGCCGCCGATAGCCAGCGTATTTCCGAGCTGATCGAGTCGGCCGATCGCGCGCAGGCGCAGAACCGCGGCGGTGATGCGGCGCGGCTGCTCGCGGAGGCGCGTGCGCTTGCGCCTTCCGATCCCCGCGTGTTGAACGCCCTCGGCCTGCAGGCGCTGCGGAACATCGATGTCCCGAGCGCGCGTGCGCTGCTCGAGCAGGCGGTGGCACGGGAGCCGCACGAACCGGTGCTATGGATCAATCTGGCGCAATGTCGGCGCGCCCAGGGTGACGCGGCCGGCGAATTGGCCGCGCTCGACCAGGCGCTCGCGCTGCAGCCGCGCCACTACCCGGCGCTGCTACAGAAGGCGATGTGCGTCGAGCGCCTGGGAAAGCAGAAGCAGGCGGCCCATCTGTACAATTTCTTCCTGCACTGCGTGCCGCCGCCCGCGCAGCGGCCGCCCCAGCTCAAGCCGGCGATCGAGCACGCCGAGCGCATCGTGAGCGCGGATCGCGCCGCCTTGGGGGCGCTCATCGAACAGCGTGTCGGCGCGAGAAATCCCCAGGACGCGCCCGCGCGCTTCGATCATTGCATCGACGTACTGCTCGGCCGCAGGCGCGTATACACCTCGCAGCCCACGTTCATGCATTTCCCGAAACTCCCGGCGATCGAGTTCTTCGAGCGCGAGCAGTTTCCCTGGCTGGACGCGCTCGAGGCGGGGACAGAAGCAATACGCGAGGAGCTCCTCGCCGTGCTCGCAGACCCCGGAAGCGACGAGGAGATCGTGCCGTACGTCGACTATTCCAACGACAAGCCGCTCGATCAGTGGCGTCCGCTCAACCGCTCCAAGCAGTGGAGCGCGTACTACCTGCTCAAGGACGGCGTGCGGATCAACAGTCACCTGGCGCGCTGCCCGCGCACGGCGGCGCTGCTCCAGGCGGCGCCGCTTGCCGACGTCCCCGGACAGGCGCCGACCGCGTTCTTCTCAATGATCGAGCCGCGCACGCGCATTCCGCCGCATACCGGGGTCACCAACGCGCGCCTCGTGGGTCACGTGCCGCTCGTGATTCCCCCCGGCTGCGGGTTTCGGGTGGGCTCCGAGACGCGGCAGTGGGAGCTCGGCAAGGCGTGGGTGTTCGACGATACGATTGAACATGAGGCGTGGAACGACAGCGACGAGCCGCGCTACATTCTGCTCATCGACCTGTGGAATCCCTACCTCACCGAAGCGGAGCGGGAGTGGGTTCGGAAGGCCACGGCGGCCATTGCGGAGTACGGGCATGAGTGAGGCGTGCATGATTGACACGAGGTTTCTCCTCTGCGCAGCCGTGCTGCTCGGTGCCGGCGTCGCGCCGGTGCAAGGATCGACTCCCGATCCGCTGGCCGCACAGATCCAGCACTGCGCGTCGCTGACCGCCGGGCGCGCCCGACTTGCGTGCTACGACGCCCTGGCGAGTTCCGCAGGCGTGAACCCCGTTGCTCCGCAGACGGCTGCCGCGAGCTCGAGCACCGCCGCGGCCGTTGTTGCCGAGCAACGCGCAGCAGCGCCGCCGAAGGCCGAGGAGTTCGGCGTGCACAATGGGCCTTTGGAGGCGAAGCGAGGCCCGGTGCGCGAGAAGCACATGCTCGCGGCCGTCGGCACCGTATCTCACCGGCCCAACGGCGAACTGGTCGTGAAGCTCGACAATGGACAGGTTTGGGCTCAGCTCCAGCCCGCCGCCTTTCCGTTGAAGGTCGGAGAGCAGGTGGAGATCGACGTGGGAGCGCTCGGCTCTTATATCCTATGGTCTCCATCGAACCGGCGGGCCACGAAAGTCACCCGCATCGACTGATGCCCTGATGAGCACTCCCGATCTCGATACGCTGGCGCGCCTGGCAGCGGAAGATTTGCAGAAGGACCACGTGGCGGCTGCGGAGGCGAAATGCCTGCGCGCGCTCGGCATCGATCGCGAGCACGAGAACAGCTTGACGGTGCTCGGCATGGTGCTGCAGGCGCAGGGGCGCCACGATGACGCCATTCGGGTATTCAACTCGCTCACGCTGAAGCAGCCCTCCTCGGCCCGTCACTGGGAGAATCTCGGCATCGCTTACCGCGGCGCGAGGCGCTACGACGCAGCGCTCTCCGCCTTCGCGCGCGTGCTGGCGCTCGGACCAGGGTCGGCCGTGATGCTCTACAACTTGGGTCTCGTGCACGCCGAGCTGCTCGATCTGCCGTCCGCACACGAGGTGCTTTCGCAAGCCCGCGTACTCGCGCCCCGCGATGCCTGGACTTGTATAGCGTTCGCCCGGTGCAGCTATGACCTCGGCGACTTCGAGAGCGCCAGACATGCGCTCGAGGGGTGGCAGGAACTCGAGAGCCTCACGCCCGAAGCGCTCGCCGAGATCGCCTACCTGCTGACCCTCATGGGTCAGGTCTCAGCGGCGCAGCCTGCGATCGAATCGCTTGCATCGCAAGCGCCCCTGGGACGCGCGGCGCTCACGCAAGCGAATGTGCTCGAGCGATTGAATCGACTCCCCGAGGCGCGCTCGGCGCTGCAGCGCGCGCGATTCGGCAGCGGCGTTTCGGGCTCCGACCCCGATTTGTTGCTCGCGGGAGCCGTGCTTGCGCAGCGCGAGTCGAATCACGCCGAGGCCCGCGATCTGCTCACGCAGGCGCTGAAAGATCATCAGACGTTCTCGCTGCGGCACAACCTCTTGTTCCCGCTCGCGGCATCGCTCGATGCGCTCGGGGACTACGAGGGCGCGTTCGCCGCAATGGGCGAGGCGCACCGCTCGCAGGTCGAGTATCTCGCGGCCGCTCTCGGCAGAAGTCCGGACGCCGAATCCCCGACGATGCAGCTCACTCAGCGCGGCGTCGAGCCCGACGAGGCCAAGGATTGGATCGACGAATGGGCGCCGGCGAAGGAGCAAAGTCCTGTATTCGTGGTTGGATTTCCGCGCTCCGGCACGACGCTGCTCGAGGTCGCGCTCGATGCGCATCCGGCGCTCAAATCGATGGACGAGCAACCCTTTCTCGCGCGCACAATCGATCAGATGCGCACGCTCGAGCTCGACTACCCGGCGGACCTCGGCAAGCTCACCAGCGACCAGCTCACGCTGCTGCGCTCGCAGTACTGGAAGCGGGTCGACGCACAGGTCTCCCTCGACGCGGGCCAGCGGCTGGTCGACAAGAACCCGCTCAATCTGTTGCGCCTGCCGCTGATCCGACGCCTTTTTCCCAATGCTCGCACGGTGCTCATCACGCGCCACCCGTGCGATGTGATCATGAGCTGCTTCATCCAGCACTTCCGCGCGCCGGACCTCGCCATGCTCTGCCGCGACCTCAAGACGCTCGCCGGGAGCTACCGGCGCTCTTTCGATTATTGGTATGTGCAGCAAGCGCGCCTCGGTGCGGTCACCTTCGAGATCCGCTACGAGACGTTGGTGAAGGATCTCGAGACGCAGCTGCGCGCGCTGGTTGGCTTTCTCGACCTGCCTTGGGAACCGGCGATGCTCTCACCGGCCTCCCGCGCACGCGCGCGCGGATTCATCAGCACGCCGAGCTACACCCAGGTCATCGAGCCGATCACGTCACAGGCGATCGGGCGCTGGCGCAATTATGAGCCGCATCTGCGCGAGGTGCTGCCGATGCTCGCGCCCTATCTCGAGCGCTGGGGCTGAGCTGCGTTCGAGCCTGGCAGCGCATCGAAGGCGATCGTGGTGCGCGGGCTCTCGCCGTGGATTGCCGTCGTGCCATGCCACATATAGGACGGAAAGAGCACCAACGTTCCCGCCTCGGGCTGCACCATGAAATCCGGTATGACCGACGGCACGGGGTAGCGCGGCTCGCCGAACTTGAGCCAACCGGATCGCAGCTGCTCGTCCTTCACCTCGTCGGGCACCGAGACGTAGTAAGCCGAACTCAGCCAGCCCTTGGGGTGCACGTGGTTCACGTGAAAGCCGTCGCGGCGCAGTTGGATGGACCAGCTCTCGGCAATCTGTGCGACGCCGGTATTTCGCTCTGTGAACGGATGCGCCGGCTGCCTGCCGACCTCCGAGAGGTAATGCTGGACGGCGGTCTCGAACGCCTGCAGCGCCGCCTGAATCACAGGATCGGGGTCTCTCACGAGATTGCGGGTCGTTTGGCTGCCGTGCCGTAGACTCTGCTCGAGTGGATGCGTCGCGAACACATGTCGCGCTTCGAGCGCTTGTAACAACGCCGCATTGAAGTCCTTCATCGAAGACCAGCCGCGCGGCGTCTCGAGGCGGCAACCCCGCACCAGGCGCTGATAGTCGAACAGCTCGCCATACCGCGGCCGGCCCATGAGCCGTGCGACGATGGCCTCGTGAGCGATCCAGTTCTGCGCGCTCGGCTCCTGCGTGCGCTTCGCGAGTATGAACGGCAGTGCCTCTTCGGGACGTGCCCGCGCCAGCAGCACCGTGACGAGCAAATCGATGGCGCCCGAATTGCGCGGTTCGGCTCCCACGGCCTCCAGCGCTTCGACTTCGGCTTCCTGGAGCCGATCCTGTTCGAGCAGCACGTAGGCGAGCTGGGTTCGAAACCGCGGCAACGACCCGTGCGTCTTCAGCACATCGCGAATGCGCGTCTCCGCGCGCTCATAGAGACCCGCTCTGAAGAATAGGTTCGCCAGTGCCAGGTGCAGCTCAAGATCATCCGGCGCCGCGCGCGATGCCTCCTCCAGACTGCGCGCGAAGAAGGGATCTCGGCGCATGAATCGCAGGCGCGCGAGATTCGCCTGCGCATCGGCGTGGCGCGGGCGCTCGGCCACCGCACGGACGTATTCCTGCTCGGCCTCCTCGGGACGATAAAGCAGCATCAATGCACGCGCCCGGGTGAAGTGCAGCTCGAACTTGGGCACACCGAGCGCCTGCGCGCGCTCGAGTGTGGCGAGCGCTTCCTCCGCCCGCTCCATCTGCACGAGCAACGAGCCAAGATTGTGGTGCGCGGTACCGTAATTTGGTGTGAGCTCGAGCGCGCGCCGATACGCCTGCTCGGCCTCGAGGAGTCGGCCCTGATTCGTGAGCACGAAGCCAAGCAATGACCAGCCCTCCGCCTCGCGCGGCTCCTCGGCCAGCGAGCGGCGCGCCTCGGTCTCGGCCTCCGCATGGCGGCCCAGATCGTCGAGCGTCAGCGCCAGCTGGTGGCGCGCCTTGCGCGCTACCGGGAACCGTGAGAGCACCGCACGATATTCGGCTTCCGCCTCGCTCAGCCGCCCCTGCCGCCGGAGGAAATTCCCGAAATTCACCTGAAACTCATGATTGGCGGGCTCGAGCGAGAGACTGCGGCGCAGCAGCGTCTCTGCGTCCACCGGCAGGCCGAGTCGAGCGCGCGCGAGGCCGAGCAGATGGGTGGCAGCCGGTTGGTCCGGCACCGCGGCGAGCACCGAGCGGCAGGCCGCGGCGGCCTGCTCGTACTCTCCCTGCTGCAGCAGCACACCGGCGCGGGCCAGTGCGCCCTGGAGCTCGGACGCCGTACCGATCACGCGCCGCGCCCCGGGCTTTGATAAAAGCAATTAATTTTCATGGTTTAGATTCACGAACCGGCCGCGGATCGGCGCTCTTTCGGGACCGGCGCAATACTATATCACCCCTCCCTGGGGCCGCCTGGCTGGCTCCGGCCACGCGGCGCTGCTAATCTTGGCGCGTGATTTCTCGCTCCCTTCGCCGATGCCAATGCGCGAGCTTCGCGCTTGCGGCCGCAATGCCGTTACTTGCCGCCGGATCGAGGGCGCAGCAAGCCCCCGCACCGGTGCTCATCGAGCTGTTCACCGCAGAAGGGTGTTCCTCCTGTCCGCCGGCAGATCAGTTTCTCGGGCAGCTCGACAGCGCCCAGCCCATCCGGGGCGCGCATCTCATCGTGCTCAGTGAGCATGTGGATTACTGGGATCGGCAGGGGTGGCCGGATCCCTACGCGTCGAACGCATTCACCGAGCGCCAAGTGGCGTACGAGCGCAGGCTCAAGGTCAGTGAGCCGTTCACGCCGCAGTTCATCGTCGACGGCACGGTCGACATGCGTCTCAGCCGTCGCGAGCGGATCAGCGGACAGTTGCTCGCCGCCGCGGCCGCCGCGAAGATCCCCGTCAGCATCGAGTCACTGCATGTCGACAGCGGTGCCAAGCCCACGCTCAGCGGCGTGGTCAGCGTGACCGGGCTGACCGGTGAGCGCCCCTGCGAGCTTTTCCTGGGCGTCGCCCTCGACCATGCCGATACCGAAGTGCTGCGCGGCGAGAACCGCGGCCGGCATCTCACGCACGTGGCGGTGTTGCGCGAGCTCGTGCGCGTCGGTGCGGTGGCGCCCGGCGCCGCCTCGCACCAGCCGTTCTCGCTCGAGCTTCACCAGGGTCTTGACAGCGCACCCCTGCGGGTCATCGCTTTCTTACAACAGCCGGGGCCCGGTGCGGTGCTGGGAGCCGCCGAGCAGACCGTCGGTGACACCTCGGGCGCGGTTCGTTAGTATTGCGCGAACTTCCCGGAGATCGTTCATGACTCATCGCACGGCGCTTTTCGCATCGATCATGCTCGTGGCCAGCCTCCCGTGTGGCGCGCAGCCGCCGGTTGCGCCTGCTGCCCCTGCCGCCACACCCGCTGCCCCGGCCACGTCGCCCGCTGCCCCGGCCTCACCTGTTGCCGCTCCCTCGGCAACGGCCACGCCGGGCGCCAACAGCGACTCCGCTGCACCGGGCTCGAAGCCCGCGAGTTCCGCGACGGACGCCGCCGCCGAGCCATCCCCGGAGGTCCTGAAAATGGCCCGGCACGAAGGCTTCAAGCCGAAAAAAGGCCACGACGGAGTTACGAAGTTTTGCTCCACGGGTGCGGCGATCGGCACGCATTTTGTCAGCGAGACATGCGTCGATGAGGGAGAGCTTCGGACGCTCGCCAGGCAGCGAGAGGACCAGCGCAATCTATTGCGTCAGCCGGGTGCCTGCGTCGGCGGCTGCAGCGGTCATTGATCCGCTAGCGCGACCACATCCGCTGCAAATTCGAGATCACGTATTCGAGCTGGGTGCGGTTGCGCCAATCCATCTTCAACCCCTCGAGCGAACGAACTTCACTTAATGTGTACAGCAGATCGCGTTGCAGCTGATCGGGGATCTGACTTTCGACGAAGGTGATGACCACCAATCGTTCGCCGGCGGTCACGGGCATGACCTGATGGACGGTGGTGGAGGGATAGAACACCGCTTGACCGGGCTTGCCCTTGATGCGCATGCTTTCGGAACCCAGATAGGCGACCAGTTCCCCGCCCTCATAGGTTGCGGGATCCGATATGAACAGAGTGCAGGACACGTCGCAGCGCATGGGCTGCTGTCCGCCTGGAAGAAATGCCGTATCGACGTGCGGCCCGTAAGTCATGCCGACACCGTACCGGCAGAGGGTTGGCAGGGCCACACGCTGGGGAGCGACGAAATTTCTCGCCTGCTCGTTTCGCTGCAAGGCGGCCAGGGCGAGCTGCGACGCCTTTTGAGCCAACGGGTCGGTCGCATCCGCGATGACATTGTTCTTGGAGGTGTTGTGCGGGTTGGTCAGCCGGCCGTCGACGAACTTAGCCTGCGCCGCAATCTCCCTCAGGGACTGGATCTCGGCTGCGGTCAGAAAATTGTCGATCAGCAGGAACACGCGTGAAGTATACCAAGGCCGAGTGGCGGAGACGGGTCGAGAAGCGGGTCGGATACGGCATGGCTGTAATTTAAAAAGGCTCGAGCGGGACCGTTCGGTAATAATCTTCCGGTTCGCCGGGTCTCATACCCGAGCAGCGATTTTGCTGCGCGCTCATTACAAAAGGAACAGGGTTATGCAAATCAATAAAGCGTCGGGTGCCGCGCTGGCGGCGGCGGCGGCGTTGTTGTTCACCTCCGGATTCGCGAGTGTGTCGGTCGCCGCCGACTCGGACTCGTCCACGGTCAAGTGCACCGGGGTGAATTCCTGCAAGGGTCACTCGGATTGCAAGTCCGCCAAGAACAGCTGCAAGGGCAAGAACAGCTGCAAGGGCCAGGGCTTCACCAAGATGTCCCAGTCTGACTGCGATGCCGCCCAGGCGAAGATGAAGTCCGGCAGCTGATTTCGAAGTAACAATGGAATCAAGGGCCGGCTGCGTAACGGCGAATAGCGCCTACGCATCCGGCTCTTGGATGTCATGAAACTGCAGGGATTCGGCTTGGGGCTTCGGCCCGTCCATTACGGCGCTCTCTTGCGCGAGAGCCACGCCATCGATTGGCTCGAAATCATCAGCGAGAACTACCTCGTGCCCGGGGGTCAGGCGCTGCATTATCTCGAGCGGATTCGCTCGAAATTTCCGGTGGTGATGCACGGCGTATCGCTCTCCATCGGCAGCACCGATCCGCTCGATCGGCGCTATCTGGCCGATTTGAAGCAACTGGCGCGGCGCGTGGAGCCCGCATGGATTTCCGATCATCTCTGCTGGACGGGAGTCGAGGGGCGCAACGTCCATGACCTGCTTCCGCTGCCTTACACCGAAGAGGCACTCGCCGCAGTGACGGCGCGCGTCGGTGAGGTACAGGACTTCCTCGGACGGCAGATTCTTCTCGAGAACGTATCGAGCTATCTGAGCTACCGTGACTCCGAGATGACGGAGTGGGAGTTCGTGAGCGAGGTTGCCCGGCGCGCGGACTGCGCCCTGCTGCTCGACATCAACAACATCTACGTGAGCGCGGTCAATCACGGATTCGATCCGTTGAGCTACCTGCATGGCGTGCCCAGAGAGCGTGTAGGGCAATTCCATCTGGCCGGCCACAGCGACATGGACGGGCACTTGATCGACACGCACGATCATGCGATCGCCGCGCCGGTCTGGGATTTGTACGCCCAAGCGGTCGAGCACTTCGGAGCGGTGCCCACCATGATCGAGCGCGACGACAACATTCCCGAGCTCGGCGAGCTCGTGGCCGAGCTCGACTTGGCGCGCCGGGTAGCGTCCGGCGAGACGCGCGAGGCGGCTTGATGGGCCTCTTGGAACTACAGCGCGAACTGCAACGCGATCTGCTGGGCGAGAAGAGCACGATCGCCGGCGCCCTCGTCGATGCGCCGCCGCTGCCGGTGCAGGCCCGGCTCGGCATCTACCGTCATGCGTACCGCGCCCGGCTGATCGAAGCTCTCGACGAAGAGTATCCGATCCTGCACTGGCTCCTGGGCGACGAGACCTTCGAGAGCTTGGGCAGGCTGTTCGTCGAGACGCATCCGTCGGAGCATCGGTCCATTCGCTGGTACGGGCGCGAGCTTGCCGACTTCGTCGGAGCGACGGCGCCATTCGCCGATCAACCCATCCTCGCGGAAATCGCACGGTTCGAGTGGACGCTGGCGGAAGTTTTCGACGCCGCCGACGCCGGCGTGGTGGATCGAACCGCGCTGCGGGCGATTGATCCCGAGCGCTGGGCGACGCTGCGTTTCGCCTTTCATCCGTCGCTCCGGCGCATGGTTCTCGCGTGGAATACGGTGGCCGTTTGGCAGGCGGGGAGCGCCAAACAGGATTCTCCCCTACCGGAGCGTTCGTCAGAACCAGTGCAATGGCTGTTGTGGCGGCAGAATTTCAAGAATTATTTTCGCTCGCTGGATGCGATCGAGCGCGCGGCGCTGGATGCGGCGGTCGCGGGCGGCACTTTCACCGAGCTCTGCGAATCGATTGCCGCGCAGGTCCCCGAAGCGGATGTCCCGCTGCGCGCCGCCACTCTGGTTGCCCAGTGGGTGGACGGCGGACTCATCGCGTCGATCTCGACGTAGCAGGCGGCGTCACGCCCGCACACGTCAGGCTCCCGGCCGCCCCAGTGCGGCGGCCGGAAACCTTCAGTGCAGGTCAGAGAAGATCGCCGGTCGCGCCCATCATGTCCTTGCGCAACAACGGGATCGGCGGACCACCGTAGGAGAGGAACTTGTCGTGAAAGTCATGCCATAGCGCGTGATCGTCGCCGGACGGAGTCGCCGCTGCGCCACCCCCCGCTGCGCCACCCCCGGCCGCGGCATTCCCGGCCGCGGCGCCACCCGACGCGCGCGTCTTCGCAATCCAATCGGTGCGGAGCTTTCTGATCATGAGCTTGCCGAGGGTGTAGTTGAGGTACGCGGGATCGTAAGTGCCGCGCGCAGCCTGCTGCCGCGCGTTGCCGGGATCCTGGAATGCTTGCTCGTGGAACATCTTCTCGGATTGCGCCACAGTCATCCCTTCGGTCTGCAGTCCGATCGAGGAGAGCAGGCGCACGTCGCGCAGCAAAGCATCGCGGATCTGCCCGATGTGCATCTCGGGATCACCCTTGCCGAGCCCCTCCTCCCACATCATCTCCTCTGCGTAGTGCGCCCAGCCCTCCGCGAACGCGTACCCCACCCAGAGCCCCTCGAGCTTGTCTGGATTGGAGTTCGAGTGCAGGAACTGCAGGAAGTGGCCGGGCCATACTTCGTGCGCGGAGGTGAACAGGAGCGTGGCCTCGCTCGGGATGTACTCGGCCTGCTCCGCCTTGGTCCATTTGGGATTCGGGGGGGCGATGTTGTAGGTCGCGGTGACGCCGGTCTCGTACGGTCCCGGAACTTGGATGAACGCGGCATTCTCGCGGTTGTAGGGCGGCGCCTCGGCGACCAGCGCCTGTTGGTCGCCAGGAATGCTGGCCACGTTGTTCTTCTGAACGAAGTCCCGCAGCATGGTGAGCTGCCGGCGCGCGGCCTCGAGGGTCCCTTCCGACGGCTTCTTCGCGTCCATCTTGGCGACACACGCGGCGAGCGAGCCTTTCGGCAGGTAGGTGTCGCATTCGCTTTTCAGCATGTCGGTGTTGCGCTGAAGGTCCGCCCGGCCCGCCGCCTCGATCTGATCGATCGGCACATCGACCTGCTCGGTGTCCTTGACCATCGCGGCGTAGAGGTCCTTGCCCATGGGAAATTTGTCGTTCGCGGTCTTGCGCAGGCCGATCAGGTAATCCCGCAGGTTCGCCATCGCGTTCGATGCATTGTCGTCGGCCTCCGTCAGGTCCTTCTGCATGGCGGGATCGCTCACCGAGGCGAACACGGGCGCCACGTCCTTCTTGTAGAAATCGACGTAGCCGCCGAAGTTCGAGATCCCTAGCTCGACGTAGCTTTTCGGCAGCGGTCCCTTGAGGTTATCCTGGATATCCTTGGCCATTTTCGGGATACCGCGCGCGTATTTGATGTACGCCTTCATGCGCACATCGAGCGGCGCGTAATTTCGGCTCAGGTACAGGTCGGGATCGACGTTGCCGACGTACCAGTACGGATTGCTCGCCGGGTAGTGCGCCTTCTCGAGCCAGAACAGATCGCGGTCGGCCACGCTCAAGAGATACTCGCGGTCGAAGCGCTCGTTGGGCAGCAAGGGCTTGGGGTCGATCCCGGCGATACGGTCGCGCTCCTCGTGCAGCCGCGCCACCTCGCGCTTCAGTCCGTGCTCGCTCACGTCCGGCAGCTGGCCGTCAAAGTCGTGCTTGCCGGCCTGCGCGGCGAAGAAGGGCTGAGCCGCGAAGTAGCTTTGCACGAAGCCGTTCGCCGCCGCCTGCCAATCCAGGCTGGCCTGGGACGGCGGCCGCACGGCCGGGGCTTTTGCTTGATTGGATTGATTACAGCCGTTCAGGGCAACCAGCAACGCCAGCGGCAGCGCCGCGTACAGTCTCGCCGACAGGACCATGTGACCCCCTTTTTAGTTGTTCGATACATCGTTCGGATCGTCTCGCGCTCCCCCGAGCACGGCGATCATGGTCACAGGATCATAGGCGGAAACGGCCTGCATTGACATATCGGGCCGGTTTGATCATGGTGAAACCTGGACATCACAGGGCGTAAAGCGAAATGAACAAAGTGATCGACATGACGACCGCGTCGGGAGGCGACGAGGTCCGTATCATGACCCTGCAATCGCACATCCTGGCCGAACAAGATCCGCACACACACGCGGGCGGCACGTTCTCCTGGATCATGTCGGCGCTGTCGATCTCGGCGAAGATCATCTCGGACAAGGTCCGCCGCGCCCGGCTGGAGAACGTCCTCGGCAGCGTCGGCGCAGAGAACGTCCAGGGCGAAGTGCAGCAGAAACTCGATGTGCTCGCGAACGACGTATTGATGAAAACCCTGGGCGGCCGGGAGGGAGTGGCCATCGTCGCCTCCGAGGAGAACGAGGAGCCGGTCATTTTGCGCAGCGACACCCGCGGAGTGCCGCGCTACTGCGTGCTGTTCGATCCGCTGGACGGTTCGTCGAACCTCGACATCTGCGGCGGTGTGGGAACGATTTTCAGCATTCTCGCGTACGACGATCGCTCGGTACGCGCGCAGGATTCGCTGCTCCAGCCAGGGACTCGACAGGTTGCGGCCGGGTATGTCCTGTACGGATCGTCGACCATTTTCGTGCTGACCCTCGGCAGAGGCGTCGACATGTTCGTCCTCGATCCGGCCATCGGCGCCTTCATGCGCGTGGAGCGCGACCTCAAGATCCCCGCCGGCAACAAGACCTATTCGGTCAACGAGGGGAACCGACGAAGCTTCCCGGAAGGATACCGGCGCTATCTCGATTGGGCTCAGGAGAACGGCTACTCGAGCCGCTACGCCGGCGCCATGGTGGCCGACGTGCATCGGATCCTCCTCAAGGGCGGCGTATTTTTCTATCCGCCGACGGAGAAAGCCCCGCAGGGGAAGCTTCGCCTGATGTACGAGGCCAACCCGATGGCCATGATCATCGAGCAGGCCGGCGGCAAGACCATGGCCGGGCCCGGTCGTCGCATCATGGAGGTGGAGCCCACCGCAATTCATCAACGCACGCCGGTGATCTTGGGCGCGGCGGATCAGGTCGACTGCGTCCTTGCGCAATTGTAGTTGAGCCGTGATGGCGCCGGCCGGCGCCGCTAATACACCGCGTCTTTCCGGGTGGGCTTCGGATCGGCGTAAGGCGTGGGCGGATCGAACTTGAGCCTCGAGTGCTGGAACGCGGGCAATGACTCGCAGCGGGCCGCGAGTGCCGAAAGGCCCGGATACACCCGCCAGGATTCACCCAACCTGAGCGCATCGCATAAATAAGTGTAGACGCAGGTCGCGGTAATATCCGCCTGGGTCAAGCGGTTGCCGAGGATCCATTGTCCCGGGCCGGTCTGAGCCAGCCGGTCGAGCTCGCTCAGCGCACCGTGCATTTGATGGCGGCACCGCTCCATCCAGGGTTCGTGACGCTTCGTGTCGGGCTTGAACACGATCTCGAACAACTGGTGCAGGCCCTTTTCGGCCGCGCCCAGCGCAATCGCCACGATCCTGAGCGCGTCGCGACGCTCCTTGCCGGATCTCGGCAGGAGTGCCCGCTCCGGTCCCACTCGATCGTCCAAAAAATCCAGAATCGCCGCCGAGTCGATCAGCGACTCGCCGTCGGCCAAGACCAGCGCCGGCACGCGACCGAGCGGGTTGAACTGGCGTATCAGCTCGAAATCCTTGCCCACGGACCAATTGCGATGCTCGAACGGAATCTCGAGCAAGGTCATGCTGACCGCAACCCGCCGTACGAAGGGCGAATCGAACATACCAATCAATATCATGTGAGCCGTTCCTTCAATGTCCACCCTTGACCAGAAGTCCCGCCGAACTCAAGGCCTCGGCCAACTCGATCTCGATACGCTCCGCCTCTGCGCGCTTGATCCGCTGCAAATGCAGCGTGGGTCCCGCGAGCACCTCCAAGCCACGCTTCAGAACGCTGCCCGAAGCGCGAATTCCCGCCTTGTGCTGATCGAAGCGATCCGCCGGGGAATAGTTGCTCATGCCCACGTACACGCCGTACGCGTAGCGCAGCCTGTCGGGGTAATTGAGAAGCACCAGATATATGTTGGACCGTCCTTTGGCCGAACCGCGGAAGCCGAGCGCTATTTCATAGGCGCGCGGCAACCAATCGATGTAGCGCATCGGCAACCAATCCGGTATGCCGGCGGCTGCGCACTTCCACAGCCGCTCTAGCGCTCGCTCGATAGTAATCGACATTTCGCCGCGCATCCACAACTCGTGAATGCAATGCGCGGCCGTCGCGCCATCCTGCGCTGCAAGCGCTCGCTCGAACCGGACGGCGAGCGCGTCGCGCGTTACCCGGGCGAGAGGCCGATCGGCAGGCGATACGTGATCGAGGGTGTTGACCAACAGCGCGATAGTAGCGTGCCGGCTTGCGCGGCGACGCACACCGAAAGATATATCTACGCGGCCGGGGCGGTGTGCGCGCTCCCGGTGCAGAGCTTGATATCCCCGCTCTTGGTGGCGATCCGCACGTTGCCGTGCCCGTCGCCGCTCTTGAAGATCAGCTTGGAGCCGGGCCCGTACTGCGCTTGCGTAGGCTTCGGTCCGAAACAATTGTCAATGGTGCCGCTGAAGGACTGCACGTCGAAATCCGCGCCGGGAGTCGATGCGAACCCGAATCGAATGGTGCCGCTCACCGACTCGCCCTCGATCTCGGCATTTTGCGCCAGCGAATAGTTGGCGGTGACATCGCCCGAGATGCTCTTGAAGCGCCCGCGGGTGAGGCTGCCGAGATCGGCCTGGACCTTGCCCGAGACGGTGGTTACCTCGGCTTCGCCCGGGCCGCCGGTCAGCTGTACATTGCCGCTGATGGTCTTGATCTCGATGCGCTTCGCCGAGGGCGCCGATAGGTGCACCGTGCCCGTCACGGTGTTGACCCGCAGATCGCCGCTTACCTCGCCTGAGATGCTGCCGCTGATGGTTCGAAGATAGGCATCGCCCTGAAGTCCCTGGACCTTGACGCTGGCATTCACCAAGGACGTCGTCAGGCCGCTTTTAGCGGGTACGTGCACGATCAGGTGGATGTCCTCGCTGGAATTGCCATGGATCGAGTACGGCGTCACGTGGATCGTGGTCTTGTCGCCGGAGGTCGACACCCTGACCCGATCCGCGAGATCGTCCGGTTGGCCGGTGACCTCCACTTCCGGGCGATCCCATCCGTCGATCTCGACCGAGCCGGACATCACGTCGATTTCGATGGAGCCCTGCGGGTCGGCGGAACTCGTTTGCTTGAACTCACTCGCCGCGTGCACGATCGACCAGGGAACCATGATCAGGCACAGGGCTGCGGCGATCACCGGGGTCATCAGTTTCGGGGTAACGATCGGCATGGCTAGATTCTCGCTGAGGTAGGTTGTGTGGTGCGTACGACGTCGTCGTACAGATCCAATTCATCGTGCAATGCGCTCGCCAGCAGCTGCTCGAGCACGGGACTGTCCGGCTGAGCCTCGAGGGCCTTGCGGATGTCGTCGCGCGCCTTGCGGATCGAGGCGAGGTCGGCCTCGATCTTGGCGCGGGTGGCGGGGTCGAGCTGCGCCAGCCGTTGATTGAAGGTTTGCTCGAGCTCCGCGCGTGCCGCCAGATAATGGGGATCGCTCGGCTCGCCGAGGCTCTCACCCACGCCGCCCGAGGATGCGGTGCCCGCGGTCGGGGAGAGTTGCACCGCCTGATTCGCCGTGGAGGGCGGCCCGCTCGACGTACCGGGGGCGCTCGCCGTCAGAGGCGGGTGTCCCTGAACCATCACCCAGGCCAGGGCGGCGGCCAGGCACAGACCGGCCGCCGAGGCCGCATACGCCATCCAGGGCACAGCGGACAGACGGGGTGCGCTGCGCGGCGTGCGAACGATGCCGCGAACGACACCCGGCCAGAGATCCCGTGGCGGCTCGATCTCGGGCGACAGCTTCGCCAGCTCCTCATCCAGAGTCACACGCGTCTTCATGATTCCTCCACTCCGAGCGCTGCGCTGAGCAAACCCCGGGCGCGATGCAGTTGAGCCTTGCAGGTGCCTTCCGCCACGCCCAGTACATTCCCCGCCTCCGCGTGGCTGTAGCCGTAGATACCCACCAGCACGAGTACGTCTCGCGCCCCTTCCGGCAGCGCCGCGATGGCGCGCTCGAGATCGAGCGGCGGTGCGCCGCCGTCGGGATCGGGTCGATCCGGCAGTCCCGTCGCCGGCTCGCCGACTTCGTGTGCGCTGCGCAACCCACGACGGCGGGCCATGACGGTGCGGATGGCGATGCGCTGCAGCCAGGTCGAGAAGCGGCTGCGCTTCTCGAAGCGCCCGAGCCCCCGCCACGCCGCCACGAACGACTCCTGCACGCAGTCCTCGGCCGCCTCCCGCTGGCCGGTGAGCCGAAGGCACACGCCATAGAGGCGGGGCGCAAACCGAAGGTACAGTGCCTCGAAGGCCGCGAGATCGCCTTCCGCCGCCGCCTCGATCACGGCCGTTGGCTCGACGTTCTCATCGCTCAGGTCCACCAAGGGCAAGTGCCGTGCCGATCCCACCATGCTTCCCGTTGATTTCACTTGTACCGTTAGAGGAGAGGGGATGGGGAAAGGTTTAAACGGGGCGATCGAAATTCGGCGGCGGGGCCGGCGTCCAGTACCGCCGCGCCCTCGAAACTGTATACAGATTTCGTATTAGACGCTGTCCCGTCCTGGCCGCACGCTTCGCGGATCATGGTCCGCCAGCGCGCCTCCTTCGATCCTCTCATGGCGGTGAACGAGCCGAGGTGGCTGGTCGTGCGGCGCATGGATCAGGGGCTGGTCGAATCGACCTGCCTTGCGCCCCGCGCGGACCTGAAGGCCGCATTCGTGCACGCGCTGGCCGCGTATGCGGATGCCGGGTGGACCCTGGAGCGCTTCTCGAGCGATGTGGCTTGCGCGTTTTGTCATCGGACGGACGAGCGGCGGATCATCAGTGTCGAGTGCTTCGATCCGAAAAAACCTACGCCGCAGCGGAGCTTGCGGGCGGGTGGTTAAGACGGTGCGGCACGGGCCGTGCGCGTCGTTGCCGACTCCTTCACGGCCTCTGACGCGCGGCCACGTATTTTCTAAGCGCCGCGTCCATACGTGTCTGCCAGCCCGGTCCCGATGCCCGAAAAAATGCCAGCACTTCGTTCGATATCCGCACCGTGAAGTCCCGATGCTTCCGCATTAAGGACTTCGGCGTGCGTCACCACACGCCCACTCGATTTTTCCCGTACAAGGCATCAGCAACTGATCAAAGACCGGCGAATACCCCATGGTCCGCAGCAGCGCAAATCCCCGGACATCGGCCCGCGGAAAGAGCTCCCGCAATCTCAGCGCCGCCGCCAACAAGGTGCGGCCTTTGGTCACCACGTCATCGATCAGTATGAGATGCGATGACTGCGGCATCTGGCTTGAGTCCACGGATATCGTATCGAAATGAGTCCGTAAGGATGGCCGCGCACCTCTTGCGGCCGTCGCTGATTTGCGGACTGCGCGAACGCGGCGCAGGCCGAACCAAATTCCCTTCCCAAGCCCGTGCTCTCTCAGAGCGACGGCGAGGCGACCACTCGGCGTTGCACGTCCCCAAGCCGAGGGGCTGCTGCCGGGCACCGGAACGAGGATTGCCGCCGCGGGGAAAAAACTTGCGATCGACGAGAATCGTCGCGCCTTCGCATCCGACTGTATCGCCCGATCGACGAGCGTCGTCACGTGGCCTGTCTTGATCGACGCGCACAAAAGCCGCGAGGCCGGCCGTGTGTCGCTCGGCGAATAGACATAGCAGGAGGCAAATGGCAGCTCGCGAATCCGCGGGCTGCTCCAGCCGACAGAGCTCGCCCCGTCATCGGCTGAGATCATCGTCGCGACCCTGTGATCTTGCCGCCTCAGAACGCGCTTCCGCCAATTCCTGGCGTACCCGAAGCCAGTTTTCGCGTGCCTCACGCTGCATGTCGGCGAGGGTCGGTGGCGACACTGTCGGCCCTCGGGCGGGTGGGCTCGTTGCTGCGCGATCCGTCTCGGGTTGTTCACTTCGCTCCTGGCGAGCTTCCTGCCTCAGACGCGCTTCCTCTCTCGCCTGGTACTCGGCGCGTACGCGCTCCGCCACCGGGCTGTAAAATCCGCGGCGCTCGACCTCGTAGGCAACTTTTGGGATCCACAACCGGGGCTCGCGTTCGATTCCCTGCTCACGAAGCGTGCGGTGATCGATCCGTGCGTCGATGTTCGCCTCGCGGAGGGCGCCATTGGTTACGACGGCCCAACGTTCTCTCACATGAAGCAATTCGTTGATGGACGGCCCCAACCCCCGCTCTCTTCTCGAGCTTTCGTTGAGCTCGAACGTGGTTTTGGACCCCAGTCCGTCGAGACCCACCTCGCGCGTCGTCGCCAGCAGGTGCGCATGAAAGTTACGGGGATCGCTCCCGGGGAAGTCCCGTGGCGCATGCACCGCCACGTCGACCGCGAATCGATAGCGGTCTGCAAGCTCCTGTGCGAAGATCCTCGCCAAGCCAACCCGTCCTTCGATGTCGAGTTCCACCGGCAGGGCCACCAGGTACTCGCGCGCCACTCGAGCATTACTGCGACTCTCGGCTGCTTCTGCGGCGTTCCAGAGATTCGCCCGGTCCTTGGCCCAACTCAGGTCCTCTCCGTAGTACTCGGTGGGCACGAGGATTTCCTTGTGCAGGACATCCTGGCGCTCGGTATGGTCGTAGGTGCGGCCGGTGCGCTCGTCTCGAATTCTTTCGCCCGCACGGTAGGCAGCCGCGCCGGGGGCGCTGCTGCCGTTCGAACGTCCGAAGGTCTTCAGATTGAGAAAGTAAGATGCCATTACCGTTCACGAGCCAGCTTCAAATTTGATGAACTGAGGATCGATGGCGTAGCCAGCCGCCGCGACTTCGAGGGCTTCTTGGATCAACAGAAGCTCGATGCTCGAGGCAGCGGCCGGGCTTACCGGCAGAAACGCCCCTTCAGGCTCGCAAAAAAGATCGTGGTCCTCCTGGATCGCGCCGCATTGCGCACAATGGTTCGCCCAGAAGGAACCTTGAGTCGTCGGGCTGACGGCAAAACGGAACATCGGCGCGAGCGCCTGCAGGCGGCACCGGACTTGGTCAGGCAGGGAATCGACGTAGAACAGAAACGCATGCCGGGGAACGCTCTCCCACGTATCCCCTCGGATCGACGACCCGCCGCAGGTCGATTCGTCGTCCTCGTTCATCGATAGAACCTCATGTCCTGGGGGCAGCATCAACGCCACCACACACGTCTTGGAATGACAGTGCGGACAAATGCCCGCGGTTCGCGCGATCAAGTAATGTTGGGAGCGAACATTAATGCCGCTGGACTCGTTACCATCGTTCATGGGTTTCTCCGCAAAGACGAGCGTCGCTCGAAAGCCACTTTCAGCCATTCGGGCGAGGAGGCGGCCTTGAAGTAGCCGGTGAAGTCAGGCAATTGCTCGATTTCCGATGGCATGACCGCCGCCTCCGTCACGTGCTGCTCGCTGGTACTCTTCGAGCGTCGGGAACCGCGCGAGGACCATGCGCCGTCACGGTCGCTGCCGCGCGAGATCTGGCGCCTCAGGACTTCGCGTTCGCCGATCAGCCGGGAGGCGAATTGCGATGTGCCGCCGTTCTCGCTGCCGGAGCAGCGCAATATCAAGGTGTTGCCGCAATTTTCCACAATGGTCTGCGCGTCCTGGGCTCCATAGCAGCCGGACACCTGTGCGATCGATTGAAATCCCAAGACGCAGCGGCCGCCAAATTTTCGAAGGCGTGCGAGAGCATCCTTCAGCCCGTCAATCGCCCCCAATGCGTCGAGCTCATCGATCACAAACCAAAGCCGCTGATCGCGGTTCTCCTCGCCACTCATGGCTTCGAATATTGCGAGCCGCATCCAGGTTGCAATCATCGATCTGAGCGCGGCGATTTGACCCGCCTTGTACGGTATGAACAGCACGCCCGTGGCCGAAGACCTCCGCACCCATTGGCGGACCGAGAACGGAGCCGCCCTTTGACGCTGAACATATTCAAATGCCCCCATCGCGGATACGGCGACCGACCGGATGGAGCCGAACATGCGGGTGTTCTCGCCATCCAGAAATGGCTGCGCCGGAGTTCCGGCGACTATCGGCTGCAATTCTTCCGGGGAGGCGGCCGATAACAGCCGCCATAGCTCGGCTGGGCAGCGGGAACCGCTGTCATTGCGGCGCCGAAGAACCGCGCAAAGAAAGGTGCGCGCGTAGGCACGCCACTCGCTTGCGGATGGATCCCCGCTCGACGGAATCAGGCCGCTCGCCAACTGATCTACGTCGAAGCTGTCTCTTATTTCCGAGAACGGATCCCATTTGACCGACCCGTCCTCGAACGGATTCAGCAGAATGTCGCCGCGATAACGCTGGAAAAAGCGCGCGTAGTAACCGCCATCGGGATCTGCGACGACGGCGCGGTCGCCCCGCGCGAGAGCTGCCGTCAAGATCTCGCGTATAACCGTGGACTTTCCCGTGCCCGTCGTTCCGATGAGCTTGAAGTGCTTGGTCTCATCCCATCGCGGAATCGATACGCCGGCGAGCGTTATGGCGTCGGCATGCGGCACCAAGAGGCGGCTGGAAACCCCGCGGCGCAAAGTTCTGTTCCGGAGGACTACCCCGCGCTTGTGGATTTCCGGCGAGCGCCGACGGAACGCTCGTGCAGCCGCCGCAGCGGCGAGGACCAGTGCGGCGACCGCGAATAGCAAGTTTCGGCTGAGCAGAAGTTCCAGCGCAGCGGGCGCGAGCATCTTCAATATCCCTTGACGACGAAATAATCACCCTTCTCGCCGTACGCGGGCGCCGATTTGTCGATTCGAACGCAGAATCGCGCCGAGTCGCCGCAGCGCCGCCACTCCGCGCGTCCGCCCATCTGCTCCAGCTTTTTCAGGTTGGCCTGGAGCTGGTCGCGGCGACCCCTCAGGGAATCGATCTCGCTGGTGGACGGAAGAGCCCAGTGCATGAAGGCTGCGGGTATCGCCGTCGCCACCAACGCCAAGGCAGCCGCCCAGAGATGTCCTCGTAGGTCCGCAGCTCGCTTCATGCGACGGAGTGCCGCGGCAGCACGGGAACTTTCCGCCGTCAGTTCGGCGAGTTCCTCGGCCAACGTGCGGCGTATCTCCTCGCGGACCACGTCGTCCAGGTCTTCGGTATGCGCCCGCAGCCGCTCGAGATGAGTTTCGGCCAGCTTCTGATGGGTCTGCGCACTCTCCATCAAGAGTCCAAACTTCATGGTGGCGTCATCGATCGGCGCGGCAACTTCACTCATGCGTCCTTCCTTCACTGGCTTTGCCGTTGTCGACGTCGCGGGAACGCTGGGCTCGCGGAGTCCCGGCAACAGTCTCGCCGATTCGATGCCGCTCGCGGAGAGGCTTCACTTGCAGGCGGACCTGGTGCCACTCGGGCTCGGAGGCGCGCTTGAGGTAGCCCGCCAGGTCGGGAAGTTGCTCGATTTGCGAGGGGAGGACCGCGGCCTCGACGCTGCAATGCTGCCCATGAGATATCGATCCGAGCATCTCGGTAAGCCGCCGGCTCTTCGTCACCGTGGTCCGGAGCACTTCTCGATCGCCAATCAGCTGGGATGCGAATCTTGCGGTGCCGCCACCTTCGCTGGCAGAGCATCTGAGGATCAGTGTGTTACCGCAATTCTCGACCAGGGTATGCGCATCACCCTGGCCGTAGGTACTGGAGACTTGGGCGATCGACTGAAAGCCCAAGACGCAACGGCCACCAAATTTTCGCAAGCGCGCGAGCGCGTCCTTGAGCCCGTCGATCTGTCCGAGTGCATCGAGCTCGTCCACGACGAACCAGAGCCGTCGTTCCTTGCCGGCGGGGTCCGCCGTCGCTTCACTCGGGCCGTCCATGGTTTCGAAGACCGCGAGCCGCATCCATCCCGAGATGGCCGACCTCAGGCCGGCAATCTGGCCCGCCTTGTAAGGCATGAACAAAACTCCCGGGCGTTCCTCCGCCACCCAGCGTCGGACCGAGAACGCCTGTCCTTTCTGCTGGGCGACGTACTCGAGCGCACCCACTGCGGAACTGGTCACCGACCGGATGGAATCGAACATGCGGCCGTTGTGCTCCTCCAGGAAGGGCTGCGCGGGGGTGGCGTACACCAGGGCACGCAGCTCTTTTGCGTCGGCAGCCACCAGCAGCCGATAGAGCTCCGCCACGTCGGTCACCCCGGCTTCGCGGGCCTGGCGCGTCATCGCGGTGAAGAACGTCCTCGCGTATCCCCGCCAGCTGCGATCCGATCCGTCCTGATCCGGGATGAGCGAGCGGGCCAATTGGTCCACGTCAGACGGTGTCTTGATCTCGGCGAACAGATCCCACTTGACGGAACGCTCATCGAACGGATTCAGGACCACGTCGCCTCGGCGCGCGTCATAGAATCGATGCATGTAGCCGCCGTCCGGGTCGGCGATGACGGCTCGGTCGCCGCGTGCCAACGCCCGCTCCATGATTTCCGCTATCGCGGTGCTTTTGCCGGTCCCTGTAGTGCCGATGATTTTGAAATGCTTGGTTTCGTCGGACACTGCAATGGGCCGACCGGCGAGCGTGAGTTGGGATGAGTGCTCATGACGGCGCGTACGTGCAGGCGCCGCTGCATCGATATTCATGGACCGCTCCGCGACGACGGCGCCTCGCTGATAGACCTTGGACATCGCCTTGGGCTTTGCAAGTGCCTCCCCTCCCGAATATCCGAAGGCCATGGCGAGCGAGGCGGCAACCGCGCTTTGTACGAACCCATGCGGCGCCGCCCCAATAACGGAGAGTGCGGGACCGGCGAGCCACATGCTTATCCCGACGAGCGCGGTCATCGGCGCGGCAACGAGCGGCGATGGCAAGAGCTTGTGCCAGGCGCCCCCGCTTCGCACCAGTCCCACCGCCATGGAGGCCTGCACCGCGGCGTAGGTCAACAGGGCGCCGTTCCAGCCTTGCGTCATGGCGCTCAGCACGAGATCGACCCGCGTTCGATGATCCGCCGCTTACGTTCCGGGTCGTACCAGATCTCCTTGATGAACCGCTCGTGCGATTCGACCCCGAACTGGATGACGACATCGATCAACAGGTAGAGCAGGCTCTTGATGTCGCTTCGAGCCAGGTCTCTTCCGGCGGGGTTTTGTTTCACGAGCAGCACCAATTGCTCGAAAGCGAGATCGGCGCTGGCCGCGTGAATGCTGGTGATGGAACCCGGGTGACCGGAGTTCACATTGCGCAGGTAGTCGAAGGCCTCCTCTGCGCGCAGCTCGGCCAGCAGAATCCGGTCCGGCTTCATGCGCAGGCAGCACTCCAGGAGCTGCTTTGGCGTGACCCGCGCCACACCTTGATTGTCCTTGGAATAGAACAGGCGCACGTGGTTCGGGTGCCGGTCGAGCACCAGCTCCTGGGCGTCCTCGATGGTGATCAGTCGTTCCTCGGGCGGTATTTCGCGGATCAGGGCTTTGGTCCATGTGGTCTTACCGGACCCCGTGGGGCCGGAGACCAGGATATTCTTGCGGCTGCGTACCGCGAGGCGCATGAACGCTGGGTAATCGGCAGATGCCAACGTCCCGAGCAGTTCCGTTTCCGTGTCATCGAGCACCTGCGTCGCGCGGCGCGTTTGCCGAAAGATGCCGCGGCGCTCCAGGTCATCGATGCTCCATGCCTCATCCGACGGGCGCCGGATGGCGATGGCGACGCATTCGGCCGTGGTGGCGGGCGGCAGTACGATCTGCACCCGCTCACCACCGGGGAGCGAGGCGGAGAGCAACGGCGCGCTCGCGTCGATGCGCTGTTGAGTGGAGTTGGCCACGAGCTTCGCGAATCGCAGACACCAGTCGAAATCTGCCTGCGGCAGGCCATGACATTTCCATCCGCCCCTCGTCTCCACGTAGGCCTCGTGTGGCCGGTTGATGCAAAGCTCCGTCACTTCCGGGTCAGCCAGCAAGGGACCCAAAGCGCCCACCGTAAGAGCCAGGGCGGAAACCGGGGCGGTCCCGGGCCTTGGCGGGCGGCTATCGGGCTTCGGCGCTTCGCAGCTCATAGACCGACCTGAAATCCACGTCGCGCGCCACGAGCACCTGAATGCGGTCGCCATTTCTCTTGGTCACCGTAGGCGCGATGTTTACCGTGCCCTTCAGCACCTCGGTCATAACGCCCTGCGAAGCGGACGGATCGACGATGACGCTGCTGCCGCCGTTGCGCGTGGCAGCGGTCTGAACGGCGCCGTCGACGACGGAGATCAGCATGGCGGCGCCGAATCGCTCCCAGAAATGGCGATTGACTTCGCCGGGAAGTCCGGAGCGTCCCAGCTCATCCGCCCCCGGCGAATCGAGTGGTACTACGACGCCCGTCGGAGTACGTGCTTCGGTCCAGAGCACGAAAACGCGCGCGCTACCCTGCTGCACCTGACCTCGTGTCTCGCCGATGAGCTTGGTGCCGCGCTCGAGCAGCACGACCTTGCCGTCCACGCCGAAGGTGTCCGCCGCCAGGATGCACGTGGTCATGCCGGGGAGCGAGGAGTCGATGGCGGTTTCGAGCGTGCAGTCGATGAACGCCCCCTTGGGCAGCAAAAGCCGTTGCGCCGGCAGGAGTTGCGCGCGCGCTGCCGTCGTCGGCGGCGCCCTCAAGAGCGGTGCCAGTTCTCCTGAGTCGGAGGAAGAGCCTGCGGACGGCGTCGCACGGGCGAGCCCGTCCGTCGCCGATGGCGTGCCGCCGGACGCAGCTGATCCGTTGGAAAACACGACCCCCGACAGCTCGCGCGCCAAGGCCAGCTGCTCGGGCGTTGGCGGGGGCGGTGAGCCGTACCCGTTGCCGGCGGGCGTCTGGCCTAGCGGAATTTCCGGAAGCGTGGTTGCGGCAAGCGGTGCCGACCGATCTTCGAGCGGAGGCGGAGGCATGATGACGTCCAGAGCTGGCACTGGCGGGGGTGGCGGCGGATCGATTCTCCCAATGCTCGGCAGCGCCGCATCGCCCTGGGCGTGACTCACCGATGCGCTCTGCGCGCTTTGTCTTTCCCGGCTCCGCCGCGTCATGCTGTTCGCGTAGTACCAGGTGAGCGATCCGATACCGAGGACACTCATGAGGGACAACGCCAGCACGCTGCTCAGCCGGGACTGCACCGAGGCGGCACGATTGACCAGCGTCGCGCCGCGTTCGCCGACGACCTCATCCGGAGGTGACGGATCGTTCTTCATGGAACGACTCCCGGAACGTCGCGCTCGACATCGGGGGCGACAGTGCCGGACTCGAGGCGCAGACCGCTGCCCGCGAACCCCTGGTTGACGATGCATCCAGTCAGCTTGCCGCGTCTCAGAATGAAGCGGTGCGCGACGCGATGAATGATGACGTCTCCTCCATCCACGCTGAAGTTGAGCAACGACTCGGTGTCGTCGGCATTGCGAACGAACACCGCCGGCAGATCCGCGTTGGCGGCAAATCTCAATCGCGTATGGATACCGTCGTCCGAGGCCGAGATCGGCTTCAAGTCCGCGCTGCCGCAATACCAGTAATCGATGTTCTGTGAGCGCTTCGCGGACGCTTCGTCCAGCGCCGCCTCGATGCGTTTGGCCGATCGCTCCGCGGCCGACGAGGCGACCGGCGGATAGATGAAGCGCACCGCATAGATCACGTCTTGATCGTCGACACCTGGCCTCTGCGAGGCGGAGTAATCGATCTGGTAGCGCCGGCGGTTCGTGAGCACGGTGAGATTGGTGGCGACTTTGGCGGCCTTCGGCTTAAGGAACAGGTGGTTGTCCTGGCCGAAGTACGACAGGGCTTCCATATCGCCCGCGCCCAGCCCTACGAAGGTTTCTCCGGCTTCGAACTCGAAGTCGATTTGGTAGCCGACGAACCCTCGTACGCGATACACCTGGTTGCCGTCGTAAGGAGCCGATCGGATCCGGGCATCAGCCGCGCCGCGAGTCGGTATCATCTCGGCGATCAGCGGGTTCGCGGTCAGCGCGGTCAGCGCGGCAGTCGCCATGAAAAAGCTAGGCGCCGACAGGTGCAGTTGGCGTTTACGACTCATGATGATGATCCTTGTCGGTTTGTCCATCGACCTCGACCTCTGGCTCCGACTTGAACTCCACGACCTTGAACCCCAGCGGATTCCAGCGGCGGGTCTTCGGGTCCTTCGCGGGATCGGCATATGCGAATTGAATGGTGGCCACCCAATGGCTGAACGTCTCTTCGGATCCGGCTCCTTGCCGCAACGCCTTGAGATAGCGCACCTGTGCCAGATCGGCGACTCCGTTTGCCCGGGTAAAGAAGCTGACGGATGTGACCTGGGCGCGGACTGTGCTGCCGTCCTTGTGCACATTCAGCGGGGAGGCCGGATTGGTGGCCGTCCACTGGGAATACCAAATCTGATTGCGTGCCGGCGAATGGAAGGCACCGCACTCCTCGTAATCGCTCTCCGCGGTAGAGAAGTTGAAACGTTCGCAGGTCGTGACGTAATGCGTGAGGAAGTAACGTGTGACCGCTTCCTGCGGAGTTGCGCGGCCGTCATAAGTCGGAACCACATCCACGATTCCGGTGGCATTATCGACGCGCACGACGAATGGCTCGACACGTTTCAAGGGCGCGAGCAGCATCAGCGCCGCCGCGCACGCGATTGCACACGCCCATCCAGCCGCGGCAACCCACAACGACAATCTGGCGCTCCGCCGACTTTGCTCGACACGATCCGCGTCCCACGATTCGGCTTCGCGGAAGTACTCTGCGAGTTCGGTATCTGCGTTCACCGAGAACTCCGCCGGTTCGAAGCCGTTTCGGTCGCAGCCGGCGCCGGCGCGGATGGTGATGTCGTCAAGGGCGGTGATGCGGGTGCCGGCGGGTTAATCGGCTGCAGATGTGCGTCGCATCGAACGCCATGCGAGGTGCACGCCGCGAGCACGACGCAAAAACACAATAACGGCATACGCATGCGACTTTCCTTTATTGATGGAATTGATCGGCCACTCGTCCGCCCAAATTCATTGCTTCAGCCGCCGAGAGAAGCGTCATCGTCTACTGAGCGCACCGGCGCCGGGGACGCGCCGCCTGAGTGCGGCCTGCCCCGCCTGGACATTGGCGAGATCACCTTTCCCCCGAAATTTCTCATGCCGTCTGCGAGTCCTAAAACGGCGAATTGCACAGCCGGCCATGCCGCGCCGCGATTCGACATGCCCCAACGGAGGGAGCGGCTCACGGTCCCGAAGCTGCTGAGCGCGAGGCCGCCTGCAAGCCCGGCGGCGATCGGCATGATCTGGCGCATGATCAGAAGCACCAGAACGGCGATCAGGAGCATGTTCAGCGCGTCCACGGTGAGAATGGCGCTGCCGCGCGCGGCGGTCTGGGCGGCATAGGACTGAACGAGCTGCAGCAGCAATGCGGCGACCATCACCGTCAGGATGGTGATCAGGGCGTAATTCGCGAGCTGCGCAATCCAGGCCGAGAACATCCGCCGCGTGGCCTCGAAGAAAAGCATGGCGATAAACAGCGGGCCGAGCGCGAGCAGCACGGCGAGCGCGATGTTGGAAAGCGCTATCAGGAACATGACATAGACACAGAGCAGTCCCATCAGGCACCAGACCACCGTGGCGGCGACGAAGAACCCGACGCTGCTCAAGCTGATCGAGCTTGAGCCCTTCGTCCAAAGGTTTCCCGCCACCGTGCCTCCGCTGTTCCAGATTGCATCGACGGTCGCGACGGGATCTTTTGCGCCGACGATCGCTGCGGCCAGCTGCGCGGGCGCGTTGTAGAAGGTGTCCACGATGACGGTGTTGTAGAGCCAGAGGTTGAGACCGACGCCCAAAATGACGGCCAGCATCATGATTCGTTTCAGGCCCGTCACGAACGGCTCCTCGATCTGTCCCGTCAAATGCAGGTAACCCCAGGCCATCACATACATCACCGCCGTGGTCACCACTGCAGGTTGGAGCGCCGCCGCCAGCCGCGCCGTGTTGTTGCCGATGTACGTGCCCAACTGTCCGTTGAGCCAGCTCCAGAATGTGGCGAAGAATCCCATGACGGTCACGGCAGCGGCTGAAAGCGGGTCTCGAACCGGCCCTGCTCCACGATCGACAGCTCGAGGCTGCGCTGCGCATTCGCAGCGTTGATGGCGTCCCCCCCTTGCGCCAGAACCTGCAGCTTGGTTTGCTCGTTTTGCAGCATTCCAACCTCCGCGGTGATCCTCGCTTGAAGATCGAGAATGGCTTTCTGGTCGCCTGCGGAGCCGATTGCGGAAATCAAGCTCTGTAACGCAGCGAAGCGGCTGCTCGAATTGGAGAGCGACTCCTGGGCGAGGGCCTGTCGCAGGGCGGCCGCCTGCCTTGCGGCGGCGATCCGTTGCTGATCGGCCGGCGATAAAGTGGCTAGCTGAGCGGGCGTCAGTACCGCATTGGCATTCACCGCATTGCGCACATCGAGATTCAACCCGGCGTACGAGCCACTCCCTTGCATCGCGCTGGAGAGTTGCGCGGAGCTGGTCGGTAGGTAATTGCGATTGGTGCCGCTCAACAGCAGCTGCATGCCGCGTTCACCCGACATCGACTGCAGGGTGCTCTTCGCCTGCTGCAATTGAGCTTGGGCGGTGATCAATTGCTGAGTCATGGTCCTCACCTCCTGCATCAGCTGCGCTATTGCGCCAACATCGACGACCGCCCATTGCGCCCTGGCGGCCGGCGCCGCAGCCAGAGAGATGGTCAGGCAAACCCCTAAGCTGCACGGGAAACGCGTGAACATGGACTGTCTCCTACTGGGTGTGGGCGCTGTCGGACAACGGCTTGGAGCCTTTGGTATTTGCGGCCAGAAAGGACGGCAACCACACGCCGGGATCGGCGCCGAGGGTCGCCATCAGTTCGTTCATGCGCACGACCTCCGTCGCCCTGCCGGAGATCACCGCAAGCTCCGCATCGAAGCCTTTGAGGTCCAGCTGGCACACCACGCTGTGATGCGACTGCTTGACGAGAAACATCCGAGATCCGGGTTCGAGCTCCTCCTTGATGAGGCGAAACTCGCGTTCTGTGAGTCCGAAACCGTCCGTATACTCCGCGTAGCTTGCATCGGAGTTTGGGAAGAACACTTTGGTGGGCGTCTGCTCGACCAGGGTGCGGCTGATGGGACTTTGCAGCACGTCGCTCGGGCTCTGAGTCGCCAGGCACATGACGGCGTTCAACTTGCGCCAGGTCTTGGGGCCGTCCTTCGCGAAACTCTCAAAGGCGGGATCCGACAAAAGACGCCAGAACTCGTCCAGCCAGCAGACCAGACGGCGGCCGTCGAGAAGCTGTCGCACCAGGTGAAAGAGATAAAGAGTGATGGCGGGACGTGTCTGAGCGTGATCCAAGAACTCCGTGACATCGAAACCGATGACCGATCGGCCTTGCAGGCGGCCTGCGAGGGTGTCGACCGGGTTGTCGAACACCCATGCGTAATCGCCGCGGCACACCTCGCACCAGCGTGCCAGCCGCGCGTGCAATCCTTCCGGATCGGTGGGATCCAAAAATTCGACCAGGCGTGACAGGCGGCGCGCCGAGACATCAAGCGCCAACGTTCCACGCAGCGCCTGGTCGAGATCGGCCTGTTCGCGCGTGCGCCGGATCCCAGCACCCGTAGCGAAGCCGGCCAGCTCGGCCAGCCACACTTTGAGAAACTCCACGTTGGAGGGCGTGACGGGCAGCTGGAGCGGATTGAAGCCAGTGGGAATGCCGTTCTTCAATGGAAAATACTCGCCGCCCAGTGCGCGCACGAGGATCTCCAGCCCCCGGTCCTTGTCGAAGATGACCTGCGTGGTGGCCCGACGGGCGAGAATCGCGATCAGAAATCCGATCAACACCGTCTTGCCCGATCCGGTGGGACCGCAAATCAACGTATGCCCGGTGTCTTTGCGGCTGCCGCCGTCCGGATCGGCCGGATCGCTGGCGTGCAGCGAAAAATAGTAGGGAGATCGGGCGCTGGTGATGAGAAGCGCAAGCGCCTCTCCCCAATGGTTGCCGTCCGCTCTGCCGAGCGGATAGTTGTGGAAAGGCGCCATCGCAGCCAGATTGCGGGAGGTTACCGGGGCTTTTCGCGGCCTGAACGGAAAGTTACCGGGCAGCTGCGCCCAGAACGCGGCCTCGAGCGCGAGATCTTCGCGAGCGACCAGCATGCCCGTATCCGCGAGGAAGCTGCGTGCCAGCGCGACATGATCGTTCAGTTTCTTCAGACGCACGGCCCCCGCGAGTCCCGAATCGGCAATGTCCGCCATGATCTGCAGCGAGAAGTGATGATCGCCCATCACGAATTCGTTGCTGGTCAGCGCATCCAGCGCATCTTTGAGCTCGGCGGCTTGCGAGACCGCAAAGTCACCTGCATTGGCCATGCGGTTGAATTGACGCTGCAGGAGTGCTTGACCGCTGGCCTTGCTCAGGAATGTGAACGACTGCGTGAGTACGAAGGGCATCGGCGCCGACAGCAGGCGGTCGTACATGCCGGCCACCGTGGGGGTCGGATATTCCTTGATGCCGAGAATGGCCGCCACACGCGTCTCACCGGCCGACCGACACTCGACCGCCTCGGTTCCGAAGAAGAGGCGGACGTCCGCCAGGCAATGATGGAGCGGTCCGCCGGGCAGCGCCACACGGCAGCGCTCGCCGTTGATGAGCAGCGCCAGATACTCGAGGAGTGACGAACACCAAAGCCTGCCGTGGCGGTAACAGCCCAATGCCTCGGGCTCGTATCTCGCCAGCGAGGCACGCAGCGTCTGAGCGAGCTTGTCGCAGGCATCGAGGGCATCGGCGAGCTCGATTCGGAGAGCGTCCGGTTGTGTCTTGGCGATTGCGCGAGACAACAGGCCAGTCGCTCTGCCGGCAACCGGTCGAAATAACACCGCGAGGTAGAGCTCGTTGAGCATGAGCGTCTGCTCACGCAGGCGGCGCCGATATTTGCGCTGCAGTTCGGCGGCGAACCCCCCGCCACTTCGTCTGCGCGCACTTCCTTCGGCCTCGGGCTCCGCGATTGAGGCGCGGCGCCGGATTATATGCGCCCAGAGCGCTACGCCGGGATTTGCGATATTCCTCCACAACACGTTGAGCCGCTCGTGCCAGTTGTTGAGCTGGGCGTCATCGCTGGTCTCGAAGCTGGCGCCGCCCAGGCGGAAAGCCTGCAGATAGTCGCCGAATTCCGTGCGAATCACGCCGGAGGCCACGTGTGCGCGATAAGGGATGCGCTGAGCGGCCGTGAATTCGCGGCGCAGCGCAGCCGCATGTTTCAGCGCCGGCATGACACCCCCTGCGCCCCGCGGTGGAAACATGTCACCTCGACCGAGTCGAGCCGTCGGCGGCGACCCCGATGCGCCAGATCAAACTCAAGCGGCGAATAGCTGCTCGCCTTCCACTGACGCAGATTGGCGAACACCGCGGGCAATCGCGTGCGGGCGCATAACAACACCAAATCGAAGAATCTTGCATCCCGAGCACAGAGCAGCACGCAGATTCCATGAATCGGTGCGCCGAGCAGCAGGGTCAGCAAGTTCTTGGTCACCAGGAACACCTCCATTGTGAATACCAGGTTGAAGAGGAGCGCCGAGTAGGTGACGCCCCAGCGCATCGGCGGTCGCGTAGCGCCCACGAACAACGGATCTGTCGCGAGGCCGGGATTGAGTTCGTGCATGACGACGCCTAAACCCCGAACATGCCGCGTACCCAGCTGACGATTTGGGGCGCCCCGAAGGCGATCGCAATTCCCAAAATCGCGCCAAGGCACCACCCCCAAGACATTCGATTTGCCATCGCCATGCCACCCAAAACCATGATGAGGATGATGGCGACCGGCGTGAGCCACGCAAGAATGTTGGTCTGCAGCGCCGTGGCGCCCGTCATGAAGGGCGAGGTTTGAGCCCAGGACAGCTCTGGGGTGCAGGCTGCGAACAACAGCACCAGGGCGGGGAGCGCAATGCGTGACCAGAGCGATTGTTCGAAGCGGGGGTGATGCATGGCCGAATACCTTTGAGTTGAGCAGATCACGAAAACGCCTGGGTCAGGCTTACGATTCGAATGCCCCGACCGCATGGTCCTCCCGTCGCGCAAGCTCCTCGCGCTTGGCTTTGCCGGGAGCGCCGAAACGAAAGGAATCCGTCACGAAGGAATGGTCGTATTGCATCTCACCTTCCTTGTCGGTCCAGTTATCGGCCCTGATGTGCGCCTCGACGATCAGCTGGTCGCCCTTGCGGGCATTTCTGGCGATCGCCTCGCCCAATCCCCCGAACGCCACGAAGTACAGGCTGGTGACGATTTCCTTGACGTTGCCTTCCTCGTCCTTACCCGCATAGTCGTTACCGACCAGGCAGAACCGGGTGAACGTCGTATCTCCTTTGACATTGAGCTCCGGATTCTTCGCGAGATTGCCGACGGCGGTGACATTGAAACTGTTCATGTAATTCTCCTTTGACTGTTGGATGCGCGGCGCTCGATGAGTCCGCCGCGTGGGATGCAGTGTGTAGAATCGAACCCGCACCGAGAACCCATTAAAGCGGCCTGAACAGCGAGAAAGACCGCTACGAGTCATTGACACGAAAACTATGCATAATCGCGCGATGAATTCCTTGACTGAAAGCACCGCGCCACGCGCAGCACAAAATGGCGGTCCGGCGTTGGTGGTCGCCAATCTGCGCAAGCAATACGCAAGCGTCACCGCGCTCGACGACGTGTCCTTTACCGTGGGGCGCGGCGAGATCGTCGGCCTCCTGGGACCCAACGGCGCCGGCAAAACCACCACCATCAACATGATCTTGGGCGTGCTCGAGCCCACGGGCGGGAGCGTCAGGATCGACGACTTGGACATTGCGAAGGATCGCGCGCGGGCACTCAAGCGCACCAATTTCGCCGCGGTTTACGCCTCGCTCCCCGGCAACCTGACGGTGGGCGAGAACCTGCGCTTCTTCGGCCTTCTCTACGGTATCGAATCGTTGAGGCGGCGGGTCGAAGAGCTCCTCCAAGAATTCGACCTCGCGCATTTGCGCGACACCAAGTGCGGGCTGCTCTCCTCGGGAGAGCAGACCCGCGCCGCGCTCGCCAAGGCGCTCATCAACGAGCCGACGCTGCTGCTGCTCGATGAGCCCACGGCGTCACTAGATCCCTCCGCCGCGCTGACCATCCGCGAGCGCATCGTCAGGCTCGCCTCCCGGGACGGCTGCGGCATCCTATGGACGTCACACAACATGCTCGAGGTTCAGTCGGTCTGCGACCGCGTGCTTTTCTTGTCGCGCGGCAAGGTGTTGCTCGAGGGCGATCCGCGCTCGCTGCCGCAGGCGCATGGGGCCTCGAGCCTCGAGGAGCTGTTCATTCGAGTGGCGCGCGAGCCGCTCGACAGCGACCTCGCGGTGAATCCGAGCGCAAGTCAATGAACGCGCGCCCGATCGCGGCCATCGTCCTACGCCAGTTCTTTTTGCTGCGCGGGAGTCCCGTGCGGCTGTTCGGTTCGGTGGTCTGGGTGACCATCGACATCGTTTTGTGGGGTTTCATCACCCGCTATTTGAATTCGGTGAGCGGGAGCGGCGTGAACTTCGTGCCGACGCTCTTGGGCGCCGTGCTTCTCTGGGACTTCTGCGAGCGCGTCATGCAGGGCGTGGGCACGGCCTTCCTCGAGGATGTCTGGTCGCGCAATCTGCTCAATCTGTTTTCTTCACCGCTGTCGATTTCCGAGTATGTGACTGGGCTTGTGCTGACCAGCGTCATGACCTCGAGCCTCGGACTCGTCATGATGCTGATCGTGGCGCTCGGAATATTTCATCTGGAGTTGTTCTCGCAGGGGCTGCCGCTCGCTGCGTTCGTGCTGCTCCTGTTCGTGTTCGGCATCACGCTCGGGATCGTCGCGACCGCCATGGTGCTTCGATTCGGTCCTGCCTCGGAGTGGCTGATGTGGCCGATGGCGGCATTGTTGTCGCCGTTCGCCGCAGTGTTCTATCCGGTGTCGGTGCTGCCCACCTGGATGCAATGGATCGCGCATGCGCTGCCGCCGTCCTATGTGTTCGAGGGCATGCGCAGTTTGCTCGCAGGCGGCGGTTTCCCCGTGGGATTGCTGCTGCGCGGAGCGGCAGTCGCGGCGCTCGAGTTGCTCGCGGCGGCCTACGTCTACGGACGCGTGTATCGGCGCGCGGTCCGCACGGGACTTCTCGCCCGGTACAGCGCGGAGGGCGCGACATGACGACGCCCGTCACCGTGCCGCCGCCTGCGGAAACTTTGCCGCCCTCCCCTGCCAGGTTGCCGCCCGCGGCGGCAACCTCGGCGCCAGCCCCCGGCATTCCGTTGCGGGTCATCCCGCCGCTGATCAGCACCGCGCTGATCATGGTGGGCGCCGGCGTCATCGCCTCGCTCCTGCCGCTGCGCTTCTCCGCGATGGGGCTGTCGCCCGGCGTCATCGGTCTCATCGCCACCGCCGAGGCGCTCGGATTCCTGGTGGGCTGTCTGCATGCGCACCGGATCATCGCGCCGGTCGGGCTCGAGCGTGCCTATGGCGCCTTCGCCGGCATGAAGGCCGTCGCGATCTTGAGCCTGTACTTCGCGCAAAGCGTACCGGTGATCGCGCTCTTTCGCTTCATCATTGGATTGAACGCCGCAGGCCTCGCCATCATCGTCGAAAGCTGGCTGAACGCGCTGGTGCCAAACGAGCAGCGCGGCCGCGTGCTGACCATCTACGTGTTGGTGTACGGCCTGTTCTACGGCGCCGGGCAGCTCATCGGCCAGAACATGAACGTGAGCGGCCCGGAATTCCTGATCATCGCCGGTATCGCGACCACACTCGCTTTGATTCCGATGGTGGGCATCGACGTACGCGCACCGACGCTGCCTCACAAGATCAAGCTCGAGATCTTGAAGGCGCTTTCCACCTCGCCGGCGAGCGTCTTGGCGTGTTTTTTGAACGGGCTGATCCTGACCGGCTTCTTCACCGTGGGGCCTCTGTTCGGCGTTCAGATCGGTTTCGATCAACAGCATGTCGTGCTCTTGATGGCGTGCGTCTCCCTGGGCGGTCTTTTTCTGCAATGGCCGATTGGCTACGTCTCCGACAAGGTCGACCGCCTCCACGCCTTGATCGGCTTGGGGGTCGGTGTGGTCGCCATCGCCGCGGCCATGATGACCGTGGATCGGCGCACACCGTTCGCTCTGATCGGCATCCTGTTCGCCATCTTCGGCGGCGTGGCGGAGAGTCTCTATGCCGTGGGCGTCGCGCACGCCAATGACCGCGCCGACAAGACCGATTACGTCGCGCTCTCCTCGACGCTCCTCTTCATCTGGGCGTTGGGCGCCGCGATCGGGCCGACCACCGGCACTTACGCCATTCAGCTGATTTCGCCGAGCGCCTTCTTCGGTTACGTGGTGGTGCTCACCGCCGCCTTCACGTTGTTCGCGCTTTGGCGCCTGTTCCGGCGCAAACTCGATCGCGTGGTCGAGGAGCGGGAAGAATTTCTTGCCTATCCGCAGACCTCGCCGCAGATTTACGAGTGGCTGCCGTATCATCGGGAGACGCCGGGAGGCCTGGCGCCGGAAGGCCAGGCGCCGGGAGCTCAGGTGTCGGCATCCGAGGCGCAGGCAACGAGTGCTTCGCAGAGCGCGACGCCTGCGTCTGCCGACGGTGGGCCGTCTTCGGGGGAGGGAATATGAACGTCAGCAAAATGGACATGAGCCTCAAGGGCGTGATGACCACGCGCCTCGTCAGCGTCGAGATCGACGACCAGCTCGCTGTCGTGAAGCAGATCTTCGACTCCGTGAAGTTTCACCACCTCATCGTGGTGGACGCGAACAAGAAGCTCTGCGGCGTGTTATCGGATCGAGATCTCTTGCGCGCCTTGAGCCCGTACATCGGAACGCTGTCCGAGAACGCCCGCGACACCGCGACGCTGCACAAGCGGGTGCATCAAATCATGAGCCGGCAGCCGGTGACACTGCCGCCCGAGGCGTCCGTTGCGGATGCCGTGAAGGTTTTCCTCGAGCACCGAGTCTCCTGTATTCCGGTGGTCGGACCGGGCTTCAAGGCCGTGGGCATCGTCAGCTGGCGGGATGTACTGAAATCGATCACGTTGCCTTAAACTGACGCCACGCCGGCCGGCTGGGGGGAAAGGTCATGCAACATATCGTCGACGAACTCAAGTCCGAGGGTTACGCCATCATCCGCGGCTTCCTGTCGCCGACCGAGACGGACGCCGTCTCCGCCGAAGTGGACAAAATGTACGCGGAGGGGCTCAAGCATCACGCGACCTACCGCGACAAGAATCTGCTGTTCGAGGTGCTGAACGATCCGAAGGCGCAGCGGCGCGTGGTTCTGCAGGCCCATTGGACCGCCTGGATCAGCCCGCTGATGGAGGAGATGCGCCGCAGCAACCACTACTACTCGGTGCTCGAGCCCTTCCTCGGTCCGGATATCAAGCAGATCACGCATCAGGTGCATTGGAAGCCGCCGGGCGCGAAATACACCTCTTACCGTTTTCACCAGGATGCGCGCTTTCGCGAAGGCTCGATCAAGTCCTTCGATTGCGTTCACAGCAGTGTGACCACCGGTCTCGCCATCGATCGGCAGACCGTCGAGAACGGCGCGCTGCGCATCATTCCGAGCAGCCACCGGCTCGGCTATCTCGGGCTGTCGGATGACGGGCCCATCATGGTGGGACAGACCCAGGACGAGGAATTGCGGCGCGCGGGGCTCGATCCGGCCACCATGATCACATGCGAAATGGAGCCGGGCGATCTGTTGCTGTGGACGCTCTACACGGTGCACGGCTCCGCACCCAACGTCAGCCACTATGACCGGCGCTTCATGATCCACAGCTACGTTCGAGCGGCCGACAGCGATCGCGGTGAGTGGGCATTCCGCGGCGGAGTGTCGACGCCGCTTGGCGCCGAGCCCGAGATCTGCAAGTACGAACAGCTGCGCGAGCGGCCCGGCCCCTTCTACATCGAGTCCGACTGGACCGAGGAAGCGGCCGCGGCGGCCGGCTGAAGGGTAGCCGCTAACTCCGCGACTGCACCAGCGCCGCCGCCTTGAGCGATCTGCCGATCCCGGCGGCGGCCAGAAAATAGTGCAGCACGGCCCAGGCGAAAAACCCCACTGTCAGCAACAGCCCGCGTCGGCTCGCGAGCGCGAGCGCGGACTGGCAGGCCAACTGCAGGGAGGCGCCGGCGCTCGGCGCGGCTGCGCCGCCCGGACAGCTCGCTTCGAATGAGCGCGATCCGGCAAGCGCGAAGCTCGCATCCGCGAATCGGTCGATCGCCCAGCCGACGAACAGAGGACCCAAGCCGAGCGCCATCACGCTTAAGCAGATGTAGAGGAATGCCGTTGCGGTCGCGCGGCGGCGCGCGCCGGTAACGTTTTGCACCACGCCGAAGGTGGGACCGAGCGAGGCATACCAAAAAAAACCCGCCAGGGACAAGAGCGCGGTCGCGCTCCTCCACTCGCCTGCAAGGATGGCGAGCGCATAGAGCGGCAGAGAGATCGCGCCGCCGATGGCGGGCACCAGGGCGTACCACCGCGGGTTCGAGCGCGCGAGCAAGTCCGACACCCAGCCGCCTGTAAAAATGCCGATGCCCACCGCAACCCCGCCGGAGGTGGCGCTGATGAGCCCGACCGTCGCGGAGCCGAGCTCGAACTCACGGCGGAAATATGCGGGTATGAAGTAGTAAAAACCATACGCCGCAAAGGCGCCGATGGTGACCCCGAGGACCATGTGCAACACCGGCCGGTCGAAGAGGAGCGCCGCGCCGACCGCCTTGAGTTCGGCGAGCTCGTGGCGCACCGAGGGCGGCGCGAGCGCATTCGCCGGGCACGCAGGGTCCAAGCCTCCCCGCTCGGGCTCGTGCACCACCGCCTTGAGAAGGAGCGCGGTGACGATTCCCGGCAGACCCACCGCCGCGCAAGCCACCCGCCATCCGGCATGCTGCGCGAGGTATCCGCCGAGAGCCGCGGCGAGGATGTAGCCGAGTGAGATGCCGCAGGAATAAACCGACAAGGCAGACGCACGCCGCGCAGGCTCGATGTAATCCGAGATGAGTGAATGCGCCGGCGGGGAACACCCGGCCTCGGCCACGCCGACACCGACGCGGATCAGGAGCAGCTGCCCGAAGGTTGCCGCCGCGGCACATAGCGCGGTGAGGCTCGACCAGACGATGAGCGCGACGGTCATGATATTCACGCGGCTCACCCGCTCGGCCAGCCGCGCGATCGGCAATCCGCCGAGCGCATACAACATCGCGAAAGCCGTGCCGCCGAGCAGGCCAAGCTCGGTGTCGGTAAGCTTCAGATCCGCTTTGATCGACGGGCCGAGAATAGAAATGATGCTCCGGTCCATGGAGTTGAACGTGTACGCGGCCATGAGCAACAGCACTACGACGCGTTGGTAGCTTGCGGAATAGGGGCTCGTCTTCACACGCTGCGTTAACGGGTCCAGTGGAGCAGGAAGGCATAGGTGTCGGCGGCTTCGCGATCCTGCTGCGCACGCGTGGACCCGATGCCGTGCCCGGCGTCGAAATCGACGCGCAGCAATATGGGCTTGCCGGACGTGCTCGCCGCCTGCAGGCGTGCGGCCATCTTTGCCACGTGGAATGGCGCCACACGCGGATCGGTGACTCCCGTGGTGAGGAGCACGGCCGGATAGCGGGTGCCGTTCTTGACCGCTTGGTAGCTGTCGATGGCCTTGAGTGCGCGGTAGCCGGCCTCGGTCGCGATCGCGCCCCACTCGGGCTCCTCACCGTAACCGTTCTGTTCCGCCACGTAACGCAAGGGATTCGACCAGCCGACGCCGTCGATCACGGCGGCGAACAGATCCGGACGTTCGGTCATGGCGCGCCCGACCGTGATGCCGCCGGCCGAGCGGCCGCCGATTGCCAGATGTTCGCGCGACGTGTAGCGCTTCGCGCAGAGCTCCTCGCACACGGCGATCAAGTCGCGCCAGGTATTGGGCTTGTTGGCGAGCTGGCCGGCCTTGTGCCATTCGCGCCCGTACTCACCGCCGCCGCGCACGTTGGCGTAGCCGACGATGGCGCCCGCGTCGACGAGCGCCAGAATGCGCGGATTGAACGCCGGACTGTAAGCGGTGATGCCGTAGGAGCCGTAGGCCGAGATCCAAACGGGGTGGCTGCCATCGAGCTTGAGCCCCTTGCGATGGATCAGCGTGTAGGGAATCTGGGTTCCGTCATGCGCAGCCGCGAACATCCTCGACGTCTCGTACGGGCTCACATCGATGCGGGGCCGCGGCGTGATGCCGGTATCGGCCACACGGCCGTCCGGCGTCACCGACCAAATGCCGCTGGGCGAGAGCCAGCCGGTCAACGAGACCAGCGCGCCATCCTCGGCGTGGTTGGCGAACACGGCACCGATGGTCCCGTCGAACGGCAACGGGATCTCGGTCACGCGGCCGCCGCGATCGAGCCGGCGCAGCCGATGAATGCCGCCGTCCATGATGCGCAGGTAGAAGCCGTCGAGCGCGCGGGACATGTCCTCGATGACCGTCGGGCCTTGCGCAACCACTTCCGTTGCGGTGCCAAGATTCGGCGCTGAGGCCCGGGTCCTGACGATGCGGCCGCGCGGCGTGCCTTTGTTGACGATGAGATACAGATCCTCGCCGTCGAGCTCCGCCGAGGTCACTTCGTCTTCGAAATTGGCCACCTGGGTCCAGTGCGCCCGATCGGCGAGCACATCGTCAAGCTGCGCAAGGTAGAGCCGGGATTCCCGACGTACGTCGGTGAGCGCCAAGAGCGCGTAGCGCGACCCCGGATAGGTCACGATGTAGGGCATCTGGATCGGCTCGAATTCGATGCCGCGAACGAGTCCGCGATGCATCAGGATCGGATCGTCCGCGGGGTTCGTGCCCAACCGATGAAAGCGCGCGCGGCTGTCGAGGAAGCGCTCCGGAGTATCGACCGCACCGGTCAGCTGGTTGTAAAAGAATCCCGACGCATCGTCGAGCCACTGAGGAACCGCCGCCTGGGTGTTCGGGATGCTGTCCGCCAGCACGCGGCCATCGGCGACGGAGAGCACGTGCAGCGTCGAATCCTCGCTTCCGTCCCGCGACAATCCGTACACGATGTATCTTCCGTCGGACGATGCCTTCCACCAATCCATGGACCAATGCCCGCCGCCCGCCACGAGCGCGGTGGGATCGACCAGCACCCGGTCACGGCCGCCGCTGCGCACGAACAGCTTGAAGTTGTCGGCGCCCGCGGGCCTTTGCTGAATGAAGGTGAGACCGCCCGCGCGCTGAATCTTGTTGGTCAGCACCGTGTCGCCGGACACTTGCTGAATGCGTGCGAGCAGCGCGGCACGCCCGGGAAGGGCGTCGAGGACGGCGCGGGCATGCCGGTTCTGACCTTCGAGGAACGGCAACCAATCTCGATCCTTGTCGTTCTCCATCCAGCGGTATGGATCCTCGAGCGTCTCGCCGAAATAGGAATCGCGAACGATCTCGATCCGCGCCACGGGTGCGGGCGGCACCCGCTGGCCGTCCGGCCCACCCCGCACGGGCGGCATGCCATCCGCCGCCGGGTTCGGCGCGGCGTCCAGGGGTTGCCGGAGGGACAGGGCCGCGCTCGCGAGCGTACCGGCGGAGGCCACCAAAAAGCCGCGCCGATCAAGGAGTTTGCTCATTCGATGCTGTCCTGGCTGCAGAGCACACAGTATGCGGCGAACGCAAAGAGTTGAAAACATTGTAATCTTGCGCTGATGCAGTCCTTGCAGACAAATCGCGGCAGCCGCGCGATTCTCGCGGCTTCGCTCGGCAACTTGCTCGAGTGGTACGACTTCGCGGTGTACGCGGCGTTTGCCATCTACATCGGCGCAAATTTCTTTCCGCACGACAGCCCCGGCGCCGGACTGGTCAACGCCTTCCTGGTCTTCGGCCTGGGATTCGTCATCCGGCCACTGGGAGCGATCTTGATCGGCATCTATGGCGATCGGGCCGGCCGCAAGGCGGCATTGACCGCGACGATTCTCATCATGGCGGGCGGCACGCTCATCATTGCCGCAGCGCCCACCTACGCGGCGGTCGGCCTCGGCGCACCGCTGGTGCTGCTTGCGGGCCGGGTTTTGCAGGGATTTTCGGCGGGCGGCGAAATCGGCAGTGCCACTGCATTCCTGGTGGAGCATGCCCCCCCTTCGCGCAAGGCGCTATTTACGGCGTGGCTGCAGGCGAGCATGGGGATGTCGAATATTCTCGGGGCGCTGGTGGCATTCACCATCACCTCGCTCCTGCCGCACAGCGAGATCGTCCGCTGGGCCTGGCGTGTGCCGTTCATTATCGGCCTCGCCATCGTGCCGATGGGAGTCTATCTACGGCGCACCTTGGAGGAGACTCCGGCATTTCGCGCGGAGGTGTCGGTCGAGCGCGGTCACCGTCAGCCGTTGCGCCGCGTGTTCCGCGACTACTGGCCCGAACTCGCGGCGGGATTCGGCATCTCGATCCTGTGGGCCGCCGAGGTCTACGTGCTGTTGATTTTCATGCCGGTATTCCTGCAAAAGGCGCTCGGCTTCACCCCCGCCCAGGCGTTCGGCAGCTCGCTCGCCGAGAACGTGGTGTTCGTGATCGGCTGTTTCGTATTCGGCGCTCTGGCGGACCGCATCGGTCACAGGCGGGTCCAAGCCTACGGAGCAGTCCTGTTGCTCGTCACCTTGTTGCCGCTGTTCGCGTGGCTGGATCACTCGCGATCGATGGGCGTGCTGATCGTCGTGGTCTGTTTCTGCGGACTGATGGCGGCAAGCTTCTCCGGCGTTGCCCCGACCACGCTGTCGCATCTGTTCCCCACCTCGGTGCGGGCGACCGGTGTCTCGCTCGCCTACAATGCGGGCTTCACGCTGTTCGGCGGGTTCGCCCCCGCAATCCTGACCAAGTACATGGCCTCGGGCGCGGGCGCGGCCTATGCGCCCGCGTGGTTCGTCATGCTCGCGGCGATTCCGGCGCTGATCGCCTTGAAATTCGGAGCCGGGCGGCGAGCGGTCCCGGCACCGCTGGCCTTCGAGTCACGCTGATGACTGAAGAGGCATGGGCTGACCCCGGCGGGCTCGATCGTGAGACCTTGCGACGCCTGTCGCGCCGCTCCGATGCGCTCGGGGTCCGGCAACTCGCCCTGCACGCACTTTTGCTGGGAACCACTTCGTGGCTGGTATTCGCGAGCCGCGGACGGCTCTGGCTGTTGCCCGCGATGCTGCTCCACGGCATCGCACTCGACTTCTTGTTTTGCGCCCTGCACGAGAGCGTGCATCGGACCGCTTTCGCGAGCCGCAAGCTCAATGACGCCGTTGCCTGGGTCGCGGGCGCACTGCTCGTCCTGCCGCCCGAGTTCTTCCGCGCCTTTCACTTCGCCCATCATCGCTTCACACAAGACGCGACGCGCGATCCTGAACTCGCGCGGGCGGCGCCCGCGATGCTCAAGGCCTATCTCTGGCACATTTCCGGCATCCCCAACTGGACCAAGCGTCTCACGGTGACCCTGCGGCACGCTAAGACCGGCCGGGTGCGCGAGCCGTTCGTGGCCGCCGGCAAACGAGTCGCCATCATCCGCGAGGCGCGGATTCTCTGGGCGGTGTACGCCGCCATTTTCGCCGCCTCGGTGATTTTCAGGTCGCAGGCCGCGCTCATCTACTGGATCGTCCCGGCAATGCTCGGACAGCCGTTCCTGCGGATGTATCTCCTCGCCGAGCATGCAGGATGTGTCGCGAACGACGACACCTATGCGAACACGCGCACGACTTACACCAACCGCTGGGTACGTGCGCTCACTTGGCAGATGCCGTTCCACGTCGAGCATCACGCGTTTCCCGCGGTGCCATTCCATGCGCTGCGGGAAGTCAACGTTCTGATCCGCTCGCGCATCGAAGTGAGCGCGCCGGGCTATCTCGCGGTCCACCGCGCGCTGATCCGCCGACTGCTGGCGCCGCGGGCCCTGTCGACTGAGGAGGCGTCCTGATGTGCGGCCGCTACGTGTCGCCCGAGGAAGCGGCGATCGAGCGCGAATTCAATCTGTTGCACACCGAGTGGCAATTCCCAGCGAGCTTCAACGTCGCGCCGACCCAGTTGGTTCCGATCGTGCGGATGCACGACGGCGAGCGCCAGGGTGTGCGCTTGCGCTGGGGGCTGATCCCTTACTTCGCCCAAGGCGTCCCACCCAAGTACTCCACCATCAATGCGCGCATCGAGACCGTCCAAACCGCCGCGTCCTACCGCGGACCCTGGAGCCGCGGTCAGCGCTGCCTGGTGGTCGCACGCGGCTTTTACGAGTGGCAGACACAGACTGACGGTAAGACCAAGGTGCCCTACTTCATCCACCTGAACGACCAGGATATTTTCGCGTTCGCGGGACTCTGGGATTCGTCACGCAACGAGCGCGGCGAGAGGATCGAGTCCTGCACGCATCTGACGATGCCCGCCAACAGCCTGCTCGCGGAAATTCACAATACTCAGCGGCGCATGCCGGCCGTCCTGGCCAAGGAAGACCGGCAGGCGTGGCTCGAGGGCACGCCGCAGCAGGCCTGGGCGGCCTTGAAGCCCTACCCTGACGAGCACATGGTGGCATGGGCGGTCAGCACGCGCGTCAACAAGCCCGCGAACGACGATGCCGCCCTGATCGAGCCACTGAGTTCGCGAACCGGCGAGTAGCGCGCGTGGGTCCGTCGCGCCAGGATCAGCCTCGCGTCAACTCGAACTGCGCAAGTCCACCTTCAAGTCGCGCTTGTATTGCTTGATCCGCGCCCGGTAATGCTCGGCGATGAAATCGATCATCTTCAGGTCCCGGTCATTGACCTGACGCACGATCTGCCCCGGCGAGCCCATGACCACGGACCCATCCGGGATCACCTTGCCGGGCGTCACCAGCGCATCCGCCGCGATGATGCAATGGCGGCCGATCTTGACCCGATCGAGGACCATGGCCCCATTGGCGATCAGCGTCGACTCTGCGATGGTGCAGCCATGCAGCAGCGCCCGATGTCCGACCGACACCCGGGCTCCCAAGGTCACGGGCTCCCCCTCGTCGGTATGGATGATGGTGCCGTCCTGGATGTTGACGCCCTCGCCCAAGTTGATCCAATCGCTGTCCCCGCGCAGTACGCAATTGAACCAGACGCTCGCACCGGCGCCGAAGCGTACGCTGCCGATGACGCTCGCGTCCGGCGCGACGTAGTAGTCGTCGCCCGCCGTCTCGATCCGCCGCTCGCCCAAGGTGTAAATCATGCAATGCCTCCTGCTCGACTGACGGGGTGTTTCTTGGCCGCGGGCGCAGCTGGCGCCGTTTTCGCCGGTTGCGCATCCTTCAGTGCTTGGGCCAGCGCCTTGCGCGCCTCGGGTTGAGTCGTGCGCAGCCGGCAGGCGGTGAGCTCCTTGAGATCATCCACCGGCCGCTGACCCTGGTAGACGGCGCGCTCGAAGCCCTCGCTCCAACCGCACTTGTCCGCCAGAAACTTGCCGAACCAGGGCGCCTTGGGCGTGAGCGCGTTTTCCTGCTGCTCGGTCAGCCAGAAGATATCGGTCGGTGGCCGCGCGAACATCTCTTCCACGATATCGGGTGGAACTTGATTGTCGCTTAGGAACGTGCGGACGGGTGCCTGTATCCCATCCTCGAGCAGCGCCGCCTCCGCGCTCGGCATCGCGGCCCACTGCGATTCGGCAAGACCCGGGCGGCTCACCCCGAGCAAGTTCTCGCCGTCCGTGCCGCGCTCGGCTGCAGCGGCATAGATGAGAAAGCAGGCGCCGGCGCAGCGTCCGGTCAACGGCCCGACGCTCACCGCCGTGTATAGGGACTTCACCAGCCGGGCGATTTTCATCGCCTCTTCGGCATTGCCTTGGCCAGACCCGAGAATGAGCTTGTTCTGCCCCAGGAACCGATTCGGATCCTCGGCGATCTTCGCAAGCAGCGCCGCGTAATCCCCCGGGACGATTTCGCCCGACAGCACCAGCGGGCCCACCGGCCCGACGTACTCGTTGCTGAAGGCATCGCGGTCCATGTAGAAGATCTCGGCTGCGAGGGCTGGCCCGTTCGGCAGCGCCATTGCGCTCAGGCAAATAAACACCAAGGTGGCGGCACGGCCGATCATGGAGTCTTGTCCAGGTCCCTTAAACGCATTAGTTTTCCCCGATGGTGTTGGTCTATCGCTACCGCGTCAAGTCGAGGATTGTGCCGCATTTCGCGCCGAAGACAGCCGAACGCATCACGGGTTGCGAAGCGCCGCCTCGCGCATCATTCGGTGCGCGAGATCCGGCGCAGCATGAGGTTGCGCACCCGCTCGAAACCCAGGCGGCCGTAGAGTTCGATGGCGCGCGAATTCGGGGCGCCCACGTGCAGCCAGGAGGTGAGCCCTGCGCGGCGGTGAGCCTCAACGAGATGTCCGATGAGCCCCGCGGCGAGACCTTTGCCGCGATACTCCGGATGGGTGCAGATGCCGCTGAGTTCCGGGTATCCCTCGAGCCGCAGCCGCTCGCCGGCCATGGCCACCAGCCGCCCCTGCACGCGGACACCGACGTACGAACCCATCCTATGGGTAGCCGGGCGAAAAAAGCCCGGGAAGGCCACGTCGGTGAGCGCCACCATCTCGGCGGCATTATCGTCCGAGAGGGGCACGATGTCGGGCCCTGGCGGGGGGAGCGGCGCCTCCCTTGGCAACACCATTTGCACGCAATCGAGCTCTTGTTCGATGTGAAGGCCGGGATGGTCCGGCGCGCCCGCGATCCACACCGATTCCCCGGCGCTCAGCAGCGCATGGAGTTGCCGTTGCGCCGCGGCGCTTTGCGCTTCCAGGGCCGCGAACGGAGCGACATCGGCGGGATAGCGGCAGGCGGCATCACTGCCGATGGCCAGATGACGGTGAGGTCCGCGCAAGGCGTGCCAAACGGGATTGAGGAATCGCGTGTCGGTGAGCTCGAACATGAGCCCGTCATTCTAGCCGGGGCTTAAGGCGCTTTCAGCACCCCGCGTCGAATCTGATCCCGCTCCATGCTGACGAACAGCGCGCGAAAATTACCCTGCCCGAATCCCTGATCTCCACGGCGCTCGATGATTTCGAAAAAAATGGGTCCAATGAGCGTCTCAGTGAATATTTGCAGCAGGAAACGCCCGTTTGATCCGTCGAGCAGAATGCCGCGTTTCTGGATCTCGCCCACATCGACCCCGTGGCCGGGCACGCGCTCCTCCAGCATCTCGTAGTAGGTCGCGGGCGGCGGCGTCATGAATTTAACCTGGTTTGCCCGCAAGCGGTCCCAGGTGCCCAGGATATCGTCGGTGCGCAGCGCCACGTGTTGGATGCCCTCGCCGCGATATTGCTGGATGAACTCCTGAATCTGATCGATCTGGTCGCTCCCTCCCTCGTATTTGGATTCGTTGATGGGAATGCGGATCTTGCCGCACGGCGAAGCCAGGGCGCGGCTGGTGAGACCGGTGTATTCGCCTTTGATGTCGAAATATTGATGCTCGTGAAAATTGAACACGCGATGGTAAAAATCCTGGAAATAATCCATGCGACCCTTGCCGACGTTGTGCGTGAGATGATCGATTTCCTGAAGACCCGCACCCGCCACGGTCGGCTCGGCGCCCGGTTCCATCACGAAGTCGATGTCGTAAATGCTCGGACCGGTGTGGCGGTCGATGAGGTAGATCAAGCTTCCGCCGACACCCTCGATCGCCGGAATATTGAGTTCCATCGGACCGATCGCGCCTTTGACCTCCTTGGCGCCGGCTGCCAGAGCGTGCGCGAGTGCGCGCGCCGAGTCCTTGACGCGAAACGCCATTGCACAGGCGCTCGGCCCGTGTTCACGCGCGAAGCGCTGCGCGAGACTGTTCGGCTCGGCGTTGACGATGAAATTGATATGGCCCTGACGGTACAGCGAGACGTCCTTGGAGCGGTGCCGGGCGATGCGCTTGAAGCCCATCGCTTCGAACAGCCGTCCTAGGTGTGCGGTATCGGGTGCGGTGTACTCGACGAACTCGAAGCCGTCGGTGCCGAGCGGGTTTTCCAATGGGGTGTCTTGACTGGGCGCGCTCATGGTCGACCTCCTTGCCTGAACAAGATAGAGCGAAATCGGCGGCGATAGTTGCCGCATTTAACCGCTCTCTGTCACGATGACGACAGAATATGCCAAAAGATACTTCAAGATCGGAGAAAGGCGCCATGCAATTAGGCGCGCCCGATCATCGCATCCTGCGGGAGCTCGCCCGCGACGGGCGGCTGTCGAACGTCGAGTTGGCTCGGCGGGTCCGCATGTCGGAGTCCGCGTGTCTGCGGCGGGCCAGGGCCCTCGAGGACATGGGAGCCATCGCGGGCTATCGGGCGACGATCAACCCGCGTGCTTACGGCAAGGTGGAGCTTCCGACGGTGCGCGACGTGGTCACCTGCCTGTCGTTGCGAACCTACAAGACGGCCAGTGATGTCGGTCCGGGGATTTGAGCGATAATGCTACGGTCAAGTCGTGCCGGATATGGCAATTCAACCGGGGGCGCGCCATGTGCAGAAACATCCGAACGCTGTTCAACTTCGAGCCGCCGGTGACCGACTCGGAGATCCACGCAGCCTCCCTCCAGTTCGTCCGCAAGATCAGCGGCTTCGCCAAGCCGTCCAAGCCGAACGAGGCGGCCTTCGCCCTGGCCGTGGAACAGATCGCCGCCGCATCGCGCACCCTCCTCGCCGCACTCGAAACGCACGCTCCCGCCAAGAGCCGCGAAGAGGAAGCAACCAAGGCGAAGGCGCGCGCGGCGCTCAGATTCACTGCCGTGAACTCGTAGACCGACGGGCCCGCGGCAGACTGAATGTCCGTCCGTATCGTGCGCCTGGGCTCACCGCGATCTGCGGACGAGGGACTGCGCCTCGGCACCGTGCGGCGCCCGCCGCGCGGGGTGCCGAAAGCAGAATTTTCGCGGCGTAACTTCTACGACGTTTGGCTCCCTATCCTGTCGCCGAGCAGCGCCCTGGTTGATGCGGCGCGGTCGGCAACCGATGCCGCGGCGTGGCGCCGCTTCGTGCGCAAGTACCGCTCCGAAATGAGCGAGCCCGATGCATCGCGCACGCTCGACCTTCTCGCCGCGATGTCTCACCCGGCGAATTTTTCAGTGGGTTGTTATTGTGCGGACGAGGCGCGTTGCCATCGCAGCATCCTGCAGGAATTGTTGCTCGAGCGAGGAGCAAAGCTCGAGCCGCCGGTGCCGGCATCCCACCGCTGCGCGTTTTGACCGTACACTACGGCGCAGACAATTGGATCGAGACGAGAACCACACCGATGAGGGCTTTTTTGACATGCATCCGAGGCCGATAAACGGCACGGCCCGGAGCCTCTGCGCCGGCTTGTGCTCCTGCATCCTGCTGCAACCGACATTCGCCGCCTCGCCTTCCGATGAGACCCGCACGCCCATCAAACACCTGGTGGTGATCATCGGCGAGAACCGCGCCTTCGACCATGTGTTCGCCACCTACCAACCCATACCGGGTGAGCGGGTTTGGAATCTTCTCTCGCAGGGCATCGTGACCGCGGACGGCGCCCCCGGACCCAACTTTGCCAAGGCGGAGCAGCAGACTGCACCCGATCCCGCCACGGATGCCTTCCTGCTGGGACCCGCCAAGAAGCCCTTTCCGAACCATGCGCTGCCGCCCCCCCTGGTGGGCGGCCCAAAAGAGTCGTACATCGAGGGCAACAACCTGCAGCTCGCGAAGCATTCCGAGAACGGGCTGCCGGATGATTATTATCGGTATCTCGTGTCCGGAGGAACCGGGCTTGCACCCAAGACGACTGACACGCGCATCGATCATGCGGACTCGCTGCCGGCCGGCCCGTTCCAACTGACGAACGGCAAGACCCTGACCTATGACGACTATTCGGCGAGCCCCGCGCACCGCTTCTATCAGATGTGGCAGCAGCTCGACTGCAATGTCGACCATGCCAGTCCCGACCGCCCTTCCGGCTGCGACGGGCAGCTGTTCGCCTGGGTCGCTGTCACCGTCGGGCACGGCTCCAACGGCCTTGAGCCCGCGCCAAATTTCAGCACCCACTATGCGCCGGACGCCACGACCACGGGCGAGGGCTCCGAAGCACTCGGCTTTTACAACGTCCAGCACGGCGACGCGCCCTATTTCAAGCAGCTCGCGGACCAATTCGCGATGAGCGACAACTATCACCAAGCGGTGAATGGCGGCACGGGCGTCAATCACCTCGTGCTCGGGCATGGCGATCTCATTTGGTACAGCGACGGTGCGGGCCATCCGCTCGTGCCCCCTCACGACGTGACTGTGGCGGCCGGCACCCCGAACGAGGGCAAGGTCGACGAGATCGAGAACCCGAATCCCGCGCCGGGAACCGACAACTGGTACGTCCAGGACGGATTCGGCGGCGGGTCCGGCGGCAAACCTTCGTTCGGCGGCGGCTCCTACACCAATTGCGCCGATCTCGCGCAGCCGGGCGTTGGCGCCATCGTGAAGTATCTGCAATCGCTGCCGCGACCGATCGCGCCACACTGCGAGGCGGGCCATTACTATCTGCTCAACAACTACAATCCCGGCTATTTCGGCGACGGCAGCAACGCCTTTACCGACAACAATCCGCATAACACGGTGTTCACCGTCCCCCCCACTTCGACCCGCAGCATCGCAGATGCGCTCCTGGCGAAGCGCATCTCCTGGAAATACTACGGCGATCAGTGGAACAACTACCTGTCGGATCCCTATCAGCTCAGTTACAAGGCGATCGGCTCGAAGACCGACGAGTACTGCCCCATCTGCAATCCCTTTCAGTACGATACGTCGATCATGACGCATCCCGAGATTCGCCTGGCGCATCTCAAGGACACCATCGACCTCTACCGGGACATCGCCCGCGGCACATTGCCCGCCGTATCGTTCGTCAAACCGAGCGGGTTGGTCGACGGTCATCCCGCCGACTCGAAGCTGGACCTGTTCGAGGGGTTCTCCAAGAAAATCGTGGATGCCATCCGCGCGAATCCCAAGCTCTGGAAGGACACCGCGATTCTCATCACCTTCGACGAGGGCGGCGGTTACTACGACTCGGGCTACGTCCAGCCGCTCGATTTCTTCGGCGATGGACCGCGCGTCCCGCTCATCGTGGTGTCGCCTTACACGAAGGCGGGACACATCTCGCACGAGTACACGGATCATGTGTCGATTCTGAAATTCATCGAGCGAAACTGGGGCGTGGCCCCGGTGACGCATCGTAGCCGCGACAACCTGCCAAACCCGGTGCCGGAGGCATCCAATCCCTACGTCCCGGTGAACTCGCCCGCCATCGGCGATCTGTTCGATCTTTTCGAATTCCGGCACTGATAGCGGCCGACATGGGCGCAACGGGCGGCGAAACCATGTCCGCGGGCAACGTCGGCGAGGGGTCCAATCTCGCCCCGGTGCTTTCAGCGCCGAGCCACTCCTCGTCGCTCGAGGAGATTTCGCAATTCATTCGCTCACACTACGGCGTTGCGGGCACTCTCGCCAAGCTCGGGTCCGAGCGCGACGAGAATTACTGCATCTCACTCATCAACGGCGACCAGCGCCTCTTCAAGCTGACGCATGCCTTGGAGGATCCTGCGCTCGTCGATTTTCAGACCCAGGCGCTCATGCATCTCGCGCGAGTGGCGCCGGATCTGCCGCTGCCACGCCTGATCCCCTCGCTCTCGGGCGACATCCAGACCAGCGCCGTGGGCTCGGACGGGCGCACGCGGCGGGCTCGGATGTTCACCTTCCTCGCAGGAGCGCCGCTCAGCGGCTTCCCCCGCAGCGCCGCCCAGGCCGGCGGCCTCGGCATGCTCGCGGGGAGGCTCGATGCCGCGCTCGCGAGCTTCCATCACCCGGCCGCGGGTCACGAGTTTCTGTGGGATATCCAGCATGCCCTGCGCACACGGGAATTGTTGACGCATACGCGGTCCGCGGCGGACCGGGAGCTCTGTGAACGCACCCTCGGCCGCTTCGAGCGCGGCTTGGCGCGCGAGCTCGCCAGCTTCCGAACCCAGGTGATTCACAACGACTTGAATCCGCACAACCTGCTCGTCGATCCGATGCACCCGGACGAGCTGACCGGCATCATCGATTTTGGCGACATGGTGCTTGCGCCCTTGATCGACGAGGTGGCCGTGGCCTCGGCATACCTGTTGACGGCGAGCGCGGCTGCGCTTGGGACCGTGCCGGAATTCGTGGCGGCTTATCACTCGATCGTCCCGCTCCGTGCCGAGGAGATCGCCGCACTTCCCCAATTGATCGCGTTGCGCCACGCTATCACCATCTTGATCACCAACTGGCGCGCGGCCAGATATCCGGACAATCGTGACTACATCCTCAGGAATCAGCACCATGCCATCGCCGGAATTCAAAAACTGTGCTCACTCGCCGAATCCGCCGCGCATGAGCGGCTGCTCGGCGCCTGCGCAAAGGTGAGACCATGAGCTCGGACCCCGTCATGATCAATGCCTTCGACCCAAGCCGTGCGAACGAGCTGCCGGAGAACGAGCAGGCCTTGCTGGCCCACCGGCAACGGGTCTTGGGCCCCGCGTATCGACTCTTCTACGAACACCCCGTGCATTTTGTCCGCGGTGAAGGTGTGTGGTTGTACGACGCCGAAGGGGCCGCGTATCTCGATGCCTACAACAACGTGCCGTCGGTCGGACATTGTCATCCCCGGGTGGTGGAGGCGATCGCACGTCAGGCAAGTCAGCTCAATACGCACACACGCTATCTGCACGCCGGCATATTGGATTACTCGGACATGTTGCTCGCGACGTTTCCCGGCGAGCTCAGCCAGGTGATGTACGCCTGCACCGGGAGCGAGGCGAACGATCTGGCGGTTAGAGTGGCCCGGCAGTTCACCGGGGGCACCGGATTCATCGTCACGCGTCTCGCCTACCACGGGGTCACCGACACGATCGCCGCCATGTCGCCCTCGCTCGGCGCGCACGTGGTGCTCGGACCCCACGTGCGCGTCGTGCCCGCTCCGGCCGGGATGGGCGGCGCCCACGTCGGGCGAGATTTTGCCGCCGGAGTCGCGGCGGCGCTCGATGACATGGCCCACCAAGGCATCAAGCCCGCCGGTCTCATCGTCGATACCATCTTCTCGAGCGACGGGGTGTTTGCCGATCCACCGGGGTTCCTGCAAGAAGCGGTCGCCGCGGTTCGGCGGGCCGGGGGCGTGTTCATCGCGGACGAAGTGCAGCCTGGTTTCGGGCGAACCGGGGACGCGATGTGGGGATTTCAGCGTCACTCGCTCGTGCCGGATATCGTGACCCTGGGCAAGCCCATGGGCAATGGTTATCCTGTCGCCGCCATGGTGACAAAGCCCGAGGTGCTCGCTCCCTTCGGCGCCCAGTGCCGCTACTTCAATACCTTCGGGGGCAGCCCGGTGGCCATGGCGGCGGCGCGCGCCGTGCTCGAGATCATCAGCGAGGAAAGGCTGCGCGAGCGCGCTCAGGAGACCGGCGTCTATTTGCGCCGCGGGCTCGCCGCTCTCGGCGACCGGTTCGAGGCGATCGGCGATGTGCGCGGAGCCGGGCTATTCATCGGCGTGGAACTCGTCAGCGACCGAGCGGCCGGGTTGCCTGCCACTCGGTTGGCCGCCGATCTCGTCAACGAGCTACGCCGTCGCCGCGTGCTCATCAGTGCGGCCGGGCCAGGCGCGAATGTGCTCAAGATACGACCGCCACTGCCGTTCGGCCGCGCGGAAGCGGATGTATTCCTGGAGGCGCTCGAGGCGAGCCTCGCTCATTTGCCGGTCACTGCGTGAGCGTTCGCCGCAATGCGTCCTGCCACCCCGCGATCGCCTCGGTGCGGCGCGCAGCGGTCATCTTGGGCGCGAACGCGGCGCCTCTTGTCCAGGTCGCCGCCACCGCGTCCAAGTCCTTCCACACGCCCGTCGCGAGGCCCGCAAGGAAGGCCGCGCCGAGCGCGGTCGTCTCGAGCTCGGTCGGGCGCTCGACGCGCGCATCGAGCACATCGGCCAGGAACTGGCAGAACCAGTCATTGGAGGCCATGCCGCCGTCGACCCGGATGGTGGCCGCCCGCACGGCGCCATCTCTCGCCATCGCAGAGGCCAGATCGAGCGTCTGATACGCCACCGACTCGAGTGCGGCGCGCGCGAGGTGCGCGCCCGAGGAGTCGAGCGTGAGGCCGCAGATGAGTCCACGCGCATTGGGATCCCAGTGCGGGGCACCGAGCCCGACGAACGCGGGGACCAGGTAGACGCCGTGATTTTCGGGCACTCGCTCGGCAAGGGCAGCGGTCTCCGAGGCCTTCTCCACCAAACGCAGTCCGTCCCGGAGCCATTTGATCGCGGCGCCGGCAACGAAGATCGAGCCTTCAATGGCGTAGGTGGTATGCCCCTTGATGCGGTACGCCGGCGTCGTCAGCATTCGGTTGCGCGATTCCACCGGCGAGTCGCCGGTGTTGAGCAACATGAAGCAACCCGTGCCGTAGGTCGATTTGACCATGCCGGGCTCGAAGCATGCCTGCCCCACGAGCGCCGCCTGCTGATCGCCCGCGATGCCGGCGATCGGGATCGGATGCTCGAACAGACCCTCTGCGGTGTTTCCGTAGATCTCGCTCGAGTCCCGGACCTCCGGAAGCAGCGCGCGCGGAACGCGGATCAGCCGCAATAATTCGTCATCCCATTGCTCCCGGTGAATGTCGAACAACAGCGTGCGCGACGCGTTGGTCACATCGGTCGCGTGCGTTCGACCGCCGGTCAGGCGCCAGAGCAGGAAACTGTCGATGGTGCCGAAGGCGAGCTCTCCGCGCTCGGCGCGGCCGCGCGCGCCCGGCACGTTGTCGAGCAGCCAGGCGACTTTGGTGCCCGAGAAATACGGGTCGAGCAGCAAGCCGGTCTTCTGCCGGACCAGGTTTTCGGCACCGTCGCGCTTCAAGTTCGCACACACCTCGGCCGTGCGCCGGTCCTGCCAGACGATGGCCCGGTGAATCGGCACGCCGGTACTGCGATCCCATACCACCGCGGTCTCGCGCTGATTGGTGATGCCGATGGCCGCCACGCCGCGGGCGCCCACGCCCGATCGAGCGAGCGCTTCACGGGCAGTCGCCAGCGTGTCGCGCCAGATGTCCTCGGCATCGTGCTCCACCCAGCCGGCCGCGGGATAGTGCTGCTGAAATTCGCGCTGCGCCACGGAAATGTTCTTGGCCTCATCGCTGAACACGATGCTGCGTGTCGAAGTCGTGCCCTGATCGATGGCGAGAATGTGACGAGCTCGATTCATGGTCTGATCCCCCCATTGCCCGCGCGCGCTTGCCGGCGCGCGGGTAAAAACGGCCGAATCGCCCCCTGGTAGAGAGCGCCGCCGACGACGCCGCCGAGTAGCGGACCGGCGATCGGCACCCACCAGTAATTCTGGGGAGCGGGCAAGGCTTGCGCACCCCATCCGGCCAGGTAGCAGAACAGTCGCGGCCCGAAGTCGCGCGCCGGGTTGATGGGCCACGCCTCCAGATAACCTGCGCATGCGCCGATGGTCGCGACCAGCAGGCCGATCAGCAGAGCACCCGCGTTGGCCGCCGGCGCCAGTGTGTTGAATTCCTCCGTGATTGCGAACACGCCGAGAACCAAAATGCCGGTGAGCACGATCTCGTCCATGAATGCATGGAGGGGGGTGATGGCGAGACCGGGATGCGTGAAGAATACTCCCGCAGCACCGCCATCGAGGTTGCGGCTGAGATGATGCAGCGCGTTGTAGTGATCGATGACCGGGGAGAACAGCAGATACACCATGGCCGCCCCAAGGAACGCGCCCAAGACCTGGGCTGCGGCGTACGGCAATATCTTGGCGCGCGGAAACCCGCGATACAACGCCAGCGCGAGGGTTACGGCGGGATTGGCGTGCGTGCCCGACACCGCCCCGGTCACATGGATCGCGAGGGTCACCGCCAGTCCCCAGGCGATGCAAACACCCCAGTAGGCTTGGGCGTACGGGCTCGGATCGTAGAGCACGTACATCGCGGCCGCCGAATCGCCCAGCGCCAGGATGATGAAAGTGGCCATGCACTCGGATAGGAGCTCCCCGCCGCGTGCTTTCGCGACAGCCGCGCCACTACCGGTGATTTCGCTCCCCATGCTGCTTCAGCGACGCGCAACCGGGCAGCGATCTCGCCCCCAAAACCGACCGCGCCGGCGCCGCTCCTCGATTGTTATGGTCTGATTTCAGCCTAACCCGCGCCCCGGGCCTTCGCAAGCAGCTCCCCTGTCAGCGCAACCCGGACACTCGATCGCGTTCCGAGATTCTGGTGTCCGGTCCGGAAGCGCCCATACTCCTGCCACCAGGGCAGCAGAGAGCCTGATCACGCCGAGAATGACCATGAACCGACTACCCTTAGTGGTTGCAATCACCGGCAGTGTGCTCGGAACCTCGACCGTGCTTGCCGCCGATCCCGCGCATTCGTTTTCCGCCAAGCGGCAGTTCGCGAGCCAGGTCGTGAGCTGCATGCGCAAGCGCATGGCCAGCGACAAGTACATCTCGTACAACCAGGCTGCCAAGATCTGCAAGGATGAGGTGACGAAACAGCTCGACGGCGCGGATGCCGGACCGCTGGTGGCTGCCGACTCGAAACCCTGAGCCTGGCCGGGGAGACGCGCTGCGCTCGGGGAGACGCGCTCCGCCCGCCGAGACAATCCGTTAACATGGGACGCATGCGCGTCGTCACCTACAACGTCAACGGCATCAGCGCCCGCCTTCCGAACTTCCTGCGCTGGCTGAAGGAAACCAGCCCGGACATCGTTTGTCTGCAAGAGCTCAAGGCGCCTCAAGATAAGTTTCCCGAGGCCGAGATTCGTCAACTCGACTATGGCGTGGTCTGGCACGGCCAGAAAAGCTGGAACGGGGTCGCCATCCTCACGCGAAACGCCGAGCCGGTCGAGGTCCGGCGAGTACTCCCGGGCGATCCCGAAGATGAGCACAGCCGCTACATAGAAGCCATGGTGAACGGCCTTCTCATCGGATGCCTGTATCTGCCGAACGGCAATCCGGCGCCGGGACCCAAATTCGATTACAAGCTCCGGTGGCTCGCACGGTTCCTGACGCACGCCGCCACGTTAGTGTCCAGCACATCGCCGGTCGTGCTCGCGGGAGACTACAACGTGATTCCCACGGAGCGCGACGTGTACAAGCCGGAACGTTGGGTCGATGACGCGTTGTTCCGCGTCGAAGTACGCCAGGCGTTTGCTGAACTGCTGCAGCAAGGATGGACGGATGCGGTTCGATTTTTGCATCCCGACCAGACGATTTATACGTTTTGGGATTTCTTTCGCAACGCCTACGGTCGCAATGCCGGGCTTCGCATCGACCATCTGTTGTTGAACGCGCCTGCTGCGGCGCGTCTCAAGGCCGCCGGGGTCGAGCGCGAAGTGCGCGGTTGGGAGAAGCCCAGCGATCATGCGCCTACCTGGGTGGAGCTGAGCGACACTTGAGAAGAGCGACACCTGAGAAGCTTGTGGCGCATGCCGGATCTCCGGCTGCGTTGCCCCTGTGACCGGGAGCAGTCTCGCGCCCACTATCTATATAGCCCGCGCGCCGGTAGACCGGTCAAGACACAAAACCAACCAGTTTTTTCAGAAATGTCGCGGAGCGGCTGGGTACGCACTTTCTGTTCATTTCCGCAGGTATTATTGCGCCATGCGACCCCGTGCGGGCGAATCTGAATACAGCTGCGACTTCCCCGCGTGAACTCCCCCATCCACGACGTCTCGGACACTGCCTTCTGGGTCGCGTACCACCGCGCGCTCGAGAGCGCTCGTCCCGACGCGCTGTTTCAGGATCCGTTGGCAGCGCGGCTCGCCGGAGAGCGCGGCCGGCGCATTTCCGATGCCATGCCCACATCGCGAATCGTCGCGTGGACCGTCGCGTTGCGCACTCGCATCATCGACGATTACATCGCCTCCGCCCTGCGAACGGGGATCGACACCGTGTTGTGCCTTGGTGCCGGACTCGATGCTCGCCCCTATCGAATGGCGCTGCCGCCCGAGCTCAAGTGGATCGAGGCCGATTATGCGCACGTGATCGACTACAAAGAAGAGCTGCTGCGCCAGGAGACTCCGGCGTGCCGCCTAGAGCGCGTGAAAATCGACCTCGCGAATGCGGCCGAGCGGCAGCAATTGTTGGAGCGTGTCGATGCCGAATCGGTCGGAATCCTCGTGCTGACCGAAGGCGTGATTCCTTATCTGGCCAACGACGATGCGGCCTCCCTCGCCGACGCTTTGCGCTCGATGCGCCGTGCGCGGCTCTGGATCGTGGATTATCTGTCCGCCCAAGCCGTCGCGTTCCGCCGCCGCGAGGGGGTGCGACGCGCGATGCAAAACGCGCCCTTCAAATTCGCGCCCGGCGACTGGTTCGCGTTCTTTGCCCGGCATGGCTGGCGTGTTAAAGAGATCCATTACTATCCGGAGCAAGCGGCTCGCTACGCTCGACCCATGCCGTTGCCGGTGCCAGCCAGACTGATGCTCTCGATGTCCCACCTCTGGATGAGCGCGAAGCGCCGCGAAGAATTACGCAGGTTCGGCGGGTATGCGATGCTCGAGCCCGTGGTTTAAGGGTAGCTCGGCCGGATCAATTTCTATTATTGTTGGTGCCCCGGCACAACAGGCCGCGGCGGCAGGGCCTTAGACCTCGTCGGTCCAGACCCGGAAGACCTCCAAATAGTTCAGCCCGAAGGCCGTACTGATCGCGACATCCGCCGCGTCGCGTCCGCGCGCGATCAAAATCCGGCCGATGCGGCGTTGATTGTTGCGCGGATCGAAGGTATGCCAGGCGCCACCGATGTATGCCTCGAGCCAACCGGCGAAATCCATGGGTGCATCGGGGAGGGTCACGCCGATGTCGCCGAGGTAACCGGTGCAGTAGCGCGCCGGAATGTTGAGGCAGCGGAGCAGCGTGATCGCGAGGTGCGCATAGTCGCGGCACACGCCCTGGCGCTCGGTGAACGCCTCCGAGGCGGTCTTGGTCGGCCGCGCAAAGTGATAGCCGAACGCGATGTGCTGGTGCGCGAAGTCGCATACGGCCTGCACTCGCGCCCATCCTGGCTCGAGATGGCCGAACAGGCGCCACGCATCGGACATGAGCCGCTCGGTCTCGCAGTAGCGGCTGCCCAGCAAAAAAACCAACGCTTCGTGGGGCAGCGTCTCGACCGGATCCTCCTGGGCATGCGGATAGAAGGGGTCGGGCAGACCCGTGTCGCGGATCAAGGCGTCGGCGGTAATCCGGATGCCTCCCGCCGGCGCGACGATCCGGGTGCAGGTATTGCCAAATGCGTCGGCATAGGTGTCCTGAGGAACCTGCGGATCGGTGATCATGCGGTCGGGCTGCAGCAAGTCGGCGCTGCGCGTGTGATGGGCGTGCAGCATGAGAATCATCGGCACCGGCTGCGAACAGGTGTAGACCATCTCGTATCCAAACCGAATTTTCATGCGAAGCGTCCAGGGTTAGCCGCGTTGATGCGTCGAGCCTCGGCCTTTATGGCATCGCGTGCGAACAGGCCGCGTAGGACTAGCGAGCCTTCTGGCGTAGGCGTCGCTCGGAATACGCGGCGCGGCAAAAAAATGCGAGATTTCTCCACGGTCGCCTTGGCTTTCAAAGACAATGGGCGGTCTCGCGACGAGATCGTCCATGAAAACATTTCACTGTACCCACTGCCAGAATCTGATCTTCTTCGAGAATGTACGCTGTCTGAACTGCGACCGCTCGCTCGCGTTCCTGCCGGACCGCGGCCTCATGGCGGCGCTCACCCAGAGTCCCGACGGACTCTGGCGGTCGGAGCTTTCGGACGGTGAATCGCGGGGCTATCGCCTGTGCGCAAACTACAATGGGGTAAGCGTCTGCAACTGGGTAATACCCGCCGACGATCCGAGCGACTTCTGCCGCTCCTGCCGCCTCAACCGGGTGATTCCCGACCTTTCCAGTGAGCGCAACGTCGTCGCCTGGTTCCGGCTGGAGGTTGCCAAACGCCGCATGTTGTACACCTTGCTGGGTTTCGGACTGCCGGTCGTCCCGAAGGACGTCGATGAGGCGCAAGGACTCGCGTTCGAGTTCCTCGAGGACTACTCCGACGGCGACGCCAAGCGCGTGCTGACCGGCCACGACAACGGATTGATCACTCTGAACGTCGCGGAAGCCGACGACGTGCACCGAGAGAAGGAGCGCACGCTCCAAAAGGAACCCTACCGCACTCTTTTAGGGCACTTTCGCCACGAGATCGGCCATTACTATTGGGACCGGCTGATCGCGGACGGTCCCTTGATGGAGCCCTTCCGCGCAACGTTCGGCGACGAGCGCGCCGACTACCAGGCGGCCCTGCAACGACATTATCGGGACGGTCCGCCGCAGTACTGGGAACGCAACTTCATCAGCGCCTATGCCACCATGCACCCGTGGGAAGACTGGGCGGAATCCTGGGCGCACTACATGCATATGGTGGACGCGCTGGAGACTGCCGGCGCCACCGGCCTCGCCCTGCGGCCCCAGCGCAGCGACGAGCCGCGCATGCAGCCGCCGCCGGACCCTTTGAACCCGAGTCAGCGCGACTTCGACTCGATGATCGAGTCGTGGCTGTCGCTGACTTATGTGTTGAACAATTTGAGCCGCGGGCTGGGACTGCCCGACAGCTACCCGTTCGTGCTGTCGCTGCCGGCGATCGGCAAGCTGCGCTTCATTCACGACACCATTGACCAGCGGGAACTGGGGAGATAACGCATGTCGATCCACGTCGCCCTCAATCACGTCATGCACTATCGGTATGACCGGCAGGTCGTGCTCGGACCGCAGATCATCCGTCTGCGCCCCGCCCCGCATTGCCGCACCCGGATCCTGTCCTATTCGCTGAAGATCGTGCCCGCCGAGCATTTCATCAACTGGCAGCAAGACCCCCAGTCGAACTACCTCGCCCGCGTGGTGTTCCCGAAACCGACCCAGGAGCTGCGCATCGAGGTGGATCTCGTCGCCGAGATGGCCGTGCTCAATCCGTTCGACTTCTTCCTCGAGGACTACGCGCAAAAATTCCCGTTCCGCTACGCGCCGAGCGAGGAGCACGGACTCGCACCGTTTCGCATCACGGGGCCTGCGACGCCCAGGTTGACGAGATATCTCGCGGGCATATCGCGGGAGCCGCAGGCCACGGTGGATTTCCTGGTGGAGCTGAACCGCCGCCTCGCGGCGGAAGTGAAGTATGTGATCCGAATGGAGCCGGGCGTGCAATCACCGGACGAGACGCTCGAGAAGCGTTCGGGGTCATGCCGCGATTCGGCGGAACTCCTGGTGCAGATCCTGCGCCATCTCGGTTTCGCCGCACGATTCGTTTCCGGCTACCTCATCCAGCTCACCGCGGACTTGAAGCCTCTCGAGGGCCCGGCCGGGCCCAGCCAGGACTTCACCGACCTGCATGCCTGGTGCGAAGTGTATCTGCCGGGGGCCGGATGGATCGGTCTCGACGCGACCTCGGGACTGCTCACCGGCGAAGGCCACATTCCGCTCGCGTGCACACCCGAGCCGCAATCCGCGGCGCCGCTCACCGGCATCGTCGAGCCCTGCGAGACCACCTTCGAGTATCTGATGAAAGTCGCGCGCATCTGGGAGGCGCCGCGCGTGACCAAGCCCTATACGGAGGATCAATGGCAGGCCATCGATGCCTTGGGTAAGCGGGTGGACCAGAGTCTGATCGTGGACGATGTGCGTCTGACCATGGGCGGTGAACCCACGTTCGTGTCGAGCGAGGATTCGCTATCGCCTGAATGGAACACCGCGGCGCTCGGCGATAACAAACGCAGCATCGCGTCCCAGCTGTTCCGGCGACTGAAAGAGCGCTACGCGCCCCACGGAATCACGCATTTCGGCCAGGGAAAATGGTATCCCGGCGAGCCCTTGCCGCGCTGGTCGCTCAACTGCTTCTGGCGCAAGGACGGCGAAGCGATCTGGCGCGACGCGGCGCTCAACGCCGACGAAAGCCGCGATTATCCAGGCGCTGCGGGCAACGCATCGCGGCTGCTGCTCGAGGTTGCGCGACGCCTCGGCATCGGCGAGGACCACGTATTCGGAGCGTTCGAAGACCCGCTCTACTATCTCTGGCGCGAACGCAAACTTCCCGCCAATGTCGATCTATCGACCGCGACGCTCACCGATCCCAAGGAGCGCGAGCGTCTCGCGCGCATCCTCGACAGCACCCTCGATGAGCCGGCCGGGTATGTGTTGCCGCTTGCCAAAAATACCGACGATTCCCCCTGGCAAAGCGGGCCCTGGCTGCTGCGCAGCGAGCGCTGCTACCTCATCCCCGGCGATTCGCCGCTGGGCTTTCGGCTGCCGCTCGATTCGCTGCCGTGGGTGCGGCCCGCCGATTTCCCGCACGTGTACCCTCCCGACCCGAACCAATCCTTCGAGGCGCTGGCGAAGCCGACGCTGGAAGATTCCACACGGGATCGCGAGCAAAGCGACCGCCGCACCGACGCCGCCATCGCGCGGGCCGCCGGCATTGACGCCGCTGCCGGCGAGACCGCCGCCGGCGGCAGCGCAGCTGCGGATGCGCGCGCCCTTGCCGCACGGTTGACGCCGCCGCAGAGCACCGTTCGCACCTCGATGTGCGCGCAGCAACGCGACGGTGTGCTGTACGTCTTCATGCCTCCGGCGCGATGCCTGGAGGATTATCTCGAGCTCATCGGCGCGGTCGAGTCGAGCGCGGCGTTGCTGCACCAACCGGTGATCATCGAGGGCTATGAGCCGCCGGCCGATCCGCGCCTGGTCAATTTCAAGGTCACGCCCGATCCGGGTGTGATCGAGGTCAACGTGCAGCCGAGCGCCCGCTGGGACGAGCTCGCAGCCCACACGCTTGAGCTTTACGAAGACGCCGCTACCTGCAAGCTGCGCTCCGAAAAATTCATGATCGACGGCCGGCACGTCGGCACCGGGGGCGGCAATCACATCGTGATGGGGGGAGCCACGCCGCAGGATTCCCCGTTCTTGAGGCGTCCGGATCTGCTGCGAAGCCTGATTTCCTATTGGCACAACCATCCCTCGCTGTCGTATCTGTTTTCGGGCCTGTTCATCGGGCCGACCTCGCAGGCGCCGCGCGTCGACGAGGCGCGCAACGATTCGCTCTATGAACTCGAGATCGCCTTCGGCCAGTTCCCGGCACCGGGGGCTTCCGTGCCCCCCTGGCTTCTCGACCGGCTGCTGCGCAATTTATTGATCGATGTAACCGGCAACACGCACCGCGCCGAATTCTGCATCGACAAGCTGTACTCTCCCGACTCGAGCAGCGGACGGCTTGGGCTGGTCGAGATGCGGGCGTTTGAGATGCCGCCGCATCCGCGCATGAGCCTCGTTCAGCAGGTGCTGCTGCGATCACTGGTGGCGCGTTTTTGGCGCGAGCCCTACGCACCCCGGCGTCTGGTGCGGTGGGGAACCGCGCTTCACGACCGGTTCCTGCTGCCGCACTTCGTGCGCACGGACTTCGAGGATGTGCTCGCCGAACAGGCGCAGGCCGGCTTCGATCTGAAGCTCGAGTGGTTTGCGCCGCACTTCGAATTCAGGTTTCCGAAGCTCGGAGACCTCGAGCTCTCCTGCGGGTCGCTCGAGTTGCGGCAGGCGCTCGAGCCCTGGCATGTCATGGGCGAGGAGGGAACCGGAGGCGGCACGGTGCGCTACGTGGACTCCTCGGTGGAGCGGCTCCAGGTGAAGGCCTCGGGGCTCGCACCCGATCGCTACGCCGTCACCTGCAACGGCCGCACGATCCCGCTGCGACCCACGAGCCGTGCGGGAGAGTTCGTGGCGGGCGTGCGCTACCGCGCCTGGCAGCCGTGGTCCGCGCTGCATCCGAACATCGGCATTCACTCGCCGCTGACATTCGATATAGTGGATACCTGGATGAAGCGATCGGAAGGCGGCTGTCAATACCATGTGGTGCATCCGGGCGGACGTAATCACGACACCTTTCCGGTGAACGCCTTCGAGGCCGAGAGCCGCCGGCTGGCGCGGTTCTTCCGCCTGGATCACACGCCGGGGACGCTGAGCGTCGAGCCCGCGGCGGTCGACGATGAGTTCCCGTTGACCCTGGACTTACGCCGCCCATAATCTCATGGAGAAGTTCCGGGATACCTTCGGTGAGACATCGGGCGCGGCGCCGGGCGATCCCAGACTCGCCACCTATCGGAGCTACGCCGGCCGATACGATGAGTTGATCGCCGACGACGGAGACATCCGCAACCATTGGCGTCCGTTGATCCGTGGAGTCTTCGAGGACGACGCGCGCGCGGCGCGCCGCGCCACGGAATTCACGCGCCGCATGATCGTCGAGAACGGCGTCACCTACAACGTCTACGCCGACGAGCAAGGACGCGATCGTCCGTGGATCCTGGATCCGTTGCCGTATCTGCTGACCGCGCAGGAGTGGCAAACCATCGAGGCCGGCGTCGCCCAGCGCGCGCATCTGTTGAACGCGGTGCTGTCGGATATCTATGGCCGGCAGGAACTCTTGTCGAGAGGCGCGCTGCCCGCCGACATCCCGTTCGGCCATCCCAATTTCCTCTGGCCCTGTTGTGGCATCCGGCCGCGCGACGATCGATGGCTGTGGATTTACGGCGTCGATCTCGCGCGTTCTGCCGACGGGCGATGGTGGGTGCTCACCGATCGCACCCAGGCGCCCTCGGGCCCGGGCTACGCGCTCGAGAACCGCCAGATCGTCCGACGCGCCCTTCCGGAGCTGGCGCAATCGATGGATGTGCGCCCGTTGGGCGCATTCTTCGCAGCGCTTCGCGACGAGCTGCTGCGCGGCGCGGGCGCCGAGCCGCTCGCGGTGGTGCTCACGCCGGGCTCGTTCAACGAGACCTATTTCGAGCATGCCTACCTTGCGCGACAGCTCGGCTTCCCGTTGGTCGAGGGACACGATCTGACGGTGCGCGACGAAACCGTGTTCCTGAAGACACTCTCCGGCCTGAAGCGTGTGCATGCGGTATTCCGCCGGCTCGACGATGATTTCTGCGACCCGGTGGAACTGCGCGTCGATTCCGCATTGGGCGTGCCGGGATTGCTCGGCGCCATCCGCAAGGGAAACGTGGTGGTCGCGAACGCACTCGGCAGCGGCGTGATGGAATCGGCCGCCTGGCTCGGGTTCCTGCCCGCGCTCGCCGAATCGCTGATCGGCGAGCGCCTAATGCTGCCCTCGGTTGCCACGTGGTGGTGCGGCGAGCGGCCCGCACTCGAGTCCGTGATCGAACAGCTTCCGCGCCTGGTGATCAAGCCGACCTTCCCCGATCAGAACCGCGTGCCGGTGTTCGGCCGCGATCTCACCGCCGAGGGACGCGCCAAACTGATCGAGCGGATGCGCGCTCAGCCCCAGGCCTTCGTCGCCCAGGAGCATCTGGCCTTTTCGCAGGCGCCCGTCTGGTACACCAAGAATTCCGACGCCTTCTCGGCACGCGCGCTCGGCATCCGGGTCTACGCCATTGCGACGCCCGAGGGCTATCGGGTGATGCCCGGCGGGCTCGCCCGATTCGCCGCCGACGATCACGCGGAAATCGTGTCGATGCAGCAGGGCGGCGGCAGCAAGGACATCTGGGTGTTGTGCGATTCGAGCGAGACCTCGGAGGAATCCACTGCGCCGATCGCGCGCGCGGACCCGCGCGCGGCCGGGCGGCACCAGGATCTGCCTTCGACGCTGGTCGAGAATCTGTTTTGGATGGGACGCTATGCCGAGCGCTGCGAGGACAAGACGCGGCTGCTGCGCGCGACGCTCGGCTTGCGGCGCAATCTCCCCTTCTGGGCGGAGGCGGTCGAAATTTGCAAGGAGTTCGGTGCCGCCACCGTATTCGACCCCGAGAAGCGGTTCACCTTGAACGGCGACATCGGCCGCCTCGGAGAATGTGCCGCTCAAGTACGAAGCTCGCTCTCGGCCGAGAACTGGCGCGCGATCACGGTATTGCAGCGCGACTTCCGGCGTGCGGAAGCGGCGCGGAGCGATGCGCGCGAAACGCTCGACCGGCTCCTCCTGTCGCTCGTGTCACTGGCGGGATTCGCGCTCGATGACATGACGCAGGACGACGGCTGGCGCCTCATGATGATCGGGCGGCGGCTGGAGCGGCTGCAATTCCTCTGCGATGTTCTCGCAAGACGCCTCGCCGCCGTCGACACCCCGCTCCGCCAGGAGCTCGAATGGCTGCTCGAGCTCGGTGACAGCGCCATTACCTACCGCACCCGTTATCGCGCACCGCCCGTCTGGGACAACACGATCGAGTTGCTGGTGTACGACGAGCACAATCCGCGCGCGCTCGCATTCCAGTGGCGGTCGGTCAACACCTTGCTCATCGAGGTGGCGGAATCGCTCGGAACCCGCCCGCAAGACGCCTTGTACGAACCCATCGAGGACTTGATCGCTCTGCAGGAAAGCCCGCCGGGCGACGATCCCCTCATGGTACAAGCCTCGCGGCGCATCCTGTCGGAGTGTTTGAAAGAGCTGAACGGCGCGGTCGCTCAAGTATCGGATCAGCTCACCTCGCAGCATTTCTCGCACGTGGACTTCGAGCTCAAGGCGGTGACCGCGTGACCCAATACGCCGTCCGCCACACCACCCTGTACGAATACGGGGGCGAGGTCGCCCATTCGCATCATCTGTTGCATTTGACGCCGCGCGAGTTCGAATACCAGCGATGCCTGTCGCATTCCCTGGTCCTCGACCCGCTGCCAAGTTCGGCGCGCGAGGATCGGGATGCCTTCGGCAATCCCATTGCGCGGCTCGAGTACGATCGCTCCCATGACCACCTGTCCGTCAGCGCCGTGATGCGGGTGGAGGTGCTGCCGCGCAGCGCGGGCCAACTCGAGGAAAGCGAGGCCTGGGAGCGCGTGCGGGAGCGTTTGCGATATCACGCCTCGGCCCCGAGGCCCACCGACCTCGAAGCCTGTCCATTCCGAATGCGCTCCAGTCACGTGCCGTTGAAGGACGTGGTCGAGGACTACGCGCGCGAAGCCTTAAAGCCCGGCCGGCCCATCGCCGCCGCCGCCCACGCGCTCACGCGGCAGATCTACCGCGACTTCGACTACGTTCCGGGCTCGACCACCAACCGCACATCGATCACCGCCGTGCTCGCGAGCCGGCGCGGCGTCTGCCAGGACTTCGCGCATCTCATGATCGGATGCCTGCGCTCCTCGGGTCTCGCCGCACGCTACGTGAGCGGCTACATCAGAACCGTGCGCGATGCCGAGCCCGATACCCTGGTCGGCGGCGATGCCTCGCATGCCTGGGTGTCGGTCTATTGCCCGCCGCTCGGCTGGGTCGATTTCGATCCGACCAACGACTGCGTAGTCGGCGAGGATCACGTGACGCTCGCCTGGGGGCGGGATTTCGGCGACGTGTCGCCGCTTCGCGGCATGATCGTGGGCGGCGGCCGGCACAAGCTCTCCGTGGACGTGGGCGTACGCCGGGTCGGGTGACGCCCGCGGTCAGGGTGCGGCCCGGCGGCTTGGGCCTTCAGGCTGCCGGCCTCAGGGGGGCTGCTGTTTCAACTGATAGCCTCCGTCGATGACATAGGCGTGGATCGCGTCCACGTCCGCCGGCGACAGCACGTCATCGAACCGTCCCATCCCCTTCGCGGCGAACGCGCCACCGAGCACGATGGTGTTGAAGAGCGTATGAGTGCCCGGCTCGATGCGGCGCAGATCCGGCAGATTGCCGCGGCCCATGACGTGGCAGCGGGAGCAATAGCGGTTGTAGAGCACCTCCCCCGCCGCGATTTGCTTCTGGTCCGTGGGACGCGCGGGAAGATCCGGGAACGGCGGATCGGTGCGCGCGGACGGCAACGGCGGGGCCGGTCCGCCGATCTTCAGCGCAATGATGCGGCCCTCGTTGCCGTAGCGGTATGCGGCCGATGCGGGATCGAGCGGATAGCCGTTGATGACTGCGCCGCCGCCGTAGCCCGCGATGATCGCGACGTACTGAACGCCGTTCACCCGGTAGGTCATCGGCGCCGCCATCATCGAGGTGCCGAGGGGAATCGATGCCAGGCGCGCGCCATTATCCGATCCATAGACGTTGAGACTGCCGTTGGCATCGCCTTGGAACACGAGTCCGCCCGCGGTCGCGAGCACGCCGCCGTCAAAGGAAGTGGCCGTTTGCGTCTCCCATTTCACGCGGTGCTCCTTGACGCTGTAAGCGCGCAGGAAACCGCGGGAAGCAAAATCCGTCTTGAACGGGCGCTCGAGATCGGCGAGCGGCGGCAGCGGGCCGTACAAGGAACGCATGGCGCCCGGATCGTAGGTCTCCGGCGCGAACGCCGGCGTCGTGAATTGACCCTCGACCAGTCCGGCTCTGCGGGCACTGGTGTCGAATAGGATGTTGCCGCCCTCCTGCACCGAAATGTAGGTGAGCGCGCGCTCGGCGTCGTACGCCATCGGCTGCCAGGTGTGAGCCCCGACCTCCGAGGGAAATACCATGGCGGGTCCTCGACTGTAGTCGGCGCTCGCCTCGACGATCGGCCGCCCGGTCTTCGGATCGATGCCGCGGGCCCAGCTCACGTACGCGAAGGTGCTGGCGGACACGAGTGCACCGCTCGCCCGATCGAGCACATAGTAGAAGCCGTTCTTGCTGGCCTGCATGATCACTCGGCGGCGCCGGCCGGCGAGATCCACGTCGGCGAGCACGAGTTTCTGGGTGCTGTCGAAATCCCACCGATCGCCGGGCGTGGTCTGGTAATGCCACGCCATGGTGCCGTCGCTCGCATGGATGGCGATGATCGAGGCCGCATAGAGCTCGTCGCCGCCGTGGCGGCCGTCGAGCTTCATGTTGTAGGGAGCCGCGTTCGCAGTACCGATGTACACGAGGTTGAGCTTGGGATCGTAGGCCATGCCGTCCCACACCGTGCCGCCGATGCCGGCCTCCCAGGGATGTTTCGGGTCCCAGGTCTTGAGCGCCGCGGCCAGGTGCGGCTGATCCTGCGGGCCCAGAGCCGGATCGCGCGGCACGGTATAGAAGCGCCAGCGCAGCGCCCCGCTCTTCAAGTCGTAGGCGGAGACATAGCCGCGTATTCCCGCAAAGTCCGCACCGCCGTTGCCGATCACGACGAGATCACCCGCGAGCTGCGGCGCCCCGGTAATGGTGTAGGGCTTGCGCGCGTCTCGACCGACCAGCGTGTCGACCTTCCAGACGAGTTGGCCGGTACGCGCATCGATCGCGTGCAGCCACCCATCGATGGCGCCGACGTACAGCTTGCCCTCGAATGCCGCGAGCCCACGATTGACGGCATCGCAGCAGGCATAGCGCGCCCAGTGGCCGTCGATCTGCGGGTCGTAGGTCCAGAGTTCACGGCCGGTGGCGGCATCGAGCGCATAGACACGCCCGAAGTTGCTGGTCGCATACATGACGCCGTCGATGACAAGCGGCGTCGACTCCTGGCCGCGGCGGGTGCCGAGATGATAGTCCCAGGCGAAGCCGAGCTCACCGACGTTGCCGGCATCGATGTCCTTGAGCGGCGAATAAAAGGTGCCGTTGGCGTCCCGTCCTGGCGTGAACCATTGATCGGGGTCCGCCGCGGCCAGGCGCGCAGCGCTCACATCCGCCGCTTGGGGAGGGGCGGCGGCGCTCGTGGCCGCCGCCACGACCAGCGCGGCCGTCAGCAGCGTCATCATATGACGGCATCGAAGATTCATCATGTCAACACAACCTCATCGCTGGGAGCTCCGCGATGCTACCGCAAGTGCGGCATTGCCGTTGCCGCACCGGTGCCGCATCATCTGACTCACACTCGAACCCACCGCATCGGAGATGACCCATGGCCGAGCCGCAACCTTCTCAGAAACTCCCGGATTGGATCCAAAACCACCTGACGCGCTACATCGCCACCGACGGAGCCGATGGGTACCTATGGGACGCCAGCCTGGGCGGGGGCCAGGGGATGATCCCGACGCTGCTGTTGACCACGGTGGGCCGCAAGTCCGGGCGGGAGCTCACCATGCCGCTGATCTTCGGACGTTCGGGCCAGGATTACGTCATCGTTGCCTCCAAAGGCGGCGCTCCCGCGCATCCGGCGTGGTACTTGAATCTCGAAGCGAACCCGTCGGTGCGGTTGCAGGTCAAGGCCGACAAGTTCGCCGCGCGCGCCCGAACCGCTCAAGCTGAGGAGCGGGCGGCGCTGTGGAAGAAGATGGTGGCGATCTACGCGCCCTATGAGCTCTATCAGACCAAGACTGACCGGCAGATTCCGGTGGTGGTGCTGGAGCGTCAGTAGCCCGCCACCGCGGGGATGATCTCGCGGCGGAATATGTCGATCGGCGTGAGTTCGTGCACGGTCGGCATGTTGAACACCGCATGCCGCACGCCGATCGAGGCCAGCGCCTTGCAGTGGGCGATCACGTCCTTGACGCTCATTTTGCCGGGCTGCAAATCGACGGTGCCGAGCGTCGTGATCTCGATCGTCCCGTAATCCCGGCCGAGCGCCTCGCAGTGCTGTTTCAATATATCGAGCTTGGCGCGTACGGCCTCCGGGCTGCCGAAGAGATTGCACGCGTCCGCATATTGCGCGACCAGCCGGAGCGTCTTTTTCTCCCCGCCACCTGCGACCAGAATCGGTGGGTGCGGACGCGAGAGGGGTTGCGGGACGCAAAGGGTCTCTGCGAGTTGATAGTGCTTGCCGCGATACGGGCCGTTGTCGGCGGACCACATCTGCTTGGCGATCTGCAGCGTTTCCTCCAGCATCTCGAAGCGCACGCCGAGCGGCGGGAACGGAATCCCCAAACCGCGCGCCTCCTGTTCATTCCAGGCGGCACCGATGGCGAAATAGGCGCGGCCGCCGGACAGTACGTCCAGCGTGGTCGCGCTCTTCACGAGCACGCCCGGATAGCGATAGACCACACCGGTCACCATGGTGCCGAGCTTGACTTGCCGGGTGAGCGCCGCGAGATACCCCAACGTGGTGTACGCCTCCAGCATGTCGTTTTCCGGCGGCCCGATCATGCTGATCTGGAAGAGGTGGTCCATCACCCAAAGGCTGTAGAACCCCGCCTCATCGGCGGCCCGCGCGATGTCGGCGAGCTTGGCGGCGATGCGTTCCGGCCCGTCCGGCCAGGTGAAGTTGGGGACCTGCAGACCGATTTTCATCGCTCGATTCTATACTATGGATTCGTTGCAGAAGAGAGGTAGCAGGCATGACTGAGATCAAGGGCGGCGGGTCAGCTCCAGGCCGCGATACGATCGCCGTCTGGGGCGGCGAGCGGGAGCACGAGCCCTACGAGCGTGCGACACAGGTACCGGTCGTCCACAGCGTCTCCTTCGGCTACCAGGATCTCGATACCTGGCTCGCGGTCGCGCTCGGCCACGAAAAGGGTCACATCTATTCGCGCAATACCAACCCGACGGTGCGCGCCTTCGAGGAGAAGGTGCGCGATCTGGAGGCGGCGGAGGCCGCGACCAGCTTTGCCACCGGCATGGCCGCCATCAGCGCGACTTTCTTCACCTTTCTGCGGCCCGGCGAGCGGGTCGTGTCGATCAAGGACAGCTATGGGGGCACGAACAAGCTGTTCACGGAATTCCTGCCCGCATTCGGCATCGAGGCGACTCTGTGCACGACCGGCGATCACGCGGCGATCGAGGCCGAGATTGCACGCGGCTGCAAGCTCCTGTATCTCGAGACGCCCACCAATCCGACCGTGAAGATCACCGACATCGCCCGCCTCGCGGCCGCGGCCCATCGTGTGGGCGCCCTGGTTGCGGTGGACAACACCTTTGCCACGCCCATCAATCAAAATCCGTTGAGTCTCGGCGCCGACCTGGTTCTGCACAGCGCGACCAAATTTCTCGGCGGCCACGCCGATGCGCTCGGCGGCGCCGCCTGCGGACGACGCGAGCTCGTGCAGCGGATGTACCATTTCCGCGAAATCAACGGGGCAACGCTCTCACCCGGGGATGCCTACAGCCTGCTCCGTGGGATGAAGACCTTGGGGCTGCGCATCGCACGGCAGAACGAGAGCGCCCTGACCATCGCCCGGTGGCTCCGCCGTCACCCGGCGGTCGAACACGTCAACTACCCGGGACTCGCCACGCATCCGCACCACGACATCGCCGTGCGGCAGATGCGTGGCTTCGGCGGAATGCTGAGCTTCAGCGTGCGCGGCGGTCTCGGTGCCATCAAGGCCTTCCTGCCGAAGCTTAAGTTCGCGCACCGAGCAGCCAATCTCGGCTGCGTCGAGACCGTGGTCGGGCCGCCGTCGGTGACGAGCCATGTCGAATGCACGGCAGAGGAGCGCGCAGCCGCCGGTATTCCCGAAGGGCTGGTGCGATATTCAACCGGCATCGAGGATGTCGCGGATCTGATCGCAGATCTCGATCAGGCGCTCACTTGAGCTCAGGCGAGCGTGAAGGTTCGCTTCAACAGGTAGGATCCGAAGCCGCCTTCCACGCTGTAGTAGAGCCAGTCCGACCCGTTGAGGTCTGCGAGACTGACGAGGCCGAAGAAGCCGGAGAACAGAATCAGAATACCGAAACACGCCGGCCACACACCGGATCCTGCGTCGAAGAAACGCGCAGTTAGAGTTTCGGGCTGATCGTCAAGCCAGTCGGAAGGTTTCAGTTCGGTGGCCAGGGCGGCCAGCGCTAGGAACCACATGGTCGGCGCCTCTCACGTAAATTCATTACACCGAAGTGCATTCTCCGGAAGTGGCGCACGGCGCTCTTGGATATGAGTCTCACGAAGGTTATGTAATGTGTGAACGTCGTCACGGGACCGCACGATGGGAGCTCGGCCGGGCTGACCGGGCGGCCATGCGACATAATCAAATTGGGCTTGTGAAGCGACCGGAAAAACCCGAGAGTTCCAGGGGTTTTTTGCGCTCTTGCAGGCTCCATGACATACGATCGACGGGTACAAGCTCGCTTCGGGATCCCATGCTATTCATTGCGCGATTCATCGCGTCGTTCACTTTGTTCGGTGCCGTGTCGGTGCTCTGCGCCTGCGGCGGTTCAACGCCCGTCACCGCGCTCCCAACCGCATCCCTGGTTGCATCGAGCACCACCATCGACGCTGGCGGCTCAGCGACACTCACGTGGTCCTCGGCCAATACGACCTCGTGTAGTGCCTCGGGCGCTTGGAGCGGCACCTTCCCCGCGAACGGTAGCCGCAGCACCGGAGTGCTCGGCGACGATGCGACGTTTTCGCTGACGTGCACGGGTGCCGGCGGCGCGAGTCCACCCGCGACCGTGACCATCGTCGTCAACGAGCCTCCCGCGGCCACGCTGATTGCGAACCCCACCAGCGTCACCGCGGGCGGCGCGTCCACGCTCTCCTGGTCGTCGACTCACGCGACGGCTTGCCTTGCGGCGGGCGGCTGGAGCGGAACGCTGCCTCCCAGCGGCTCGCGGAGCACGGGGGCGTTGACTGCGAACTCGAGCTTCTCGGTGACATGCTCCGGTCCCGGCGGAGTGAGCCCGGCCGCGAGCGCGTCCGTGACCGCAACCCCGTTGCCGCCCGTTCCGACAGCCAGCTTGAGCGCATCGCCCACGAGCGTGGTCTCCGGCGGCTCCTCCACGCTCACCTGGAGCTCCACCAATGCAACGTCCTGTACCGCCTCGGGCGGCTGGAGCGGATCTTTGGCAACGAGCGGTACGTTCGCGACCGGCCCGCTCACGGTCGCCGCGGGCTACTCGCTGGTGTGCACGGGCGTCGGGGGTACGAGCCCTGCGGCTACGGCATCTGTCGTCATTCTCCCGGTTCCGACGGCAACTTTGTCCGCGGCGCCCACCACCGTATCGGCCGGCGGCCAATCGATGTTGACCTGGAGCTCCAGCAACGCGGTGTCCTGTACCGCCTCGGGCGGATGGACGGGTTCGCTCGCAGCGAGCGGTACGCAAGCGACCGGCCCCGTCAACGCACAAACGACATACTCGCTGATCTGTTCCGGTGCCGGCGGCACGAGCGCGCCCGCAACGGCCACGGTGAACGTGGTCCCCACCGCGACGCTCTCCGTGTATCCGTCGGTGGTCGCGCCCGCAGGCGCCTCGACGTTGACGTGGAGTTCGACCAATGCGACCTCGTGCGCGGCGTCCGGCGGCTGGAGCGGCACGCTTGGCACCGGCGGCAGTCAAAGCACCGGAGCCGTCAACTCGACCACCACGTATTCGTTGACCTGCAGCGGGCCCGGCGGCAGCAGTGCGCCGGCGTCCGCGCAACTCACCGTATCGAGCGTTGCCATGAGCCTCGCCCCGACCGAAGCTGCCATCACACTCGCCCGCACGCAGCAGTTCACCGCCACTGTGCCGGGCGGCGGCGCGGCCACCTGGAAGGTCGATGGGATTGCCGGCGGCAATTCGAGCGTCGGCACCATCAGCTCGAACGGCCTGTACTCGGCCGGAAGCGCCGGCGTGCACAACATCGTGGCGACGAGCGTCGCCAACCGGACGCAGAGCGCCAGCGCGACCGTGGCAGTGACCGATCTCGCCGGGGTGTTCACGCGTCACAACGATCTCGCGCGCGACGGCGTGAATGCGCAGGAGTACGCGCTCAACGTCGCCAATGTCACGAGCTCGTTCGGGAAACTCGCCTCTTGCGCGGTCGACGGCGCGATCTACGCGCAGCCGCTCTGGGTCGCGAACGTCACGATAGGCGGCGCAACGCATAACGTCGTATTCGTGGCGACCGAGCACGACAGCTTGTTCGCGTTCGATGCAGACTCCCCTGCCTGTACCCAACTTTGGATGGTGAGCTTGATCGATGCGGCGCACGGCGGGACGGCCGGCGAAACCCCGCTCATCAGCATCACAGGCGATGCACTGGTGGGCGCGAATTTCGGCGACATCCAACCCGAGATCGGCGTGACGGGCACGCCGGTGATCGACCCCGCGACCGGCATTCTATACGTCGTATCCAAGTCCGTGGGCCCCACCCAAACGGTCTTCTATCAGCGGCTGCATGCCATCGACATCACCACGGGGAACGACGAGACCGGCTCGCCAATCGCGATCGCAGCTACGGTTGCCGGTACGGGGAGTGGCGGCACTTCGGTGATTTTCAGCGCGATGCAGGAGAATCAGCGAGCGGGTCTCGCGTTCGCGAACGGCACCGTGTACATCGCCTGGGGCTCGCACGAAGACAGCACGCCCTGGTACGGCTGGGTCATGGCTTATCAATACAACGGAACCACGTTCACGCAGACCGCAGCGTTCAACACCGCGCCCAACACCTTGGAGGGCGGCGTGTGGATGGCCGGTGAGGCGCCGGCGGTGGATTCCAACGGCAATGTCTACGTCTCGACAGGCAATGGAATCTTCGACGCCAACAGCCTCACCCCGCCGAATAACGACTATGGCGATTCGCTGCTGCAATTGACCTCATCGCTCGGTGTCAGCACGTACTTCACGCCCTCCGATGAGGCGAACCTCTATGCCACGGACGCAGACTTCGGCGCGGGCGGCGCTGCGGTGCTCGCGAATCTGCCGGCGGGCAACACCGTAATTCCTGCGCTCGTCTGCGGAGGAAAGGACGGTGCGTTGTACGTCTTGAATCGCGATGCGCTCGGCGGGTTCGGCGATCTATTCGCCGTGCAAAAAATCGACCTGGATCATGGACTGTTCTCGACCGCGGCGGTTTGGAACAACTACTTGTTCGTGGCCGCCGGCGGCAGCGAGTTGAACGCCTACCAATGGACGCCCTCGTCCGGTCAATTCGCCCCGGCGTCGATGTCCGCCCACACTTATAAGTGGCCGGGCGCGACGCCCTCAGTGTCCGCCTCGGGCACGCAAAACGGTCTCGTGTGGGCGCTCGACAACTCGAGCTATTGCACGAAGCAATCTTCGTCCTGTGGACCCACCGTACTGCACGCCTACGACGCGACCGACCTCGCGACCGAGCTCTGGAACAGCTCGACGATTCCGCAGGATGCAGCCGGTTATGCGGTGAAATTCACCGTGCCGACCGTCGCGAACGGCCGGGTGTATGTCGGCACGCGCGGCAACAACATCGGTGCCGTCGACAGCTCGACCAGCACGCCGGGTGAGCTCGAAATCTACGGGCTGAAGTAGCCGACCCGGCGGAGCTACGCGAACCGGCGCGGAGCTACGCGGCCCGCACCAGATCCGTGCGGACATAGCGGGACAGATGCCACGCGGCGAGCGCCACGTCCGCCGTGGGAACCGTCAGCACCTCGTGATCGAGGAGCGCGGGCAAAGCCTTGGGCTCGACCACCCACACGGAACCCGGGGGATCGTTGTGTTGCACATACCAGCCGGGGAAAGCGACGATGGCTCGTACGGTGAATCGCTTGCCCGTACTTTTCCTCAGAAATGCTTCTATCCAGCGCGCGGCATCCGCGGCACCGGCCCTCGGATCGCGTTCGAGAGCCTTGCCTGCGACGAGGAGCTTGCGGCCCTCGACGTACACCTTGGCTTTCGGCCAGGGTTTGGGGAGCGCGTGCGTCTCAACCACGAAGACACCCCGCCGGGAGATGATGACGTGGTCCACGCGGCGACCGTCACCCCTCACATCGTGAAACACCTGGGCTCCCCCCGCCCGTAGCCGTTCGATGCATTGCGCCACGGCGCGTTCGCCCTCGAGCCGTTCGTCGAGCTCGGCGGGCGGGTGGCGCGCCATCCCGGGCGCGCGATGCACGATAGCCAGCTTCAAGAGACCGCGCCCAAAAGCACTGTGCGCGAGTCTGTCCCGCCATCGCCGAATCTCGTCGATGAATTCACCCGCGCTCGTCTCTATCGGCCGACTGAACATCTTGGCGAAATGTGACACGACCATCGCGGCAGTTCTGTGGATGGGCTCACGATTGCTTACAGATCGCCGCAGCGATCCCACATCGCGGCATATATGAAGTCGACCTTTGTAGTTTACCTTCATATCTGCTAGTCTGGCGGACGTGAAAAAGGCATCCGATCCTGCGGCTGACATGGCGACGGAGCTCCGAGTGCTGCTCGGCAAGCTCAGGCGCCGGCTGCGCGAGCACGCACACAAAGGCGATTTGTCCCTGTCCCAGATAGCGGTGCTCGGCTACCTCGATCGGGAAGGTCCCGCGACGGTCACCGTCCTGGCACGCGCGGAAGGTGTGCGGTCGCAATCGATGGGCGCCACCGTGGCCGCGTTGGAAGAGGCCGGCCTCGTGACGGGCGCGCCGAATCCGACCGACGGCCGGCAGATCATCCTGTCCTTGACCGCAACGGCGCGTGAATGGATCAAAGCCAGCCGTGCGGCACGCGAGGACTGGCTATGCCGGGCAATCCGCTCGCATCTCAGTCCGGCCGAGCAGGAAGATCTTGCGAAGGCCGCGACGCTGCTCAGGCGAATCGTCGATTGAGCATGCGGTGAAAGGCGCGTTCCGCTCGCTTCGCAACTACAACTACCGCGTCTGGGCGGCCGGCGCGCTGGTGTCCAATGTGGGCACTTGGATGCAGCGGACGGCGCAAGACTGGCTGGTGCTGGCGGAACTCACGCACAAGAGCGCGACCGCGCTCGGCATCGTGATGGCGCTGCAATTCGGGCCGCACGCGCTCATGCTGCCTTTGTCGGGATTCGCAGCCGATACCCTCGATCGCCGCAAGCTCCTGATGGCGACGCAGGCAACGATGGGACTGCTTGCACTCGGCTTGGGGCTTCTCACCCTGTCGGGTTCCGCCCGTTTGTGGCACGTCTATCTGTTCGCGTTCCTGCTCGGATGCGTCAGCGCGTTCGATTCGGCGGCGCGCCAGACCTTCGTCGCGGAGCTTGTCGGGGAGCAGGATCTTTCGAACGCCGTGGGCTTGAACTCGACGTCATTCAATGCGGCGCGCATGATCGGTCCGGCCGTCGCCGGCGTGCTCATCGCCGCCGTCGGGTCCGGCTGGGTTTTCGTGATCAATTCGGCCTCGTTCGTCGCCGTTCTTTGCTCGCTTTATTTGCTTCGCGTCGAGGAATTGCATCGCAGCGCGAAAAGCGGCCGTGGTCGCGGCGGACTGATCGACGGATTCCGTTACGTCTGGCGCAGGCCCGACATCAAGGCGATATTGCTGATGCTGTTCTTGATCGGCACTTTTGGGGTCAACTTTCCGATCTTCATCTCGACCATGTCGGTCGGCGTGTTCCACGCGGGCGCCGGGCAGTTCGGCTTGTTGACCTCGATGATGGCGATCGGCTCGGTGGCGGGCGCGCTGCTCTCCGCGCGGCGCGAGAGACCGGGAATGGGGGTCATCGTTGCGGCGGCGGCTGTCTTCGGGCTCGGCTTCTGCATCGCCGCCGCAATGCCGAGCTACGGTCTGTTCGGCTGCGCGCTCGTCATCATCGGCCTCTCGGCGCAGACCTTCAGCACGACGGCGAACAGCACCCTGCAGCTATCGACCGATCCCGACATGCGCGGCCGGGTGATCGCCTTGTTTCTCGCCATCGCGCTCGGCGCGACGCCGATCGGCGCGCCCTTCGTGGGCTGGGTGGCGGATACGTTCGGTCCGCGATGGGCGCTCGGCGTGGGCGCGGCCTCGGGATTCGGCGCGGTGATCGTCGCCATCCATTATTTCGCGCGGCATCGGGGCCTGCGCCTCTCGATCAGCCACGGGCGGCTCGATGTCAGCCTCGCCGAGGTGGTCGGCCGGCGGCAACGGCTGCAATAAATCAGCTTGCGGCCGCCAGAGCGCCCGCCTCGGAGGACCCCGAGCTCGCGTATCGCTCGACGATACGCCGATCAGGAAACGCGATCGGCTGGCGCGATCGCCGCCGGTCCACCGGACGCGCCTGCCCAACCGGCAGCGTGGGTCTGGCCTGCACCGCAGGGGAATATTCGCGCCCGGCGGTGAGCAACGCCAAATTGAGCAATTGCAGGCTGCGCCGCGCGGCCGCCATGACCTTCATGCGCACGCGTTCGGTCTCGGCGTGACGCGCCACGATCTGCAACGCGATGCGCGGATGCTCGTCGTCGTATTTCGCATGATTTCGAAACCACTTCGTGGTTCGCGGATTCATGCTCACGCCCTCACGCGAGCCGTACGCCTCGAAGGCGCTGATCAACCCGCGCGTCAGATCGCCCGTGGCGCCCTCGATCGCGAAGCTGGTGGCGGCCACCGCCTCCGGCAGCGAACCCTTCGCATTGATGTACCACATCCAGTCGCTCAACGACTGTACGTCGCGCAGCACCGGCCGCTCACCCTCGGCCATGGCCATCATCTCGGCGCGGGGTATGCCGAACCCCTCGCCCATCCAAATCCAGTGCTCCGCGTGCGCCTTCTCGACCCGGATGTTGTCGATCAAGAAAGATCGCGAATACTCGTCCTCCGCCTTGATCAGCGCCTCGGCCAGGAATTTGGGAAAAGCATGAATGAAGGGATACAGCTGCAGGCACCAACCGCGGATGGCGTCGGTTGACCAGGTACCCTGGATGAGGTTGGTGGCCCATTCGCCCGACACGATCTCGTTCCAATCGGGCTCCAGGTAGCGCTTTAGCGTGTCGAGCCAGTCGGCCGTCGATTGTTGCGGGGCGTCCATCAACGAACTCCTACGGTGAATTTGACAAAATATAGTGCCGGCTCAGTTACCAAAAAACGATTCTTCACGTGGATTCTGGATTATGTAGAGTCTAGAGGTGCTGGTAACGCGCTGCAACCGGCGCGCGCGGGCCGTGACCCTTCTCTCGGTATCCGGGATCCGGCATAGATAGGCTGCCCAAAGAGTTGCCCGCGCCTTCGAGGCGACACCCGAAGGCCCCAGGGATGAAGAGACTGCACAGCAGCCCCAACGATTCGAATGGGATATCGCGTTTAGCGCTGCGCTTCGTCGCACCCGTCCTCCTGTCGCTCACGGTGATGTTGGTCGCGGCTGTGCTCAGCATCGAGCTGCTCTCCACCATGCGCGCCTGGGTTGGAGGGGAAGGGCTGTATTCGAAGGGTCAGAAGAACGCCACGTATTACCTGTCGCAATACACGCTGTCCCGGTCCGAAGAGGATTTTCGGCTCTATCAATCGGCGATTGCCGTCCCGCTCGGCTATTGGAGGGGCCGGGTGGCCGTTCAACGCCGTCCTGTGGACCTGAACGCTGTCCGCTCGGCTTTCCTGCAGGGCGGAAGCGAGCCTTCCGACATCAACAGCACCATCGTCCTGTTCAGGCTGTTCGGAAACCTCGCGCCGGTGCGGCACGCGATCGACATCTGGACGGAGGGCGATGGCTACACGCTGCGGATTTGTGCGCTCGCCGCTCGCGCACATCCGGCGGATGGGTCCGAAGTGCCGGAGGCTGAGGAAGCGCGCATTCGGGCGCAGTTGCATCGAATCAACGGCGAACTCACTCCCATCGCGGCCCGGTTCTCATCCACCTTGGGCGACCTGGCGCGGACCACGCGGAGCTTGCTGATCCTGGCGCTCACGGTCGGGACGCTCATCACCGGAGTCTTGTGCATCCGGGTGACCCGCGCCCGTGTCAGGGAGCGCGACACCAAGGAACGGGGACTGGCGCGACTGACCGAGCTGTACGCCGCCTTGAGCCAGACGAGCCAGCTCATTTCGCGGGTGAGCGACCGCAGCCAGCTATTCGATGAGTTGTGCCGGATCTGCGTGCGCACCAGCGGCTTGACGCTGGCGGCGGTGGGGTTGGTGCGGCGTCATCCGTCGGAGATCGATTTCGTCGCAGCGCACGGCGAGCCCCAGGCGCATCTTCAAACGTTCAAAACGGTGGTTGCGGGCGGCCCGGGGGTGCAAACCGACGTGCTGCATGCCCCTCTGCGCACCCGTCAATCCAGAGTGCGCAATGGCGACGACGAGCCTCGCGGAGCATTTCCGTCGGAAGCCTCGTTCCCGCTGATCTGCCAGAACGAGGTCATCGGCGTGCTCTGCGTGTTCTCGCGGGAGCCGCAATATTTCCGCAAAGATATCGTCGAGCTCCTGGAGCAGCTCGCAATGGAGGCCTCGTTCGCCTTGGACAGCCTGCATCGGGAAGCCGACCGGCGCCGCCAGGCGGCGGTGATGTCGGACCAGAATCGCATCCTCAATCTGATCGCGTCCGGCACCGGCCTCAAGGTCATACTGACCACCTTGGCGCAGTTCATGGAGACCCAATCCGGCGGCCTTCTCTGCTCGCTGGCTGCGCAGGACGCCGCCGGCACGGGCGTCTGCGTGGGACGTTCGAGCACGATGCCGGCCGACTTGGACGGCGAGGCGCTGCACCCCGTGGGCGGCGGCACGCTTCAGCCGCTCAGTACGCGCCCCATCTTCGGCAGCAAGGATCAGTTGCTCGGCACACTGTCGCTCTACGGGCGCAGCGACTGCGAGCCGCCGCAACTCGACGCACAGCTGGTCGGCATCTGCGCCAACCTGGCCGGCATCGCCATCGAGAGTTGCCAGGCCGGCGAGCGAATCCGGCATCTGGCCCACCATGACGATTTGACGGGCCTTCCGAATCGATTGCTGTTCAACTTCCAGCTGCAGAAGGCGCTCGCTCACGCACAACGCTCGAGCGGCACGGTGAGCGTCCTGTTCCTGGATCTGGACCGGTTCAAGGTCATCAACGACACCCTCGGACACGACGCGGGCGACACGGTACTTCTGCAGATCGCGAACCATTTGCGCGCGTGCGTGCGCGGCACGGACATCTTGGCACGCGTCGGGGGGGACGAGTTCACCGTGCTCATCGAACAGTTGATCGAGCCACAGGATCTCAATGCCATCGCTGTAAAGCTGCTGGCGGCCATGTCCAACCCCTTGACGGTCAACGGCAACGTGTATCAGCTCTCCGGAAGCATCGGTATCGCAACCTACCCGGCGGATGGCGTCGACGGAGCGTCCCTGCTGAAGAATGCCGATATCGCGATGTACCGGGCGAAGTCATCGGGCAGGAACACTTACCAGTTCTATTCCACCGAGATCAACGAGCACAGCGTCGAGCGGCTTGCTCTCGAGAACGAGCTGCGCCAGGCCGTGGTGAGGCGGGAATTCGAGGTTCATTACCAGCCCAAAGTCGACATCGCGACCGGCTGCATCGCGGGCGCGGAAGCCCTGGTGCGATGGCGCCACCCGCAGCGCGGGCTGTTGCTGCCGGCTGATTTCATCGCCGTGGCCGAGGACGTCGGCCTGATCGCCTCCATCGGCAGCTTCGTGCTGGACACGGTTTGCGCCGATATCGTGCGCTGGCGCGCGGAGCAATTGCCGCCCACGCGGGTGGCCATGAATCTGTCGGCCCAGCAGTTCGCCGATTCGCGGCTGCTCGACAACTTGAATCAGATCTTGCATCGGACCGGATGCGACCCGCGCCTTCTGGAGTTCGAGATCACCGAGAGCGTGGTCATGACCAATCCCGGCAAGGCGCTGCAGCTCCTCGAGCACATCAAGGATCACGGCATCACGCTCGCGATCGACGATTTCGGCACGGGGCACTCCTCGCTTGCCTACCTGAAGCGCTTCCCGGTCGACAGCGTGAAAATCGATTACACCTTCGTCCGCGACATCGCGATAGATCCCAACGATGTCGCGATCATCAAGGCCATCATCGCGCTAGGCCACTCATTGGACCTCAAGGTCGTGGCGGAAGGAGTCGAGTCCGTCACGCAGCTCGAGATTCTGCGGCGCTTTCATTGCGATGAGTTCCAGGGATTTTTGTTCAGCCGCGCCGTGCCCGCGACCGAATTCGAGCAGTTATTGACGAACACCCTGCCGCGGTCGGCGGCCGGGAGCTCTTTCGCGAAACTTGCGGCGCGCTGAGGCAGCGGGCGGCGCCGCGTCGCTACCGCCGGCGGGCGCGGCGAATCTGTTTCGGCTGCAAGCCGAAGTGTCTTCGAAAGGCGGTCGCGAAGGAGGTGGGATGACGATAGCCCACCGCCTCGGCAATCCGTGCCATGGGCATGCGCTGCTCGCGCAGCAACTGCAAGGCGCGCTGCATGCGGCAGCGGACCGAGAAATCGAAGGGCGTCTCTCCGAACATCGTCCGGAACCCGTGTTTGAGCGTCGTCTCGTTGAGACCGATGGCGCGCGCCACTTCCGGAATGGTGGGCGGATGCTGCATCTCGTTTTTGAGGATGTCCCGCGCGACGTGCAGGCAACGCAGCTCACGGGCGGAGAAAAGATCGTGGGGGCGTCCCGATTGTAGCCCCAGGTGGGCGACGCCCGCGCAGAGCAGTTCGGTCACGACTGCCTCGGTGTTCAACAGTCCGAGCACCCCTGAATAGGGAGCGTCGACCAGCTTGGTGATCAGCTCGAACATATGGGCGGTCAGGGGCAGCTGACAGTACGGCATGGCGTCCGTGCCTAGCCCGCTCAACAACAATTGCATCTGCGCGGGAACGCCCTCCCCCTCGCAGAGAAAGGTGTCCAGCAAGAACTGCGGGCGCACGTTGATGATGACCGAGCGCTGGCGGGCGCTCGGCTCGGTCCAGGCGGTGAACTCCATCCCGCGGGGCTGATAGTAAACCAGCAGACTCGGCTGATTCAGCCGCAAGGTGGCGCCGGGCACCGCCATGGTGAGGTCGCCCGACAGCTCGAAATAGAACTGGACGATGCCGTCGTCGGTGATTCGCTCCAGACGCGGCCCGTTGAACGAGAAATTCTCGACGACCACGTAAATGTCGTCCCGAGCCCGCATGAAATCCCAGTACCCGCGGCCATCGTCGCTCGGCACCGCGACGCGTGCGCCGAACATGTCGCGTTGTCGATGCCATACCGCCCGATCCACCGCCTGGGTGCGTTCCAGACGGTCGAAGGCGTCGTGCAGCGTGTGACCCTGGCCGGCCACCATGGTGCGAAACAAGCCCTTGGCGGGATCTATCCTAGCCAGGGACCACATAAGTCATCGGGCACACGCGACCGTTCCGGCGGGTTACCCGCCAATTCCCGCTCTTGAGCGTACATCCCTTTGACATGCCTGGAAATTAGCAAACCCGTGCCACGATGGGAAGGCAAACGCGGGCACGCGGCGAATTTTCTGAAATCCTACGAATCATTCCATTCCACCAACGCGCGGAGCGGCCGGGCGCGGGACCGCTCGGTAAGCTCCCTGACAATCAAAAGGAGAGGGAGCGCTGGATGCATCAAGAACTGGGGGTCTCCGGGAACGCCCGGCGCGTCTCGCCGACGCTTCGGCGCGCCATCCGCCTGGCGCTCGCGCAGTGCGGCACCGTTTCCATACTCTCCGCGATGGGCGCCCATGCGCAATCGCCCGCGGCCCCCGACAATGCGCCCCTGGCGATCCCGGAAATCGTCGTCACGGCTCAGCGGCGAGCCGAATCGATCCAGGACGTTCCATACAACATCACCGTGGTGGATCCCGGCCAGATTTCGGCGTCCGGCGCGACCTCCCTCAACGATCTCACCCGCGTAGTTCCCGGACTCGTAACGGTCGACACCGGCGAAGGGGCGCGCGGACGAACGGACAATCTGACGTTGCGCGGATTGCGGACCGACAGCCCCGGGGGCGGCCAGACCGTGGTCGAGGTGCCCGGGCAAAGCGTGAGCCCGGTGTCAACTTACTTCGGCGAGACCCCCGTGTTCTTTCCGATGCCGCTGTACGACATCGACCGGGTCGAAGTGCTGCGCGGCCCGCAGGGCACCTTGTACGGATCGGGATCGCAGGCCGGCACCATCCGGTTCGTCCCAACCCGACCTCAATTCGACCAGTTCTCGGGCGAAGTGCAGGCGACAGCGAGCGCCACGGACCATGCCAGCGAATTCGACAACCTGAACCGCGACATCAAGGGATTCGTGAACATACCGCTCGCCGATCACCTGGCGATTCGCCTCGTCGGCGGACGCGAGCACGACGGCGGCTTCATCAACAACGTCGACCTGTTCGAGCGCCAGGGCGGCGGCGGCGTGCTGGCGACTCCCACGCCAAGCGTGCCGGGCGTTCTGACCAGCGGTCCGGTCATCGCGCCGGAGCAGAAGAACACCAACACCACCGATCAGTGGTTCGCGCGCGCGGCGCTGCGTTGGCAGCCGGCAAGCGCCGTCGACCTGCAGCTGAACTACGTGCATCAACACATCGATTCAGCCAACGCGCAGTACTCGAACCCCGGCTATCCCGGTGGGCAGCTCAACCTGACCACGCCCAACCCGGCGCCGGTGAGCGCCCAGAATCCGGCCCACTGGCCCAACTCCTCGTTCAACTTGAATCCCGGCGGGACCTACGATTCGACCGCGTTCACACTGTCGCCGTACACCGATACCATCGATCTGGTGAGCGTCGACGCCACCGTCGACCTCGGTTTCGCCACCTTCACCTCGGCCACATCCTATTACGACGACAACACCCTCGCCGTCGCCGACTATACCCCGGCGTTTTTCAGCAATGCCGGCTTCAATTTCAACCTGTACCCGCCGTACAACTATTACCCGCGCATGCTCCCGATCCAGGAGGTGCCCGCGAACGATCACGCCATCATTCAGGAAGTGCGACTCGTGTCGAGCGGCGAGAATCGCTTCGACTACGTGGTGGGCGCGTTTTACGAGCGCGAGCTCGGCAGCGTGCAGTTTCACCAATACATGCCCGGAATACAGGATTATCTGACCTACAGCGGCCAGCCGAATCCATCGACCTCCGGCGACGAGCTGTGGCATTACATCCGCGACACCACGTTCCAAGACGAGGCGGCGTTCGGGGAGCTCACCTGGCACGTCACGCACGAATGGCAGGTCACGGGCGGACTACGCGTATTCCATCAAAGCTTCGACACCGCCTCGTCGAGCAGCTTCCTGTTGTGCGGGGCGCTCTGCTCGGCGAGCCTCACGAGTGCCACGGGCTTGAGCACATCGTCCTCATCGCTCACCACGAGCCGGGCGGTGAAGAAGCTCAATACCTCGTACGACCTGACGCCGACCTTGAAGGTGTATGCCACTTACTCCGAAGGTTTTCGCCGCGGCGGCGCCAATGCGCTGCCGCTGTCCGGGGCGTATGCGACGCTGCCGCAGTATCAGACGTTCTCACCGGATTTCGCCAAGAATTACGAGGTGGGCGTGAAAGGCTCGTTGCTGGAGCACCGGTTCCAGTATTCCGCGGATCTGTATCGCATCAACCTCACCAATTTTCAGTTCGACGGCGAGAACTTCAGCTATTTTCCGGCGACCTACAACGGCAAGGATGCGCGCTCGCAAGGCGTGGAGCTCGAGCTGCACGCCGCGCTCACGCGCGACACGCAGCTCTCCTTCGGCTACGACTACACGCAGGCGAAGGTCACCCAGACCTTCCAGCTCCTGGATTACCCGACCTATGCGACCATCCCGTCGCTGGGTGGCAACGGCCAGCCGGCCGTGCTGTTCGACGGACCGATCACTGCCGGCACGAAGCTGCCGGGCATCCCGTTGAACACGTTCTCGTTGGCCCTCGACCGGACGGTGCCTTTGTCGGTGATGAGCCGGCCGGCATCGCTGAAGCTGCACGTCGACGGCGCTTATCGGAGCGCCACCACGGCGACGATTCTGACCGCGACGCCGTTCAATTGGACGATTCCGCAGAGCTTCTCGGGCAATGCCCGGGCCACGTTCGCGCCGGGCGGCCCGTTGACCTATGATCTGTTCGTGAACAATTTGACCGACTGCACGTGCTACTCGGGCGGTCAAAACATACAAGCCTATCCGAACTATTCCCGAGATCGGTATGTTGCGCGGCCGCGCACCATCGGCATCAGCGTGCGTTACGATTTTTGAGGTTTCCATGCGTTCTCCCACGTCATTGCTTGCGGCCTTTTCGCTCGCTTGCCTGGTGCATGCGGGCGCCGCCCATGCGGCGGTCACGGCGATCGATCCAAAGGCGCTGTACCCAGAGGGACCGCTCTGGGACCAGGGCCGGCTGCTCTATGTGGAATATGCCGGGCCGGGCATCAAGAGCTGGGACGGGAAGGAAGCGAAAATCTGGTGGCGCCGCGAGCACTGCGGAGCGAACGGATTGATTCATTTCCGGGGCGATCATGTGCTGGTGGCCTGTTACGACGGGAATTACCTGGTCGAGCTCGACGCGGCGGGCAAACAGGTGCGCATTTTCGATAAGGACAGTGCCGGGAAGGCGTTCGTCGGTCCCAACGATTTCTCGAGCGACGGTCACGGGGGCGTGTTCTTCTCGGCCTCCGGCGTATACGACATCAAGGCGCCGATCACGGGAGCGGTGCTGCACCTGTCGGCGGATGGGCAAGACATGCGGGTGGTCGCCGATACCATCCACTATTCGAACGGCCTGACACTCTCCAAGGACGGCAAACATCTGTTGGTGGCGGAAATGCTCGCCGGCAGAATCCTGTCCTTTCCCATCGGCGACGATGGCGCTTTGGGACCTCGGACGGTCTGGGCACGGCTGCAAGACCTCGCGCCACCGACGCCGAACGAGGATGCCTACAACGGCCCGGACGGCGTCAAACTCGGTCCCGACGGGAATTACTACATTGCACAAAACGGCTCCGGCAGGGTGTTGGTCGTGACCGAAGAGATGAAGCTGGTCCGCGCCATCGACGTGCCGACTCCCTACGTGACCAACGTGGGCTTCGGTGCGAACGGATCGGGCACCGTCTTCATCACCGGCGCCTTCGATCCCTGGAAAGCGCCGTTCCCGGGCGCGGTGTATCGCTGGACACCATGAGCGGCTATTCGTTGGACCATGACCGCGGCATTCGATCCATCGCGGCCCGCGGCCGGCACGTGGCATACGGCATGGGGCTCGGGATCATGCTGCTCGATGACGTATACCCCGGGTTTCCGGGCGACGTGCGCAATGCCAGCGCGTTCCCGTTCCCAATCCAGTACGACGTGGTCGAAGGGGTGAATATCCAACGCCTGGTGTTTGAGGCGGACAAGAGCCCGTGCCTTGCCCCGATTCTCGCGGCGGCGAAGCGGCTCGAGCGGATGGGATGCCGCGCCATCGCCGCCGAATGCGGCTACTTCGCCTATTTTCAGAGGGAAGTCGCGCGCGCAGTGAACGTGCCCGTGTTCATGTCGAGCCTGCTGCAAGTGCCGCTCGCGCAGCAGCTCCTCGGAGCAGAGGCCCTGATCGGAATCGTCTGCGGCACCCGTTCCAACCTGACGCATGCGCACCTGGAGGCGGTCGGCATCGATCCCGGGGGCCGCGTCGTCATTGCCGGCGCGATGGACGAGTACCAGTGTCCGGAATTCGACAATCTGTGGAACGCGCAGGTGCGCGCCGAAATTCCGGTGTCGAATTACGAGCGCTCGGAGGCGGATTTCGTCGCCCTGTGCAAGGACTTCAAGGGCAAGCACCCGCAGATGCGCGCGCTGGTGTTCGAGTGCACCGGATTCCAGCCCTTCGCCCGTGCGGTGCAGCGCGCGGTCGACCTGCCGATCTTCAGCTGGTCGACGTTGCTCGATTTCGCGCATTCCGTGGTCGTTCACCGCGATTTTTACGGGCACGTCTAGCGGCGGCAGGAAGCGCCACAGCACCCAAAGCTCGATCGAGAGGCCCGCGGCCTCGCGCCGTGGGCCCGGTTTCGCGCTAAGAGCTCAAGGGAACGTAATCGACTGCACCGGTA
>JBEKHO010000009.1:0-121406 GCA_050012215.1 Steroidobacteraceae bacterium
TTTGGCGCTGAGCAAGATTGCGGAATCTGCTCCCGTGCGAATTGTCGGTAAGTAGGTCGGTCGCCGTGCGTCGTTCCTGGGGCTGCCGATCTCCCGGGAATTGTGCGGTCGGCGGCCCCCGCGCTTCGACAAAATTCAATCAAGGGTAATCGCCAAAAAGGACACCACCATGCGCAACTCAGTAAGCTGGTTCGAAATATATGTTCAAGATCTCGCTCGGGCGCGAACGTTTTATGAAGCGACGCTCGGCGTTAAGCTCTCGAAACTCGACAGTCCGGGCATGGAAATGCTTGCGTTTCCCATGGAGAGGGGGGCCGCGGGAGCGTCCGGGGCGCTGGTGAAAATGCCAGGCTTCGAGTCTGGCTCCAACAGTGTGTTGGTGTACTTCATCTGCGACGATTGCGCCCATGAAGCCGCCAAAGCGGTGAAGGCGGGAGGAGGAATCCACAAAGAGAAAACGTCCATTGGCCAGTACGGCTTCATTGCGCACATTATCGACACCGAAGGGAACATGGTGGGCCTCCATTCGATGAAATAGTCGAAGGAAGCTGGCCTCGTCTCACCAGGCAGGCGTAGCCATAAGCTCAAGCTGGCGCGGGCATTGGCGGCGATCGACGTGGTCGTGCTGTAGGAGAGTGCCCGACCGCTTATGAGCGCCGCTCTGATGGAGATTGTGACCGCTGCGTGTAGCCTCGTAGGTCCTCAGGACCACGCCCCGGAGATTTCCAATATGCTTCAGAACTTGCCCGAGAGTGTAGGTCACGCGCTGATCAATCAGCGGGCCGGGATGGAACAGGTCGTCTACAACTTGTTGCATCGCGAACGCAGCTCCGCGCGCCTGTCGGTTACAAGTCCCACCTTCGTATTCAATGGAGCTCTGCCCATTCGGTATACGGCCGACGGTCCCGGCGTGTCGCCGCCCCTGGAATGGGATGCGGTCCCCGCGGGAGCCGGCTCCATCGCGATTTTGGTCGAGGACGCGGACTCTCCCACGCCTCACCCGTTGGTGCACGCGATCGTCGTCGATTTAGGCCCCGAGATTCTCACGCTCGAAGAGGGAGCTCTCGCCAGTCCGAAGCACGAGGGAGCGGGTCTTGAAACGGGGCCCAATTCCTTTTTCCAGCGGGCTTGGTTGCCACCCGACCCGCCGCGCGGGCACGGTGAACATCGGTACGTGTTCCAAGTGTTTGCGCTAATGCCTGGGCCGAGCTTCTCGAGTGCTCCCGGGCGACGGGAGTTCATCGAGGCGATCTTAAACAGAACGTTGGCGGTCGGCTGCTTGATCGGCACCTATGAACGACCGGGAAGTGATGAGGTGGATCGCGAAGAGATCTTGACTAGTCCAGAAGCCCCGTTGCCCGCTTCAGAGTGAATATCACCATTTGCCATTTGTCTGTTGTCGCTCCTCCCGTGCGGCGCGATGGGCTGACGCCCGGCTCCGTACTTTAAACGGAGCCGCGCGCCGCCTCTGTCAGAACTCCAGCAGATTCCCGCTCCATGCTTGCCCCGACTCATAGAGGGTCTCGCGCTGCGCCAGTTTGGTGACATCCCATCCGAGCTGCTTGGCTTGCGTGATTGCCTGTGATTGCGCTCCCGTAGCGGCTTTGTAGTTGCCGCGCGAAGCGTTCGCGGCTGCGCGAATTTCCCACCACGTTGGGTCACTCTTGTAATCTCGCTCGACACTATCGGTTAGAGCCAACGCGCGCGTTGGGTCCCGATTGGTTGGATACCCCGCGAGCACAGCGGCCAACTGAAACTTTGCTGAATTGTCACCCTGTTTGGCGGCACGCTCCAACCAAACCAGCGCGCCGCTCACGGCGTCGCGGTTGGCCTGATCCTTCAATAGATACTCGGCGAGCGATACCTGAGCATCGGCCAAGTCCGCCTGCGCGGCCTTTTGCAGCCAGACTTCCCCTTTTTTCGTATCGCAATGACAACCACGGCCATTCAGCAATCCCAGACCAACTTGGTATTGGGCATAGCGCGCACCGGATTGGGCGGCCTTGAGAAACCAAGGCAATGCTTGATCGTAGGTTTGATTCAGCTGAGGAAGGCCTGCGATCATCATGCCGTAGAGCATTTGCGCCGAGGGGTCGCCCGCTTGTGCCTTTAATTTCGTCTCGCGCACTCGCTGCTCCAAACTGCCGTAATCGGAGATCGACACGCCTGTCATTTTAAAATTGTAGAACGTGCTTACGGTGGTGGCGATCGCTTGTCCGTTGATTGTCGCTGGCAAATAGATGGACCGCATGACGCTTTCCCGGACCGTCTGTTCGAAGTATCCCTGGGGCACGGCATATAAAATTCGCGGCACTCGCGGACGACCATCGGGCGCCACAGTGAATTCGACATAGACCTCGCCCTGAACCCCTTTTGCTTGCGCCGCAGGGGGGTATGAAGGCACGAATGGTTTCGAAGGCCTTACCGGGCTGCGGTCTTCATATTCTCTGCCTTGGAGCACATGGGGGAGGAGGCGCAAGTCGAGGGCCGCCTGACTGAACTCCGCTTGTAGATCAGCCGAAAATTTCAGCGAATTGGGCGTCAGCTGAGGAGCCAGTTGTTCCGCGAGCGTTGTTGCCTCGGCCTCGCCGTTGGCAGCGGCAAGTGACGCCCACGCGTGGGCATTTGTGAGGCTGCTTGGCACCCCCTCTCCACGCGCATACATGATAGCTAAAGCGTATTGCGCTCGTGGCTGCCCCAGTTCAGCGAGTTCCTTGAATTCCTCAAAGGCCTTGGGGAGGTTCTTTTTATTATAGGCCTGCTGGGCAGAATACAAATCAGCCCATGCCGGGTCTACGCGCAAGCACGCGCCAATCCCCATCAAAGCCGCAACACAGATTGTGGTCCAGGCGGTGCGCACCGACGACTCCCTGTCTAGATAGACCGTGCAGCAAAAATGACGTCAGTCACCCGGTGAAAGCAGGGCAAGTATAGGCCGCCGCTCGCGCCCATGCCAGGCGGCTGCGCTTATGTCGAGCCCAACGTCACACCTTGTGGATAGTCTCCCTACGGGCGATTGGCTGGTCATGTCGAGTAGGCCTAAGCCTTGGGGACACTGCGCAGTGTGCCTTCCCTGATTACATTTGCCAGCAACACATTCACGAGCCTTCGTTACCGCTGTGTAGTATACGATCATTGGACCCCGGCCCCGAGGCAGGTGTGCCGGCAAACCACAGGCGAGGATGAGGCTTCGGGGAGTGCTCAAATGACCGGGCAGTGTCCGCCGCCGATCAAGGAGCTGGAAGTGACTGCTCGTAGCGCTGGACACTGGATGAGGACTGCTTTCGCCGCCTCGTCATTCTGCCTTTTCGCAGTTGCCGCCGGCTGGGCCGCTGACAATGCACCGGTTGCGCCGCCGGTGGCGCCTGCGAGACCGGTCATCGACGACTACTTCGGCGCGAAAGTCACCGACTCTTACAGATGGATGGAAGATCGCCATGGGGCGGAATTCCTGGCTTGGGCCAAAGGCGAGAATAACTACACCCGTGGTGTGCTGGCGGCGATTCCCAACCGGGACGCGCTCCTGAAGCGTATAGAGCAACTCGACAGCGGCGGCACGTTGGTGCGCAACGTTCAGACGGCAGTCGGCCTCGTCGTGTACGAAAAGCGCGGGCCCGAGGACAACGTCTTCAAACTTTACCTCCGCAAAGGGCTCGGCGGCACTGAGAGCCTGTTGTTGGATCCGAATGCGGGCGCGGCGCAGGGCAAGCACGGCGCGATCGACTACATTCAGCTGTCGCCCGATGGCTCGCATGTGGCAATCGGCATCTCCGAGGGAGGCTCTGAAGAAAGCGTCATGCGCTTCATCGAGACAAGTACCGGCAAGGCTCTGCCGGAACGCATCGACCGTACGGAGTACGGCAGCCCCTCCTGGCTGCCGGATGGCAAATCCTTGTTCTATAATCGTTTCAGCCCCGTCTTGCCCGGCGCGCCCGAGACGGCGAAATACCTCAACAGCAAGGCATACTGGCACGCTCTGGGTGAGGATCCCGAACAAGATAGGGCAATTCTCGCGGTCGACCTTGCGGCCGAAGTCAAGGTCACGCCGGTCGACTCACCGTTTGTGGTTACCTCGCCCGGCTCGCACTACGCGCTCGGAATCATCAATCACGGCTCGGCACCGGAAGTGACGATTTATCTCAAGCCGCTGGAGGAGGCCGCCCTGGGGAAGGCAGCCAAGACGCCGTGGCGCAAAATTGCCGACGTGGAGGACGCTGTCGCCAACGCGACCCTGCACGGCGATGACATCTATCTTTTGAGCCATAAGAATGCCTCGCGCTACAAGATCCTGAAGCTGAGGGCACCGAATCCAGATCTTGGACGTGCTCAGGAGGTGGTTGGGCCGAGTAGCGTGGTCATTCAGGACATGGGCATCGCCAAAGATGCGTTGTATGTAAAAGTTCTCGACGCCGGCGTCCAAAAGGTTCGGCACTTGGACTACGCGACTAATAAAATGACCGACTTGAGCAACACCCTGGCCGGTGGTATCTCGGAGCTGGCCACCAGCCCCAACGTGCCGGGCGTGCTATTTCCCGTGGTGACGTGGGTGCAGCCGCAGCGCTGGTTCAGTTTCGATGCCTCCACGAGCGCTCCCAAGGATGCGAGCCTCGCACCTCCATCGAAGCTTGACACCTCCGACTATGAGTTCGAGGAGGTTCGCGCCAAGGCCCACGATGGCACGGAAATACCGTTGTCGCTCATTCACAAGCACGGACTCCCGAGAGATGGCGAGCGGCCGACGTGGCTGAATGGCTATGGAGCGTACGGGATCTCTTTGACGCCGAGTTTTTCGCCGGGTTTGTTTGCCCTTCTCGAGCGCGGCGGCCTGGTGGCGGTTGCTCACGTGCGCGGGGGAGGGGAGCTGGGTGAGGACTGGCACAACGCCGGCCGTCAGGCCACCAAACCCAATACCTACCGCGACCTGATCGCGTGCGCGGAGTACCTGATCCAGCAGCATTACACCCGCCCGTCCAAACTCGCCATCCACGGCGGCAGTGCCGGAGGCATCACGGTGGGCATGGCACTCGCGGAACGCCCTGAGCTGTTTCGTGTGGTGTTGAGTGACGTCGGCGACTCCAATGCGCTGCGCGCGGAATACGAGACCGACGGAGATGCCAATGCTCTTGAGTACGGCAGCGCGAAAACCGATGCGGGCTTCAAGGCCTTGTACGCCGTCGACGCGTTTCTTCACATCAAGGATGGGACGCCGTATCCCGCGACCATGCTGACCACGGGCATCAATGACCCCCGAGTGGCGCCCTGGCAGCCTGGCAAGATGGCAGCGCGCCTTCAGGCGGCCAATGCCAGCGGCCGGCCGATCGTGCTACGCGTCGACTACGATGCCGGGCACGGAATGGGCTCAACCCGCACCCAACGGGACGAGTTGCTGGCGGATCAACTCGCTTTCATGCTCTGGCAGATGGGCGAACCTGACTTTCGCGAAAGATAATCCGGCGCGCAGAGCATGAGCAGCCGTGACGATTCCGCGCGCGCTCCAGTGTTACCCGCGCCCGTACCGCGGCGCGGACGCCTGCCGTTGTTTGAGTTTTTTCGCACTCTGCGCGACAACATGCTCGCCACTTATACCGAGGAAGCTTACGAGCGCGATATCGTCCAACGCAAGATATTTAACCACCGTCGGTTCCTGGTCAACGAGCCTGAAGCCATCAAGTACGTGCTGCTCGATAATGCGGCAAACTATCAGAAATCCGAGATCACACGGCGCATTCTGGAGCCTGGCCTGGGAAGGGGGCTCATCACCTCGGAAGGGGAGACCTGGCGGCGGCATCGGCGCATCATGTCGCCCGCTTTCGACCACCGCAGCATCGCATCCTATACGTCGATCATGACCGGAGCCGCGGAAGAGTTATTGGCGGATTGGAGCAGTCTCGACATCGGCGCCAGTATCGACGTCGCGAGGGCGATGATGGGAGTCACTCTGCGCATCATCTCGCGCACGATGTTCTCGTCCGACGCCGAACGAATAGCCGCGATCATGGAACGGGGCGCCGAACGCTATCAGGCGCAGATGCGCCCCAATGTGGCGGATTTTCTCGGTTTACCGGCATGGCTTGCGGGCCTGGGCCGAATCGGCGTAGTGCGTCGCACGCTCGGTGAGTTCGATAGGGAGATCGATCGCCTCATCAAGCTGCGGTCGGTTCGCCCTGAAAGCGGTCCCAAAGATTTGCTGGCGCGGCTCATCGCCGCGCGCGACGAGCAAACCGGCGGCGGCATGAGCGCACGGGAAGTGCGTGATCAGGTGATCACGATCTTCACGGCCGGACACGAGACAACCGCCATGGCCATGACATGGACCTGGTATCTGCTGTCGCAGCATCCGGCCGTGGAGTCGAGATTGCATTCGGAGTTGCAAAGCGTGCTTGGGTGTCGCTCACCGAACGCGGACGATCTCAACAAGCTGGCCTACACGCGAATGGTGATCGAAGAATCCATGCGACTCTACCCGCCGGTGCACACGGTCGCACGCGTGGCGCTCGCCGACGATACGCTCGCCGGGCGGCACGTGCCCAAGGGCTCGATTGTGCTGATCTCTCCGTGGGTGCTCCATCGCCATCAGCAGCTTTGGCATGACCCGGGACGATTCGACCCTGAGCGGTTCTCGCCGGCGCAAACCGCTGCACGTCCGCGCTTCTCATACCTTCCCTTCGGCGGAGGGCGGCGTATTTGCATCGGCGCGGCGTTCGCCATGACCGAAGCAACGATTCTGCTCGCGACGATCGCGCAGCGCTACCGACTGCGACTTGCCTCAGGACATCCGGTCGAGCCGCAAGGCCTGATTACGCTGCGCCCCCGTCGCGGGATGCGAATGACGCTCACACCCGCGAGCCGCGGGACTTGAGCCCCGCGCTTACCTATTGGATGATGACCACGTTCATGCTCCAAGGCGTGAGGGCCAGCGTCAGCGGCAAACTTTGCGCGCCAAGGCTGTTGATGGCGGGCCCCGCCCAGGTGCCGGTTCCTGAGGGATCCGCCGGAGCTCCGGATGGCGAGCCTGATAGGTCATAGATGGCCTTGTCATAGGTGGTGACGCTCACGTTTGACGAGGAGGTTTTGCCCGTAAGCGTGACGCCTACGGCTTGCGGTGTCGTCTCGTTCAAGTTGAACAAAACGAGGGCGGTCCCGCCCGGGTTGGTTGCGGCGTACGCGCGAACGTCGGTCGTATCGCCGGCAACGGTCGCGGTCAACACCGATTCACCGCGGATCGCCACATTGCTGAAGAGCTGAAACGCGCGCGCCGTGGGCGACAAGGTACCGATGGCGCCCGCGTCTGGACAGGTGGTATCTGCAGGGCCATCGGAGAAGACATTGTAGGCTCCGAACGCCTGCCATCCATAGAGCGCAGAGCTGTCATTCCCGGCTTGACCGTTGCAGTTGCCGAAGCCGATCCACCAGGTCAGGCGCGAGACGCCAGCGTTCATCATCTCACCCAACACCTGACCCGCATACAAGCCCTGCGTAATGGACCAGCTCTGCTTGCCTGGATTGCTATACGGGCCGCCGATCTCACCCACATAAATAGGCGTGACGGCAGTTCCCCACTTGGCCAGTTCCGACTTGATTGTGTTGATGTTCCTTGTCAACTCCTGCGCCGCCTGCTGGACGATGTAGGTGTCGGTTTCCTCGCCGGGAGTTTCTGGATAGTAGTGGTACTCGACGAAATCATAGGGAGCAGCGGACATTACATCCTGATCCCACGGAGCATAGCCAGGTTCCACGGACACGCCGACGAGCGTGTGGGGGGAGGCGGCCTTGATGAGTGCATAATAGCCGCTGGTTCCAGCTACCGCGGCGGCGTAGGTTGCCCCGTTGTGCGGACTGCTGTGATGGTCCACCTCCCAGCTACCGTACTCTTCGTTGCCAACGGTCATATGGCTTACCGTGATGCCGAGACTGGTCGCTTCAGCAACCCAGGCGGCAGCTTCCGTGGGAACGCCATATCCGCTGCAATTCTTGCCTGTGCCGTAGTCCGCCGTGAGGGCAAGATCGAGTCCCGCTGGAATAACGAGCTTCTTGACGACGTCCGTGAAATCGTCATCCGTGCTGGCGCTGCTGCCGCACTCGGTATTGGTTTCCCAGTTATAAGCGTCGGACCACGATCCGCCTGGCCACCGAATTGCCTTGATTCCAGCGGCATGGAACCCTGACTGAATCGCGGATTCATTGGTGCTGTTGGTCACGTCATACCAGGCGGCCAAGTTCATGCCGAGAATCTGATCGGTGACGGGTAGACCTGGGCTCGAAAGGTCCACGGCGACCAAGCTTTGCACGGCAACCGAAGCGGTCGCCGTAACCGCGGTGCCGTTGGTTGGGGTGACGGTCAGCGTATACGTCGTGGTTGTCGTAGGGCGGACGGTGACTGGCGCTCCACTGATGGCGGCGAGATTCCCGGGGGTGATCACGCCCGCGCCCTTGGTAAACACGCCCGTCAGAGTCGCACTTTGTCCGGGCGCAATGGTTGCTGGATTGGCCGTGAAACTGGTGATCAGGTTTGCCGGATTCGGACTCACGGTGATGAGGGCCGTCGCGGTGACTGCCGTGCCGCTGGACGGGGTCACGGTCAGTGTATAGGTGGTTGTCGCTGTGGGAGATACGGTCACTGCGGTTCCGCTGGTGGCCGCAAGATTCCCGGGCGTGATGACGCCTTTACCGTTGGCGAAAACTCCGGTGAGCGTCGCGCTTTTGCCGTCCGCTATAGTCGCGTGGTTCGCGACGAAGCTGGCAATGGAGGCGGGCGCGGTGGTTAGCGACGAATGCGAGGAGCCCCCGCATCCAGTCAGATACACCACGTTAAGGCCAAGGCTCGCGGCCCCCACTGCGAGAAAAATACGCCGTTTCATAATTAACTTTATTGCCCACCTGACAATCAATACAGATGTTGTCATTTGCAGACGTATTCGAGGGATTTGCCATAACGCGGGTACAAGTTGCGGCCGTGCGTGAAACACAACGCAGCTCATCTTGGCCGCTTGGTCGACGAGGCGCTTAGGAGCTGAAAGTCCTCAGCGCACCGACGCTTAAAACGATGCCGATCACGGTGATGGCGCCCGCACTCAGCACCGGCACGACATGCGCCCAGCGGCTGCCGGCGCGGGAGCCGCGAAGGCGATTTCGGGCATACAGGAATGTCAGTCCGACCAGGGTCAAAGTGATCGCCAGCCCAATGCTGAACGCGACCACCAATAACATGCCATACGCCGTTTTATTGAGCGCCACTGCGGCGAGCAGCAACACCAGGGCAGAAGGGCAGGGAACCAATCCGCCGGATACGCCTAAGGTCAGGAGGCTTCGCCAGGAGATCTTTTCTCCCGCTGCGCCGGGCGGTAGGTGCGAGTGCATGGGGCCCCCGCCGTGAGAGTGCATGGTGGGGTCGACGAATTGGGCGGCTGGCGCGAATAACAGGCCGCGTGTGCCCGCCGCCACAGTATCGTCGGCTCCGACGAAGTGAAATGTACTCGATCGCGCGGGCGTCACCTTGGACAATGCTTGGCTGGCTGCGCGCCCTCGTTGCACCAGCAATATGACGCCCATACCCAACACCAGCACGGCAGATAGGAGGCTCAAGATCGGAAACAGTCGTTCGGGCACGATGTACCGCGAGGCGTACAACGTCGCGAATCCCAGAACGAATACCCCGATCGTGTGAGTGATGGTGACGGTCAGACCCAGGAACGCAGCGTGCCGCGGCGTGCCCCGGGAGCCGACCAGATAAGCACCGACGATGGTTTTTCCGTGGCCGGGTGACAATGCGTGCACGGCGCCGAGGAGCAGCGCACCCAAAAGCGCCAACAGCGCGACTCCGGGCTGCACGTGCGGGCTGGATATGGCCTGCACGAGCTGACGGGTCCGATACGCTATCCACTCACTTTGCGAGTTGCTCGCCGACACCGTGCTCGTCCCCCTCGGATCACGCGTCGCTGTCGCGTCGCCGTGACCCCCTCGATCGGTTAGAAGCACAGCGCCGGGTGGTGCGGTGAGTGCAAAACTCAGGTGTACCGCGCGCTCATCGAGTGGCCCCGCGGCCGGAAGCGTCCTCAAGGCCTCGGAAAGTCCGCCGGTCAGCGATGTACTGTAGGCGTTGGTATCGAATACCACGAGGCCGCGCGCAGGCTTCACGACGATCTCGTTCCATCCCATCCGGCCCGCATAGTTGCGATTGTTGAACCCGAGCTGCCGAGGCGCAGCTACGGCCGCAGCCGGCAGCACCGCGTCAAGATCGACATCGACCCGTAGCGAGAATCCTCCCTGCTCTGTGGGCAGACTGCTGGCCCAATGGGTCGCCCGCAGGGGAACCTTTGACCCATTCACCAGCAGTTCGAGGTTCTCCGCCAAGGCCGGCGCGAGTTTGCCGATATACGCATCCCGCTCCGCTTGCGACGTGACGCCGTCGCCGTTGGCGTCCGCCGAATGCAATTCACTCAGGGCGGGCAGCTGACCAAAGACGACGACGTAATGCACCTGGGCGGTCGTACTCGCGAGCTCGAGTGCGCAGTATTGATTGATGGTGAAATTGCCGAGCAGACTCGCCACCGTATCGGCGACACCGACGGTCGGAGCCCCGACCGCAGTCGTCAGCAGCAATGCTGCAAAAGCTCGCCTCAACAGGAGCATTGGTTCGGTCCCATGCTGTCATCCGCCGCCGGAATGTAGATGATCATGTGAGTGCCTGGAACCGTCCGCATGCACGTGGGAATGTATGTGCGGACCCCAGCGCAGGGACAAGCGCTTCTCCATGCGGCCAAACTTCCAATACGCCACCGATGATGCCCATGCGAGCAGGAACATGCCGACGATGACATAACCCAACACGCCGAAATTCAACCCTGCAATGACATCGAAGACGGGGCCGTGGAGATGCAGTAGTCCGATGATGACCTGCAGGAGTTCGATGGTGCCGATGACCAACGCAACCGCGACCGAGAGTCCCGTCGTCGTCATGTTGTAGAAAATTTTGCGCAAAGGGTTCAGAAAGGCCCAATCGTAGGCCTTGCACATGAGCACTCCGTCGGTCGTATCCATGACGGTCATGCCGGCTGCAAACAGTACGGGCAGGGACAGGACAGCCGGGAGGGGCAAATCGCCGGCGGAGGCGCCAGCCGTCATGGCGAGTAGACCCACCTCCGATGCGGTGTCAAATCCCAAACCGAACAGCAGTCCGAGGGGATACATCTGCCAGCTGTGGTTCATGAGCTTTTGCAGCCGCCCACCAAACAGCCGGTTGAGCAAACCTCGCCTTTGCAGCAAGGCTTCGAGATGGGCGTGGCTGTGGGACCCGGACTTGGCCTTTCGCCAGACTTTCAAAATATCGAGCAATACCATCAGATTGAGGACCCCAATGACCCAGAGGAACGTGCCAGAGACGCCGGCACCGATGAGGGCTCCCCAGGAGCTGAGTTGGGGCATTCGGGTCTTGACCGCCGCCGCTGCAACGGCCACGCCGACGGCCAAGGCGAACACCACCGTCGAATGGCCCAACGAGAAGAAGAATCCGACCCCCAGGGGCTTTTTGCCCCTCTGAAGCAGGTACCTCACGGTATCGTCCACGGCCGCGATATGGTCCGCATCGAAGGCGTGCCGCAATCCGAACATATAGGCGACGAAACCCAAGCCAACGAGCTGTGGGTAGCGCACGGCATAATGTAGGTAGGTTCCCCAGCCGATCACATGCAGAAGGCCGATGAAGCCGTACAGCAAGCCGAGTCGGGACCATTCGGCACCCGAGAACAGCATCCGGACGGCGCTGGGGGTGGCGGGCCGTGCAATAAATTCTAAGTTCGACACGTGCATCCGCTTCCATCAGGGTTGGTTAGTCCTTATACGAAGCATCCGCCCGTGTGGATGCAGCTAAATTCTTTGCCGATGCGCATCTGACAGTCCGCTGGACTCGTACACATCCTATGCTCGCACCGTCTTTTGCACCCTGGCTTAGCGCCGTCGCCACCGTGGGGCTATCGGTCCTCTGCGGTACCGCCGCGACCTTGGAGACGAATCTGAGCGTGCCCGCCGCGCCCAACCAGGCGCCCTATCTTCCTTCGAGCGACGGCGAGGTTTTGCAGGAGGTGCCCCCGACCACCGATCCCGCGGTCCTCAAAATGCACCGGCTACGCTCGGCGCTGGATGCCACACCTCGCAGTCTGACCGCGGCCGAGCAGCTGGCCGACGCGTACATCGATTACAGCCGGCAGGTGGGGGATGCCCATTACGCCGGCTACGCCGAGGCGGTGATCGCACCCTGGGTCGAGGCTCCGCAGCCCGCGGCTTCGGCGCTGGTCATTCAAGCCACGATACTGCAATACCGGCATCAGTTCAGCGACGCGCGCGCGGTGCTCGCCAAAGCGTTCGAAGCCGATCCGCAGAATGCCCAAGCGTGGTTGATCCTTGCGACCCTCGACATGGTCCAAGGCGATTATCAAGCTGCGAACAAGGACTGCGCGCGTGTCGCCAACAGTGCCGGTTCGGAGACGGGCTTGGCATGCTTCGGGAATTTGCGCTCCTACACGGGCAAAGCCCGCGAAAGCTTGACGCTCCTGCAGCAGGTCGCACTGTCGGTGCGCCGCGGCTCCGCGGGCTACCGGGCGTGGGTCGACGGTCTCATCGCGGAAAGCGCGGAACGCCTGGGAGATTGGCCGGCTGCCGAGGCCCACTATCTCAGCGCGTTGAGATTGCAGCCGCAGGACAATTTCTTGCTGGTGGCCTATGCGGATTTCCTTCTCGATCGTGGTCGTCCCCAGGAGGTGCTACCGCTGCTGGCGGATCACGCGCAATCAGACACGGCATTCCTGCGCCTCGCGTTGGCTCAGTCGTTAGTGCACAGCGACCAAACTCAGCGTTACACCTGGATCATGGCCGCTCGCTTCGAGGCGTTGCGCCTGCGGGGCAGCGAGCTATTTGGACGTGAAGAATCGCGATTTGCCCTGCAGCTGCAGCACGATCCCCACACCGCGCTCGACATGGCCCTGCGCAATTGGCAAGTTCAACGAGCCCCCTGGGACGCTAGGGTAGTCCTGGAAGCCGCGTTGGCCGCTAAGCAGCCCTATGCCGCAACGCCGGTCCTCGAGTTTTTGAAAAAAACACAATTGGAGGACCCCATCCTGGAACCGCTCGAACGTGAACTGCGCACAGAGCTCAGCGCGTCAATGGGAGCGACCCCATGAGCCGATGGATGTCGGTGGGAATTTCAACCCTGTGGTCCATCGCCGCACTGAGCGGCCTCGCCCTATCGAGCGATGCAGAGGCGCATTCGGCGAGCGATGCCTATTTGACTTTGACGGCCGAGGGTACCCAAGCAGCCGGCAATGGCACGCTGCAAGGCCAATGGGATGTTGCATTGCGTGATCTCGATTTCGTGTTACGGCTCGACGATGACGGCGATGGACGGCTCACGTGGGGAGAGGTGCATCGCCATCAAGCGGCGATCGAGCAATACGTCTATCGCCACCTCACGCTCGACGGTGGCCCCGGCAACGCCTGCCGGATCATACCGGGGCGGCAATTGATCGACGCCCATGCGGACGGAAGTTATGCCGCATTGTTCTTCGAGGCGGTGTGCGCACGGCCCACCCAGAAGATCACACTGCATTACACACTGTTCTTTGCGATCGACCCCTCCCATCGCGCCATCTTCGTGATGCATAACGGCGGTACCGTTGCCACCGCCGTCCTCTCACCGCAAGACGCCACCATCGCGCTCAGCCGCTGATCTCCCCGCGAGTTCGGCCAACATGGTGCATCCAAAACCCCGGCGGTTACGTATGACCCTTGGTCATATTCCCGATCCTGTCTGCAACAACATCCTAGGGGACTTCAATGAATGACTTCAAACCAGTGAGCGCCCTGCTGCTGGGCGCTTCGTTATTGCCGTTATACGCAGTCGCATCGAGCCACCGCGAAGCGCCGGAGATCGCGGGTCTGCCGCGAGTCGACGGAACGGATTTCTACATGTTCCGCAGTTACGAGCCCGGACGTAGTAATTTCGTCACCTTCATCGCGAACTACATTCCGCTCCAGGACCCGGAAGGCGGTCCCAATTTTTACAATTTAGATTCCAAGGCGGTTTATCAAATTCATATCGACAACGATGGGGATGGCGACAGCGACATCACGTTCTCGTTTAACTTTACAACGGATGACAAGGGTTTAGCCGTGGACGCGAGCGGTAAGCAAATACCCGTACCGCTGATCAATATCGGACCCATCAGCGACAGCGGTGCAAACTTGAACGTGCGTCAAAGTTACACGGTCACGGTTTCCAAGGAGGGTTGGGGCAGCGGGCCGGTGCAGAACGTGACGAGCGGCGGTACGCGCTTCTGGAAGCCGGCGGACAACATCGGCAACAAGTCGATTGCCGACTACGCGGCTTACGCGAAATCCTTCATCTATGAAGTGAGCATCCCCGGTTGCAACGCTGCGGGACGGGTGTTCGTGGGTCAGCGCAAGGAAGGATTCGTCGCGAATCTCGGTGAGATATTTGATCTTGTGAACCTGAACCCCGTCGGGCCGCGTGACGGTCAGCCCAATGCGCTCTACGGCAAAAACGTCACCTCGATCGCACTGGAGGTTCCGATCAGCTGCGTGACGCCTAAGGGTCAGACGGTAATCGGTGCGTATACCACCGCGAGCCTCCCCGAAGGAAACGGTTGGAAACAGGTTTCACGGCTCGGAATGCCGCTGGTCAATGAACTCGTGATCGGACTGCCGGACAAGGACAAATTCAACCACAGCTCGCCCACGGATGATGCCCAATTTCTTTCCTACGTGACGAATCCATCGCTCCCGGTGTTGCTCAATGCGTTGTTCGGCAGCGCCGCGAAGGTACCGGGCACGCCGCGGGATGATTTGGTGGCCGCCTATCTCACGGGCGTGAAGGGACTCAATCAACCTGCAAAGCCTGTGCCCAACGAGATGCTCCGCCTCAACACGGCGACGCCGGTCACGGCCATCGCCGCCCAAAACGATCTTGGCGTGTTGGGTAGCGACGATGCAGGATTTCCAAATGGACGGCGTCCCTACGATGACGTGGTCGACATCACGCTGCGGGTCGCCGAAGGTGCACTTTGCGGAAAGATCGGCAACTGCGGCTCCGAAACGACAGATCCCAACAAGGGCACGCCGTATACTGATGGTGCGCGGGCGGCCGGGCCTGATGCGGCAAACTTGCACCTTGGCGGAGCCGTCAAAGCGACGGATACCTATTTGGGAGTGTTTCCTTATCTGAATACACCCATTCCGGGTTCACCCAATGGTCCGAATGGTCTGCCCGGTCCGATGGGTTTGTCGCCGTAGGACTCGTCAGGGACAAGCTCACTCCAGGCAGTGTCCTCAATGGGATTTGCCTGGGCGGGCTTGTCGGGCGGCGCGAGTGTGGCCTACTCGCGCCGTCATTTCTGGTGTGCTGTCGCTGAAAGTTTTCGCATGACACCATCCGTTACGCAGCGAGCGGCTGTCAGCACTTTGCTGATGGGTGCTGCCTGCTCGCCCGGCTACGCTGCAGAGACGCTCGACCCCAATACGTACATGGTGAATCGCACCGACTCGGGGACGCTTCAAGAAATCACGGTGACCGCGCAGCGCTTGGAACTTCTCGGGATCGCATCGACCGCCAGCGAAGGGGTGGTGGATGATCAAGAGCTGCAGCTCGCTCCCCAGTACCGGCCGGGCCAGCTGCTGGAAACCGTGCCAGGGCTGATCGCCACGTTACACAGCGGGGAGGGCAAAGCGAATCAATATTTGATGCGAGGCTATAACCTCGATCACGGCACGGATCTCGAAACCTACGTGGACGGCATGCCGATCAACCAGCCGACGCATGCGCACGGGCAAGGATATACCGACCTCAATTTCATGATCCCCGAGTTGGCTGACCATCTCAGCTATACCAAGGGCCCCTATTACGCGAATGTGGGAGACTTCGGCGCGATGGGTTCTGTGCGTGTGAACTATCGGGATACGATCGAGGATCAGGTGTCCGCGACCGTGGGCATGCTCGGGTTTCAGCGAATCTTCAACGCGGGCTCGCAACGCTTAGGCGACGGAAACCTCTTGGTCGCGGCGGAAATGCAGCATTATGACGGCCCCTTCGTGACGCCCGATGATGCGCGCAAGGAGAACTTCGTTCTGCGATATAGCGAGGGGGATGACAAGAATGGCTATTCGGTGTCGGCCATGATGTATCACCAACTCTGGACGAACACGACCGATATTCCAGTCCGCGCCATCACCGAAGGTCTGGTCCCCAATCGCTTCGGCAGCCTCAATCCCACCGACGGCGGCCGCGCCTGGCGCTCGAGCCTGTCATTCAACGATCATGCGACGCTCGGTGACGGGCACTTCACGGCGAGCGTATTTTTTATCGACAATCAGCTGCATTTGTGGAATGACTTCACGCAGTTCTTGGTAAATCCGGTGCACGGTGACCAGGAGGATCAGTTCGAGAATCGCCGTGCATTGGGCGGCCAGGCGGCCTTCACACTGCCGGTGCCGTTGGGCTCCATCGGCAACGAGGTTTCGGTCGGGGTACTCAGTCGCGACGATAGGGTGTACGTCGGGCGATTGCCCAGCGAGAATCGTGTGCCCTTGCCGGCGATGGATGATCCGCCGTCCTTTTCCAACGAAGACCGGGTGTACCTCTTTGCCGGGGCGGCCTGGGTCCAAGCGACCACGCGCTGGAGCTCGACGTTCCGGAGTGTACTGGGCTTTCGGGAAGACTATCAGCATGGCACGGATGTCGACTATTTTGCGATGCTTCACGAGGAATCGGGCCCAGGCTACACCGGATACACCAACAGCGGCACAGTCCAGCAGGCGCTCCCTCAACCCAAGGGCAGTCTCATCTACACGCCCCTCGATAGGCTCGAGTTCTACCTGAGCGCGGGCAGGGGGTTTCACAGCGCGGACATCCGCGGCGTCAATCAGGACACGAGCGTCGACCTGGGATTACCTCACACCCCCCTGCTCGCCAGACAGGAAGGCCAGGAGGTGGGCGTGCGCGCGTCGCCACGTCCCGACCTGGCCCTGACGTTTGCCTTTTACAACCTGTGGCAGCAATCAGAAACCATCATCGACCCGGACGTGGGTCAGGACACGGCGGGTCCGCCCAGCCGCCGTTATGGCTATGAGATCAACGTCACGTACCAGATCAATCGGAATCTCGAGTTCTACGGCAGCTACTCGGGCGACCACACGCACTTCACTCATCCGTTCGATGATGGCACCGGCCATTTGGGCGAATACATCACGGATGCGCCGCTCGCGACCGGCGCACTCGCTCTGTACTTGACGAATCTGGGGCCGTGGAGTGGTGGCCTGTATTACCGATATCTTGGCAACTACCCTTTGTCCTCCGGGCCGTGCGCGAATTCGGCGGCGGAGCGCGATTTCGGAACGACGTGTGCCAAGTCTCCGACGGCCACCACGCTCGGGCAGGTGGATGGGAAGGGGTTTGGCGAATGGAACCTTGACGCTCACTATGCGTTCCCCAGAGGGTGGAGCGGCTCAATCGGCATCTATAACCTTCTCAACACCCATGCCAACGCAGCGGAGTTTTGGTATGTCGACCGCCTGTACGGGGAAAAGGCCGCCGGTGTCGCCGACGTGCACATTCATCCGCTCGAGCCGCTGATGGCGCGATTCACCGTGACCAAGAAGTTTTGATCTAAAAATCCCGTTTTGCTACCGGGTGGTGAGCGTGATGGTATCCACGACCTCTTCGACATCGAAGTCGATCGGTATCGCAATGACCGGGGCTCGCTGCTTGCCGTCGAGCCAACGGATCAGCTGCTCGTAGGGCATGGGTTTCGCGTACAGGTAACCCTGGCCTACGTCGCAGCCGAAGGCGCGCAGGCGTTGCGCCGCCAACTCGGTTTCGATCCCTTCGGCGACGACCTTAAGGCCCAGGCTGTGCCCCATGTCGATGGCGGAACGCACCACCGCGGCGTACTCGACATCGGATTCCAAGCCTTGCACGAAACTTCGATCGATCTTCACCTCGTCGGCCGGCATGCGCGCGAGATGGCTCAGGGAGGAGTAGCCGGTACCGAAATCGTCGATGGAAATCATGATGCGCAGCTGGGCCAGCGCATCGAGCATCGCGAGCGCGCTGACCGGGTCTTCGATGAAACCGCTCTCGGTCACCTCCAGCGTGAGCAGCGACGGCGGCAGTTGATGACGCGTCAGCAGAGCCGCGACCCGCCGGTCGAGCTGCGGATCGGCAAGATCGTCGGCGCTGATATTGACCGCGAGCTGTAACGGCGATCCCGAGCGGTGCCACGCAGCACCCTGGGCCATGGCCCGATCCAGAGTCCACCGGGTGATTTGCCGTATGAAACCGGTTTGTTCGGCAAATGGGATGAACGCGGCCGGACTGAGCAATCCTCGCGTCGGATGCTGCCATCGCAACAGTACTTCAGCGCCCGCGATCCGGCCTGTCGCCAATTCGATCTTCGGCTGGTAGAAGAGCCGCAGTTCGTCCTGTTCGAGTGCGCGCCGCAGTTCTCCGAGCAGCGACAATTGGTCGCGCGCGGAGACGTCGCGCGCGTCGGCGTAGATCGCCGCCGGACGCTTTTCGCGGCGCGCCTGTTCGAGCGCCAAATCAGCGCAACGCAGCAGATCGTCGGGCGCGGACGCCGCATCCAACGACAGCGCAAGTCCGATGGTCGCGCTGATGTCGATGGGCTGCGTCTCCACCAGCACCGGTTCCGACAGGGCGACGAGCAACGATTCACCCCAGGCGCGCAGATCGGCGACATCGCGCACGCGGGCGAACGCGGCAAATTCGTCCGCGGCGAGGCGCGCTACCGCGGTGTTGACGCTGGGCACGGCGGCCAGACGCGCCGCCGTCTTGGTCAGCACGGCATCGCCCACGGAGTAGCCGAGGTGTTCGTTGATGCGGCGAAATCGGTGCAAATTGATCATCGCCACGGCAACGGGTGCGCCGCAAGCCTCGATGAGCGTTTGTCCGAGACGCGCGCTGAAGGCTGTGCGATTCATGAGGCCGGTGAGCGCATCCTCGTAGGCGAGGCGCCGGATGGATTGATCGCGGCTCATCACGGCGGCCCGCATGAGCTGCAAACCTTCCGCCAACACGCCAATCTCGTCGTGTCGTGGCGGGCTCGGTGGAACGTCATACGAGCCCAGGCGCATCTGGTCCACCGATTGCGTCAGATCGGCCAGCGGCCGCGTAATGTTGCGCGCAATCCAGAACGCGGCCGACGCGAAGCCGATCATGCTCAGGCCGGCGATGATGAACAGCATGGTCGTCAGCCGCTCGAATGGCGCCCGCGCATCGGCGAGCGGTTGCGCGAGCGACTGCGCCAGCGCCGCCGGGGAGGCGCCCGAGTTTGACGCACCCTCGGTCAGCACCTGTTGCCAGCCGGTCGCCGAGCGCGTCAGCAGCGAGACGCCGATGCCTTTGATGTTGGCCAGCCCTTTGGCGGCGTCCGGATCGAGTTCGAATCCCATGACGATCCACGCCACGGGCAGCGGCGTCGTCACCTGCACGGCGACGATCTGGTAGAGGCGGCCGTCGTCGATCATCACGCTGGGCACGCCCGATCCTGCGCTGCCCGCGAGCCGCAGGGCCACCACGGGGACTTGCGAGTCGGCAGCGGCGCTCGAACCGGAAGCGGCGATCACCCGTCCATTCAGCGAGGTGAGAATCGCCAACGCCGCGTTCACCCGCTCATTGCTGTTGGCGAGCACGGAGACCAGGGTGTCCGTGTCGTGATCCGCCACGGCGTCCCGGAATGCCGAATCGTTGGCCACCCCGGCCGCAGCGGACCGCAGCAGCCGCCGATTGCTCTCGAGCTGCTGTTTGACCGCGCGCTCGGCATTGCCCCGATTGGCGATGGACACCGCACCCAGGGCCGCCGTGAGCACCGCCGTCAGCAGCAGCAGAAACGTCAAAGCGATGCGAGTTCGAAGCGACACCGGGCTACTCGGGCCAATCCGCGGCCGTTTCGCGGTCGGGATCCAAATCCACCTTCACAGGCAGCGTCAGCGGAGCGCTGGTCACCGTAATGAGCTGCGATTCGACCGCGATCCGCAACTCCGGATGCCACACCCGCACGCGGTAACGGCCCGGCGGAACGTGCATATCCGCCTGTCCCGAGCCGAGAATTTTCGCATAGTAGGGCGAATCAACCACCGCGACGAATGCCACCATCGAGTCGTGGATGTTGCAGCCGAGTACCAACAGGCCGGGCTTATCGAACGTCACCTCCTCGGTGTGCGAACGCGCATACAGCTTGACCTGAAAGGGATGCGGCGGCGAATGCGAATATACTTCATGACGGATGCTGTCGCTGTTGGGGAGGGCGACCACGGTGCCCGTGCGGATCACGCTGACGCGTGGCACGAAGGTTTTGTGCAGCTGATCGATGACCGCGCGTTCGTGGGCGGGCGGCGGCGGAGCGGCATCGAGCGGATCGAGGACGACCACGGTGTCTTCCGCGGGCATGCCCGCGGTGGTCCTGACGTTGACCGAAACCGTTCCCGCGGACGCGGCCTGCGCTACGGCCAGGAATGCGAGCCCGAGCCATTCGCGCGAACTGAGAGGGTTCATGTTGGGCCCGCGTTCGAACTCTCGGTAGCCGCCGGCGGGAGCCTCGCGGGACCTCCCTTGCCCTCCGGCGGTTCGACCACATCGCGCTTCGTCGGCGCCAGCAGGCGCAACAGCTCATTGGTCGAACGCTGATCGACGTGGCGTTCCCGCAGCACATCGCGGAGCGTCGCGACCACCCGATAGAACTGTGCCTGGGTGATGTGATGGCCCTCGTGCACCTGCTTCATCGAGTCGCCGGAATAGCGGCACGAACCGCCGCTCAATTCGCAGATCTGCTCGGCGAGCAGGCGCTTGATGCGGTTGAGATTGGCGCCCTGAAAACTCGGTCCCGTGAGCGGGTCCCTTGCGACGCGATCGACGAGGGTCTCGGCAATGACTTTCACGCCCTCGCTGCCGCCCAAGCGTACGTAGAGCACCTCACGAGCCTGGACCGCCGAGATGCCGGCGAGACAGATGAGCGCAATAAACCACTGTCGGAGTGTGACGGCTGTCATACGTGCGTCCGATAAAGCGATAGGTTAAACGGCGCAGCCAGGCAGGGCTGTGCGCTTCGGCACAATATTCCGGACCGGCAAGCCCTACGCTCGCCGTTTGGTCGCGCAACCCGGATTTCTGCAGTGATCGCACCGACACGCATTGCCGTTTTGCTGACGCTCGTGGTGGGCGGCTGGGGCGTTGCCGCGCGAGCGGGCGACCGGCTGGAATGGACCGGCGCCGTGACGCAGATCGAAGGCGCAGCGGGCGGCGGCCTCGTGCCGTGGGCGTTGATTGGCGGGTTGGGCACCGACGATCAGATCGGCGCCACAGCCTTCGCGACGTACGTCAACACGCAGGATTTTACGTTGCGCACTGGGGGCGCCAGCGTCGCGTTCGACGATCGAGTCGAGCTGTCGGTGGCGCGTCAACGCTTCGATGCGGGTTCGGTGCTCCCGGGCCTCACTTTGGGGCAGGACATCGTGGGCATGAAGGTCCGAGTGGCGGGCGACGCGGTATTCGCGCCGGATGAGCTTCTGCCGCAGATAGCCGTCGGTGCGCAGTGGAAGCACACGCTCTATTTTGAGCAGATTCCGCAGGCGCTAGGCGCCGCTCACGGGTCGGACGTCGACCTCTATATCGCGGCGACCAAGGTGTACTTTGCGGCCTTGGCAGGCCACAACGTCATTCTTGACGCCACTCTGCGGCGCACCCGGGCCAATCAGTTCGGGTTGTTGGGGTTCGGTTCGACTGTCGCTGGCGGCGACGGTTACAGCTACGTGCCCGAGGTGTCGGCCGCCGTCTGGCTCAACGAGCAGTTTTTGCTCGGCAGCGAATACCGCGACAAACCGGATAATTTGAGCGCGTTCCGCGAAAACAGCGCGGAGGACGTTTTCCTAGCCTGGGGGCCAATCAAGGAACTGACGCTCACGGCGGCATGGACTGACTTGGGCAGCATCGCCGGCAAGGCGCCGCAGCGCGGCGTCTACCTGTCGCTCTGGTTGGGACTTTAGCCCGGCCGGAATTTACGCGTGAGGCGTCTCATCGGCCGCCAGGCTGAACGTATTGGTATACGCGATAATTCTCCTGTCCGATATCCATGAAGGAGCGGAGCGTGACTGTGCCCGCCTGTGCATTGAGTTGCCAGTCTGTTGCGCCACTCGACTTTCGTTCCGCCGACAGCAGATTGCGCCGGGTCAATGCGGCAGCCTCGCGCCCCGATCCGTCGAGGACCCGCATCAAGACCAGCGGACCCTGCACAAGGGCTACGGTATCGGGGTGGTGCGCGTCGACCGATAGCAGCCGGAGCGGCAGCGCCAACACGAGTTCTACCCGGTCTCCGGAACTCCAATCGCGTGTCAACTCCGCAAATGTTCCCGCAGGCCAGACCGAGGGTTGGCGCTGTCCATTGATGTGCACCTGCGCTTCCGGAGCCCAGTGAGGAATCCGAAGGTGCAAGCTGAAGCGCAGGGTGGTAGGCAGCGCGAGCTCGAGCAGGATGACATCGTCGTATGGATAACGCGTGACCATCTTTAACCCGCAACGCACGCCCCCTTGCTCCCAGACGACGGACGCCGGGACGTACAGATTGATGAAGATGCCCTGAGCGTCGACGAAGCACACGCTGATGGGATAATCCGCCGCTAGCAGCGGCAATGTGCCCGAGCAGCACGGCCAGCGATCCCAATGAAACGTCTTTTGGGCATGCTGCGTATAGTCGGAATAATAGAACGCGCGCCCGTCCGGCTGGATGGGCAGCGCACCGAGACTCGCGTTGTAGAGGATGCGCTCCATGCTGTCGCCATATCGAGCATCCCGCGTGATTCGTAGCAGATAACGGGTTAATTTAAAGTGTGCGTAAGCGCCGCAGGGTGTCTCGAAGCTCATTTTTTGGCCCTCGAGACTGGCGCCGAGCGCACCGCTCGCAGGCTCTACGAAGTGCTCGTCCGGTCCCCATCCCCCGGTGGCGAAACTTTGAGCGTCGATGAAGCCGAAGCCCCGCTCCGCGGCCTGCAAGTACCCCGAAGTACCCAGCGACAGATACGCCTGGGCGGCGGAGCTCAGCGCATTGACGTGACTGTAGGCGTGCTTGCCCGGCAACACGTCTTCGCCGGCGGCGAGGGCCGAAAAGAATTCGTGATACATAAAACGCTTCGCCAGCAATAAGTGGCGCTCATTGCCGGTCAACTTCCAGGCGAGGAACTGGTTCTCGGGCAGCGTGTAGCTTTCGTCCCAGGCGTGCGCCGTGAAGTCCTCGTATGGCCGGCTGTGCTCGTTGCGCGGAACGGCGTGGCTCGGCAGGTAGGGGAGTGCGGTTTGGGTGGTGCTTCGAAGCGCGTCCAGGGCGGCGGGGTCTCGGGCGCGGTATCGGGCGTCGAGCAGGCCGCCGACGAGCTTGTCGTAAGTGTAGGCCGGGAAACGATTGTTTGCGTAGAAGCGCGCGTCGATGGTCGCCGCATACCCGCGAACCAGGCGGTGCGCCTTCGCTTGGGAGGGTTGATCGCCTGAGATGCGTGCAAAGCGTGATAAGGCGCTCAGCCATTGACCGAACGTCGCTCCGGGCGCGAAGGCGTCAGCGTCATACCAGCCCCCGAGGTCATTGCCGGGAGCCGCCAGGTGCGCCCGCACTCTAAAGGGGCGCAGCAATGATTCCTCGTTGAGATCGAGGAGCAGTTGATGATTCTCAAGCACCTGTCGCTTGAGGGGACCGTCGGCGAGCTGCACCTGCCCGTAGTGCAGCTCGCGCAGCAGGTAATGCGGGGCGGAACGATTCATGCGCGCCCAGGGAGGCAATGAGGACAGATTTTGCGAAATATCGCCAAAATTGAGATCTTTCCGCCGACCAGGGGGCGATTTCCGGCAACCCTTCCGCCGCTGCATTGACTAAGATCAAGTGCTATCTGCGCCTCGACCGCAATACGCTCGCTTAAGTGAGAAGTCTTTAGGGGTACGCCGATGAAAGAAAAAAATACTACGGAGTGCGCCATGGCGGTCATGGGCAAGGCATCGGTGCCAGGCCGGGCCAAAACGCGCCTCATCCCGGAGATAGGCGCCGAGAATGCAGCTAGCTTGAACACCGCTTTCCTCCAAGACATCACCGCCAATTTGCTGCAGGCAAGCATTGAGGTCCCCATCAGCGCGTACGTAGCCTATGGACCCGCCGGAACCGAGCAATTTTTCCGTGATCACTTGCCGGAGCCGGTGCGGCTACTGGAATGTAGCCTACCGGATTTTGGCGATTGTCTGTTCCATGCCACCACCACGATGCTGGATCGCGGGCACCTCGCCGCCTGCGTGGTGAATTCCGACAGCCCCACGCTGCCGACGGCCTTTTTGATCGATGCAGCCAGACATCTCGCGCTTCCGGGAGATCGGGCAGTCCTCGGTCCGTCGACGGACGGAGGCTACTATTTTCTGGGACTCAAAGCGCCGCACCGCCGGCTGTTCGAGGAGATCGCCTGGAGTACGCCGGACGTAGCCGCGCAAACCCGTCGTCGAGCGGCTGAGCTGGGCTTGGAACTCATCTCCTTGGAATCCTGGTACGACGTGGACGATGGCATGTCGTTGCGCCAGCTCCTGGCCGAGCTGGCGCAACCTCCCTCTCGGTCGATCGAGGAACCGGTGAGGTACGCCGCTCCAAACACGCGCGCCGCATTGGCTGCCATTTTTGATCAACCTAGGTGCCCGATTGCATGAAGTGGCTCACTTCCTTGCGCGCCGCGTTTTGGATCTCAGCCGGCTTCAGCCTGTTCCTGTCTGCGGTCGCATTGAGGCTGCTGTGGGATTGGTCGATGGGAGCGTTCGTTGCGGCTTTCTTTGGGCTGGTGGCGCTCTACGGCTACGCAGGTTTCTGCGTGGTCAGGGCAAAATTCCATGCGACCGGAAAAGAGACTTCCGCGCTCGCCGCAATATTGGTGGTCGCCGCGCTGATGCGTGCCATCGCGCTGTTCGCGCCGCAAGCGTTGTCGACCGATGTCTTCCGCTACGTCTGGGATGGCCGCGTTCAGGCCGCTCACATCAATCCTTATCGCTTCATACCGGCCGACCCCGCACTCGCGCCGTTGCGCGATGAATCAATCTACCCCAACATCAATCGAGCCGACTATGCGCACACCATCTATCCGCCGACTGCCCAGTTAGCTTTTCTGGGCATCGAGCGAGTGAGCGATAGCGTCTTTGCCATGAAGCTGGGATTGGTCGGGTTCGAGGCGGTCGCCATCGCGTGCTTGATCGCGCTCCTTCGGCGCCGTGGCCTGCCGGCTACCCGTGTCCTGCTATACGCATGGCATCCGTTGCCCATCTGGGAATTCGCCGGTTCCGGCCACGTCGATGCGATCGCGATTGCCTGCTTGTTGCTCGCCTTCCTGGCCGCCTCGCGGCGCGCCCCGATTTGGACCGGTGCGGCACTTGCGGCTGCGACGTTGGTCAAATATTACCCAATTATCGCGGCGCCCGCGCTCTACCGACGTTGGGATTGGCGCATGCCGGCCTCCTTCGCGGTGACCTTGCTTCTGCTTTATACACCCTATCTGGGCGTCGGGACCTCGGTCTTCGGATTTGCGTCGGGCTACGCCACCGAGGAAGGGCTGCGAGATGGTAGCGGAGTCTGGCTTCTCTCGTTGCTGAGGAAGCTCGTGCATTTGCCGGAAGATCCGCTCCTCGTCTTCGTGGCGCCCGTGGCGGTGTTCCTGATCGCCACGGGTTTATGGATCCTGTTCTCAGCGAAGCGGGCAAGGAGCGGCGCGCTCGAGAATGTCGCACTCATTGGGGGCGCCTTTACAGTCTGTGTCTCGCCCCATGATCCCTGGTATTTCACGTGGCTCGTGCCGTTCCTATGCTTTCGCGTGTCCGCGCCGCTCCTATGGCTCACCGTCGCGTGCATCCTGATGTACGTGATGCCTCACCCGACCGGTCTCACCGCTCAATCGCTTATCTACGTACCCTTCCTCGGGATTGTGGTTTTGCAAGCGACCCTCCAAAGGCCTGTTACTCAATTGGAGATTCTCGATGCCCCCCACAGCACTTGACCCGCGTCGCTACTTTGAAGGTGTGTCGGAGAATCGATCGGCCATCGCCGATGCGGAGCCCGTGTGTCTTTACTTGGAAACGACCAATCGATGTAACTTGCTATGTACCACTTGTCCGCGAACTTACGAGGAGCTCGAGCCCCCCGCTGACATGAGCTGGGAGCTTTTCACGCGTATCGTGGACCAATTTCCCAAGATCGCGCGCGTGGTCATGCACGGTATCGGCGAACCGATGATGGTGAAAGACCTTGCAAAAATGGTGCGTTATCTGAAGGCGCGCGGCGCTTACGTGCTCTTCAACACGAACGGCACCCTGTTGCGACCCAAGAAGGGTCGCGAGCTGATCGAGGCGGGCCTCGATGAGCTTCGAATCTCGCTGGACGCCGCCGAAGCGCAGGCGTTCAAGCTCGTCCGCGGGCGTGACTGGTTCGAGCGCATCGTGCGCAATGTGGGAGATTTCGTCGCACTCAAAAAGCAATTGCGGGCCACCAATCCGCGTTTGTCGCTGTGGCTCACCGGTTTGCGCGAAACGCTCGAGCAGCTGCCGGATTTCATCCGACTCGCGGCCGATCTGGGCGTTCCGGAAGTCCATCTGCAGCGGCTGGTGCATTTTCCGGAGGGCCAGGGATTGGCGCGACTGGAGTCGTCGTTGTTCGAGCGCCTGCAGGCCGAGGAGGCAAGGTACCTGGAGGAGGCTCGCCAGGTCGCTGCAGAGCGTGGCGTGAAGTTCGATGCCTCGGGTGCGGGCGAGCCCGAAGCGAGTCTTACGCGTGCCGACGGGCAACAGCCCTGGTCGATCTGCCGCCGCCCGTGGACACTCATGTACTTTACCGCACACGGGAGAGCGATTCCCTGCTGCATTGCGCCGTTTTCGATGCGCGGATATGAGAGCTTCACGCTGGGAGACGCCTCGCAGCAGTCGCTCCGTGAAATCTGGAATGGGCCGGGCTACCAGAGCTTCCGGGCCGCGCTCTTGAGCGATTCACCCCCCTCGGCTTGCGCGAGCTGCGGCTTGCGCTGGAGTCTGTAGCGCGATGGCGGACGGCGCTGAAGTTGCGGAGCAAACAGCCGCGGTGAAGAGTGCTAGGCACGCCTGGGTGCCCGACGCGCAAGGAACCCTCCCATGGATGGAGCGTGTCGATGTGGAGCTGAGACAAGATGCGGTCCGGCGCCTGCGGCAAGCCATCGAGCACATGAAGCGGTTTCTGCATCGGCGCGAGTGCACGGTGTCCGGCGCCAGCGATCCGACCTGCGCGCTTTGTGCGTCCCTCTGTGCGCAGGCACACGAGTTCCTGCGCGGGTCGCTCTCTCGCAGGGCCAGCTTCATCCCGTCTGAACACACGCTGCGATGCGCTTATCGACTGGCCGGCGCTCTCGGGAGCCTGGTTGCCTCGAATGCCCCGGCGGTGAAGGAGAGCACCTCGCTCAGCTCCTTTCCGCTCCCGTTCAAGCGTGACGTGGTGGCGTATGCGCGCTATGGCGGCGCAGAAGTTCTCGCTCAGGAGTCGGCGTATATTGGCATGCTAGGAATTGATGCTGAGCGCGCGCGACTGCTGTTGACCTCCTCGGGCATGACAGCCTACGCGCTGATCGAGACCTTCCTTCTGCGCGAGGTGCTGAGGTCCGGGGATCGAATTTTGGTCAATCCAGGTATCTACTTCGAGACCCGACATCAACTGCAATCACTGCCATTCTTCGACCTGACAATTGCCCGCGGCGGCGCCCGCAAGGACATGCTCGATGGCATCGTTGAGCACCGCCCGCGCGTCGTGTTCGTCGATCCGCTGACAAATTCGTCTGAATTGAGGCTGATCGATCTGCCCCAATTGCTTGATGCCGCTGATGTCCTCTGCGAGCGCGAAACCTGGTTCGTGGTCGATGGGACCTTGCTGTCCGGAAGCTTCGACCCGTTTGCAAAGCCCCGCCGCTGCGTGCGAGTGCTGTACTACGAAAGCGGCTGCAAATATCTGCAGTTGGGCGCCGACCTGGGTCCGACGGGCATAGTCATCGTGGAGCGGGGCCTCGCCGCCCGGTTCGAGCACTGGCGGCGCGGGATCGGCGCCATAACGACGGACACATTGGTGCTGCCAAGGGTATCGCGCAACGCTTACCTCGGCTTTTTACGGCAGCAAACGGCCTGTGCCGCGGCGATCGCTGAATCCGTGCGGGCAGCGGCGTGGGAGAGGGCGCCGGTCATGGCGTGCTCTTTTCCGTCGGAGGCAGCGCATCCAGATTGTGCCGAAGCGGAACATTATGAGCACCTCGGCGGCGTTATCGCCCTTCGCTTCCTCGATGCGCGATTAAATTTCCGCAAGCCGCTCGAACTCTTTATCGATCAACTTGTGGCGGCGGCGCGGGTACGCGGTGTGCCGTTGACCGTGGGCGTAAGCTTCGGCTTTCGAGTGCCCCGAGTTGGAGCAGCTTGGATAAGCTACGACGGCGATGAAGCTTTTCTGAGACTATCGGCAGGCGTGTCCCTCGACTCGGCCGACCGGCTCGGCCAGCTATTGGTCGAATGCGCCCATCGATTCGAATGGCCCGGAGGCGGATCCGAATGAGTGCGGTGGCGGCGCGAGCACCCATTGTATTGATCGTCCCGACGCGCGACGAGGAGGGTTCCATCGGCGCGGCCCTCGCCCACGTTCCCCGGCATCGCGTCGATCGCATCATCGTGGCCGACGGCAACAGCACCGATTCGACGGTGCTGAAAGCGCGCGCGGCCGGGGCCGAGGTGATCGCGGCGGGTCGCGGCTACGGCCGCGCCTGTTGGCTCGGGGCGCTGGCGGCGGACGAAGAGGCGATCCTCATCTACATGGACGGTGACGGCAGCGACCGCGCGGACCTCATTGAACTGCTGATAGACCCGATTCTGTCGGGCGAAGCAGACTTCGTCATCGGCTCGCGTACGCGGGGTGAGCGCGAACGGGGTAGCATGGGATGGCATCAGGTGGTCGCGGGCCGATTGGCCGGTGCGATGATCCAATGGCTCTACGGCACAAGATACACCGACATGTGCGCGTTTCGGGCGATCCGTCGTTCTGACCTGCTGCGCCTCGGGATGAACGAAATGACCTATGGATGGAATCTCGAAATGCAGATGCGCGCGGCAAAACTTGCTCTACGCGTGCTCGAAGTCCCGGTACCGTATGGCGCCCGGGTCAGCGGCAAGTCCAAGGTTTCCGGTCATTTCACCACAGGCGTTCGCGTGAGCGTCCAGCTTGCCTCCACCTTCATGCGCGTGGCTCTATCATGAGCGGGGGCGCCTAGATGCCGGCGAACCAGCCTTCGCCCAAATTTTCCCAGTAACCCCCCGGATATCGGTTCGTCACCTCGATCGCGGTGATCCACTTGGGATTCTTATATCCAAGCTTGGTCGACATACGCAGACGCACAGGAAAGCCGAACGGGTCGGCCAGCGGCTCGCCTGCGTATTGGGTGGCCAGCAGGGTTTGCGGATGCAGCGCCGTCGCCATATCGATGCTGCTGGGATAGTCATCCGCCGTTTTAAAGGCGACATATTTGGCGCGCACGTCTGCTCCCACTCGTTCCAGGAAGCTGCGCAATGTAGGGCCAGACCATCCACCGATGTAATCCCAGCCCTCCACGCAAATATGCTTGATCACCATCTCGCTCCTGGGAAGCGTCAGGAGACGTTCGAGGTTCCAAGGCCGCTTATCCGAAATCAATCCGGAAAGCTCGAGCTTCCAATCCATCGCATCGACCGGTTTCACTTTCGTGATGTCATAATACGCGTTGAATTTCGGCGGCTTCAAAATCATCGATGCGGGGTAGGTTGGCGCCAGGTGACTCGGATCGAAAAGCGCGGCTTGGACCCGATCGTTCCACGCAGACATCAGACGCAATCCCTTGTCGACGGAAGCATCCGAGGTCACGTCGCATCCCGTCAGCATGGCGAGCGCACCGAGCGAAAGACCGCCCTGTATCAAACCCCGACGTTCGAGAAGCCGAATCCGCCCGCGGTGATTGTCCAGAATGGCAGGATCCGGCAGCTTCTTGGGTCGAAACGGCGACTTCACGGCGATTCTTCTCGCGGCTGCAGACGCGGACCCCCACTCAACATGGCCCACAGGGTTTGCGGCACGAGCAAGGAGAGCGCAACGTGTACGATCAAAAAGCCGACGATCACGCACATACCGATGAAATGCTCGATGCGCACTGCCTGAAACCCGCCGAGGAGCGCCACCACCGACGAAAACTGAACCGGCTTCCAGACGAGTAGGCCTGTCGCGACCTGGGAGACTCCCGCTAGGATGACCACGATATAAAGCAATTTCTGTACCGCATTATAAACCGTCAGATCGTCATGACTGATCTTGAAATGCAGCGTCTCACGGACGGTTTGCACAAGAGCGTCAGCATGTATCGGCAGCATCCGCTCCCGCAGTCGGCCAGTCACGACGCCGTACACAAGGTACGCGAGCCCGTTCAACGCAAGCACCCACATGCCGGCAAAATGCCAGAGCAAGCTCGGAGCGGCCCAGCTGCCGAGGCGCAAATTGGAAGAGAAATGCAGTCCATGGATGATGACATAGTCGTCGTAGATACCCCAGCCGGACATGATCATGACGATCATAGCGACAGCATTGATCCAATGCATGACCCGCACCGGGAGCGGATGAAGTCGTCTAGGTTTGGCTTTTGTCATTCAGTTGACGCTCTTTGCACTGGGCCATTCCGTCATCAATGCGAAGGATGTGCCAAGCCCATGTGGATCACCTCATCGGGGCCGAGCACGGTGGCGCTGCTCGCCGCGAAAGTCGGGAACGCCCGCAGATTCTGCGGCGTGAAGTCGAGCACCTCGAGTTCCTGACCCAAGAGCACCATCCCATCGGCAGGGACGGCGATGTCGCGGCTGCCGAGACCCCAAAACCCGCCGTACTGGATGACAATCGCGAGCTCATCGTTCGCGAGCCGAACGACGCTACGCACGTATCCGAGTATTGGTCGACTCTCCAATGGCGCGAGTACCGGCCGTTGAATCAGATCGCCGACACGCACAGGCTGAGGAAATCGCTTCGCAGCAAAAGAGCCGAGGTCGCTGCCAGGTGGCGCAGCTTCCTGCGCCAGCGCGCCAACTGCAAAACACGAGAATGCGACGATGCGCAACGCCAAACGGAGGGTCGGGGATGTTAGGACATTAACCATACGCCATTCTGACCGGTAGTCCTCCAGCCTATTGAAGCATAACGCGGATCCACCGCCAATGGCATACCAGATCGCTGAAACGGATTAATCGCAATTGTTGGAGCAAAATCGCAGGATTGCGACCATCAAGCGCTGGTGCAGTGCCTGTGCCTCAGGCGTGCGGCGGGCCGATGTCACGCCGGCGGAGCATTTCAATGCGTCCAGCGGACCCCTCGCCAAGTCCGTCTCGATCAGTTTGTCCGAGGATGCGCAAAAGAAGGTCGCGGACAACGTCAAATTCAACCCGCAGACCCTCCTCGATACCGTCAAACGCAGCATGCAGACCAGTAAGCTGCTGGATGAAAACAGCGGTCTCGCAACACGATCTATTGATATCGTCATCACCGACATGCGGGCCCGCTCGAATTTCAGCGCCATTGCGTTCGGGTTTATGGCGGGGGCGGATATGGTCAAGGGCGATGTCGTCACACGCGATCTGCAGGGTAAGGAAATCGGCCGGTTCGAAGTGCACGCGGACTACGCGCTGGGAGGTCTCGCGGGAGGCATGGACTCGACGCGCATGGATTGGTTGTACGAGAAGTTCGCGCAACTGACCCTGGAGAATTTACAGGGCACATCGGACGCCGACGGCGGCAAAAACGGCGCGGGGAAAAGCAACTCCGGCAAGTAGGTTAGCCTAGGAGTGCGACTGGGTCGTCGCCGCTCCTCGCAGTTGAGGGTGAGCCTTCAACGCGGCCCGATATGCAGACTCGAGATGTCCTGCAGGAATACGTGGGTGACATGCGAGCCTGCAACAGAGCCGCGCGTTGAAGTAAACACTAGCCAGTGACCGTCGGGTGAAATGGACGGATAGCCGTCGAAGAGTTCGCTGTAGGTCAGGCGGGTCTGCTCGTCGCTGTGCAGATCGCCGAGGAAGATCTGGTAGACATGGGGTCGCAGTACCTTGACGAACACATAGTGATGACCGTCGGGGGCCGGATACGGCGACCAGTTGGTCCCCTCATCGTGTGTGAGCGCCTGGAGTCTGGTGCCATCGGCATGGATGGTGTACAGCGTCATCGGCAGCGGCTGCTTATGGGCGGCGGCATCGGTCGTGCGCCAGGCCCGGAAGATGATCGTATCGTTATCGCGGAAGATGAATGCGCCGCCCGGCTCCCAGCCATCCAGGTGCGTAACTTGAACCGGGTCGCGCCCGTCCGGCCGGGCCCTCCACAGCTCCATCTTGCCGGAGCGCTGGCTGCCGAAAAGAACCCACTGGCCATTGGAAGCGACCGAAACCTCGGCATCGTACACGCTGTTGTGCGTCAGTCGCTTGACGTGGTGTCCTTCGAGATCCGAGGTGTACAGCTCGGCGCCGCGCGGATAGTCGGTCGGGTCCGAGTAGTTGGATGCGGCCAGTTCCGGGTGGTCCTTCGTGGACGTCCAGATGACGTGCTTGCCGTCGGGAAAGAAATACGAGCAGGCATCATCGCCTTTGTCATTGATGCGGCGGATGTCGGTGCCATCGATCTTGAGTGTGTAGACGTGATAACTGGTGTCACCCTCGCGTTTGGCATCGCCGATCAGATGGGTGCTGTCGGGCGAGAAATAGAACTCCGCGCCGGAGCCCAGGTTGGGGATCTCGTGCACGGGGAGCTCGGGGCTTGCAGCCGTTGCAGAAGACGCATCGGCGCTGCCCTGCGCCACGGCCGGCGCGCCTGCGGTCAGCAGCGCTGCCGATGCACTGATCGCAGCCGCCCAGGGTCCGCGCCTTGCTGGGCGAGCGGCGTTAGCTATCGCCGTGATGCTCATCCTGTTCTTCCTCATGTTAGTTAGCGTTCTCCCAGCGTGAGCTGAGCTTTCAACGTTTTCTGATCGCGCGCGAATTCGACTTCCACCGTCTCGCCCGGATGTAACTGCTGCAAAGCCCCTGCGAGCGCCTTGAGGTCGGGCGTGCGGGTGCCGGCGATGGCTAGCACACGGTCTCCCGTCTGCAGACCGGCCTTGTCGGCACCGGATCCCACCGCGATGCTCGCGGCACGCACGCCCACGCCCTCATAGGTCATGTCCGGCACGATGCCGGTCGCGGCGCGCTTCGGAGCGCCCTGGGCGGCATCCGGCGCACGGGCCGCCACCACGGGTAAGGCAGCCGCGGCGCCCGTGTAATGCAGCGGATCGGGGCGGCTGGCAAGGTAGTCGGCGGCTTCCTTCAGCGCGGTCGCGACCGTGACGAGGCCGACGACATCGATCTTTGCAGCCGTGTCACTCGGCCGGTGATAGTCCACGGCGGTCGAGGCGAAAAGCTGCACGGCCGGGATTCCCGCCTCGACAAAGGCGGTATGGTCCGAGGCGTCTACGGCTTTGGTAACGACGGTGATCGGTATGCCCATCGTGGCCGTGATGCCATTGAAGATGAAGGGCCATTCGCGCGCCGAATCAGCGCCTAATACCGTGAGCTTCCCCGTCTCCAGACGCCCGACCGTATCGAGATTGAGGTCGGCCATCACGCCGCCCAGTGGCCAGGGATCATCCGGGCCCTTGGCTCTGCGTACGTATTCCCGCGATCCCAACAGCCCCTCTTCTTCGCCCGTGAAGGCGGCAAAAATGATGCTGCGCTCGGGATGAGAGTCGGCAAGCGTGCGCGCGAGCTCGAGCAGGACGGCGACACCGGAAGCGTTGTCGTCGGCGCCAGGGTGGAGCTTCCCCTCATCCCCGGAGTGGACATCTGGCCAGCCCCGGCCGAGATGATCGTAGTGCGCCGAAATCAGCACCGACTGGTGCGCATAAGCCGTATTGGATCCCGGCAGCACGCCGATGACATTGCGAACTGCGGCCTGCTTGCCATCCGGTCCGTTGACGGCAAAGTTCTGGAAATAATCGCCACTGGGCCGTAGCGGCTTCAGGCCGATGCGCCGAAAGGCGTCTGCCACGTAGTTGGCCGATTCATCGAGACCCCGCGTCCCGATGCCGCGGCCCTCGCGCGCAGAATCGGCGAGCCATTCGACGTCGGCCTTCAGACGGCCGGCATCGAACTGCGGCGGCAGTTCGGCCAGCGCAGGGCGAACCGGAAGAGCGGGCAGGGCGGCCGGTTGGGATTGGAATACCTGCACGAGCGGCGACTGGCTCGCGGGCCACTCGCCTTTGGCCTCGTTATCGGGTGCATCACCCTGGAAGATGAGCCAAGAGTACTTGCCGTAGTGCGGGAGCTTGCGCGCCAGACCCTCGGCGGCGGCCGCGGTGGGTGCCGAGACGTACACGAGAACCGTGGCCGGGTTCTCGGGGTTGCGTACCGCGACCACGATGCTCTTGGCACCTGCCGCATAGGTGGTATCAGCGAGCCGCAGGGCGCCTGCGTCCAATGCGGCACCATAAATACCAAGAGCCTGGCTCACGGCGGCCGCATAGCGGTTGTTGCTGCCAATGATCCAGACCGGGCGGTCATGGGGCAGGCTCGAGAGGCTTCGGTCATCAACGACCTCGACACCGGTCCGGCTCCAGGCCTTGACGAATCCGGCGTAGCTCGTCCCGGCGTCCGCGGCGGGTACGACGATGAGCACCTGACTCGCTCCAAAGGCCTTGGACAGCGCAGGCGGTGTCTCCAAGGGGCTGAGTCGCCGGTACACCTGGAACTGCGGATCAATGTCGACGCGAGTCACTGGGGAGGGCAGCGTAAAGCTGCCGGTGGCGGTCGGCTGGTCGGCCGTCATCACGATGGAGCGCAGCTGCACGCCCGAGGCCGTATAAATCGCAACCGGGACATCGAGCGCAAACCAGGGCGGAGCCTGAGCCTGCGCAAGGCGCACGGTCACGTCGTTGCCGCTGCGCGTGGCCTGATCGAGGCGCAGCTCCGGCAAACCCTTCTGCGTGACCCATTCCTTAAAAAACGGCCCGAGGTCCCGGCCGGTAACGGCCTCAAAGCTGCGGCGGATGTCATCGAAGCTGGCGGCCCGGAACTGATTGTCGCGGTAGAAGGTTTTTAGGCTCGCGAGGAACGGTGCATCGCCGACGCGTTCGCGCAGCATGTTCCAGACCATCGCCGTTTTCCCATAGCCGATCGCTTCCGTGACGGCGTCATAGCGGCTGCGGAACTGCGTCAGCGGAAAATCATTCTCCGGCGTCACGAAATCGGTGACTCGCTGCAAAATGTCGCGGCGATGCACGGCACCCTGGCCGCGCTGTTCGGCGAGCAGGTGATCGGCAAGGTAGGCGGTGAGGCCCTCGCACCAGTTACCGCCCGTGAAGTCGACGAACACGCCGTTGCCCCACCAGTTGTGCAACAGTTCGTGCGGATATGAAGACGTCAGAATGAACGGGAAGCGGATGATCTGCGGTCCGAGCAACGTGAAGCTCGGCATCCCGTAGCCCGTCTCCCAAAAGTTCTCGACCAAGGCGAACTTGCCGTAGGGGTATTGACCGAACAAGCCGTCATACATCTTCAAATACTGTGCCGTCGCGGTCAGGTAGCGCGCCGCGAGCGCTTCGTCCGGGGTCCGAAGGAACGCATAAGCCTTCACGGCACCGGCATCGCGCGGGTACTCGGTGAAGCGCGCGGCGATCAAATGGACTTGCTCGGTGGGTGTGGCCACCTCCCAGACCTCATGGACGCGATCCGGCGATGTGTGCGGACCTGTGCTGGAATCCTCCCCTCGCAGGCCCTGGCTCACGGACTTCCAGCCCGCCGGCAGGTCAGTGTGCAGTCGGTAGCGCAGGAGCGTACCGTGCGCCTCGGGAACCCAGTGGCTCGATCCGGCCAGATACACGCCGCGCTCCTCGATGATGCCGGGCGTTTCGCTAAATCCCCGCGCGTAAGCCTGGCCTTGTTCCCGGATGGGATTGTCGATGACGCCCTCGTAAGCCAGATCGAGCGCGAGGTCGCTGTGCTCCCTCACGCCGAGCACGCGATACACATTGACGCGCACCGGGTTGTTCGGATCGTGGTCTTCTCGATCCATGCCCACAGCGCCGGCAAGCACGCGCCGCTTCACAATGGCGAGACGCAACCCCGGCGACGTGCTTCGGACCTTCAGGTCGGCGTTGAGCAGAAAACTAAAATCGTGATCCACGAGCACGGCAGGGATCTTCAGTCGGTCGTGCACCTCGAGTCGGTGCGCGGCGGGATGCAGACGAACCTGTAGCGCATGTTCGATGACCGGGCTGTCCGGTGCCGCCCGCGGCACGGTGGCGGATGGTACAACCGTCGTCGCGGCCGCAGCGGCGGCCGTCGCGCCAGGCGGTGTGTACCTGCACGGATTGGCCTTGCGTTTGGCGCTGATGCTGCGGATGAAATCACTCTGATCTTCGCCCTCCACGAATTCCTCGGGGAGCGGATAAACGAGCTGCAGCGCCGTCGCGTCGGTTCGTAAATCCGACGCAAATCCAGGTGCGCGCCGGTCGGTCACTTCCACAGCATCGATCACGGCAATCTTGAGCGTCGGGTCGCGCAGTCGCAGGCGCGTGACCGTACCGAGGAAGCCCTCGGCATGGAAGCCGCCGGTGATGTGCAACACCTTGCGACCCGGATACTGCCGCCGCGCCAGCACGATGGATTCCGCCATGGTGTCGTCACGGGCCACCTGAGCGGTGAAGCTGCGCTCGGATTTCAGTTGCGCCTCGGGCGTCGTCGCCCCCCCGCCGCCGTGAGTGGCGCTGCCCGACTGAAACTGCATGTATTTGTCACGATAGGCGTCGCTGGTCACGTGCAGGTCCCGCGCGACCCAGGAACGCTCGGTTGGCGTGAACTGCTCCAGTATGTCCGGCCCGAATTGGCCGATGCAGACGATTGACCAGACCGGCGCTTCCGCCGCGATGACTGGTAGCTGATGCTCGCGCGCATACGAGAGCAGCGGCCGGTAGGAAGTTAAGTAATTGTCCCAGGCACGGCCTTTGTCGATCAGCGCGCGCTCGCCGATGCGGCCGGCCACGTAATCACTCACGACGCCCTGCACGTCGCGCTCGAACTGCTCGAACGAAAGTATCCACCGCGGATTACGCTCATACAGCGAGCGCAGCAGTCTGAGCTCCTGAAGGTGAACGCCTGGATGGCGGTGGATCTCCCCAAAAAGCACGACATCGTAGTCAACCAGCGCGTCGGCCAGCTCGGACTCGCTCACCACCCGAGGCGCACCCTTGCCGGCGTTCGTGAGCACGAAGGCCGAATCGTATAGGTCCTCGAACCCGCGGTTCAGGACGTAGCGCCCGTGCTGTTCGGAGAGCTTGTCCTTGCCGGGTCCCGACAGGCTCCATGCCAAGACACCCGCCGGCGGGAGGCAGGCGAGCAGCACAGCGACGGCAAACAGTGCACGTTGCAGCAATCGGGTGTTCAAGAGTTTCGACTTTTGTTTCGTTCTTTCGTCGTGCGCGCAACAGTAGCATCTGCAAAACGACCGTGCCGATAACATATCTTTATCACCTTATATATTCGCTAATCCGGGGATGCTCATTCGAGACGAATGAGATGCAATGTCCTTCTCGTCGTCGTGCACATAATTCAAATGAAGCAACTTAGCACGATTCTATATTGGACCAGCTCGAGGGCCGCTGTTAGCTTTCGAAGGATACGAGCTGAACGCGAACGCACCTGACGCAGGTGTGTCGCAGTCCGCCACAGGGAGAAGAATGAAACTCACGGACTTGAGGCCAACCACATGGCTCGCCCTGTCGTCGGTCCTTATGTTGTCGACAGCTGTCGCTCAGAATGCGGCCGTGAAGTCGCCTGACGATGACCAGGCGGAACTGCAAGAAATCGTGGTGACCGGCTCGCTGATCCCGACCAAGCAGATCAACACATTTACACCGGTCGAAACGATTACGGCGGAGGACATCCAGGCCAAGGGTTTCGCTGACGTTGCCGAAGCGCTGCAGCGACTGTCGATTTCGACGGGAGCCGTCTATGGCGCCCAAGCGGTCGGCAGCTACACGCAGGGCGCCAAGGTCACGAGCTTCTTTGGGCTCGATCCTTCCTATACCAAGTACCTGTTCAATGGCCTGCCGTTCGCGAACTACCCGGAGCTGTACAACGGCACTGAAAGCTTCGTGAGCATTGCGGGCATTCCGACCGTGCTGGTGGATCACATCGACATCCTGCCGGGCGGACAGTCATCGATCTACGGCTCCGATGCCATCGCCGGTGTTGTGAACGTCGTGATGAAAACCCACATGGACGGGCTGATGATCGATGGACGCTACGGCGGTTACGATGATGGCGGCGGCACGGACCGGCGCTTCACCATCGGCGATGGATTCTCGCTCGGCAATTTCAGTATTGTCGGCGGATTGCAGTACGAGAAGAGCGATCCGATCTGGGCGTATCAGCGGCACCTGACACAGCAATACTACAATCAGGGATCCACGCCGCAGACCGCAGAGCATGACTATGCGGTCATCGGCACCTTTGGCCAGAATGGCAATCAGGCTTACTTCGAAGATCCGGCAGGTTGCGCCAATGTGGCATTCGAGTGGAGCCACACGGAACACCTCGCGACGCAGCCGACATTCGGGCAGTACTGCGGAACCGTTTACGACGGCGCTTTCACCCTGCAGAATGGGGATGAGCAGACCCAGATCTACCTGCACTCGACGCTCGATATCAACGACGATCTGCAGATCTACGGCGAAACTCTGTTCAGCCACGACTTGACGCGCTTGAGCCTGGGTCCGCAGGGGTATTTCAGCGGCAACGACCCCGGCAGCCCCTTCGCATACTACGAGGATCCGCGCTTGGGCCAGGACACGCTCAATCTGCAGCATTCGTTCTCCCCGGAGGAAGCCGGGGGACTCGATAATACCTTCAATAGGGACACCAATCAGTCCCTGCGCGGGACTCTCGGCGTCAAGGGCCTGTTCGGAAGCGGCTGGCACTGGCTGGCCGACATGAGCTGGTCCGACAACAAGCTGACTGAGGCCACTCACCTGTTCTTCACGCAGCCGATAGAGTCCTTCTTCAGCAAGATCTACGGTCCGCAGCTGGGCTTCGACCCCAACCTGCAGGCCTACCTGTACGAGCCGAATTACGCCGCTTTTTACCAGCCGATCACGCCCGCGCAGTATGCGAGTTTCAGCGGCTACGCCACCTCCTATTCCTATACGGAGGAGAGCTTTGCGCGGGCCCAACTGACCAACAGCGAGCTGTTTGCGCTGCCGGGTGGCAAGGCCGGGGTCGCCCTGCAGGTGGAGGGCGGCGATCAACGCTGGAATTATGTGCCGGATCCGCGCTACCTGGACAACGGCACATTTGGCTACGGCGCAAACTCAGGCTCCGGGCATCGCTCGCACTATGCGATCACGGGCGAGGCCGAGCTGCCGCTCTTGTCCGTGCTCAAAGCAGACCTCTCCGGCCGTTACGACGACTATCTCGTCGAGGGAGCAAATGTCGATAAGGCCACGTACAACGTCAATCTCGAGTATCAGCCGATCCGCCAGATCCTCTTTCGGGGCCGCTACGGCACCGCCTTCAAGGCGCCGACGCTCGCGGACGAGTTCCAAGGGGTCAGCGGTACCGCCGCGAATCTCACCGACTACTACACCTGCTACAAGGCGGGCTACACGCCGGCCACCATCGGCAACTGCCCGGAGTTCGGCGAGTTCATCTTCGGCACCACATCGGGCAATAAGAATCTGCAGCCCATTAGTGCAACAGTCTGGGACCTGGGCACCATCATCTCGCCGATCGATAAGCTATCCGTCACCGCCGACTTCATCCGATATGAGATTCGGAACGAGGTGGCCGCAATCGATGCCAACAAGCTGCTCGAGACAGAGGCGGCCTGCCGGCTCGGCCAGCTCAACATCGACTCACCCAGTTGTGTAACCGCCCTTGCCGATGTGACACGCAATGCCTCGGGCGCGCTGATCTCGGTGTACACGCCCAAAGCCAATGTCGCCAAGGAGGACCTGTCGACTCTTGTCCTCGGAGCGGGTGAGGAATGGGATGCGCGCGCCCTCGGGCGCTTCGCACTGAGGCTGTCCTATACCGATGTGCTGCAGCACTTCTACGAGCAATTTCCCGGTGATCCGTTTATCAACGATCTGAACAATCCCTTCTACAGCACGCAATTCAAGACGAAGGCCAATCTTACCGTGACGTGGACCCGCGGGCCCGTCAGCGTGACCAGCTACGTGGAACGCTATGGCAAGACCCCCAATTACGTGGCGCAGGAAATCCCGGACGGCTATGGGCTCCCGGGCGCCGGGGATGTGGCACCCTGGGTCTTGGTCGACTTCAGCGTGCGCTACCGCCCCGTGCCTTCGCTGGCACTGAGCCTGTCATTGAACAATGCGTTTAATGCCATGCCCCCGGCGGACCACTCACAGCCGGGCGAGGCCATTGCGCCCTACAGCACTCAGAACTACAACGTGTACGGCCGCGAGTTCTTTCTGCAGGCGACCTACACGCCGGGTCGCAAATAACCCGCGGATGAATCCGCGAGACGTTAGTCGCCGCGGATCCGTTCACCGTTCCGCACGGCAACGTACCATCCGCCGAGTTGACTTATTGGACCGAGCGTCATTCAACATCGCGACGAACGGGACTAAATCCACGACGAAGCGGACCGAAGCAATACCAAAGAGCCTACCTGGTATACGGCGCGGTACACTGCATTTCGATGACCCACCGAGCCGACTTCCTGCCCCCCCTGCGTTCGGATGACGCGGAGCCTCGCGCCACGAATGCTCCATTCATCACCCTGGGGTCGGGCAGAGAGCTCTCCAAGGCCAGTCTGTTCAAAGTGCTTCAGGTCGGTGGTTGGGCAGTCGCATATGTGGTCTGCGCGTTAGCAGCGGGCCAAAAGTTTGCCCTTTGGCCGACACTGCTCGATACGTCGATTTGGGCAATCTGCGGATTTCTCATCACCCTTGGTACCCATCTCATCTACCGACGATCACGTCGGCTACATCACTCATACGTAGTGTTCGCTGCCGTCGCGCTGACCTCGAGCGTACTGCTCGCGCCTTTGTGGTATTTAGTGGAACAAATCTCCCTACGCATGTCGCTAACAGCGATGCTGCAATTCGATTCGTTGAGATCGATATTTTCCGAGTACGCAGTTGAAACAGCGCGTGAACCACTTTTTTCCTTCTACCAATGGCCCTTTTACTCCATCATCCTCTTCACGTGGGCGTCCCTCTATTTTGGCGTTAACGCCATGCTTGAGCTCGAATCAGAGCGAGCCAATGTCATTAATGCACTCAAATTGGCCGACACAGCTCGTCTTCGTGCCCTGCAATCGAATTTGAACCCGCATTTCCTGTTCAACGCGCTGAACGGTATTGCGACGCTGGTTCGGGAACAAGATTCCGTGACCGCTGCGGCTATGGTCGATGCCCTGGCCACCTTTCTTAGATCAACGCTGCAGCGGTTGGATACTCCTGAGCTGCGCGTTGCAGAGGAAATCGAGCTTATTGAGCAATACTTGCGCATTCAGCGTTACCGGTTTGGTACCAGGCTGCACGCGGTGATCGAGGCCGGCCCCGAGGCGCTCGACGCCCTCATCCCGACCCTCATTCTTCAGCCACTCGTGGAAAATGCAGTACGGTACGGTGTGCTGCCCCGCGACGCGGGCGGCTCTCTATTGGTCTCCGTGCGCAGGGAACTCGCGGTTTTGGTTGTGTCGGTGGAGGACGATGGCCCCGGACTGAACGGCGGCACCTTGGACGCGTTCGGCATGGGCCTGCAGAACTCGGCCGACCGGCTGAAAGCACTGTATGGCACCGACGCAAGCCTGACGATAGGCAGTAGAACTGACGGCACTGGGTGCGCGGTGGTTATCAGACTCCCCTTCAGGTTGGCGGCTGTCGGGCTACCTTGTGACGGCGCCATCGCGGCAGCATCAGCGTGAAGATCCGCACCATCATAGCTGATGATGAGGAGCTTGCGCGTCGCGGCCTAAGGGCGCTTTCACAGCGATATGAGGACTTGGAACTCATCTGCGAATGCCGCAACGGGCGAGAAACTGTGGACGCGATTCACAGGCATCGGCCGGACTTGGTATTCCTGGACGTTCAGATGCCGGGAATGACGGGGTTCGACGTCATTTGCGCCATTGCAGATGCCCAACGCCCGAATGTTGTATTTGTAACTGCGTACGATAAATTCGCACTACGGGCGTTCGAAGTGCATGCGCTGGATTATCTCCTGAAACCGGTGAACGAAGAGCGGTTCGATGCTGCACTGTCACGTGTGCGCGAGGCGATGTCGCACGCGACTGACAACGCAATCGTTCAGCGGGTTCGGCAGGCGGCCGCGGATCTGCAAGTGGCAACCGCACGATCGACGGTGGATCGCCTTCCGATCAAGGTAAACGGACGAATAATCGTTATTAGATTGGCTGACATAGATTGGATCGAAGCGGACCGAGACTATGTATCGGTACATGTGGGGAGCAAGAGCTGGTTGATGCGTGAAACGATCGCCGCCGTGGAACTGCGACTGGCGCTAGCCGGATTTGTGCGAATTCACCGCTCCGCTTTGGTGAATGCCGAACGGGTCAAGGAACTTCGGCCACTGGACAAGGGCGAATATATGGTCGTACTGAATGATGGTACCGAGCTTAAACTGAGCAGAAACTACCGGGCCTCCGTTGAACGACTGGTGGGCGCAAACCTCTAAGCCGCCGCAGCGCCGTCGCCACAGAGGCCTCGGCTAGTTGAATTTGGACGCCTTTTATATCCGCTTTGTCGTGCTTCTAGCCCGTCATGTCGCAAAGCGATGCACGCCCTTGATTTTCAGTCGTAAACTGGCGCCCGGTTGCTTTGGTGGATCCGCATAGCTGAGATTGATCGACGTATCACGGATTTGTACGTTGGTCAGAAATCGCTGAGTACAGGGGGGAAATTTCGGATGACAATCCAAGTTATGTCGCGCCGGACGATTCTCGAGGCAGGTGCGTGCGCACTCACTGCAGCGGCAGGCATCCCGCCAATGGCGAGTGCGCACGTTCAGACCGGACTGAGCCCGCAGAGCGACAGGACAATTCGCAAATGGTATGCGGCGTGGGAGCAAAAGGACTGGCACCCGGTTGACATGCTGCTGGCGGACGACTTCACATTTACGAGCGCAGCCGGTGACGACCACATCAGTAAGAGCGCTTTCAAAACGAAATGCTGGGAGTCACAGATTGATTTTATCGATCGCTTTGACTTGCAGCGCGTATTTGGAAGCGGCAACGAGGCGTTTGTGATGTACGTTTGCCGCACCAAAAACGGAAAGGCATTTCGAAACGTGGAGTACCTGCGCCTCGGAGAGGACAAGCTGCAGGCCATCGAGTGTTACTTCGGCACTCAATCCAGCTATCCATCCGCGGTCAGCAATGCGCAGAGCTAACGCCATGGCAACCCGCCGCTTGAACACATAAATGGCAATGAGCATGGTGCTTTCTGCTGGTCAAGTCCGAGAGTGCTCGTGAAGATATTAATAGTGGAGGACCATGCCCATGCGCGAGATACTCTGCTTGGGCTGTGTAAGTGCAGGGACGATATACAGGTAGTGGGCGAGGCTGCCTGCGGCAAGGCGGCTATTGACGCGGCGGGCATGCTTAGTCCGGATATAATGCTTCTGGATGCGGAATTGCCGGACATGTCGGGCTTCGACCTGTTGCGCGCGGTGGCGACAGACAGGTGTCCATTAGGCATCGTGGTTTCGAGTTGCGCCGATCATGCGACCCGGGCCTTCGAAGAGGGCGCTTTTGACTACCTTGTGATGCCCGTGGCCGCGGAGCGATTCGATCGCACATTAACTCGCGCTCATTACCGGCTAAACTCTGCGCCACCCAGCAGCGTTCGCCTTTCTTCGGATTGGATGGAACTCGCTCACACGGAGGTGGTTCCGCCACGTTTTTTGGTGGGCGAGCGACAGCGGAAACTATATCCGCTCGATCCCAAATCAATCGATTACATCGAGGCGGACGGCAACTACGTAACCCTGCGCGCGGGTAAGGCCGAATACCTCAGCCGCGATTCGATCAAGCGCCTGTCGATGCAGCTGGCGGAGCTTGGCTTCATTCGCATCGCTCGGTCCCTGCTGGTGAATGCCGCGGTGGTGTCATATGCCGAAGTGGCAGGTCATGGAACATTTGCGTTCACTCTAACCTCGGGTGTTTGTCTGCATTCGAGCGCTGCCTACCGAGATTCGATTCTGCGCATTATCCCACTGCCAGCCTTGTCGAAGCGTTACGCGGACATTGTGCCGTAGAGGTTTCTTGAGTCCGTAGGGCCCTTCACCGCGGGTGGAGTCCTTTGCGAAAGGTTTCGTCGATAAGCCGTAGCGAATCGGCGCCGTCCCATTGTCTCGCACCGTATATTTTCTGCAGCACCCGACCGTTGGCGTCGATGAGAACGGTGAGAGGCAGATGCGATGCGCCCAGCATGTTCTCCATCTGAAGATCATGGTCGATGAAATGGCTGATGGTCGCATTGGTGTTTTTCAAAAGGCCCTGCGCTTTATCGGCATAATCGTCCGTCGAGATGCCGATGATCGCGAAGTAGCGCTCCTGCCAGGCGAGCCGTTCCAAGGAGGCCATTTCCTGCTTACACGGTCCGCACCAACTGGCCCACACGTTGATCAACAGCGGCCGCCCTCGAAACGAGCTCAGGGCCCTGGATGGGCCATTCAGCCCTTGTAGTGCGGCGTCGGGTAGATTCGCGCCGACCGGCACCTCACCGGGGGTATCTGAGGCTGATCGATTCGCAATGGCGAAGCAGAACAATAGAGCGCAGAGACATGTTGCGATCGGCCTTTTGTGCGCTCCCATGGGCGCCTATTCTATCTTGAAGCAGGGTGCCGCGGAGGAGGGCGGCCTTGGGGCAGGCGAGGACCAGGACACAACCTTGAATAGCTTCCGGGGTACAATTTCCTGCCGTGACTTTCAAGGAATTTAACTTGACCTGGGACCTCCCGGCGCCGCACACCATCACGTTGAGCGTGACCGCGGCGGACATCGATGCCTACGACCATGTGAACAATTCGGTCTACATGAATTGGTTCGATCGGGTGGCGTGGGATCACTCCGCCGCAGTGGGCTTACCGATCGAGCGCTGTCTGTCGCTCGATCGGGGCATGGTGGTTTTGCGCAGCGTCATCGCGTACCCACGTCCGGCCTTTCGAGACGATGTCGTGCGAATCGCCACCTGGTTGCTTCCCGGCTCCCGGAGAATTCGGATCTCGCGCCGCTTCCAGGTGATTCGCGAAGCCGATGGGGCCACGTTGGCGCGCGCCGAGATCGAGTACGCGTGCGTCGAGCTCTCCTCAGGCCGGCCGTCGCGGTGGCCGGCGGAGTTTATGGAGGGCTACACGCTCAAGGACGAGGTTGTTGCCGCGTATCCGCAGCTCCAGCCTCTCTGAGAGTGCTTAGGGCACCTGATCTGGGCGGCTGCGTCGCCAAGGATGTGCTGCCCTATGGCGACACGTCCCCGGCGTCGAAACTCGACGCGCGGCCTAGGATTTTGCACCCGGCCCCGAGGTAAATTGCTGGCGCGGCCCGCACGCGCGGACCGCTACAAGCGATTACAAGTCCTTCCGCAACAAGTGATCTATTTGCATCAGCTCTACCGGTGCGCCGTTCACTTCAATGAAGGCGACCAGCACCCCAGCGCTCGGACTGTTGGGAGCAATGATCACCTTCTGATTCCGGATCGCCAGGGTTGCTCCTGCGTCGAGAGCTATGCCGCCTCGACCGACCGCATCGCCTGGACGCCCACCGGCACGATGCACAGTACCACCCCATCTAACACCAGAGCGATAGCGTAACGACCATTAATCTGCACCAGCACGGAGGCGCTGCGTGCCCCCGTCTCGCGCCCGACAGGTGCTGGGCAGGCCTGCGCCTGGGCGGTAGTGCCCTGGAGCATTTCCATAAGCAAAGCAGGCTCGCGCCCCTCAATGGCCCGGCAGCAAAGTCCGAGGTAGGACTCCTCGGCTTCAGCGTGCGCCTCGCTTGCGCGCGCACGTAATCTTGCCCGATGCATAACCTGCCGGGTTGCCGATTCACTCTTGTCGAGCATGTCTGCAATCTCGTAATATTCGAGCTCAAACACGTCGCGCAGTAAGATTGCGGCGGCTTCCGAGGCGCTGACACGGCTCAGGAGATGGCGTATCGCCGCCTCGCATTCCGACCTGACCTCGAACGGTGGATTTGACGAACTCTCAGCGGTCGATCCGGCATCTGCGTGCAGTGACTCTGTCCTTAGGCGGCGACGCCGGTCGATGGCGATGTTCCGAAGCACGGCATACATCCACGCCGGCTCCGGTGCCCGCCAATCCGAAAACGTGTCGAACGCTCGCACGTAGGTATCTTGCACGGCATCCTCAGCGTCTGCGCGGGAATCGAGGAGCCGGTGGGCGGCATTGACGAGCTTTTGTCGGTCGGTGTCCATGGCCCGACTGTGCCACAGCTGAGCCAGCCTGAAAACCTCTGTCACAAACGGCGGGTCTCGTTCGTTAAGCAATACAACGAGGAGAATCAATGGAATCCCCACCGCCCGCTGGCCCGACCGATCCGAGAAGCGCCTTTCTGGAGGAAAAAGCCTTCAAGTCACGGACGGTATTCATTTTCGGCACGATCACCGATGCAAGTGCCGCCGAGGCCGCGCGCCAGCTGATCGCACTCGATGCGGATTCGGTTGAGCCGATCGATGTGATCATCTCATCGCCCGGCGGACACCTGGAATCCGGCGATGCTATTCATGACCTGGTCCGGTTCATCCGCGCGCCTGTTCGCATGATCGGCAGCGGCTGGGTAGGCAGTGCGGCGACCCACGTCTACCTGGCGGCACCTAAAGAGCGCCGCTTCTGCCTGCCGAACACGCGTTTCCTGATCCACCAGCCAAGCGGCGGCATTGGCGGCAAGGCCAGCGATATCGCTATTCAGGCACAGGAGATCGTCCGCGCGCGGCAGCGCATCGCCGAACTCATTGCACAAGAGACGGGCAAACCGCTTGCCACGGTACTGGCGGACATCGAACGGGATCACTGGCTGTCCGCGGAAGAAGCGGTCGATTACGGGCTGGTCGGTCGGATTATCAAGGAACGCCAGGCCTTGTAGCGTACGAGCTATTCAGCCTCTACAACCTATTGTCCGGGTGCGTGTCGCGGGAGACGGCGCATCAGGTCATAATGAACCGACCGTCGAAGAGCGAGTTGCCTTCGACACCCATTTCGCCGTAAGGAAATTCTGTCACCCACATGACGACCAGAGCTGATCGCAGCCGCCTGTATCTGCTCGCTTGCGCGATCCTGTACTGTGGAAGCCTCGGGGTTGCAACCGCTGCGCCGGGCGCGAGCGCCGATCAAGTATTCGTTCACGCTGCAGTCTATACGCAGGATCCGACGCAGCCATGGGTCGAGAGTTTTGCGGTCGCTGATGGCAAATATCTAGCCGTCGGCAGTGATGCCACGATCCGCGCGTTCGTCGGTCCAGCGACTCGCGTGGTGGACCTCGAGGGGCGAATGGTCATGTCGGGGCTGGTCGATGACCACGTGCACGCGGTCGACGGTGCAATGGGGGAATTATACGATTGCATATTCCCGTCGACCGCGACGCCGGCGCAGCTGCGACACGCGATTGCCGGGTGCGCCAAGAGAACCCCTAACGGCGGCTGGATCAGCGGGGGTTTCTGGGCCAGCGATTTCTTCAAGCGCTACCCGATTCTCTCGCCGCGTCAGTGGCTCGATGGGGTCGCGGCGGGCCGGCCGATCATCTTGCGGGATGATACGGGGCATAACGTGTGGGCCAATTCCGAGGCGTTACGGCTCGCCGGCGTCGATGGGCAGACCGTAGAACCCACCGGCGGGCATTTCGAGCGGGAAAGCGACGGCAGACCCGACGGCGTAGCGCTCGAGGCGGCAGCGGAAAAAATCCAGGCGGCAGTGAGCGAGCGCAGCGCAGCTGAATATCGCCGCAGCGCCCAGCATGTCCAGCAGATCGCGCATCGCTTCGGCTTCATTGGTCTGAAGGAAGCGGACGCCTCGACACCGGTCATTGCGGCCTATGCCGCTGCGGATAAACAGGGCAAATTGGCGTTGTACGTAGCGACCTGTATTTCAACACTCGCCATGCAGGTCAATCCGGATACGGTGCTCGATTACGACAAGATTGATAAAGTGCGTGCGACCTACCGGTCCAATCTGGTCGACACCAATTTCGTCAAGATCTACCTGGACGGTGTGCCGACCGAGGCACGCACGGCAGCCATGCTCGAGCCCTATTTGCCCGATGCCCAGGGCAGGAGGGTCTCGGGTGACCTTCACGTCAATCCCGATGTACTGGCGAAGGAGGTCGTGGAATTCGATAGGCGCGGCTATACGGTCAAGATGCACGCGGCGGGCGATCGGGCCATTCGAGAAGGCCTCGATGCGATTGCTGCCGCCCGCAGGGCGAATCCCAACGGTCAATTGCGCCACGAGCTCGCGCATGCAGGCTACATTGCGCCGCCGGACCTGAATCGCTTCGCCCAACTCAATGCCGTGGCGGAGTTCTCTCCCGTGATCTGGTATCCCTCGCCGATCATCGACGCGGTCGTTGCCGTCGTCGGAGAGCGTGCGAATCACTATTGGCCGATGCGGTCGCTGCTGGCCACCCACGCCCCGCTTGCGGCTGGCTCCGATTGGCCCTCGGTGGTGCCTTCGATGGATCCGTGGGGCGGCATCGAAGCGATGGTCACCCGCAGCGACCCGTACCATTATTCTCCGAAGACCCTGTGGCCTGAGGAAGCCATCGGATTGGAGGATGCACTTCGGATTTATACGCTCGGTGGCGCAGCTGGATTACGCCGGGAGGCCCAAACCGGATCCATCATTGTCGGAAAGTCGGCGGATTTCATCGTATTGGATCGCAATCTATTCAAGGTGCCGACAAATCAGATCGGCAAAGTGAAGGTCGAAATGACGTTCTTCCAAGGCCGCAAGGTGTATCAGTACTCGACCGTCGATGCTGCCAAGTCGAGAGGAATTTCATAGGGTACGGGCTCCTGGTTCTTTGACCATTCCGCAGCGATGTTGAACCGAGGTTTCGAGTGGCGCTGAGTTCCACAATCTACGTCTTTACGGTGCGGCTCGCGGATTCCGACCGCGGCGTGTATGAAACGTTGTCGTTGAGGGTGGCACAGCACCCTTCGGAATCCAACGAATATCTCGTGACGCGCGTGCTGGCCTACTGTCTGGAGTACACGGAGGGGATCGCATTCTCCAAGGGCCTGTCCGATCCGGATGAGCCGACCATCGCGGTGCACGATCTCGCCGGCGTTCTCGAGACTTGGATCGACGTCGGTTTGCCCGAAGCCGCGCGTCTGCATAAGGCCGGCAAGGCAGCGAGGCGGGTGGTTGTCTACGCTCACCGCGAGGTCGCACCTTGGTTCGCCCGACTGGAAGGTGAGCGGATTCACCGCGCCGAGGCGTTGGAGATTCACGTGATGGACCGGGATTTGGTGGCAGCGTTGGCATCGCGGCTCCGGCGTCGGATGGAGCTGGACTTCTCAGTGTCGGATCGCAATCTCTATGTGTCGGTAGGCGAGGCGACTTTCTCGGGCACTGTCGAAGCGCGGCGACTCATGGCGTGATCTTTGGGTTTGGGCGGGCGTATGCGGACTTGGGGAGTATGCGGAAACGGCATTAGCGGGAAAGGGCGTAGGTTGACAATTACGGGCGGAGTGGGATAATCCCACCCATGATCTTGACCCTAGACGCCAAGCGCCGACTGACGCTACCTGCGAGTCTAGTATCCGCGCAGCCGGGCGATAACTTTGAGGCGGTGTTTGACCCAGAAGAGGATGCGGTCATATTCCGTCGCCTGTCCAAGAATACGAATTGGCTGGCGGTCCTCAAGGGCTGTCCGGTGAAGATGGACGATCTGCCGCCGCGGAGGCGCGAGTTTCCCAAACGCCTCAAGCTGTGAGCTGGCTTCTAGATTCCGATGTGCTGAGTCAGCCGGCTAAGAAGGCCGGCAATGTACGCGTTATCTCTTGGTTGGAAAAGCATCAAGACCAGTGCTACACGAGTTCGATCGTGATTGCACAATTGGCATTCTGGGTGCGCACTAAGCGCGGAAAGCAACGCATCGCGTTGCAGAAGTGGTTGACGGATCTGATCGAGGCCATGCGCGGTCGAATTCTGGGCTTTAACGTATCGACCGCTCACGTATGGGCGGAGCAGCAACACCAGTTCCAAGCGGCGGGTAAGCCGATGCCGGTTGAAGATAGCTACATCGCGGCGATTGCGCGACGGCATAATCTCACGGTTGTCACCGGCAACGCGAAGGATTTTCAGCGGCCGGGAGTTATGGTTTTCGATCCGTTTACCGAAATCGATGTAACGTGAAGACCAGCCTATGATGGGGTGACTTCAAGATACGGATTTTTCCGTAGGCTTGGATACACTTCAACCGATCGAGATCGCGCATCGCAAATGTCACTGTCGTGTTTTGCCTCATCGCCGATTTCCAGATCCTTTGAAGTGACCGGGAAATTAGCGCTCAGCAAGTTGAAAGCGGACATTTTAACTTGGCTGCTACAGCGCACTTCGTATAATGTATATTATGTTAAATAACACTGATTGGCGAATCCTACGACTTTTTTCTCCTTCTACCTGTCGCCTATCAAGATTATTGGCACCCTGTCATCAATCCTGAGATGGACCGTTGGTGACTCTGCGACCGGCACTTAACCAGAAGTCGCCTGGCTGCCTACCGGATGAGTCTACAAAATTTCCCGGACTGCCAGCGACCATTCAGTAATGACCCCAAATGAACATTGGGCGTGCGGGCACAGTTGATAGGCGGTCGATGCCATTCGCGCTACACGCGCGCTCCATCCAGCCCCTTGCCCCCTCTTCGTGACATCCACTAAAGGCACAAATGACACAGTTCAAGGTTCAGAAGGTCACGATCAGGGATACTCACATTAACTCATCAATTGGGAGCGAGCATGTTGGATGATCATGATTTGGATGCTGCCGTTTCGGCTAAGGTGATCTCCGCCGAGATTGCCCAGGCTTTGCGAGATTTTGCGGCAGCCAGGCCTACTGCATCCAACGCTGATGAGGAGAACTTCAAGCTTCTCAGTGGCTTTAACGATCTTTTTGTCGCAATCGCTGCGCTCTTGTTGTTTGTCGGTGTGTGGTGGGTTGGCGGTCCCACCGTAAAAGGATTGGGCGGCGGCGCTGCGCTTGCCGCTATAACCGCCGTGCTTGCGTGGGGGCTCGCCGAGTTTTTTACCCGCAAACGCCGCATGGCGTTTCCCAGTATCTTGTTTGCGATGATCTTTGTCGGTAGCGTCGGAATGGCGGCTTTCGGCTGGCTGAGTGCCGTCTTTCAGTTGGATTTAACGCACGGCAGAATAAACGGTGCCGCCGGGCTCGGGCATATCAGCGACGCGAGCAATGGTGGTCGCTTGCTCGCTGTGCTTGCCATGCTCTCGGCCGCTTGCGCGGTGGCTGGCGCCTTCGCTCACTGGCGACGTTTCCATGTACCCATTACCATTGCGCTCGGAACGGTGGCCTTCGCGGGTCTCATTTTCGCGCTGTTGTTTGCTATCGCGCCGGTGCTTGAGGCTCATTATCTCCCGATTATGTTTGCGGTCGGTATTGCCATGCTGGCGTTCGCGATGCGCTGGGATATCACCGATATTACGCGCAGCACGCACCGTTCGGATGTCGCCTTTTGGCTCCATATGGCTGCCGCGCCGCTGATTGTGCACTCGATCTTTGGAATGCTAGGAGCGCTTTCCGGTACACCGAGCAAGAGCCTTGCGGTGACAGTGCTGGCGCTTTACGTGCTGATGGGGGTTTTCGCGCTGATTGTTGACCGACGTGCGTTGCTGGTGTCGGCATTGACCTACGTTGCGATTGCGGTCGCCGCGTTGTTTAGAATGTTCGGCACAATCCAGAGTGGCGTGGCATTGACGCTCCTTTTGATTGGCGGCGCATTGCTGATTTTGTCGGCCCTGTGGCAATCCTCGCGCAGTCACCTGCTCGCGCTGGTGCCCGTGCAGTGGCGCGGTAATTTGCCGCCCGCGAGATAACAATGGGGTCCAAGCCCAGCTTGCTCGCCCGGCTCCTGGAGGTCATGTGAGAAATGGAGAACGGATCGGTCCGCTGCTTTGCGCCGGATTGCTTATGGCCGCGGAGAGCCAGGCCGCCTCGGACGGGTCCTGTAACAGTTACACCTGGGATGTGGGCAAGGAACGGGCGCTATTCGCTACGCTGCCAGCGGTTGTATTGGCGAGTCAGGAAATGACCTACGCCCCGCGTATACAGCTCGGGCAGTTGTACCAAGTCCAGCTCACCGCCAAGAAGCAAGTTGGGCGGTTGCCGAATGATCCGGCGCGGCCGATGACCTACGGCGGAATTGCCTCAATCAAGATCCCGTCATCGGGAACTTATCGACTGGTCATGGACAACAATGCGTGCGTCGGAATGACTTCCGGCATTTCCGCGGAGGTGCCGACGGCATGGCAGGCCGCGTTGTCCTGTAGGACGCCGAGCAAGTTGGTCGAATTTCGCCTGGAAGCGGGAAAGACCTACTCGGTGCTCATTAGCGTCGCGCCTGAGGCGACGATGCGCTTTGCGATCACGCCGTCTCCGCCCGGGTCGTAACGAGCCGCCCTCACCCGAAGGGCGGAACCCCGCCCTACCCCTCCCGGCGCGTATGAGGTCCGATTCCAGCCAGTAAAGAGCCCATGCATTCCGATATGTTGGCGACATCGTCGGTAGTTGGAGCTCGTCGTGAAAACTAAACCATTACTCGGAATTTTCTCGTCGGCCTTGTCTCTCCTGGTCTCTGGCGCGTATGCCGCCAGGTCCGAGCACGCGATGTATCGGGTCGTCAATCTCGGCGATCCTGAAGGTGGCACGCTGAGCCAGGGGACTAGCAACAATAAGGAGGGCTGGGTGGTTGGCTTGTCCACCCTTCCTGGTAACACCGTGATGCAAGCGGAGCTGTGGCGGGACGGAACCGCGCAACACCTCGGGACCCTCGGCGGCCCGAACAGTGCCGTCGCGTGGCCGAACCGCAATGACCATGGCGTGATCGTGGGGATCGCGGAGACTGCGGAGCTGCAGCCGCACAACGAGGCATGGAGCTGCTCGCTCGCCGTCTTCCTCGGCGCTCCGGATGGACACGTCTGTCGCGGATTCGTCTGGCGGGACGAAGTGATGACCGGCCTCCCGACGTTGGGCGGCGACAATGGCTTTGCTACGGGCGTCAACAATCGCGGTGAGATTGTCGGCTGGGCCGAGAATCAAACGCACGATCCCACCTGTAACGAATTTACCAACACCAATCAGGTACTGCAGTTCGAGGCGGTGATGTGGGTGTGGAAAGGTGACCGCTACGAGGCGGCCGCGCTGCCGCCGTATCCCGGAGACCTTGACGGCGCGGCGACCGCGGTCAATCAGGCGGGGGCCGTAGTCGGTATCTCCGGCATCTGTGATGCGGCGATCGGCGGCGGTACAGCAGAGCACATGGTGATGTGGAAGAATGGCGAGGTACTGTTGTCGCTTCCGACGCTGGGCGGGTCCTATTGGAATACGCCGATGGACATCAACAACCGCGACAATGTGGTGGGATTCTCGGATCTTCCGGGCGACGGCCCCACCATCGGACAAGCAAATTTCCACGCGTTCTTCTGGTCCGAGCGACCGTTCGCCTGCAATGGCAAGACCGTAACCGGCACTTGCGATCTCGGCGGCCTTATCCCTGGGGATTTGACCGAGGCGCTCGGCGTGAATGACCGCGATCAGGTGGTCGGGGTCTCGATCCTCACTGGTCACGCCTTTCTATGGGAAAACGGCGCAATGACCGATCTCAACAAATTGGTCGTTTCGGGCACCACACTGGTCCTCACAGATGCCCAGGACATCAACGATCGCGGCGAGATCACTGGCACGGCGCAAGACCCTGGTACCGGAGCGACCGTAGCGTTCAAAGCCATCCCAATCAAGGACTGAGGATAAGATCTGAGCTATTGTTTGGCGGGAGGAGCTTCCGTATAGGTGGTTACGCCATATCCGTACCCAAGGATTCGCCAGGCCGATCCATGCTGCTCGATCACGAATGCCCACGCGCCGTGCTCCTCGAACCTGCGGCCGTGGGTGAGGCCGGTCCAGGTGGTTGGCAGCGAAAAATAGCATCGATTGCCGGATTGGTTGAAGTCGTGCGCCTGGGCAAATTCAGCCGATAGCTCGCTCAAACCCTCGTCCGCGGCATGTGCGCGAAATCCTGTTTCCCAGGCGGGTGCGGCGCCGCGGCCGCAGAACAGATAAGGCGCAAAGTTCTCCACGATGCATAGCCCGTTGCGCGCGAAAACGGACGGGTGTTCGTCGGGATGCAATGTGCTCATGAATGTCGCAAGAGCCCGCACCGGCGCCATCATGGCCGGCGTCGGTTGGGGATCGGCGTGCCCAATCGTGGCCGCCAAGGACAGAAGCAGAACCCATCGGCGGCGGCGAGTTGCCGGAACTCTTTCGGATATCTCGCGCTGCGGCGAATCAATTTGGTGCAAAGTGAGCTCCAATGCCTGCGGCGGCGCTCCAATAGTGCGCATTCAGTGCGCGCCGCCGCAACTGTTGGCAAGCGCGCGTACTAATCGTTAGTCTAGCTGCCGTTCAGCGAGATTAACATCGCATAGCAAGAGGGAGCGGGGACATTCGAAGACAAAGCATGAGCTGCACGGCTCCCGTTCGCGTGAAGGATTTCGCAGAGTGGTACGAAAGCGTTCCGCTCGCGGACGGCGTGACGCACATATTTGAACCGCATATCAAGCCGTTCTACCGCTGCAACATCTGGCACGTGCGGGGCCGCGACCGAAGCGTCTTGTTCGACTCCGGCCTGGGAGCGGTGAGTCTCATCGGCCGCTTCCCCTGGCTTGCGGGCTCGATGGCGATCGCGAGCCACACCCATTTCGACCATGTCGGCAATCATCACGAATTTGTCGAACGAGCCTGCCACCCGTCCGAGGCACAGATTCTGGAATCCCCTACTCCCGCGAATACCCTGGCCACTCGTTTCGCCAAGCTCGACATGTTTGATCGCCTGCCGCCGGACGGGTTCGACGAGGACGCCTATCGAGTGCAATCCGCGCCCGCGACGCGGCTCTTGGAAGCGGGAGACATCATCGACCTCGGCGACCGTCATTTTGAGGTGCTTCATGTCCCGGGACATTCTCCCGGTTCCATCGCGCTGTGGGAGTCGGCGAGCGGGCTCTTGCTCGCGGGCGATGCCGTCTATGACGGCGAGCTCGTCGATGATGCGTACCACTCGAACCCCGGGGACTACGTCGACACCATGCATCGACTGCGCGAACTGCCGGTCCGGGTGGTGCATGCAGGACACTATCCGAGCTTCGGCCGCGAGCGATACCACGAGTTGATCGATGACTACATCGCGGGACGGCGCCAGCCCGGTTGCCCCGCAGAACGACCATCCAGTTCTCGATGAGGAGATGCCCGTGACGGCAATCGAGCCTTTGACCCAAGTCGATTCCGAGCATCTTCCTAACTTCGCTCTAGCCGCAGCGATCGCCGTAGCGCTGGGCGGTGTGCCGAGTGCTTTTGCATCCGACCCCTCCGACACGCTGGAGGAAGTCGTGGTGACGGCCAATCGACGCGTGCAGAACGTGCTCGACGTACCCTACAACATCTCTGCCGTCTCCGGGCAGGCGTTGCAGGCCGCCGATGTCACGAGCTTGACGGACATCGCCCGACTCGTGCCCGGCATCAACGTGCCGGATCTGGGGCCCCGGGCAAACGGCAGCAACAGCAACATCATCATCCGCGGCTTGAACGCGAACGATCCCGTGTCTTCGGCCTACCTTCCTTGGGAGAGCGTTCCGCTGGTATCCACCTACGTCGACGAAGTGCCGATGTTCGTCAATCTCAACCTCACGGACATTCAGCGGGTCGAGGTCTTGCGCGGTCCCCAGGGCACGCTCTACGGCTCCGGTGCCGTGGCCGGCACGATCCGCATCATCCACAATCTTCCGGATCCGACGAAGTACGACGCGGAGGTGTCCGTCGATGCGGCCGACACCAGCCATGCCGCCAATGGGACGTACACCGCGGATGGATTGCTGAACATTCCAATTTCCGACACCGCGGCGTTGCGCATGAATGCCAGCTACAAGGACGTGGCCGGGTTCACCAACGCCTCCAACGCTGTGGTATTCAACGCGCAGCAGCAGCCTGCCCTCGCCGACCCGGCCAACCCCCTCACCAGTGGTTTCCGCACGCAGTCGCTGCGGGACATCGATTCCGCGCTCTCGAGCTATTTTCGCACCGCCCTGTTGTGGCACGTGACCCCGGGGATCGATGCAACCTTCGCGTATCAACGCCAGGACGATCACTCGAACGCATTTTCCCGGCAGAGCGAGCGGCAGTCCTATACCGACGGCGCCTACATACCTCTCGCGCCCGATCATCGAGTCGTCGACCTGAGCTCCCTCACGCTCTCCGCAGATGTGGGCTTCGCCACGGTGACATCGTCGACCTCCTACGCCCAGAATCACGATCAGAGCGGTTATGACGAGTCGCCGTTCCTGCTCAACTACAATTCCTTGAGCGCGCTGTATTACGGCAATTATCCGCGTGCCACCACCGAGTTCTTCACGAACTCGACCGATCATTCGTTGGTCGAGGAGCTGCGGCTGGTCTCAAAGGAAGGGCACGCCCTCGACTACGTGGTGGGGGGCTTCTTCCGCCACGAGAACAACGATTTGTTTCAGTACGAGACCGTTCCCGGATTCGCCGCGTGGTCGCAATTGCCCGGATCTGCGAATGCGGTGAATCAAGTCCTCGGCACGAATTACGCAAATTTCGGCGACTACATCGAGGGCATCGGCGGCACCCGCCCGAGCGCGCTGTCGCCCCTGGACACCAATTACACCTATCAACGAGAGTCGGGATTCAAGGATCGCGCCCTCTACGGAGAGCTGACGTGGCACGTCACGCCTCAATGGCAGATCACCGGGGGCGTACGCGTGTTCTGGCAGGACGTCTCGGAGAACCTTTATCAAACCATCCCGTATGGTGGGCCCTCCTTCTCGACGCTTCCGCCCCCGGCAAATCTGACGGATGCGCTCGGCAGCACCATCGCCGGCGGTACCCAGCTCTTCCACAATCATCTGTTCAAGCTCAATTCCGGCTACGCGCTGACCCCGACGCTACGCCTCTACGCGACCTATTCGGAGGGCTTTCGACATGGCGGTGCGAATGCCAACGCCATTGGTACCTGCGCGTTCTGCGATTCTCCGAATACCTCTTATTTTCAGCCCGACACGGTGAAAAACTACGAAGTGGGCGTCAAGGGAACGGCCGACAATTGGTTGAGATTCAGCGCCGCCGTTTACCGCATGCACTGGGACGACATCCAGATTCAGCTGTTCGATGCCACCGACAGTGCCTACGTCGCCAACGGCGGAACGGCGGTGAGCCAGGGACTCGAGCTGGAGCTCGAGGGTCAACTGGGTTACGGGTGGTCGGCCAGTCTGGGATACGGCTACACGGACGCGAAGGTGACCAGCGACTTTGCCGTCACCGATCGGGGCGAGACGCTGTTGAGCGCCCAGAGTGGCGACCGCCTGCCGTATGTCCCCGAGCAAACGCTGACGGCGGGACTCGGGTACGCGAAAAACCTCTCCAGCGATCTCACGCTGGATGCCCATGCCGACGCCTCCTATCGCAGTAACGTGACTACCCAGATCAATTCCAGCGCCGCGGGCTTCCAGGTGCTCGGCGGCTTCACGACCGTCGGCGCCTCGGCCGGCGTAGGCGTCGGTGAGCATTGGCATGCGCGCCTGTATTGCACGAATTTGGCCAACCAAGTCGGCGTCTCGGCCGCAGGTGCCGTGCTCCGAAACGCCGACTTCTACCCCAACTATCGCGACCAGTACGTGATGCGGCCGAGGACCGTCGGCATCACGCTCAGCTACCATCTCAAATAGGCTCGGCTAGTCCTCGCTTGGACCATATATCAGGTCGGCGCGAACCCCAAGTTCACGAGTTAGCTGACTGTTATCAGCCAAGGGAACAGCCTGCGAACCGACGGCGAGCGCGGCAAGTACGAATCGAACTGCCTGCATGGCGGACACGCGAGGCTTTTCTGGAGGGCGCAGCGATTGAGTGGAGTGCGGCTTGTCGGCGGGCTCACTTTTCGTGTCGGACTTCCAATTCGATCTCGCCCTCGAGACGAGCATTTCCGGGTGAGTCAACCCCAAGAGCCCAATCGCGATCTTCTGAAATTGCGTCATTGCCGTGACCTCGGGTGGGAAGCTGTTTACCTGCCAACAGCTTGCTACGCCCGAAGAGCGCGACCAAATGCGCTATCTTCACGAACGTTAAGCAATACTTAATCGAGACAAAGGCGGCCCAGCATCTCGCCGAGCCGCCTTAGCGACAATCCCGGTCTATGACTCGCGATTCGAGGGCGAAAGTGCACGGATCAGAGTGACGAGGACGGCGCCTGCGGTAGCGGCAATCAGCAGCGCCTTCACCGGTTTCTCACGGGTGAAGGTGACGATCGAGTCCTGCGTATCGGCAGCGAAATCTTGTGCTTTACGCGTCGCATCACTGACCGCGTCGAGTCCCTGACTGAACAAGCCCTGCGCTTTGTCCGAGGCTCTATCGATCGCCGGAGCAACCTCGCTGCGCATCGATTCGACTTTATTCGACGCCGATGAGGCTGCAGAGTTGACGCCCTGCCTCGCCTCTCGGATCCCGCCCTGCAGTTTATCGGCGGCCTTATCGGCAAACGCCTGACCCTTATTGGCGAAGTCGCTGGTGCTGGTGTCTTTTCCGTACGTGTCCATAAATTGTCCTTGAGTAATAATGGTTACCACGCTCAGGATCGCGATTGGGGATGCCTTCCACAAGACGATCATGGGCTACAGGGCCCGCGATAAATCCCAAGACTCCTGTCAGACTTTGTCTGACTCGCGAAGCCTTATTGGGGACAGGCTGACCTCGGGTGACGGTGCGGCGGAAGGCCAATTGTCCGCCAGGCTGGAGATGTTCACGGAACCCAAGCCGGTCGCTTGATCGGCGGGCGCCCTCTTCGCTTAGTTTTTCTTCAATGCCGCGGCCGGGTCCGTGCCGCTCACGCAAGTGCCGTCATCGTACCAGGTGGTCTCTGTTTGATAGCCCGTCAGAGCGGTTGTCGTGCTGGTTTTCTTCTCCGCGATAAGACGCCCGATGGCACGATCGATCGTCAATTGCTCCGTATCCGCGAGAACGTAGCCATCATAGCCATTCACGTCATTCAATTCGTACGAAAAGACCTTGTTATCGAATGTGCACGTCCCGCGATTGCATTGATTCTCGCCCCACTCCCCATGCTTCGAAGACCATGCTTGATAGACTCCACTTCCGATCTTTATGGTCTGCTTCACCGAGTAATGTTTGACGTCGCCATTCGTGCCTGTAAGCACCTCGGCGTAACTGCAATCCAATATGATCGACTCGGCGAACGAACGGATTGGTGACAGGAGGGAAAACAAAACAAGGGCGACCGAAAGGAGCCTGACGTGTCCAGGGCACCCGCTGAATGCGACGATAGCGTCGCAAGGCGAGACCGATCGCCCGCGCTCGAAAAAGTTACCTGACATGTGCATACCTTAACGCCACTTACCGGTCCACGGGCAACAGATTCGTGATTTCTCGTCGGAACGGGAGCTCGTCTCCGGTCACGGGGTGCCCGTCGAGTTCTTCCGCAAAGCGACGCCCCGCATAAGTGGCATGCGCAATCGTCGCCGGCGCATAAGCGTCCCCGATGACCGATACCGACTGGATTCCCGCATCGCTCCATTCGGGCTGCCGCGCCCGAAGCTCCGAGGCCAGTTCCTCCTGCGGCCATCGGGCAGTGACCAATACGACCGAATCAGCCGGTATGTCGTTGGCAGTGCCTGTGAAAACACAAGTGGCCATGACATGATCGCGCTCGATCGACTGCAGCGCGCGGAAGGTTTGGATGCGAACGCCCTTGCGCAACATGCGGGTTTGGATGAAATGCTGTTCCAAGGTCGCCCGCGTCCACGTCGATGCCTCGGACGCTGGTGTGAGGTAGTGGGTCTCATAGCCTTTTTCCGCGAGAAGCTCTGCGATGACTCCACCCATGTAGTAGTGATCGTCATCCCAGACGACGACCCTCCGGCCTCGCGGTAGACGCCCCGCCATCACGTCGGTGGGAGACATGACGTCCGCGTCCGCGTTCACCCGCATGGGCTTCGTGTGCACCCTGCCAACACCGTCCCTGCGCCAATACGAACCCGTCGCCAGCACGACGACCGGATGCTGCAGCTCGAGGATCTCGTCGGCGCTCAGGCGGTTGTCCAGGTAAACCCGGACATTGGCAAGTTTGTCGATCTGACCCCTGCGATAGTCTCGTACTCGGATCCAGGCGGCGAGACCGGGCAAACGGGCCTCGCCTGCAACGCGCCCGCCGAGCTCTTTAGCCGCTTCCGCCAGCGTGACGTCGTAGCCGCGTTTACCGAGCACTAGGGCAGCCTCGAGCCCCGCAGGACCCGCCCCGACGATCAAAACTCCCCGATCAGAGCCCTTTGGCCGGACCCGCTCCGGATGCCAACCCTTGCGCCACTCCTCGGCCATCGTCGGATTTTGGGTGCAGCGGATCGGCGACTGGGTGAAGTCGCCGGCGACGCAGATGTTGCAGCCGATACATTCCCGGATGTCATCGATCCGACCCTGCTCCACTTTCAGCGGCAGGAAGGGGTCTGCAATCGAAGGCCGGGCCGCACCGATGAGATCCAGGACACCCTCGCGTATCAGGCTTACCATGCGATCCACCGAGGTATAGCGTCCCACGCCCACCACCGGCCGGGTGGTCAAGCGCTTCACGCCGCGGCTGAATGCCTCCTCGTGACCTTCCTCAGCGAACCGGGAGGTGCGGGAGTCGTTCTCCCAACCCGCCAGCGTCACGTCCCATAAGTCCGGCACGTCGGCCATGAGACCGATCATGTCCTCCACTTCCGGATGGGTCAGGCCGGCCTCGCCCTGCAATTCATCGAGGGAGATTCGAATCGGTATCGCGCACGTGGCACCCACGGCGGCCTTCGCGTCTTCCGTCAGCTCCCGCATCAATCGAATGCGGTTTTCGAGCGAGCCGCCGTATTCGTCCGTGCGATCGTTGAAGCGGCGCGACAGGAAGTGATGCAGAAACCCCAAACCATGCGCCGCGTACACGTAGATCAGGTCGAAGCCAGCCGCTTTGGCACGCCGCACGGCGGCCAGGTGCCAGCGCCGCACGTTGTCGATATCCCGTCTGTCCATGCGCCGGGCCTGCACCGGCTCATGCGAGAACGTCGCGACCGGCAAATGAGCAGGCCCCATCGGCACTTCGCGGCTGTAGAGATTCGGCCCGTTCATGCCGTTATAAGCGAGTTCGATGCCGGCGAGGCTGCCATGCTCGTGGATGGCATCCGCCATTCTGGCGAGCGTGGGGATGTCACGGTCGTCCCACAGTCTCAATTCGATGAACGGCGTGATCTCCGAGCTGTAATGAATTTCCACCTGTTCCGTGCAGACCACGGCCCAACCGCCTTCCGCCTTGATTCCGCGCATCGTCGCCAATGCCGACGGATCCCGGTAGCCCAGCCCGTTGCAGTGAGGAACTTGGTAGAAGCGGTTTTTGGCGGTGACAGGGCCGATTCTCACCGGCTGGAACAGAACATCGTACCGGGACGGGCGCTCAGGATGGGACGGGGGCGTTGATTTCGCGGGCATGGGAGTTCCGTAGAGCGAACAAGGCGGACCGATGGGGCATGGTCCGCGATAGCAACACATTATCCGGCGATCCTGCCACAGAAAAACGCAATCGCTGCCCCATGAAAAGAATAATTTCCAAAGCAGGCTCGAGCGGCGATACTGCCGGACACGGATCTTGCCGAATCGGCAACCTGTCCTTACCCATCGAAGGTGCAAAGCATGTCAGTGATATCCGTGGAGACGCTCATTGTGGGCGGCGGTCAGGCAGGCTTGGCGATGAGCGAGCACCTGAGCAAACGCGGAAAGGCGCATCTCATCATCGAGCGCCACCGAATTGCCGAGCGCTGGCGCTCGGAACGATGGGACTCTCTTGTCGCCAATGGTCCCGCCTGGCATGACCGCTTTCCCAACATGACGTTTTCCGGCATCGACCCCGACAGCTTTGCCACCAAGCAGCAGATCGTCGATTATTTCGAGGCTTACGCGAAACAGATCGCAGCCCCAATCCGCTGTGGTGTGAACGTGGAGACGCTTCACGAGAAGGCCGATGCACCCGGCTTCCGGGCGCACACATCCGAGGGCATCATCGAGGCGGAGAATGTAGTCGTCGCCACCGGCCCTTTCCAGCGCCCGCTGGTACCCGCGGCGGTGCAGGCGGTTACGGGAGTGGCACAAATTCATTCCGCCGCCTACCGCAATCCCGGCCAGTTGCGCGAAGGGGCCGTGTTGTTGATCGGGGCCGGCTCATCGGGTGTCCAGATAGCCGACGAGCTCGCACGGGCGGGAAGACGAGTCTATCTGTCGGTCGGTCCGCACAACCGTCCGCCTCGGCGCTACCGGGGTCGTGATTTCGTCTGGTGGCTGGGTGTATTGGGCGAATGGGATACCAAAGTCATCGCGCCCGGCACGGAGCATGTGACGATCGCAGTCAGCGGTGCTCATGGCGGTCACACCGTTGACTTCCGCGATCTTGCGGCGCGCGGAATCACCTTGTTGGGAAGCGCGGGAACCTCTCAAGACGGTGTCCTGCAGTTGCTGCCCAATCTGGCGCAGAACATTGCTCTGGGCGACGCCAACTACCTGTCGATGCTGAGCGCGGCCGACGCCTACGTCGCGCAGAAGGGGCTCGACCTGCCCGAGGAACCGGAGGCCCACGAGATCGCGCCTGACCCACGCTGTGTGACCGATCCCGTTCTCCAGTTGAACCTCTCGGCCGCTGGCATCACGACCATCATCTGGGCGACGGGTTATGCGCTCGATTTCGACTGGCTGAAGGTCCCCGCTTTCGATGAGAAGGGCCGCCCGGCGCATCAGCGGGGAGTCTCCACGGTCCCCGGGCTTTACTTCTTGGGATTGGCGTGGCTCTCGCGCAGGGCGTCCCCGTTCATCTGGGGTGTCTGGCACGATGCCGACTACCTCGCGGACCGGATCGCAGTCCGCAGCGCAAGCTCGATGAAAATGTGTTCCGAATAAGCGACGGCCACGCACCATCATGGCAACCAGTGTCATTTTGTGGTGGAGCTTGCTCTGTGCGGTGGCTGCACTCAACATCTCGGCATGGTGCATGTCCGCAGTGGCGCTCAACCGGCGGCAGACCGTGATGTCCGCCGAGGCGTACAGTGCCCGTCGGCTGCAGCTCCTGTTGTCCGCAGTCTACGTATTTGGTTGCGCTTTTCGCTCTGCATTTCCTGTTTTCGACGTGCCGCGCATTTGCCTGCATAACTCGTGGCTGTCGAGCGTCATCGTAGGCCGTTCGGTCGCGACCGCGGCAGAGCTATGCTTCGTCGGGCAATGGGCGCTGATGCTGCACGAGGCGTCACGAGCGTCGCGCAGCACCTTGGGCAGGATCTCGTCGCTAGCCGTGGTACCCCTCATCGCGCTCGCCGAGGCATGCTCGTGGTACTCCGTATTGACCACGTCGAATCTGGGCCACATCGTCGAAGAGTCCATCTGGAGCCTCACGGCAGCGATGATGGTGACGAGCATGGTGGTGACCTGGCCGCGTTGCAGGGCCACTCGCCATCCTGCGCTCATCGCCTGTTGCGTCGTCGGCGCGGTCTACGTCGCCTTCATGCTCCTCGTCGATGTGCCCATGTACTGGTCGCGGTGGATCGCGGACGAATCCCTCGGACGCCACTATATGAGCATCGCCCAAGGCGTGCACGACGTTGCCAGTCACTGGGTCGTGTCGCATCGCTGGCAAGATTGGAAGAGCGAGGTCGTTTGGATGTCGCTCTATTTCAGCGTCGCCGTATGGATGAGCATCGCGCTCATCCACGCGCCCATACTGCGTGAACTTGCACCCCGTAACCGCAGCGACAACCATCCTCCGCGGCGCATCGCTGGTCTCGCCGCGAGAGCGGTTCACTAGCCCCTGTTCAGTTCACCGCTCGGAACCGGCCCCCCCAGAATGGTTTGCGCAACTCCGTCTTCTGAACCTTTCCCGCTCCGGTCATCGGAAGCGCGTCGCGGAATTCGATGCTGGTCGGACATTTGAAGCCCGCGATCTGAGTTCGGCAATGCGCCGACAACTCGTCGGTCGTCGCACTGGCACCCGGTTTCAGCACCACAACGGCGTGCACGGTTTCGCCCCACTGGTCGCTGGGGATGCCGATTACCGCGCAGACCGCCACGGCGGGGTGCAGGGCGAGCGAGTTCTCGACCTCTGCGGAGTAAACATTTTCGCCCCCGCTGATGATCATGTCCTTCATCCGATCGACGATGTAGAGGTAGCCATTCTCGTCCATATACCCGCCATCGCCTGTGTGCATCCAGCCGCCACGCAGAGCAGTGGCGGTCTCGTCCGCCTTGTTCCAGTAGCCGAGCATGACCGTGGCGCCGCGGACCACCACCTCGCCCACGGTCCCTTGCGGCACCTCGACGTCGCACTCGTCGACCACCCGCACCTCGGTTGCCAGGCTTGCCCGGCCCGCGGAACGGAGCAGTCCACACTTGCCTCCTTCCCGATGATCGCGCGGCTCCAGGTAAGTCGCACAGGGCGAGAGCTCCGTCATGCCGTAGGCCTGGTAAAAATCCGCGTTGGGAAAGCGCTTCATGGCGCGACCTAGCACGGCTTCGCTGATCACCGAGCCGCCGTAGGTAAGCACTCGAAGGGTGCTCACATCGTACTCATCGGCCTGCGGGTAATCCGTCGCAAGTTGGATCATCGTAGGCACCAGCAACAGGTGAGTGATGCGGTGCTGCTGGATGGCCCGTAACATGGCGACCGGGGTGAACAGCGGAGCAATCACACAGGTGCCGCCCGCCATGACATGCCCGTGCATCAGTGCACCGACCGCAGCGTGAAACAGGGGGGCGATCAGCAGTGCGCGACCCTCGGCGTGGGTGATGCCTGCCGCAATGACCGCCAGCGAGTTGGTCGCCAGATTGGAATGGCTGAGCATCACACCCTTGGGAAACCCCGTGGTGCCCCCGGTGTACATGACCGCGGCCAAATCGGTTCCGGCGCGGTAGGTGTCCGGAACGGGATCGGCATGTGCCAACAACTGTTCGTAATTGAGCATGCCTTCGGGAGTGACGCCGTCGCCCGCATAGACCAGAGTCCTGAGCATCTTGCTGCGGCATCGTATCTCGTCCGCCAGATGCTTGAACTGATCATCCACCAGCAAGATGCGCGTGGCGCAGTCGTCCAACGAATAGGCGATCTCGGCTGAACTGCAGCGGATATTGATCGGATTTACGGCGCCGCCGCCCCACCAAGTGCCGTAATAGAATTCTAAGTCCTTTTTATCGTAGTTAGAGTCGCCTGGGCACAAACCCTAATTCTTCGAGCGACCCTAACGCAAGCCTGGATTGCGGTTGCACGCCCAAGGGGCCATGCTAGTTGAAAGGGAATTGATGCAATGCAGGGAGTGATATGACCAGCGGCCGATTGGCGGAGAGCGACGCTCTGCTCGCCTCGATCATCGCATGTTCGGACGATGCGATCATCAGCAAGGATCTCGAGGGATTCATCACCAGCTGGAACCCGGCCGCGGAACGGCTATTTGGCTATTCCGCGGCGGAGGCGATTGGCAAGCCGATGACCATGCTGATTCCGCACGAGCGTTCGGAGGAGGAGCCCCTCATTTTGGGCCGCATCGCTCGGGGGGAAATGACCGACCACTTCGAGACCGTGCGGCTTCGGAAAGATGGGCGCTCCATCGACGTATCGGTCACCATTTCCCCGATTCGGGACGGTGAGGGTCGCATCGTCGGCGCCTCGAAAATTGCCCACGACATCACCGACCAAAAAATCGGTGATGCCAAGGTGCAGGCACAACTGGGACGGCTCTACCTGCTCCATCAGATTACCCGGGCCGTTGGCGAGCGTCAGGACATTCACAGCATTTTTCAGGTGGTCATCCGCACGCTCGAGGACCGATTGCCGTTGGACTTCTGCTGCATCTGTCTTTACGACTTCGATAAACGTTGCCTCAGTGTGGAGCGCGTGGGCGTGCAGAGTGCGCGATTGGCGATGGAAATCGGAATGACTGAGAACTCACGGATAGACATCGACGACAACGGCTTGTCGCGTTGTGTGACCGGTCAGCTGGTCTATGAGGCCGACATCACTCGAGTGCCTTTTCCCTTCGCCCAACGCCTGAGGCAAGGAGGTGCGCTGAAATCGATGGTGGCCGCTCCCCTGCTGGTGGAAAGCAAGGTCTTCGGCGTGCTGATTGCGGCGCGAGGGACTCCCGAAAGCTTCAGCAGCAGCGATTGCGAATTCTTGCGCCAATTGACCGAGCACGTCGCGCTGGCCGCCCACCAAGCGGAGCTCTACGGCGCCTTGCAACAGGCTTATGAGTACTTGCGCCAGACGCACAACGCGGTGATGGAACAGGAGCGGTTGCTCGCGGTCGGCCAGATGGCGAGCGGTATCGCGCACGACATCAATAATGCGATCTCCCCCATCACGCTCTACACCGAAGCCTTGTTGGAAACGGAACAGGGTCTGAGTGAGCGCGGCCGGGGATATCTCGAGATCATCCAGCGCGCGATCGACGACGTGGCGCAGACGGTCGCGCGCATGCGCGAATTCTATCGCCAACGGGAGCCGGAAATCGCGCTCATGGCAGTGGATGTAAATCGGCTGGTACAGCAGGTGATCGACCTGACCCGCGCCCGCTGGGGCGACATGTCGCAGAAGCGCGGCATAGTCATCGAGATGCACGCGGCCCTGGCTTCCGCATTGCCGCCAATCCTGGGTGCCGAAGGAGAAATCCGCGACGCACTCATCAATGTAATCTTCAATGCGGTCGATGCGATGCCCGAGGGTGGCAAGATGACGGTAAGCACCCGGCTCGCGCCCAACAAACAGAAAGAGCAGACCGACGGGCACACTGGCTCGGAGAATGAATGCGTCGAGATCACGGTCATCGACACGGGAATCGGCATGGATGAGGAGACCCGGCGCCGATGCCTGGAACCGTTCTTTACGACGAAGGGCCAGCGCGGCACGGGCCTCGGGCTGGCGATGGTCTACGGGGCGATGCGCCGGCATCAGGCGGATATCGAGATCAAAAGTGCTCCTGGCAAGGGAACGACCGTGCAATTCCGCTTTCCTTTGGCGCCCACGACGCCTGCCGACTCCGGACGGTTTTTGCCCACGACTATGTCGCCGCCGATGCGCATCTTGGCCATCGACGATGATCCGCTGGTGTTGAAATCGCTAAAGGACACGTTGAAAGCGGACGGCCACGAGGTGACCGTTGCGGACGGTGGGCAGGCCGGAATTGATGCGTTCCTCGACGCTCAGGCGCGCGGCGAGCCATTCCGGATCGTGATCTCCGATCTCGGAATGCCCTACGTCGATGGGCGAAAAGTCTGCGCTGCCATCAAGACCGCGGCGCCCAAGACCTTCATCGTGCTATTGACCGGTTGGGGCCAGCGGCTCGCGACCGACGAAGACGCTCCATCGCACGTTGATCGAGTGTTGGGCAAACCACCGAAGCTGCGAGAGCTGCGCGAGGCGCTGACGCAGGCGTTGGCACGTGGTCAGGTCGATTGAGGGCACTCGCAGCTCACGCGCGTGCCGTGCGGCTTGACGGCGGTCGTCTCGTAGCGTGCTCCTATCACGGAAGCGCGATACTGCATGGTGCGGAGACCAAGCCCTGCCGGATTGCGACCGGGCGCGCGCACTCCCCGGCCGTCATCGCAGATCTCCAACCGCACGTGATCCCGTTCGATGTCCAGCGTGAGGTTGATCGATTTGGCATGCGCGTGCTTCAGAGCGTTGCTCAGCGCCTCTTGCGCTATCCGATATAAATGGTCGGTGACCGTGGGACCGAGCCCCAGTGGCGCCATTTCGGCCACGGATATCCGGATCGCGGGCCCCGAGGGACTCTGCAACCGTGAGATGAGATCCCGTAGCGCCGTGATGAGACCGCCTTTGGCCGCGCCAATCGGGGACAGACCGCGCGCAATGGTCTGAGACGATTGCAGGGCGTGCTTCGCGACCTCGTAAGCGCGCTCGAGTTCTGCAGCTTGGGTACCGCTATTTTCTGCGCGCGCCTCGCTGGCCAGCGCCGAAAGCAGGAATGCGAGGCCGGTGAGCTCCTGGCCGAGCCCGTCATGCAAGTCGCTCGCGAACCGGCGTTGCTCCTGGCCCACCGCATCGAGTACAGCAGCCTCGAGACGGCGCCGTTCCGATACGTCATGCACGACGCAGACGAATAATGGCTCCTTGGAGTCGCTGACCTCGCCGATCGATACTTCCGCAGGAAAGGTGGAGCGATCCCGGCGTCGGCAGGTCATTGCTCGTCCCGCAAGGGTGATTGGCCGCCGTTCGCCCGGGCAATCGGTGCGTTCCGCGCCGTCCCGGAGAGCTTGCAGCACGGCGGGCATGAGCGTCTCGATGTTGCGCCCCACCATCTCGTCCGATGAATAGCCGAACAACCGGTTACAAGCGGGATTGAACACCAAAACCATGCCGGCAGCATCGAGCATGAGTACGCCGTTTACAGCGGTGTCGATCAGAGCGCGTAATTGCTGCGCCATCGTCTTCAGTTCCAAGGAGGTTCGGCGCACGATGGTCACATCTCTCAGCGTGATCGATGCCCCGACCAGCCGATCGAGGCTGTCGAGGATACACGCTGTGGTACCGTCGACTTGAACGCGCGGGCCGGAGCGGCTTGTGACCCAGGTTTCTTCGCTGAGCGGGAAAATCCCCCGGTCAGTGAGGACTCGCTCGATCGGATCCGGCTCGGGTCGCACACCATTGGCGTCGGACAACTGCAATACGGTCCCTATGGCCTCACGTTGAGCTTCCGAAGTCGACCAGCCGGTCAAGCGCTCGGCGACGGCATTCATGAATCGGACACGACCCTGCAGGTCGACTGCGATCACTCCCTCCGCGATGCTGCCGAGAATGGTGGCATAGCTGAGCTGACTGTCTTCCAACTGCCGTTCCATCTCGAAGCGATCGACGGCGACTTCGATTGCAACAATGATGTTTCTGATGTGAAACGGCTTGAGAACGTACCCATACGCAGAAGCCGCCTTGGCACGCGCGAGTGTCGTTTGGTCCGAGTCTCCGGTGAGATAGACGACCGGGACCCGCACTTTCTCATTGATGAGCTCGGACGCGCGGATGCCGTCCATGTCTCCCTTGAGCCGGACGTCCATCAGGACGACATCCGGGCGAGTGGAAAGGACCGCCTCTATGGCACCTGCGCCGGTGTCGGCAGTGGCGACCACCTCATAGCGCATATCCGTCAACCGATTGCAGATTGCCTCGGCGATCATGCCGTCGTCTTCGGCGACCACCACACGGAGGCCGCCTGCTGATGCAGCTCCGGCCATTCACAAAGCTCCTGGGCGTTGCTCGGCGGCGGATTCTCTTGCCTTACGGCTTCGTTGCGACATCGCCTGATTCATGGCTTCTACCGAAGATGCTTGCAATCTACCCCTATTGCGTCGGGCCGGGGATATATCAACGCACTAAACGCAACGCGATCATCTGCTGCAGCGCAAGGCAGGGTTATCCTGACGTCAGTCGGTGCCTTTGTTGCCGCTCGCGCGTCGAGCGCCGCTGGCGACTTCGCTCAAGAATTCGATCGCACTTCGGTGATCCATCTCGTGAGGTGCGAACTCGTCTTGTGCCGAGTAACTCAACAGAATGCCTTGCGAGTCGCCGAAGTCGGCGACGTACCCCATCGACCATGTGGAGAACCTTCGCCTGACGGCCTTCTCATATCCCAGAAGGACCACGTTGCGATGCCGCGGGTCGTTCGCAATGCTCGCGAATACGCTCGAGACGGCGGCGGGGCCGCCCTCGAGGACTTGGAGGAACGAGTCGTTGCGAAAGCACAGATAGCCGGTTACATGTGACTTCATGTTTCTCGCGCGCGCACTCACCAGGAGCTTTTTGAGGTCCATGGGCGATTGCGTGGACAGGTTGCTTGCGTAGACAAGTTGTACAATCGTCATTGAGTACTCCCGGGTCCTCGAGCAGAGTCTTCACGACGTTCTCCGGGCCTATTCTGGCATCGGCGCGCTCGCGGGAAACTTGAACCCCCGTTTGAACATGCTTCGCACCGTCAGTCCGCCTGGATAAACCAGGCGGCGTAGGGAGTATTGACCGCGAGTTTGCGGTTGTAATCCGGTGCGCCGTCGCCCCACCACGGGTCCCCGCGTTCCCCCAACGCCCGCTTTGCGGCATCGACGCGCAGACGCGCCGAAATCCGGCCTTCGCGAGTCGGCGCGTTCGCGACGGCCCGCCGTGCGATCATGAGATCATGAACCAGTCTTTCGTGGGTATCAGGACGCAGGAATGGGTTGCTCAGTCGCCAAAGCCGGCCCCGAACGACAAAATATCGACGGTCAGGTGTCGGCGTGTAGTCAGCCTGCGAGTGCGCCCGTGCTCTCGCGCTGCGCGCGAGCTTTCGCTTCGTAAAATATGAGCCTTCCTGCGAGCCTTTGAGCATGGCATCCTCCGGCGTATCGGGTGATCGGCGGAAACATTTCCGCCCAATGCCATGCTAGTACGAAGCGTTACCATCTCCGTCAGCGGATTTGGGAATTCCTTGTCAGAAGGAATGACAATCCGGAAGATGGGAGAGACGATCGCGCTGCTTTAGGGTACGGGCGGACGGTCAATGACCGCTCTTGTCGCCCTGTCTGCTGGATTCGAATAAAAACCAGGTGCGCCGCTCGGTCTCATCGATCCAATTCTCGATCAAGCTCGCGGTCGCGATGTCGCGATGCTCGTCGACGACGTCGTGCACTTCTCGAAGCCTCGCCGCCAGCGTCTCATTGTCCTCGCGCAGTTCGGCAAGCATATCCAGCGGATCTACGTATTCGGCGTCGTTGTCCTTGATTCGCTGAATGCGTGCGATGTGTCCGATCGAGCGAAGGGTCGAGCCTCCGGTCTTTCTGATCCGTTCGGCAATCGGATCAGTCATGGCGTACAACTGATCGGCTTGTTCATCGAGCAGCAGGTGGTAATCCCGGAAGTGCGGCCCGCTCATGTGCCAATGGAAATTTTTTGTCTTGAGATACAGTGCAAATACATCGGCGAGAATGGCATTCATCCCTCCGGCGATATCCGCAGATGCCTCCGGACCGAGATCCGTTGGGGTGATCAACGGCGCATTGCGACGCTGCTTGAGTGCGTTGCGACCGGGGGACTTGCTCTTGGTATTTCGCTGCTTGATCATTTGATATCCTCCACCTGCCTGATATAACTACCGTAGCCTTCTGCCTCCATCTGGTCCCGGTGAATGAACCGCAACGAGGCCGAGTTGATACAGTAGCGCAGTCCGCCGCGATCCGTTGGACCATCGGTAAACACGTGGCCGAGATGGCTGTCGCCATGGCTCGAGCGCACTTCGGTACGGATCATGCCGTGAGTGGTATCGCGTATTTCGCTGACGTTGGCGGGCTCAATGGGCTTGGTGAAGCTTGGCCAGCCGCAGCCCGAGTCGTACTTGTCGGACGAAGCGAACAGCGGCTCCCCCGAAACGATGTCCACGTAAATCCCCGGCGCCTTGTTCTTCAGGAATTCCCCCGTACCCGCTCGCTCGGTGTCGCCTTCCTGGGTGACGCGATACTGCTGCGGAGAAAGCTTGGCGACTTTCGCAGGGTCCTTATCGTAGGGTTTCATGTAGGTACAGGCTCCTATGCGCCATTGGCAACGATCGTGCGAATGCTCGATCTCCCGACTACTGACAGTATAGATCCATCGAAATTGGCGCAAGCATCCCCGCCACCGGGCGCACGTAACAGACGCTGACCGGCATTCCGTGAGAGACACAGAATTCGAGGAATCTCCTCTGGTTGTTCTGAAGCCTGTCTCCGGGGCCTTTGACCTCGATCAACCGGTATTTGTTTTCATCGGGCCAAAATTGCACGAGATCGGGGAAGCCGGTGCGATTCTCTTCGACATCACGCGCGATCCACTCGAACCAGAGCTGTAAGTGCGTCGCGGGAAAACAATCGAGCGCCCACGTGAGCAGCGTCCTGTCCAGGCCATGCCATCGAACGAACGGGGACTGAATGCCCCACTTCTGCCCGTATGTCCTCCAAATGGCCTGCCGATAGCGACCCGACTTCAACTGGGACAGGCATTCATCAAAGTATCCGCGGCGCCGGCGATAGAAGTGCACGCTCGCGAGGTCCGCGGGCGCGCGTTGAAAACTGTGGAAGAACGCGCCCGTGATGGGTGCGAAAATCGCGGGCCAACAAAGAAGTCCGAAAAGGGCGTTGATCAGACCATTTTCGACGTAGCGCACCGTGCTGCAATCTGCGAGACCCCGGGCCAAATGGTCGCGCACGCCATACTCGACGGCTCCCGCTCCCCGAACATCCTCGAGGGCGAGATCGAATCGAGGAATTGTTGGGGCTGTATCGACAGCGGCATCGGCAATACCCAGTTGGCGGCTCGCGCGCGGCAGAACTCGCCGGAGATATTGCAGCTCCGCCTCGCTTTCCGGTAGCTTTTGCGCATCGAGACACAGCGCGCGCGTTGCTTCCCAATCACGAGCACGCGCCTTCAGCCGGATGGCTCGGGTTCGAGCGCCGCGGTGGCTGCAGTGCAGGTACAGCGAGAGCGCAGTGTCGACTTCGCCGGCGCGCTCGAACTCGCGGGCGATGCTGAAAAGCAATTTCTGTCGTCTATCCTCGATCCAACAGCCACCCTCGATCGGCTGAGGAATGATTTGCAGGAGATCCGCAAGCGGCATGCCTTGCTCGAAGAGCTCACGACATTCTTGCAGCCGTTCGAAGGCCTCGATGTGCGCACGAGTCTGAAAAGGCCGACTGTGCAAGGTCCGCTCGATTTGTTCGTACTTGAAGATCCTGAGGTCTGCGGTTACGAAATCCGACCAGCCTTGCCGATGATTGCCGAAGAACATGAGCCTGAATCGCTCGCAGGCCGGGGCCACCAGCAGCGCGTAAACCACGTCCACCTGACCCGGCCACCAATCGGCAAAACATCGTGGCCGGGCGAATTGCGGCGTGAGCATCGCGATCAGGTCCGGTTTACGCCAGGCCGCGTACCTGCGCGGCAGCCGAAAACAGCGAATCAATTCCGGCTTGGTCAAGACACCCTGCAGCCGCTCGACGTCGAGCATCGGCCGGTCTGTGATCCACCCGCCTTCGATCAGCGGAACGGCGGCAGTCCGAGTGTCGCCGATCTCTGCGTATTGAAGCCGGCTTGCCCTGAAAAGATCGCCACGCCGCATGACCATTCGTACAAGCAACGATTGGGAGTGCCGCGGCACCTTGGCGAATTCGGTGATGAACCGCTGTTCGTCCGGGGCAAGGAGATCGGCGTACCGGGAGAGAATGGTCGATAGGACCATCGAAAAATTGTCGAGATAGTACGAGGCTTCAAGAACTGGAAGCACTCTGCGCTGGGTCGAACTCGTCCGAACCCTCGCCCTCTCGATTTTGGAATGCTTGGCCTCGCGCATAGCGTCACTGTACATAAAAACAGTCAGGTAATAAACTTTTTCTTCAGGTACCCCAATGGGATATGCCCGATTCCTCGTGTCTTTTCGCAGCGTGCTCGCTCCGGCACCGGGTGCATTCCCTACGCCCGTTCGGCTGGCTGCATGATTTCTGGGCGCATAATCGCCCGTGGACCGACATCCTTCGCGGCATCTTTCAAGCCGCAGTCGATCCTTCGCATAACTACATCGAAAGGGGAGCGACATGAAAACAATGAAGGCGATATTCGTGGGGGCGGTTCTCGCGCTAGCCGGCATGGCCACGGCGGCCACTGCGGCAGACTCTGTCGTGGGCACGTGGATGTTGAACACGGCGAAATCTACCTTCGACCCAGGCCCGGCGGTCAAATCGCAGACGCGAACTTATATGGAGGACGCTGACGGCATCTCGGTAACCGTGACCGGAGTGGCCGCGGACGGGTCGGCCATCTCGCAGCAATCGACGTTCAAGTATGACGGCAAAGCTTATGCATGGTCCGGGTCAGCGGATTTTGATGCGCTGTCTCTGAAGCGTGTCAACGGCAGCACCGTGACAGCCGTGCTCATGAAGGCAGGCAAGAAGGTGGGCGCCACGACCCGCGCGATTTCAGATCACGGCAAGACTTTGACACTTTCCGCGACGCTGACGGGCGCCGACGGAAAATCCAGTAAAACCAAGATGGTTTTCGACAAGCAATAGCTCGCTGAATGGGGGCAGGAGGCGCTTTCCTGCCCCGCTCTGTTTTCCAAGTATGTTGCATTGCCGCAGACCCCACCTCGTCGATCGAGCATGCGCGTTTCAATTGAAACGGCTGCATGTCGAGCTGACATTATCGCGCGTCGCGCAGGCGCGAATATCCGATCCGAATGGACATCCGCATCTACGAGGAAGACGACCTCACCCGCTCGCTGCTCGAGCAGTGGCTCGGGGAAGCCGGTTATCGCGTGCACGTTGGAACGCCGTGCGGGAACGAGTCTCAGGCACAGGCTGATCTGGTGATCGTCAACGTCTCCATGCCGAAGCAGGCCGGAAGGCAGTGCATACGGGATATTCGAACCGCTCATCCGAAAACCCCTCTCATCGCGATCTCGGCCCAGTTTCGCTCGGGTTTGTCCGCCTCCGGTGCGACTGCACAGACTTTGGGTGTGCTCAAGGTCATCGCCAAGCCGCTGGTACGCACCGACCTGCTCGAGGCGGTGCGCGGTATCATTGGGGTGCCGGATTAATGCATGCAGCGCTTCGTCACCCCCAGATCCCCTCCAGTCAACGCGCCTTCGGTTAGATTCAATCGCCTGCGGCTCGGGATTGTGGTGCTCGGGGCACTCGTGATCCTTACCTTTGCCGGATCATCCGCCTACGATACCTGGCGCTCCTATCAATATTCGATCAAGGCGGCCGAGCGCGAGATCGGCAACGAGGCAAACGCGCTTGCCGAGCAGACGGCATGGACCCTGCAGGCCGTAGATCTCTTGTTGCTCGACACCGCTCGATGGTTTCGCAGCGACACTCAAGGCGTCCCGCCCGAGGGCCTCGATGCCGCACTCGCGATTCGAACCGCCGGCCTGCAGCAGGTTCGCCAGGTCATGATCATCGACGCGCAGGGCAATCAGCGTTATCGATCGCGAGCGCTCTCGACGCCGAATCTCAACATCTCGGACCGGTCGTACTTCACCGCGCAACGCGACAGCGCCGGAATCGGACTATTCATGAGCGAGCCATTGGTTACGCGCTCCGAAGGCCGTCCTGCCGTCGTGTTCTCCCGTCGCATTGACGACGATCGTGGGACCTTTGCGGGTATCGTCACCGCGACCGTCGACCTCGAGGATCTCAATCAGTTCTATCGTGCGGCCAACGTCGGAATGGCCGGGTCGATCCAGTTGCTGCGCGACGATGGCACGTTGCTGGTGCGCAATCCGCCGATTCCGAAGTCCATTGGACAGAAGTTCCCAGCGCTTGCAATGCCGCCGGCATCGGCAGCCGCGCGCGTCACCAATCCGCTCGATGGCGCCGAGGACTTCATCGCGGTGGCGCCCGTCAGGGCCACCCGCCTGCGGATCGCGGTCACCCGCGAGGCAGCGGCTGCACTGCGCCCCTGGCGCGATGAGACGATTCGGGACGGTGTGCGCACGCTCATCATCGCGCTTTTCGGCGCGTTGACCATTGCAGCACTGCTTCGCCAGCTAAGCCGGGCCGCGGCCAGCGAAAAGGCGCTGCGGGAAAGCGAAGAGCGCTATGCCCTCGCGATGGAAGGAGCGAACGAGGGGCATTGGGACTGGGACATTACCACCGACCGGCTGTTCCTCTCGCCGAAGATGAAGATGCTCGGCGGCCAGGATCCCGAATGTGCCATCGACTCGCGCGCTGAATGGCGTAAAAAATTCCTCATTCACCCCGACGACGAGCCCCGCTTCGAAGAGCAGCTTCGGGAGCATGTCCAAGGACGCACGCCGCGCTTCGAGTGCGAATATCGCGTCCGTCATGCCGACGGGAATTGGTATTGGTTGTTGGCCCGCGGACGGTGCTTGCGCGATGCGACGGGTGAACCGGTCAGGTTTGTGGGCTCCGCCATGGATGTCACTTCGCAAAAGCAGGCGCAGATCGACAAGGAGGCGCTCGAAGCACAATTGCGGCAATCCCAGAAGATGGAGGCGATAGGCACCCTGGCCGGAGGCATCGCCCACGACTTCAACAACATCCTCGGAGCCATCTTGGGCTACGGCGAACTCGCCCTCCAAGAGTCGGCGGAACGGAGCGCCCTGCGCCGCTATCTGGACAATGTCATGCATGCGACCGAGCGTGCGAAAATGCTGGTCGAGCGCATTCTCGGATTCAGCCGCAGTGGCCTTGGCGATCGCGAACCGGTGAATGTGCAAGGCGTGATCGTGGAGGCGCTCGATTTGCTCGAGGCGTCGCTGCCCTCGGGAATACGGCTGCAAAGGCATATCGATGCCGGTAATGCGGCGGTCATGGGCGATGCCACCTATCTGCACCAGGTGGCCATGAATCTGTGCACCAATGCGATCCACGCCATGCAACAGCACGGTGGAGTGCTCAGCGTCGGTCTGGAGCGCGCGCAGTTGGTCGACAGTCTCACGCTTTCGCGCGGCTCGCTCGTGCCCGGGCACTATGTGCGCCTGACGGTCGGCGACACGGGTGCCGGCATCGCGGCGGCCGTGCTCGATCGTATCTTCGACCCGTTCTTCACCACCAAACAGATCGGCGATGGGACTGGCCTCGGATTGTCGGTCGTGCATGGCATCGTGACCGATCTGGGGGGCGCGATACGGGTCGAGACCACCCTCAGCAAGGGCACGACGTTCGAGATCTGGCTGCCGGTAGCGGGCGAAATCCCCGCGCGCGCGGTGGAAGCCGACCGGGCATTGCGGCGCGGGAATGGTGAAGTCATCATGATCGTGGACGACGAGCGGCCGTTGGTCGAGCTTGCCGAAGAGATCGCCGCACAGGTGGGCTACGAGCCGGTCGGGTTCAACTCGAGCCGTGCTGCCCTCGATGCGTTGCGGGCCGCTCCGCACCGCTTTGACGCCGTCGTCACCGATGAGGCCATGCCGGAACTCACCGGCATTGAACTTGCGCGCCAAATCCGGGAAATTCGACCCGCGATGCCGGTCATTCTGATGACCGGTTACGGCAGCGAGGAACTGATGGGCGCAGCGACGCGCATTGGCGTGAGCGAGGTGCTGCGCAAACCGCTGCTGCGCGCGGATCTCGCCGATGCGTTGGCGCGCGTCATTGATATCCCATCGTCCGCCCTTTAAGGTGACGCCCGTGTCGGAAAGCATGCATTCGCACATCTTGGTCCTGGACGACGACCCGCAGATACGCGCTCTTCTGAGCGAATATCTGGCGGAGAACGGGCTGCAGGTGAGTGTCGCATCGAGCGGCGAGGAAATGTCGAGGCTTTTGAATGACGAGGCCATCGATCTTGTGGTCCTCGACCTGCGGCTGGCGGGCGAGGATGGGATGGCCCTCGCCCGGTCGTTGCGCGAGCGATCGGCGGTGCCCATCGTCATGCTCACCGGCATACGCGAGGAGGCGGATCGCGTCATGGGGCTGGAACTCGGGGCGGACGATTATTTGACCAAGCCCTTCAGTCCCCGGGAGCTGCTGGCGCGGATTCGAACCGTTTTGCGGCGGACGAAGGGCGCAGCGGCGAATTCGGGCCGCGAGCGCGAGATTCGCGCCTACCGCTTCGCACAGTTCGAGCTCAACATGCGCACCCGCCGTCTCAAGAACAGCGACGGCGACCACATCGCGTTGACGAATGGCGAATTCAATTTGCTCGTTGCGTTGCTCGGGGCGCCGGAGCGGATCCTGACCCGCGATCAGCTTTTGGAGGCGAGCCGCGTTTACGACAATGAGGTGTACGACCGGGCGATCGACATTCAGGTATTGAGGCTGCGCCGAAAGATCGAGCGGGACCCCTCGCAGCCCCAGTTCATCGTCACGGAGCGCGGAGCGGGCTACATTTTCAGCGCTCCGGTCCAGATCGTCTACTGAGCCGCAGCCGGCGGCGGGCCGACCTAACCGCCGCGCTTAGCCTCCATCGGCGCGTTGTTCTGCGCAGGGCTCGTCGAGTCCTCCCAACCGCCCCCGAGCGCCCGGATCAAGTCGACGCTCGCGCGTAATTGCTGGGTATCGAGGTCGAGCGCCTGCAGTTGATTCTGCAGAAGCGCGGTCTGGGCGGTGACCACGGTCAGGTAGTCGGTCGCCCCCTGCTTGTACAGTATCATCGACAAGTCCACCGTTCGCTGAGCGGCATTGACGGCAGCCTTCTCTTGCAAGGCGGCGTCGTGATAATGATTGAGCGTGGCGAGGTCGTCTTCGACCTGCTGAAATGCGCTGACGACCGTGCTTCTGTAATTGGCTGCCGACGAATCGAACTGAGCGCGCGCCTGTGCGACCTGTGCCCGGCGCAGACCCCCGTCGAAGACGCTGAGCACGGCATTAGGTCCGATGGCCCAGAACGAGCTCGGCGCGGTCAGCCAGTTCGAGAAAGCGGTGCTTTGATAGCCGCCCTGAGCGCCCAGTGTCAGCGTCGGAAAATACGCAGCCCGAGCCACGCCGATATTGGCATTGGCCGCGATCATGCGCCGCTGCGCGGAGGCGATATCGGGGCGGCGTTGCAACAAGGTGGTCGGAACGCCGCTCGGGATCTGCGGCAGCGGAATGTTGACGATCTGCGGTTTGATGGCGAAGGTCGAGGCGGACACGCCCAGGAGGGCGGCAATCGCGTGTTCCATCAGCGCGCGCTGAGCGAGCGTCTGCGCCGCCTGCGAGCGCGCTGCGTCGAGCTGGGTCTGCGCTTGGGACACATCCAGTCCGGGCGCGATGCCGGCATTGTGCCGCTGCTCGGTGAGGCTGAGCGCACGGGAGTAGGCTTGCGCCGTCTGATCGAGAATGTCGCTGTCGTGGTCGAGGCTGCGAAGCTGGATGTAATCGTCCACGAGCTGCGCAATCAGCGACAGGCGGGCATTCTCCAGATCCGCGGCGGACGCCGCCGCGTTGGCCTCGCCCTCTGCGACCTCGTTGCGAATCTGGCCCCATAGGTCGAGTTCGTAGCTCACGCTGCCGCTCAGCGTGTTGTCATCGAAGTAGCGCGGGGTCGATCGCGTGATGAGCGGAGCGTTCGTGGACTCGCGTGCATGCTCAACACCCGCGTTGACTCCCAGTGTGGGGAACAGACCGGCCCGCGCCTGATCGCTTACCGCCCTCGCCTGCGCATAATTGGCCAGTGCGGCGGCGAGCGTTGGATTCCCGTCAATCAGCCGCTTCTCGAGGCCGTCCAGCTCCGTGTTGTCGTAGAGCCTCCACCAACTGTCGCGCGGCAGGCGATCGGCCGGTTGCGCCTGAGTCCAGGGTCCAAGCTCCTTATAAGCATCGGCGGTCGGGATCTGCGGGGTCTTCAGCGGCGGCGCGAACGAACAAGCACCGAGCAGCAGCATCAGTGCCGCGCCCAAGCAGCGGGAGGACTCAGCCGGTTTCACGTGGACTTCTCTGCCTTGGCGGCGACCGGAGCGCCCGCCGGTGCGCGGGCGACGCGCACCTCATCGCCATTGCCGATTCCGTCGGGCGGATTTTGGATGACTTGATCGCTGGGCGCGAGTCCGGCGGCCAGTTCCACCACCTCGCCCAAGTCGCGCTGGATCGACACCGCCTTGAGCAGCACGCGGTTGTCGCCGCCCACGGTGGCGATGGAAAGTCCCTTCGCATCGAAAATCAGCGCGCTCGAGGGCACGCTGAGCACGTTGGCGACACCCGCAATTTGCAATTGGATGCTCGCGTAGCCGCCCGGCATCAACTCGCCCGCGGCGTTGTCGACGATGATCTGCATCAGAGTGGTGCCAGTCGTCGGTGTCACGGCCTGGGCCGACGCCTCGACCGTTCCGTTGTACACCTTGTCCGGGTGCTCGGGCACGCGGATCACGGCCTGGGTGCCCGGCGGGACGCTCGGCACGTAATTCTGCGGGACGCTGACGTAGACGCGAAGCTTGCTCGTTTCGGACACCACGAAAAGCTCCGCGCCGCCGGCGGCGCCGACATTGATGAGTGCACCGATATCGGTTTCGCGCGCGGTGACGATGCCGTCAAAGGGTGCGGCGAGACGTTTGAACCCTTCTTCCGCGACCAGCTGGTCGACGCTTGCCTGCGCGGCTTTGACCTGGGCAACATTGGCGTTCCAGGTGAAGTTACGCTGGTCCACGTCCTGCTTGGCGACGGCATCGGTGCCGGCGAGCGACTGCCAGCGCTCGGCGGTGATCTGAGCGAGCTTGGCATTGGCCTGCGCGACGCTCAAAGCCGCGCGTGCCTGCATGAGCTGCTGATCGAGATCGGGCGTATCGATCACGGCCAGCACGTCGCCGGTCTTCACTCGACTGCCGATGTCGTACTTCCAGCTCTTGAGGTATCCCGGGACGCGGGCGTAGATGGGGGCGCGGATAAACGCCTCCAAACGTCCGGGCAAATCCAATCCCTGGTGGTTCTCGACGCGGGTGGGCACCACGATGGCGACGGTGGGCACGGCCCGGACTTCGGTCAAATCACGCAGCCGCGAGTTTTGCGCGGCGCGAGATACAAGGCCAAACGCGACGATGGCGAGGGCGATGACCAGAAAAATGATGCCGGCCAGGCGCAACTGCCGCGGGTTTGGTCGGCCGGGAGATGGCTCAGGCTGGGACATCGGCTTCTCCAAGATTGGCGAGCGGCAGCGGGGCGGGACTGTCGTGCCGGTGCACCATACTGAACACCACGGGCACGAAGAACAACGTGGAGACGGTGGCAAAGATGAGGCCGCCGATCACCGCGCGGCCGAGCGGTGCATTCTGCTCGCCGCCTTCGCCGAGTCCCAACGCCATCGGCAACATGCCGATCACCATCGCAAGCGCCGTCATCAACACCGGACGTATTCGAACGAATCCTGCCTCGAGCGCAGCCTGGGTTGCATTGCCGAACTCTTTGAGCTTCTCGCGCGCGAAACTGATCACCAGCACGCTGTTGGCCGTCGCCACACCCATGCACATGATTGCGCCGGTGAGCGCTGGAACGGACAGCGTGGTGTGAGTCGCAAACAGCATCCAGACGATGCCGGCGAGCGCGGCCGGCAGTGCGGTGATCACGATGAACGGATCGCTCCAAGACTGAAAGTTGATCACGATCACAAAGTAGACCAGCACGATGGCCCCCAGCAGGCCCAAAAGCAGCCCTGCGTAGGCGCTATTCATGGTGGCCGTCTGGCCGACCAGGGCGATGGTGGTACCTTTCGGTTTGTCCTTGTCGTTCCTGGCGATGATTGCCCGAATATCGCTCGAGACGGCACCCAGATCACGTCCCTCGGTGGTGGCGTAGATCTGCACCATGGGAGAGATGTCGTACTGCGAGACCACCGCGTTGCTGTGCGTGCGCTCGATGTCGGCGATGCCGCCGAGCACCGTGGTCGGCGCCCCCCGCGCGTTGATCGGCAGATTCTGCAGTGCCGGGAGCGAGTCGATTTGATACTGCGGCGTCTGCAGCGCGATCGGATAGGTGACGCCATTTTTTTCGTTTAGCCAGTAGGTGGGCGCAACCTGTGAGGAACTGGCCAGATTCACGACCAGGCTGTTGGTCACATCGGCTGCGGTCACGCCGGTGTATTGGGCGCGCGTGCGGTCTATGTTGACCGAGAGCGTCGGCAGAGCGGACGATTGCTGGATGCGTGCATCGGCCACGCCGTTCACATGGCGCACCTGCGCCAGAAGCTTGTTGGCGTATGCAAAGTCCGCGCGCAGATCGTTGCCGCGCACCTGCAGATCGATCGGTGCGGGTGCGCCGAAATTCAAGATCTGGCTGACGATGTCCGCAGGCAGAAACGAAAACGTGATGCCCGGAAACCGCCGCGGCAGCTCATCACGCAGGCGGCTGACGTAGCGCGCGGTCGGCGCATGTCCCTCCTTGAGCGATACCTGGATGTCACCGTCCGATTCGCCAATCGTACCGGTGTTGTTATAGATGGTGTTGATCGATGAAAGATATGTGCCGATATTGTCCACCACCGCCTCCACTTCGGCGGGCGGGATCACCTCGCGGATCGCCTTCTCCACCGCCGTGAAGCGCGCGGCCGTTTCCTCGATACGCATGCCGACCGGCGCCCGCACGTGAATCAGCATCTGACCGCCGTCGACCTGCGGGAAGAAATTGCGGCCGAGAAATGGCGCGAGCGCGAAGGAGACCGCGATGAAGCCGACGAATCCCCCGACAAACAGCCCACGATGCTCGATGGCAAGCCCCAGAAGTTCATGATACCCGCTGCGCAAGCGCATGAAGCGCTCCTCGAAGCCGTGCTGAAACCGCACCAACGGATTCCGCGAGGACGGCGGTTGGGCGGCGTCGCCGTGGTCGGCGCCGCGGGGCACGTGCATATGCAGCAAATATTTCGCCATTGTCGGCACCAAGGTGCGCGACAAAAGAAACGAGAAGACCATGGCGAACATCACGCTCTCGGCCAGCGGCACGAACAGGAAGCGGGCGACGCCGCTCAAGAAGAACATCGGGATGAACACGATGCAGATGCACAACAGAGAGACGAAGGCCGGCACGACGATCTGCGAGGCGCCGTCCATGATCGCGGCCTCCACGGGCTTGCCCTGCTCGAGGTGGTAGTTGATGCTCTCGATCGTTACCGTCGCCTCATCGACGAGTATGCCGACGGCGAGCGCCAAGCCCCCCAGGGTCATGATGTTGAGCGTTTCCCCGATCGCTGAAAGCGTACCGATTGCGCCGAGGATCGACAGAGGAATCGACGTGGTCACGATCAGGGTCGAACGCCAGCTGCCCAAGAACAACAGGATCATCAGGCTGGTCAGCGCAGCCGCAATCACGCCCTCGCGGATCACACCCTGGATCGAGGCGCGCACGAATACCGACTGATCGCCGATCGGCTTTACTTCGAGAACGTCGGGAAGGGTCGGCTTGACGATCTGCAGCATGTGTTTGATGCCGCTCACGATGTCGAGCGTCGACGTCGTGCCGTTCTTGAATACGCTCAGCAGGACCGAGCGATTGCCGTCGACATGGACGACGTTGGTCTGCACCGCGCTGCCATTGTGCACCTGGGCAACGTCGTGCATGTAGACCATGGCGCCGTTCACGCTCTTGATCGGCAGATCTCCGAGGTCGCGGATTTTCGACGGCGCGCTGTTGAGATTGACCGTGTATTCGTAATCGCCGATCTTCTCGGTCCCCGCCGGAGTCAGCAGGTTCTGCGCGGCGAGCGCATTGGCGACATCGAGGCCGGTCAGACCGCGCGACTGCAATGCTGCAGTGTCGAGGTCGAACATCACCTGCGGCGACTTGCCGCCGAACGGAAAGGGAATGCCTGCGCCCTGCACCGTCACCAGGCGCGTCCTGACGAAGTTCAGGCCCAGATCGGCAAGATTCTGCTCCGTCAGCCCCGTTCCCGAGAGCGCGAGCTGGATGATCGGCACCGTCGAGGCGCTGTAATTGAGAATCAGCGGCGGGGTGGCGCCCGCGGGCAGCTGCTTGAGCAAGGTCTGTGAAATCGCGGTGACCTGCGCGTTGGCCGTCGCGATGTTCACCGTGGGATGAAAGAAGATCTTGATGATGCCGAAGGTGGTGTAGGAACTCGCCTCGATGTGCTCGATGTCGTTGACCGTCGTGGTCAGCGCGCGCTCATAGGGAGTGACGATGCGCCCGGCCATCTGATCGGGCGGCATGCCCTGGTACTGCCACGCCACCCCGATGATCGGGATGTTGATGCCGGGGAAGATATCCACCGGCATTCGCATCGCCGCGAGGCTGCCGATCAACAGAATCAGCAACGCAACAACGATGAACGTATAAGGCCGGGCCAGCGCGATGCGGACTATCGCTAGCAAGAAGTCACCCGCACGGGTCTTGAAGGCTCAGGATGCATCAGGATGTAAAGTTTGCGACCGGCAAATCGAGCGCCTATTTCAGTCATCCCCTTGGATTGTTTCAATTGAAATCATTGTTTGGTGCAGGCTGTCAGCTGACATCGCGACGGTCTAAACGACGCGAATATTACTACTTAATTTATTGATTCCAATGAATTTAACGTCAGGGAGAATATCGATGATGCATGCCTCTCGCTACAACTCATCAGCTCCGGCCAGCCCCGGTGGCCTCAGGATTCGACCATGAATGACGCACTGGCCTGGAATGGTAATTGGGCGTGGAGCCTTCCATTGATCGTGGTGACCGTCATCTTCCACGTCATCGGGCTCGCCTTCATCAACGAACGAATTTTCGCACTCGCCCGATACATGAGGCGCGAACATCGGTTTCTGTTGGCCTTTGCGCCCATCATGGGCCTTTGCGCCCTATCGATGACCCTGCTGCATGCCCTCGAGGCGGGAATCTGGGCCTGCTTGTATTGGACCCTGAGCGCGCTCCCGGACGGGAGGTCGGCGTTGCTATATTCGTTCGGGGCAATGACGACCTACGGTCATGCACCCTTTTATTTGGCGCCACACTGGCAGCTCATGGGAACGCTGGAAGCGCTGAATGGCATGATCCTGTTCGGGCTGACGACGGCTTTTCTCTATCAGATCATCCGCGATGTCTTGCCGAACGTGGGCATGCTCGAGTCCGGTCAAAACTTGTAGCGCACGCCGATGGTGGGATCAATGCTCGTCGTATAGAAGGCATATCCGTTCGCCACGCCGTCATGTACCCCGCTGTACATAGCGCCCGCGTAAGCGTCGAAATGCTTGTTGAAGTGGTAGTCGGCGTCGAACGAAAACGCTTCGAAGCTGCCGCTGCAAGTGCTGTTTGCCGACGTACTGCAGCCGGCCTCCTTGCCGGTACCGTAGGCATTTTGATGATAGCCGTAATAGGCCACGGTCAGTTCGAGGGGTGCAATGACGGTATAGCGGACGCCCGTCCAATACACCTGGACGATCTTGTCGTTTGCATATGCATTGTTGGTGACGAATGCCAGCACGTAACCGCCGATATCGGTGAAGCCAGCCGGCAACGGTGTCGATGGGTTCGCGTACTTGATGTGTTCGTAGCCTGCAAAGAATTTAAGCGGGTCGACCTGGTACAGCCCCATGAGGGCAAAAGTCGTCGTGTTCGCGACGGTCGCCGACAAGGAATTGGAAACTGAATAGCCGAGCGCCGGGAGCTTCGAGACTTGAGCGGCGGTCAACGAGGACGCCGAGATGGCATCGTTGATCTTGGAGTAATAGGCGTCGACGGAGGCGCCTGCGAGCGCAGCCCCGAGATCCGCCTGAAACGCTGTGTTCGCCGCCCCGCTCGACCCATTGGACTTGTACAGGGCGCCCAAGTGCACGAGTTCGTCGAACGTCGCGGAGTATTTGATCACCGAGTCGAGCCGCTTGTCTTCGCTGCTGCCGGCACCGGAATAGGTGTTCGACGCGCCGAGCAGGCCGAACGCCGTGGAGTCGTAGTTGGGGTCGTATTTGACGGTGCCCTCCGAAATGAGCGTCAGCTGACGACCGACGGTGAGAGCACCGAAGCGTGCCGATTTGATCCCGACATAGGCGGTCTGAAAGGCCTGCCCCGCGCAGCTGCCATCGAGTCCGTTGGTCTGCTGGGCGAGGGATTTGCCGTTGTTCACGGCCAACGACTTCAGAGAATCGGCGATGTCGCCGGACTGCGGGTTGAAAAAGGTCTCCAACTGGAACACGGCCGACCAGTCCCCGTAGAGCGGCTCGTTGCCCTGCAGGCCGACTCTCGATTGGCCCATGTTGCTGGGTGTGGCGCCGAACACCGCTTCGCGGCTGTTCTTCTGCACGATATTTCCGCTCGCCGCCGGCCGGTAGTCGCTGTACGGGGCGCCGTGCGTCTCGTACTGAAGCCCGATATCGATGACGCCATACAGCGTAATCCCGTGCCACGTCAGGCTGTCATCGCCCGTGATGCCGGGGCCGGTTTTCTGCTGAGACAATGCTGACAAGGAACAGGTCATGGCGCTCACCAACACCAAACCATGGCATGCCTTGTTGAGCGCGTGACCCGCCGGCGCGCGTCCCACGGGACGCGCTTTGTTCGCAAAATGCAATCTGTTGACCCCTATTCCCGGTCCGGAATTATCAAGATGCCGATAGCGCCAGGGAGCTTGTATGAACCAACACTGAGCGCACAAATGCCCAGTTGATCCTTTCAAATGCGGAAATGACATAAGCCGCTAAAGTCCGGCCGCGGGCCGCCGATAACTGGACGATGAGTCCCATCACCGGCAGCCTCCCGCCGGCCACATTGCCGAGCGCCGCCAGCAGCGGACTCGCCGCGATCGCGGCCGGGAATCAGCAGTTGAGTCAGGATGCGGCGCAGATCGCAAATCCTGCCAATGGAATTCCGATCGCTCCGCTCGCCGGTCTCGACCAAGCGAGTTTTGTCGCCGAAGCCGGCGCGGCGGTCATTCGCGCCTCGGATCAGATGCTCGGCACGCTGCTCGACACCTTCGCCTGAGGGGAGGCGTGCCGTGCTTAGCTCAACGCAGGATAATCCGTGTATCCCGCGGGCCCCGGCGTATAGAACGTCTTGGCAAGCTCGTCATCAACCCGACTCCTTCAAAGCTGCGAACTCGGGGAGCGCGCGGCGGCTGTTGTGATTGTTTGGTGTTATTTAGCTATAAATAACAATAAGATATAAAATATAACTAGAATTATTATAACCGCGGTGCCGGCTATTCCATTTTTCGGTTCTCGCCTATCACGGCGACCGGCACGCCCGTCAGCGCGGCCCGTCCCGCCGCGAGCAGGTAGGACAGGCGCCCCGGCGCAATCCAATATTCGGCCCGCTCGACTTGAACGCGCAACAAGGCGAGCCGGGAGTCTTCCGGCCCGTCGGGATAATAAGCACGCTGTTCGATGGTCCACAGCTTGCGCGCTTTGTCGGCATCCTGGATGAGCGTCGCGGTGCCGCTCACCGCGACATACGCGTGTTTCGACGGGTCGGCATAAGCCAGGCTCACTCTGACATCGTGGCGCAATTCGTCGGCCTTCGGGCTTCCCCGATCCGTGAAGAACCAGAGAACCTCCTCGCCCTCGAAATCGAGTGTCTGAACCGGCCGAGTGTGAAACCTTCCCTCTGCATCCACGGTGGTCAGCAAGCCAATTCGAATGGCTCGAATCAGCTCGGTGAGCTTGGCGACATCTCCGGCCTGGGGTTGCAGCATGCTGCGGATCATAACAGCCCCCCGGCCGCGCCAGGATCACCCCCGCGGCTCCCATGCCGCATTTATAGCTGTACACTTCTCGCGCCGACCATCACGCACGCCTTGGGGATCCACACTTGCCGGCATCGATATTCCTGAGTTACGCATCCGAAGATCGTGAGCCCGCGCGAACGATCGGCGATGCGCTCAGCAAGCTCGGCATCGACGTCTGGCTGGATGAAAGCGAGCTTGGCGGGGGCGATGCGTGGGATCAAAAGATTCGCAAGCAGATACGCGAGTGCGATTTCTTCATGCCCATCGTGTCGGCGCGTACCGAGGCCCGCCGCGAGGGATATTTCCGGCGCGAATGGCGGCTCGCGGTCGAACGCACGCTCGACATGGCCGACGATCACCTGTTTCTGCTGCCGGTCGTCATCGACGATACCGATCAGGCGCATGCACGGGTGCCGGAAAAATTTCTCTCGGTGCAGTGGCTTCGGCTGCCACAGGGCCAACCCACACCCGCCCTCGACGCCCTGTGCCGCCGGATTTTGGCCGGCGATACGCCGGAGCCTCCGGCTGTGAAAACAAGACCTGCCAAGCGGGAATCCGGGAACGCGTCCAAGCGCCCGCGTCCGCCGCCACCACCCTACCCGCCGTTTCCGCGTGAGGAGCCCGGTCAGCGCGTGCGCTTCTGGGCGCATGTGCTCGGTTGGATGGGCCACTGCGCCTGGGTGTCCTTGCAGCGGCTGCCCCGTTGGGCACGGATTCTCATTTATGTCTGGGTCGCCACCGTCGCAATGTCGCGAGGCTGCACGCCCGGTTCGCACGATCGATCGGATGTCTCGCATACGGACGCGAAGAAGCTCAAGGCCATCACCGACAACTATCGCGGCAGCACCAACCCGGCGGACATTGCCAAGCTGGGCGCGCAGATCGCCAGTGAATTTTCCGACGAAGACGCGGGCGACGCCGGGCACCATGCCTTGTTCGCGATACCCTTCAGCGCCCCGCCTGACGATCCCGGGGCGGCGAGGCTCGCCGATGCGGCTTTCGCACAGACCTACGGCAGGCTCTCCATGACCCATCGCGGGCAGGTGGGCCTGGATAAAGACGCATCGGCCTCCAACGATGCGAGCGGCGCACTTGCCCATGCCCGCGCAAGCCACGCCGCTTATGTGGTCTACGGTGCGGTCCGCGCTCAGGCGTCGGCCCAGGTCCTGTCGGTCACCATCGCCAAGGCCCGGGACGGCTCCGTCGTATGGACTCAGTCGTACCCGGTCGCAACTGCCGATGCCGCGAAAATTGCCGAGGAAGTCAACTCGCAGGTACCCGCCGCAGCGTCCGATGAGGACTAGCGGCGGGTCGTTCAGCGCTCCTTGAACGAATAGCCAACCGTGAAACCCACCGTGCGAGGTTGGGACACGACCGCCTGATATCGGTTGCCGAAGATGGCGGGGTCGGAGTATGCCGATATCCCGAGATTATTCGTGACGTTATTCACGTACACCGAGCCCATCCAGTGCGTATGTGTGTACGTCAACCGCGTATCGAGCATCGTGTAGCCCGGAACCGTCGGCACCGTGGCTGACAATGCAGGAATCACGTCGCTCTGATAATGCGCGCTGATGGCGTACAAAAATTCGCCGCCTGCAAACGGCATATGCCCGTAGTCCAGACTCACCGCCGCGCTGGATTTCGGAGTTCCGGGGAGCGGTGTTCCGAGCGCAGGCGGTGGGACCGAAACGTTGGGGCTGACGAACAAGGGATTGAGCGAGGTCAACTTGGTCTGATCGTAGGTGTAGTCGATCTGCGCTGAGAGGTGTTCGGTGACGCTGGCGAAAATCTCCATCTCGAGGCCGCGGCTGAAGGCCTCGCCGATGTTGAGCGAGGCAGGCAACACCAGCGGTGTCAGCTGAACGCCCTCCTGGATGTTGTGCCACTGAATGTCGTAGATCGCCGCCGAATAACGCACACGGTTCGCGAGCGTGCCCTTGACGCCGATCTCGTAGTTATCTGCCGTATCGGGCTGCAGCCGGGTGAGCGCCGGCGGAGTCACGTAGTTCTTTCCCGTGGTCGGGTCCAGCACGGCCTCGCTCGGCGGCAACGCATTGACGCCGCCGCGGCGGAACCCCTGGGACCAGGTTGCGTACACGAGATTGTTCTTGTCGAGCTGATATGAGGTATTGATCTTCCAAAGAGCGCGCCGCCACTCGTCGCTGAGCGACTCGTTGGCCACGAAAGCGGGTCCGTCGAACAGAAGTCCCGTCTGCTGCGCCTGACTGAGTGTCTGCTTGAACAGGCGCGTGCCTCCGGTCAGGCTCCAGGCATCCGTGAGGTGCCAGGTCAGCTCGCCGAAAACCGCCAGATCCTTGAAACTGGTTTCGAAATCGCCGACATAGGTCTGGTCCTTCACCAGCGGAACGCCGTCGAGCTCCGTCGTTCCGGTCTCGGGACCGTACTCGCCGAAGCCGCACTGGGATGGGTTGACGCCGGAATTATCCGGCTGCGTCCCGCCGGCGGCCGTACACGCATTGTAGAAATCGTTGTACCCGGGATAAAACTCATGTTCCTGTATGTAGGTCTGTTGGCGCTTGAAGAATGCGCCCGCCACCCAGTCGAACATGCCGCCGGTCTTCGAGGCGAGCCGAAGTTCCTGGGACCAATTCTTGTCGTCGAGCTGGTCCTTGCCCTGGATGAACGAGCGCGGGTTCTGGCCGTAGAAGTTCTGGTAGAAAAAGAAATTCGTGTAGAGCGCCGTCAGATCGTCGTCGGTCTCGTTGTTGTGATGCGCGAACGAGCTGGCGGAGGTGATGGTGGCGAAGCCCAGGTCGTACTCGAGCGTGAGCGCCACCAGATCGACCTTGTCGCGGGTGGTCTCGAGGCTGTTGGTCGCCGACGACAGGGAATCGACGCCCGGCGGCACCGCGGAGGTGTAGAGCTGCGGCAGGATCGGCGGCGTGGTGCCGGTGGGCTGATTGGCCGCCCGGATCGGCTGCGTGTAGGCGAGTGAACTGGTCGCCACATACGGAAACCCGCCTGCGCTCGCCACCTGGTAATAGTACGAGAGCTGGGCGTGGAAGTCTTCGTTCGGCTTCCAGAGCGCCGCCACGCGAGCCGTACGGTACTCGTAGGAGTTGACCCCGTCCTGCGAGTATTTCAGCGGTGCGCTGGTGAGCGGGCTCGCCGGATTCGCCGCCTCCGGTATGCCGGCGGAATTCAATACATACAGATTCGGCTGGTTGATGAATCCCGCATCGTCGGTATAGCTCGCGTTCAGGCGTACCGCGAAGGTGTCGGTCACCGGAAGATTGAGCATGCCGCTCACGTCGTCGTTGACCGAATGCGTGTGCGCGGTTTTGCTGAGGCCGGTCTCGACTTTGGCATCGAAGCCGCTCGGATCGGGCGCGTTTTGCACGAACCGGATGGTGCCGCCGAGCGAGCCGGAACCATACAGCGTGCCTTGCGGACCTCGAAGGATCTCGACGTGGTCGAGGTCCTGCAGGCGCAGGTTGACGAACAGCGGGGTCTCGTCGACATACGTCGCCACCGGAGGCACCACCGGCGAGGCGAGCGCAAGCTGGCCTGCGGTCGCCTCGCTGTTCAAGCCACGGATGATCAACGTGCTGCCGTTGACGCCGCCGAACGGACCCTTGTCGGTGAAATTGACGCCCGCCATGGAGTGCGCGAGTCCGGCGATGTCCTGAATGCCGGCTTGCTCCAGCGCGGCACCAGTCACGGCGGTGATGCTGATCGGAAGATCCTGCGCCGAGACCGCGCGTCGGGTCGCCGTCACGACGACTTCCTGCAGCGCATTCTCGTCGTTGCCCGCGACGGCCTCGACGCCGAATGCCCGTGTTCCGTACAGGGCCGTCATGACGGCGGCGGTCAACGTACTGAATGATCCAATCGGACGGCACAGCCGTCGATTCATGACGGCAAAACGTGTTTGTGCGTGTGAAACGCGAGGCATCAAGCATCCCTCCCAATTTAATAATTTTAAAATCGGCACATGGTGTATGACACAAAAATTTCAAAAGAAGAAATAAAACTTGAGGCAATCACGAGCTGCACGCGGTTGGTGCAGATAGCCGCACGCGGTCGCGGCCATGCGCCATTAAAGTGCCTATTTCATAGTGTATTCGTGCGACACGACCAAACGTGGCGTAGCTGCTCGGGCGGCTCGGTGCACGCACGTCGAATGCACTCATTGAACGCAATGTTCGATGTCCGCGAACGCTTGCGGTGCGAAGACGCGCGACATTTGTGTGCACTGGTGGCGCGTGTGAGTCCGCGGCAGCGGCGGCGTGCAGCGCGAGTTCGCTATTTGGGTGCGCGATTTGCGCACATCGTCTTGCGGACGCGCGTAAATTTGCGCGAGTGCCGAGAATGACAAACAGTCGCGATGAAAAGCAAATGAAAATTGGCGAGACCGAACATCGTTGAATGTTTCGTCTACGAATCAGCGGCGAGCCGCTGCAGCGATCAGGGAGCGGTGAGTAACGTCTGTTGCCGATGTCCTTTCAGAGGGATGTCGTAGGTGATCGTCGCGCCGTATCGGTCCGGCGCCTGAGGATCGACCCGCACCTTGTCGAAAACCAAAAGACGCGTGCCGAGATGGAAGCTCTCCTGCACGTCGTGAGTGACCATGACCACGGTCATCTTGTTCATGTTCCAAAGTTTCAGGATCAGCTCGTGCATATCGGCGGTCACGCCGGGATCCAGCGCGCCGAAAGGCTCGTCGAGCAGCAGGATCTTCGGCTGGCAGATCACCGATTGGGCGATGGAGAGCCGCTGCTGCATGCCGCCCGAGAGTTGCGCGGGATATTTGCGGCGCGAGGCGCCGAGACCGACAGCCTCGAGGAGCTCCTCCGCCCTGGCGACGGCCGCGCGTCGCCGCGCGCCGAACAGGCGCGCAAGCACCGGCGATCCGTGAAGCTCGAGCCCGAGCAGCAGGTTTTGCAGGACCGTCATGTGCGGGAACAACGAGTAGCGTTGAAACACGATTCCACGATCCGGCCCCGGCTCGCGCGAGAGCGGCTCACCATCGATCAGGAACTCGCCGCGGCTCGGTGTCTCGACTCCGAGGAGCATTCTCAAAAAGGTCGTCTTCCCGCAGCCCGAGGCGCCGATGATGGTGACGAACTCATGGTCGCCCACGTGCAGACTCACGTTCTCGAGCACGACCTGAGTGTCGTATTCCTTCCACAGCCGCTTGACGGTGATTTGGGTCATGGAGAATTGTTCGTCACGCCCACGGAAATGCCTTGGAACGCAGCAGCCGCAGCAGCGCGTCCATCGTAAAGGCGAGGAGCGTGATCCATGCGACGTAAGGCAGGATCACGTCCATCGCAAGATAGCGGCGCACCAGAAAAATCCGGTAGCCCAGACCGTCCGTGGAGGCGATGGCTTCGGAGGCGATCAGAAAGAGCCATGCGGCGCCGAGCGAGAGGCGAAGTGCATCGATGAGCCGGGGCCAGGTCTGCGGCAGCACCACCCGCAAGATCAATTGCCAGGTGGAGGCACCCAACGTCTGGGCCTTGATCATTTGCTCCGGTGGCAGCTCCTGGGTGCGAAACGCGAGATCTCGCACGATCACCGGGGCGATTCCGATGATGATCAGCAACACTTTGGCGAGCTCGCCCAAGCCTGCGACGATGAACAGGATGGGCAGGATGGCGAGCGGCGGTATCAACGACAGCGCCGCGACGAAGGGCGCCAGCGTCGCGCGAAGATACGGTATCACGCCGATGGCGACCCCGAAGGTCACTCCGAGCAGAGCGCTCACGCCGAGCGCGACCAGAAGGCGTTTGAGGCTGGCGAAGGTGTCCGTCCACAACAGCACATCCCCCGTGCGCTCATCCTCGTCGACAGCGTAGCGATGAATGGTGGCGGCGAGCGTCGCGGGTGACGGCAACAGCTTGTCGCCCGGATTGGCCGACAACCGCGCACTCGAGGCGGCAAGATAGGCGGCAATCAGCAGCACGAAAGGCATCAGGCTCAGCACGAGCATGCCGCCACGAGTGGGTCGCTGATTGACAAGACGCCGCACCGACATCTCCCGCTATAGCTGACCGTTCTGGGCCATTTGGGTGAATTTCGCGTCGAAGCGCATTTTCACGTTGCTCGAGTCGCCGAGCGAGTTTCCACCCGGAAATTGGATGCCGACCACATCCGCACTGGCTGCGCCTTGTCCCAGGAGGCCATGATCGAAAGAGAACCGGCGCACCGAATCCATGGTTTTGACCAAAGCGGCACCCGAGCTGAAGGCGGAGGCCTCTGCCGGCGTGCCGAACAGGTGCGTCGTGGCGAGCTGCGATTCGAATCCCGCCGGGTCGGTGCCGGACGCCCTGGCCATGGCCGCCCTCGCGGCCTTCGAGGCTGGATCAGCGCCAAGCATGAGCGCCAACGTTTCATACCATGCGCCTGTGAGTGCTTTGCCGAGCTTGGGATTGGCGCTGAGAGTGGCCGTGTTCACCACCATCAAATCAAGGATCTCGCCGGGAATCTTGCTGGAATCGAATACGAGCTGCGCGTCCGCGGAGGCGAGTATCGCGCTCAGCTGCGGCTTCCATGCAACCACCGAGCGGGTCGAGGGTGCGCTGAACGCGCCGACGATATCCGCGTCCGAGGTGTTCACGACCTTGATGTCGCGCTCCCGCAGTCCCACCGTGCCGAGCGCGCGCACCAGCAGGTAGTGCGACACGGAGAGCTCGACCAGATTGATCTTCTGGCCCTTGATGTCGGCAAGCTGTTTGCCCTTGCCTTTCAGCACCACGCCGTCGTTTCCGTTGGAGAAATCGCCGACGATCAGGGCCGTCGAATCGACCCCACCGGCTGCCGGGATCGTGAGCATATCCATGTTGGTCATCACACAGGCATCGAACTGACCCGCGGTGTATTGGTTGATCGATTCGACGTAGTCGTTGATCTGCGTGAGCTTGATCTTGATGCCGTACTTGTCGGCCCATTTCTTCAAGATGCCGCTGCGATCGGCGTAGTCCCATGGCATCCATCCCACATAGATGCTCCAGGCCACGTTGAAGGAGGTTCGCTCTGCTGCCTCGAGGCGCGGCGCGAGGCCTGTCAGAGCGAATGCGCCGAGCAGCAGCAGGGTTCCCACGCAGAGATAACGACGTTGCAGCATTGATCCGCCTCCTCGATTCATGCAGTTGCGTGACCGCCCGGCGCTTGCCCCAAGGACAGCACCGCGAGCGTTTGACCGAACACCACCGTGCGCCCCTCTGCCGATCGCAACTCGGCGATGACACCATCCACGGGGGCGGCCACCGGAATTTCCATCTTCATGGACTCCACCAGCACCAGGGTGTCGCCCGCCCTGACGCTTTGCCCTTGCGTGCAGGACATGCGCCAGACGCTGCCGCTCACCGGACTTGTGACCGCCACACAGTCCTCGGGAAGATCTTCAGATGCCGCCTCGCTCGGCGCGGCGTGCGAGTCCACGGAATCGCCGATCTGATTGCTTGCCCGCCAGCGCTCGCGTTCGGCCTCGAAGGCGCTCTGTTGTCGAGCCTTGTGCGCGGCAATGCTCTCTCGATTCGCCGCGAGCAAGCGGCGGTAATCGCGCAATCGAAACGTGCTCTGCTCGACTTCCAAGCGCGCGCGGCCATGAAGAAAGTCCTCGCGAAAGTCGAGCAAGTCCTGCGCGCCAACCGGGTAGAAGCGAATTTGATCGAAGAAGCGCAATAACCAAGGCCGCCCGCTGACAAATTCCGGCGTGACCTTGAACGTGTTCCACATCTGACAGGTACGCCCGATGAATTGATAGCCGCCGGGGCCCTCCATGCCATAGACGCAAAGGTATGCCCCGCCGATTCCGACGGCATTCTCCGGCGTCCAGGTGCGCGCCGGGTTGTATTTGGTGGTGACCAGTCGATGACGCGGATCGACCGGCGTTGCGACCGGAGCGCCCAGATACACATCGCCCAGACCCAGAACCAGGTAGCTTGCCGCGAACACGACCCGCTTCACATCGTCGATGCTGTCGAGCCCATTGATCCGGCGGATGAACTCGATGTTGCTGGGACACCAGGGCGCATCCGCGCGCACCGATTGCATGTATTTCTCAATCGCGACCCGGGTGGCATCGTCATCCCAGGACAGCGGCAGTTTGACGATGCGGGAAGGGATCTCGATGTCGTCCGGTGCGGGAAGCGATGCTTGACCCGCCGCCAGCAGCGAGACCAGCTGCTCCTCCGGGAGAACGCGGCGGTCGTAGTGCACCTGCAGGGAGCGGATTCCCGGGGTCAAATCGATGATGCCCATGATCTTCTGGCGCTCGAGCCACGACATCAATACGTGCGCATGCAGCCGCAGCTCGAGATCCAAAACCATCGGCCCGAACTCGATCAGCAAACAGGAATCCCCGGAGCGCCGATAGACAACTTGAGGCCGGCCGGGTTGCGCCGGCCAAACCCCAAGGATCGGTGAGATCGCGCCCGATGTCGTACGCGGCGCGGCCGCAGGGCAGGGATCGCTGACGCTGCGAGAGCACTGCAAGTCCGCGATGGCGAGATCCTGCGTGGCTTGTCGCTCCGCCGCCTCCTCCGGCGAGAGTCGCCGAAACCGCACCCGATCGTCGGGGCGAAGCTGGCCGAGCTTCCACAATTCCGCATTGACCACGGTGACGGGACAAACGAACCCTCCGAGCGACGGACCATCGGGTCCCAGAATCACCGGCATGTCGCCGGTGAAATCGACGGCCCCTACGGCGTACGCTGTATCGTGGATGTTCGAGGGATGGAGCCCTGCCTCTCCGCCATCGCTACGGGCCCAGACGGGTTTGGGTCCGATGAGCCTGACGCCGGTGCGACTGGAATTGTAGTGAACCGTCCAGGCGCTCGCATAGAACGTCTCGATGTCTTCGGCGGTGAAGAAATCGGGAGCGCCGTGCGGGCCGTCGAGAACGCCGAGTTCCCAATCCGCAGCAATGCGGGGCACGAGCGCCCGTGGAATCGGCCGCGGCTCGGCCGCCGTGCCCGACGCGGCGCCCAGGTGCAGCACGTCTCCCGCGAGCAAGGCGCGTCCGCCGTGACCGCCGAACTTGCCCAAGATAAAGGTGGCCCGGCTTCCCATGTAGCAGGGCACGTCGAATCCGCCGCGGATTGCGAGATACGAGCGGCAGCCGCCGCCGCGCGGCGCACCCACTCGCAAGGTCGCGCCCGCGGCGACAGCCACAGGAGACCAGTAGGTGATTGGAGCGCCGTCGATGTCGGCTGCGCTCTCTGCGCCCGTTAGGCAGATGACCGCAGCAACATTGAACTTGAGCATCGGCCCGGACATGGTGATCTCGAGCGCGGCGGCATCGGGCGGATTGCCCACGGCACGATTTGCGAGGCGGAACGACCAGTGATCCATGGGTCCCGACGGCGGCACGCCGACGCACCAGTAGCCGAGGCGCCCGGGATGATCCTGGATGGTCGTCTGCGTACCGCCGCTCAGCACCTCGATGGTTTGCGGAACATAGTCGAACCCTTCCAACGCGCGAGTGGTCAAGCCTCCGGCGGCAAACGAGCGGCTGGCGACGAAGACTCTCAGATACTCGAGGTTGCTTTCGATCCCGTCCAAACGCGTGTCCTCGAGCGCACGGTGCAGCGCCGCCACGGCGTCTGCGCGGTCCGCAGCGCAGACGACGATTTTGGCGAGCAGCGGATCGTAATGGGGCGTGACTGCCGTGCCATCCTCGACCCAGGTTTCGATCCGGGCTCCCGAGGCGAAGCGCACCTGTGTCAACAGGCCCGTGGAGGGCCGGAAGTTTCGCGCCGGATCCTCCGCATAGATGCGAGCCTCGATCGACGTTCCGCGCGGGACGGGCGCCGTCATCTCAAATCCGTCGTTCGCTGCGAGGCGGATCATCCACTCAACCAGGTCCACGCCCGTCACCTCTTCGGTGACGCAGTGCTCGACTTGGAGCCGCGTGTTGACCTCGAGAAAGTAGAACTCCAGGCGTTGCGCGTCGTACACGAACTCGACCGTTCCCGCTGAGCGGTAGCGGACGGCGCGCCCCAGGCTTGCGGCGGCGGCGTGCAGATCGGCACGCAGTGTTCGGGAGAGCCCCGCCGCCGGAGTCTCCTCGATCACCTTTTGATGCCGGCGCTGAATGGAGCAGTCGCGTTCGCCGAGCGTCACGATCCCGCCCTCCCCGTCGCCGAAGATCTGCACCTCGATGTGGCGCGCCTGCTCGACGTAACGCTCCAGGAACACGCCGCCGCCGCTGAAATTCTTGCGCGACAGCCGCTCGACCGTCTCGAGCGCCGCCTCGAGCTCGGACTCGCGCCGAACGAGCTGCATGCCGATGCCGCCGCCCCCCGCCGAGCTCTTGAGCATCACGGGATAGCCGATGCGCTGCGCTTCGCGCTTGGCCGTCGCGGCATCGGCTAGCAGGTCGCTCCCGGGAAGCAGCGGTACGCCTGCACGCGCAGCCAAGGCGCGCGCCGTATGCTTCAGGCCGAAGTCCCGAATTTGCCGGGGCGTCGGCCCGATGAACGCGATTCCGGAGCACTCGCAGAGCTCGGCGAAGCCGGCGTTCTCGCTCAGGAAGCCGTATCCCGGATGGATGGCCTGCGCACCGCTCGCTCGAGCCGCCTCGATCAGCTTCTCCGCCCGCAGGTAGCTCTGCGCCGCCGCAGACGGTCCGAGGTGCACCGCTTCGTCCGCTTGCAGGACGTGCAGCGCATGGCGGTCGGCGTCCGAGTAGACGGCGACCGCGCCGATGCCCATGCGCCGTAGCGTGCGAATGATGCGGCAGGCGATCTCGCCCCGGTTCGCGATCAGAACCTTACGAAACATCGGAATCCCAGATCAGGATTTCCAGGGGCGTCGGGTTGTAGGCGTTGCATGGATTGTTGAGCTGGGGGCAATTCGAGATGAGCACGAGCAGGTCCATCGCGGCGGCCAGCTCGACGTATTTTCCGGGTCCGCTCAGGCCGTCCGCGAAGCTCAAGGAACCCTCGGGAGTCACCGGAACGTTCATGAAGAAATTGATGTTGTGCGTGAGATCGCGCTTGGTCAGGCCGAACCGCTCGTTCTCGGCGACCGCGAGCAGATAGCTGTCGCGGCACGAATGCATGGTTCGCTTCTCGAGCGCGTAACGCACCGTGTTCGACTCGGCTGCACAGGCTCCGCCCAACGTATCGTGCCTGCCCACCGTGTCGGCGACGATTTCGGCCAACGCCCGACCCGCCGTGGACAGAAGCGTCGAGCCGACGCTCAGGTAAACGTTGCGTTGCGCGCGCAGCGTGTCGACGAACGAATATCGCTCGGCGGGATCGGCCGCGCAGAACATCAGCGTGTCGGCGGCCTGATTGCCTTCAACGTCCACGATCCGAAACCGCTGTCCCTGTCTAACGATGTCGAACCAGTACTCGCCCGCCGGAATGACCTGGCGATACCGGGCCGAGTCGGAGGACAATGCGCTTTGCTTGATCATGGTGCGATCTCACCCGGGGGACAACTGCAGCGCCGATACAGCGTGGTGTTCTGGAAGCCGCGGACGTTCTCCTCGCAGGCGTTCAAACAGAAGTCGTCGGCTGGTACCGAGGGCGCCCGACGGAGCTCGACCCCGACGGGAGAACTCGGATATTCAGCCGCCGGATTGAGCGGGTGTGGGCAGGTATGCAACAGCACCAGCGAGTCCATCTCGAAACGCAAATCGAGGGATGCGCCCTTGCGCGAGCCGCGCGGATCGTACGACAGCGCGCCGGCGTCGTCCGCGCACACCCTGCTGAACCAGTTCACATTGGCGGCGAGATCGCGGCGGCCGAGGCCGTATTTGCCGCCTTCGACCAAAAACGCGTCGTGTCCGTTCTGGTGCCAATCGTTGCGACATTGCTGATAGCTTTTGAGCCCCCAACGCTCCTGCACCACTTTCCGGTTGGAATTGCCGCAGACCGTATCGTGCCATCCGGCCGTGTCCTCGACGATGGAGCAGAAAATCCGGCCCATGTCGGAGTACAGGCAATGCCCGCGGGTGAGCTTGAACGTATGTTGACATTTCAACGTATCCGGCGCGTTGTAACGCTCGAGCACGTTGTAGGGGTTGAAGAACAACATCCCCACGTTCGCGCCGCCCTCGAGATCGACGAGACGCATCAGCGTGCCGCCGCGCACGGTCAACGACCAGTGCTTTCCGCCCTCGAGGCGGGTCTCGTAGATAAGCGGGGAGCCTGCGTGCGCCCCCGATGTGGGATGATCCATGTGCGAAGCCCTCCTCTGTTCGAAGGCATCGCTGATCCGGGTTAATCCCCTCGTACGGAGACCATCCCGAGTCAGCATGAGCCTCCTCGACATTGATCTCCCGGGCTTTTATCCCGCCGTGTATCCCGAGGGAGAAGCCTGCGCTGCTCCGGACGGGACTGCCTCTCTCGGACCAGACGCCCGCTTTGACACAGGCCGGAACCCTAGACGCACATTTGTCGATGACAGGAGCAAGTGTTGTGCCAATGTCTCGCCCCTCGTGCCAATCGTGCCGCACCGTTGACGCACGCGCGCAAACACCGCGAAAAGTCGCGGCGTTTCGGCTGCGGGCTTCCATCCCGTGCGCTGATCCCGCACGGCGCCGTGCCTGGCACCTGCACCGCAACCGTGCAAGTGCATGCTGGAGCGCCCTACGATCGCGCGTGGTGCACGGATGTTTCGGCGAGCGCGCGCTTGTGGGTATCGCGCTTGGCTCACGGTATAGTCGGGCCATGTCCGATCTGCAAAGTTTTCTGATCTCCGATTTGCTGGGCGCGTACCGCCGCGGCAGCATCACGCCCTCGCAGGTCGTGGACGAGGCGCTGGCGCGCGCCGAGCGTACGCCCGACCGACATGTCTGGATCACCCGGCGCAGCCGCGAGGAGCTCCTCGATCAGGCACGTGCGCTTGAGGAGCGCTCGATCGACGAGCTTCCGCTGTACGGTATCCCGTTCGTCATCAAGGACAACATCGACCTCGCCGACGTGCCCACCACCGCCGGTTGCCCGGCGTACTCGTACACGCCCTCCCGGTCGGCCGGCGTCGTTCAGCGGCTGTTGGATTCGGGCGCCATCGCGCTCGGCAAAACCAATCTCGATCAATTCGCCACAGGCCTCGTGGGTGCACGCTCGCCGTATGGAGCGTGCTGCAACAGCTTTCATCCGGACTTCATCTCCGGCGGTTCGAGCTCGGGGTCGGCGGTGGCGGTCGCCACGGGGCTCGCGAGCTTCAGTCTGGGCACTGATACCGCAGGTTCTGGTCGCGTCCCGGCCGCGTTCAACAACATCATTGGCTTGAAGCCGAGCGTCGGGCGCGTGAGCACGCGGGGTGTGGTGCCGGCGTGCCGATCGCTCGACTGCGTGTCGATCTTCGCCCTCACGGCCGAGGACGCGGCGGCTGTACTGACGGTGGCTCAGGGCTTCGATGTGGAGGACCCCTTCTCGCGCCGCCTCACGGAGCGGCCGCTGACCGGGCGCCGCTTCGGTGTGCCGCATGGCGGGCAGCTGCAGTTCTTTGGCGACGAGGAGTACGCCCGGTTGTTCGATCAGGCGATCGCCCGCGTCGAGTCGCTCGGCGGGTCCGTCGTGCGCATCGATTTCACTCCTTTCCTGGATGCTGCACGACTCCTGTACGGGGGTCCGTGGATCGCGGAGCGCTACGCGGCGCTCGAGGACTTCATCCGCCGCAGGCCAGAGGCGCTCCACCCGGTGACGCGTGAGGTCATCGCGAGCAGCACCGAGTTTTCGGCGGTCGATGCATTCAAGGGTGTGTATCGATTGATGGCGCTCAAACGCGCGAGCGAGCGCGCCTGGGATCAGGCCGACGTGCTGCTCACGCCCACCGCCGGGACCGTGTACGAGATCGGGAGGGTCGAAGCGGATCCGATCCGGCTGAACACCAATCTGGGTTACTACACCAATTTCATGAATCTCATGGATCTTGCGGGAGTGGCCGTGCCGACCGGCTTTCGCACCGACGGGCTGCCGTTCGGAGTTACGCTCGTCGGTCGATGCGGAACAGACGCCTCACTCCTGGAGTGGGCCGGCCGGCTGCATCGGGCTTCGGTGCAGCGACTGGGCGCGTTGGACTTGGGAGTTCCGCGCCCGTCAAGCGCCAGCACGGAGGCAAATTTCTTCGGCCCACCGCTGCGCGGTGGTTTCATGCCGATTGCCGTCTGCGGCGCGCACATGCAGGGGCTGCCGCTCAATCACCAGCTGCTCGAACGAGGCGGCCGTCTGCTGAAACATGCAAAGACGGCTGCGCGCTATCGGCTGTTCGCGCTGCCCGGCGAGCCGGTGCGGCCGGGATTGATTCGGGATTCGCACGGCGGCGGCTCGATCGAGATCGAGGTCTGGGCACTCAGGGCCGCGGACCTTGGTTCGTTCCTGGAGGACATTCCCGCGCCGCTCGGATTGGGAAAAATCGAGCTGGAAAGCGGCGAGACGGTCACCGGTTTCGTGTGCGAATCGCACGCGACCCATTCCGCCCGGGAAATCACCGCCCTTGGGGGGTGGCGGGCTTATCTGGCGGGGTCGCTGGGTCGTAGCTGACATCCAGCCCGACCGAGCGGCGCAACTGCGAGCGCCGCTTGGCCCGGTCGAGCGCAAGATCGAGCAACCGCGACACCAGCTCCCGTTGGGATATTCCCGACAACGCCCAGAGCTTCGGGTACATCGAAATCGCCGTGAATCCCGGAAGCGTATTGATCTCGTTCACCAGCCAACTGCCGCCGGCGGCCAGAAACAGATCGACTCGTGCGAGCCCATCGCACTCGAGGACCTCGAAGGTCCGCAGCGCCATCGCCTGGGCTTCGCTCAGCTGCGCCGCGGAGAGGCGCGCAGGGAGCTCGAAGCGCACGCCCTTTTCGTCGAGGTACTTGGCATCGTACGAATAAAAGCCATCCGGATGCTCGACGACGATTTCACCCGCGCCGGAGACCGCCGGCGGATGCCCGCCGAGCACGGCAAGCTCGATTTCGCGCCCTGAGACGCCCGCCTCGCCCAGCACCTTCGAGTCGAATTCGAATGCCTGACGGAGCGCGTCCCGGATATCCTCCGCGCACCCGACCTTGGTGATGCCGACCGAGGATCCCGCGTTGGCGGGCTTCACGAACAATGGAAACCCCAAGGCAGCCAGTTCGCGGCAGACCTCGAGCGGCTCGGCGTCGAAGCGGTCGCGGCGCACCGTTTGAAATGGCGTGACCGGAATACCGGCATCCCGGAGCAGCCGCTTCATGACATCTTTGTCCATGCCGATGGCCGACCCCAAAATTCCAGCACCCACGTAGGGAATCCCGGCCACCTCGAGAAGACCCTGAACGGCGCCATCCTCGCCGAGCGTGCCATGCAGCACCGGAAACACCACATCCAGCGGGCCCGAGCCGGCCGCGAACGACGGCGTGCCCGTCCCGGGCGGGCCGCCGGGCGACGGCAATTCGGCGGCGCGCCCGTCCTCGATCCGCACCAACCGTGGATCGCGCGCGCTCGCCAGCAGCTTGTCCCTATCCTGCATGAGCCATCGACCGCGTTTATCGATGCCGATCAGAACCGGCTCGAAGCGCTCCGTATCGAGCGCCGCGAGCACGTTGCGGGCCGACAGGATCGAGATCTCATGCTCGGCGGATTGGCCGCCGAACAGGATTCCCACGCGGATTTTTCGCTGCTCGGCCATGGTTGCTCAAGAGATGAGGTGTTGCGCCGATATGATGCCTGATGCGCATCAACTTGGGGCCCCTGTCGAGATTTGCGGCCACGCTCGCGGTGGCCTATGTGAGCACCCTACCGAGCGCGTTTCCGGCCGTCACCTACAACCTCACCGGGTTGCCGGCCTATCCGCATCTGGACAAGGCGGCCATGGACGATACCTGGCGAACCGAGAGCCTGGGGCGCTGGTGCGCCAAGTTCACGGGTGTCACGAGCGATTCCTTGGACGCGGTGGAAGACTGGTATCGCCGAACGTTATACCGGGCGAGCGAGATCGACCTGTCGCGGGATGAGCGCTTCAAAAGTTTCCCGACGCTCTCGGGAATCAAAGTGGTTCTCGGCGTCGACTACGTCGCGTTGTATCGCATGCCCAATCAACCAACCGTGATCGAGCTGCACCTTTGCGGCGGGAGCCGATAGCCGCACGCAATCGAGCTCAGCGGTGCGCCGTCGGGTGGGTCCCGGCGCGTTGCGGGATGATCGAGACGCAGACGATGATGGCAGCGGCCAGCACCGCGGTCGCGAGCGGCCGGCTGAGCGCCAGACCCCCTTCGCTCACCGGCTTGTCGAGGAAATCGCCCAAGGTTGCACCGAGCGGACGGGTCAAGACGAATGCCGCCCAGAACAGGAACACTCGCGAGGCGCGTGTCCACTGGTAGATTGCCGCCACTATCCCGAGCGCCGCGCCAAACACCAACGCGCCGCCCAGATAGCCGAGTCCCGTGTCATCGGCCATCCAATCGCCGAGCGCGGTGCCGAGCGTCTGCGAGAAGGTGATGGTCGCCCAGTAGAAGGACTCCGCCGTGGGATTATCGACGGAGTTCACCGACACCGTGCCCTGCGACCGGTACCACAGGCCCAGCACGCCCAGCACGCAGATCAACAAGAGGGTCGAGCCGCCCAGGTACCCGACGCCGAGCGAGCGGTCGGCAAAATCGGCCAAGGTCGTGCCGGCAGTAGTCGAGGCCACGATGGTCGCCCAATACAAGGCGGGATGAAAGGAACGCGCCCGTATCTGGAAGCTGACCAGCACGAGGAGCAACGACAGGAAGATCGCGGTGCCGGTCAAATATCCGAGTTTCATCGTCATCGTGACGGTATCGCCGCCGGTCTCGCCGAGCGTCGTTGCCAGGATCTTGATGAGCCAAAAACCCAGGGTGACTTGCGGAATTTTGGCGATGGCCGCAAAAGAATTTGTAAATCGCTTGCTCATCGTGATGCTCGGCAACGGCTCCGTCGGTGGATCACATACTGCGCCGATCATCGCGGCTCGAAGTGTACAAAGTCGCAATCCTCGTCAATGCACCTGCGGTGATGAAAAGGATGGGCAGCTTCGGTCGCGGATCAACATGCGCACCGACGCGTCGTCCTCGACGAAGAGCACCGATTCGCCGTCGCCACCCTCGATCTCGGTGTCGGGCGGTCGCAAATCGTTGGCGGGCTCGCTGTCGGTCGCCGGAAGGTACAGGATGACCGATGTGCCGCTGCCCTGCTTGCTCTGGATGCGAACTTGACCGCCGCTTTGCTTGGCGAAGCCATACACCATCGACAGCCCGAGACCCGTGCCTTGACCCAGCGGCTTGGTGGTGAAGAACGGCTCGAACGCCCGCTCGAGAAGTTCCGGACTCATGCCGACACCCGTGTCGGATACCAAAATAGTGACGTATCGCCCCCTGGGAAGGCCGAGCGAGGCCGCAGCGGCTGCGTCATCCACGTCGATCGATCCCGTCGTCACCTTGATCAGTCCTCCCTCAGGCATCGCTTCGCGCGCATTGATCGTCAAATTCAGCAGCGCGCTCTCGAGCTGGTGGGCATCGACTATTCCCGACGGCATATCGTGCGCAAGCTCGATCGAGAGCACGATCTGCTCGTTGATGGTCCTGCGCAACAGGACCTCGAGGGAGTTCACCAGGCTGTTGAGATCGACAGTTCTCGCATCGAGCGACTGTCGCCTGGAGAAAGCGAGCAACCGCTGTGTGAGCGAGGCCGCGCGAGTCGCGGAGGTCCAGGCGGCATCCAGGAAACGCTGCACATCGTCCACTCGGCCCGTGGCGATTCGACGCTTGAGGATCTCCAGCGATCCGATGATACCAGACAGCATATTGTTGAAGTCGTGAGCGATGCCGCCCGTCAGTTGCCCGACCGCCTCCATTTTCTGGCTTTGCCGCAGCGCGGCCTCGGCCTGGGCGCGGTTGATCATCTCGGTCTTGACCTCAAGAGCCTGGCGGCTCTCGCGCAGCTCCTGAATGCGATCTCGAAGGTCGAACTGACGCTGCCGGTTGCGCAAGGCGGTGTCGACTGCGCTCAACAGGGAGCGTGTGCCGAGGGGCCGCTCGAGCACCAAGACGTTGCTGACCCTGCTCAGCAGCCGCTGGCCCGCTTGCTCGGGCGGCAGCAAGCCGTCGGGATGACGCGAGGTGAGCAGGATGAACGGCGCATCCGACCACGGCGGCTGGGCGGCGATGGCGCTTGCCAGCGCATCGACATTGCCGTTCAACGCCTCGTCGGTGATCAAGATGGCGCCCGTGTCGTGCGTGAAGAGCGCAGCCAGCGCTGCAAGATTCTCGCAGACGTGGGCGTCGTAACCCGACGCCTTCAGGCGCGCCGCGACGCTCCAGCCATCACGACCGAAGGGCGCGCAGATGAGGATGCTGAGGCCCTCGGACGTTTGCTTAGGCTCCACTGTCCCGGGCTTCCATTGGGAATGTCTGCCGTCGCAGCGTCCTCGTCCAGGCAGCGCTTGACGAGCTCTCGGCGCCGCCCGGCTTACGGCGCGTTAGATTCGGCTCCGGCCGTGCATCAGGAACGACACGATCGCGCCGATCAGGAACACGACGAACAGAATCTTGGCGATACCGGCAGCGCCGGCGGCAATCCCGCCGAATCCGAATATGGCGGCGATCAACGCGATGATCAGAAATACGACGGCATAATGCAACATGCTCGATCTCCCAGGTGAAGCCGCATGGATACGGTTGCTGATTGATGAAATAATGCGGGCATACTACTGATATCAAAAACTTGCGCACATCTCCTGAAACGACGAACCCGCTGTCAGCCGGCACTTACAGTGCCGCGGACGTGATCTCGCGCTCGTCAGCCGGCAACGGCGGCGCGACGGCGCTCAAGGCACTGGCCTGGGGCGCGTTCGGGCTTCTGTTGTACGAGGCGCATGTCGCCTTCGTGCCCATTGCGCTCGCGTTGCTGTTCGCACTGATTCTGTCGAGTCCGGTCGAGGCCCTGCATCGCTGGCACATCCCTCGAGGCGCGAGCGCCTTATTGATCCTGATCACGACGCTCGCCCTCATCGGCGGTGCGATCGATCTGTTGTCGACTCCTGCGCAGCACTGGTTTGCGTCCGCGCCGCAGACGTTGCAGACCATCAAACAGCGCATCACGCCGGTCGCCCGCTTCATGCAGCATCTGGACGAGCTACGTGGGAGTGCGGATTCGCTCGGCACGCCCCGACCTGCCTCGCGGCCCGCGGCCGCGGGAGCGGCGCCTGCGGGCCCCGATATGTTGATCGACGCGACGCGGGAGGTGCTCGTGGGATCGCTGACGTTCGTCATCGTCACTTTGTTCCTGCTCGCGGGCGGACCGCCCATGATGGCGCGGATGACCGCCGCGTTCGTGGATCATTTCCATGCGGGACACGCGCTCGATCTGATCGAGAAAGTGCGCGCGGAAGTCGGTAAGTTCTACCTCACGACGACGCTGATCAACCTCGGCTTCGGGTGCGCCACCGCGGCTGTCATGCTGGCCTGGGACATGCCCAATCCCTACCTGTGGGGTGCGATGGCGGCGCTGCTCAATTACATTCCCTACGTGGGTTCCGGTACGACACTGCTGGTGATCTCCGTGGTCGCCGTGGTCTCCTTCACGAATCTTGGGCGAATCTTGGGGATTGCGGGAAGTTATATGCTGCTCGCGACCATCGAGGGTCAGATCGTCCAGCCGCTGTTGGTCGGCCGTCGGCTCGCGGTGAACCCCTTGGTGGTGTTTCTGGCACTGTGGTTCGGTGGCATGTTCTGGGGCATTCCTGGAATTCTGCTGTCGACGCCGGTGCTGGTCGCAATCAAGGTGATCGCCGAGCATTCGGAGCATGGCGGCGCCTTGCTCAAGTTTTTGGGGCCCAATCAGGGCGCCATCGAGCGCGAAAAGAAGCTTCGGGAATTTGCGCGCCGCGCCACGGACTAAAGGGTCATGCGGATAACGACCCTCCTGATCGTCGCGGCCGTGCTTGCACCCGGCTGGAATCGCGCACTCGCGGCAGAGAACAGTGCCGTATCCGCGCCTTCCCCACCGCCCACTCAGCTCGAGGAACTCACCGTCACGGGCGAGCGTACCGGGCCGGGGATGTGGCGCGTCCATCGCGGCAATTCGCAACTATGGATTTTGGGGAGCATTTCGCCCTTGCCCAAGGGCATTACCTGGCGCTCCAAGCAAGTCGAGCAAGTGCTCACCACCACGCGACAAGTGCTCGTCCCCAAGCCGCTGGAGATCGGCATCGTGCGCATTCTGTGGCTGTTGATCACCGAACGCGACGTGATCATGATCCGGGGCGGCAAGCGGCTTAAGGACGTGCTGCCGCAGAATCTCTATCTCAGGTTCGCCGCCCAGCGTGCCCGGTTCACGAGCGACGCCGACAAGTGGGAGCGCTATCGTCCCATCGTGGCCGCCGCCTTTCTCGAGCAGGCGGCCTTTCACTCGGTGGGACTCTCCGCCCGGCTCGATTTGGGCGCGGCCGTGCGCGCCCTCGCGAAGAAACAGGACGTGCCCGTCGAGGAGGTGAAAATCGCAGGTATCGGCGACTTCCTCGAGACCTTGAAAGTCATGCCGCCCGCCACCGAGAATGCCTGTGTGGACGCCTCGTTGGTGACGGTCGAAACCGGGCTGCCCCATTTGATCGAGCGTGCGCGCGCCTGGTCCACGGGTGACGTCGAGCGCATCCAGCAACTGGCGCAGCCGGCGGAAGTGGATGCCTGTCTGGCGGCACTCGACTCCGGCGGTTCCAAGGGAGATCTGGTCGCTCGCGTAAGGGACGCCTGGCTCGCCGCGATCGAAAAGAATTTGCAAAGCGGGACAGCCACGCTCGCGGTGGTGAACATGGATCTGCTGCTGAGCAAGGGGGGCCTGTTGAATTCGTTGCAGGCGCACGGTTACGAGGTAGATTCCCCTTAAAATCAATTAGTTATTAATTTAAATTAAAGTTTTTTCTATGATTTTGATCAAGAAACCGAAGCGTTGCCTTCTGAGGAACTCACCTTGAAGCATGTTCAGCAGCGCCGCCCCGCGCGTTGCCCTGTCCTGGCGCGGACTACCCTGGTGCTCTTGGTCCTACTCGCTGCTCAGTCGCGAGCAGATACGGAATCGGTCGGCTCAGTGCGACTAATGTACGACGGCGCGTTGACGCCCGACCTTGCGGTAAGCACGTTCCGCCACATCGACCGGCTGTTCCCGACTCGCACCATCGTCCACGGCGACCATGTATCGCCCTTATTGCCTGCGGATCGCGCGCTGACCCGGCTCGAGTTCGTCTCGCGCGGCAAACACTGGGACCTCGACGATTATCTCGCGGTCAACCGCGTCGCCGGCCTGCTGGTGCTGAAGAACGGCCGGGTGGCGCTCGAGATCTATCAATACGGCAACACCCCGACGACCCGTTGGATGTCGATGTCTGTCGCCAAGTCGATCACCTCCACATTGATCGGCGCGGCCATCCAGCAGGGGTATATCGGCAGCGTCGACGACCCTGTCACCCAATATCTTCCGAGGCTCGCAGGCAGCGCGTACGAGGGCGTCTCCATTCGCGACCTGCTCCGAATGTCCTCGGGCGTGAAGTGGAACGAGACCTATACCGACCCGAAGTCCGATCGCCGCCAACTGCTCGAGATTCAAATCGCGCAACGGCCGGGCGCGGCGATCGATCTGATGGCGCATCTTCCACGGGCGGCTCCGCCGGGCACGGTCAATAACTACAATACGGGCGAGACGCTGGTCGCGGGCGAAGTACTGCATCAAGCGACGAAGCGCTCACTATCGGACTATTTGAGCGATCGAATCTGGAAACCGGCGGGGATGGAATCGGATGCCACCTGGTGGCTGGCCTCTCCCGATGGCATCGAGATCGCCGGCAGCGGATTCAGCGCGACGTTGCGCGACTACGGACGCTTCGGACAGTTCGTGATGGGTGGCGGCCGCGTCAACGGCGAGAATGTACTTCCGCCCGGTTGGGTTCAGGAAGCGGGTTCGCCGCAGCGGCTCAAGGACGGCAAGCGCCTCGATTACGGCTATTACTGGTGGGTGGCGACCCCCACCGCGGCCACTCCCGATCCCGAGGGCGCTTTTTACGCCGACGGAATCTTCGGCCAGTACATTTACTTGAACGCCAAAGAGCAGGTGGTGGTGGTCGAGTGGAGCGCGCGATCAAAGCCGGAAGGCATGGATATCGTCGATGATCTCGACTTCTTCGGCGCCGTGGTCGCTGCGCTCCGTTGAGCGATGCCTGCGTTGTGCTCGACCGCCCGATCTCGGTAGGAAGGCGGCCCGAAAAGCGTCCCTCCATGTCCTATACTACTCGCGAGATTCAACGACGCGGGGAGACTCATGAGCGCAATGGCGGCATTTGGCCAATTGAGCGGGCATCAGCGTATCGACGGGCGACTGGCGCGGGCGAGCGGTCAATCGATTGCGGTCATCGACCCGGCTACCGAGGAGCGCATCGGGGAGATCTCCGAGGCCGACCCGGGAGAGGTGGCGCAGTCGATCGCGGCCGCCAACTCGGTACAGCGCGCGTGGCGCAAGCTCAACCATCACCGCCGCGCCGAACTGCTGCACGAGGTCTCGAGGCGGATGATCGCGGATCGGTCTTTGGTCGCCGAGATGCTGACCCGCGAAATGGGCAAGCCGTACAAGGAGTCCTTCGACGAGGTCAGCTGGTCGGCCAGCGCCGTCGATTACTACGCTGAAGTCGCCCGCCACGAAAACGGCAAAGTGCTCGGCCCGGCGGTCGACGGTCAATTTCACTTCACCACAAAAGATCCGCTCGGCGTGGTCGTGATCATCCTGCCGTTCAACTACCCGCTCTGCCTGCTGTGCTGGCAGGCGGCGGCGGCGCTCGCGAGCGGCAACGCCGTGATCATCAAGCCGTCCGAACTCACGACGCTCACGACGCTGCGGTTCGTCCAGGCGTTCGACGCCCTGCCGAGCGGCCTGGTCCAAGTGATCACCGGCGGCGGAGCCGCCGGCAGGCAATTGGTGGAGCATCCCGATACCCACATGGTGGCCTTCACCGGCGGCATCGAGACGGGGCGTCGCATCGCCGAGACTTGCGGCCGCCTGTACAAGCGCAGCCTGATCGAGACCTCGGGCAACGATCCATTCATCGTGATGCCCTCCGCTCCTCTGGACGTCGCCGCACGGGGCGCGGCGTTCGGCGCCTTCTTGAACTGCGGACAAGTGTGCGCGGCAGCGGAGCGTTTCTACGTTCATGAACGCATCTACAGCGAATTCGCCGAAAGGCTGGTGCATCACACCGCCAAGATCCGCGTCGGCAACGGGCTCGATCGGGTCGACATGGGCCCGCTCGCCTCGCAACGCGAATTGGCGCGGTATCTGCGCATTCTGGAAGGCGCCAATGACGGCGGCGCCACGACCTTGACCGGCGGTGGGCGGCCGGCGCATCTCAAGAAAGGCTGGTTCGTGCAGCCGACCGTGCTCGGGGACGTGTCGGCGGACGCCGCGATCATGAACGACGAGACCTTTGGCCCGGTCGCTCCGCTCTGCATCGTGCGGAGTTTCGATGAGGCGCTGACGCTCGCCAACCGCTCCCGCTACGGCTTGGGCGCGACCGTGTACACGCTCGATCTCGACGAGTCGATGCGCGCGGTGAACGAGCTCGAGGCGGGGATGGTGTGGGTGAACGCCCCGCTCCTGGACAACGATGCGGGCCCTTTCGGTGGGCGCAAACAGTCTGGCATGGGTCGTCAGCTCGGTTCCGAAGGACTCGATATGTTCCGGCACACCAAGCTCTCCATGATCGATCACGCAGCCCAGCCGCATGATTTTTGGTGGTTCCCGTATTCCAATGCGGAGGCCTATCCGGGCAAGTCGCGTGAATGACGAGCATCAGGCGTTGCCGGCCGAGCTCGAGGCACGCATCGCAGCGCTCGAATCCGCCGCGTCACCCACGGATTTCGATGCGTGGGGCTGGATCTGGATGGTGCTTTTCGGCATCGTGCTGCCTGCCGCCTTGATCGCACTCGGTTGGTGAGCATGTCGGAGCCTGCCGCCGCGGCCGACGAGAGCGCATGGCCGCTGCTGCCGTCGGAGCGTACTTGGGGTGCCGCACGGCTGACGCTGACGCTCGCCACGACCGCAGCGGCCACCTGGTGTTATCTGATCGGCGAGTCCGTGGGCAGCTACCTGGGTTTCATCCAGGGCTCGATGGCACTCACCGCCGGCTGCTTCATCGGGATGCTGCTCGTGCTGCTCGCAGCCGGTCCCGCCTGCGTGCGGTTCGGAATCGATTCGGTGGCGGCCACGAAACCACAATTCGGAACACGCGGCTGGGTCGTCCCTGCGGTGCTGCAGGCCGTGTCGATCATCGGCTGGAATTCCCTGCTGATCATCTTCTTCGCCAAATCGGCGGTTCAGCTCGCTGTGGCGCTCAAACTGTTGGCGCCGGGCACCGGCGGCGGTGCGCTGGTTCCGCTGTTGACGCTGTTCGCCTGCGCGGTGATCTTCACCGCTCTGCGGCGCGGCGCCACCGGCGTATCGCTCGTGTCCAACATTCTGTTCGTGCACGTGTTCGTCGGGCTGTGGATGCTCTACTTGATCGTTTCGCACCGCTGGCCCGAGCTCGTTGCGGCGCGCCCCGCGTTGCAGGCTCAGCAACCCCTGTGGAATTACACCACGGGCGTGGAGCTCGGCATCGGCACCACGCTTTCCTGGTGGCCCTATATCGGCGCCATGATCCGCATGGCTCCCAACGGCCGCACCATCGTGCTGCCGGTGATGCTCGGCATGTGTTTGCCGGTGCCGCTGCTCAGCCTCATCGGCCTCGCCGGAGTGCTCGTGTTGAAGACCTCCGATCCCTCGCAATGGCTGCGAACGGTGGGCGGGCCCACCTACGCCGTGGTATCGCTGGCATTCGTCACCGCCGCGAATTTCGGCACGACCACCGCCGGCATTTACGCCTCGGCCGTGGGACTTCGGAATTTCCAGGCCTTGCAGCGCCGATCATGGACGACACTGCTGCTCTTCACCATCATGCCCGTGGCGTGCGTCGGAATTTTCATTCCGGAGCTGTTCTTCGCGAAGTTCGGAAATTTCCTCGCACTGATCGGCGTCGCGTTCGCGCCGCTTTGCGGCATCCAGATCATGGATTACTTCGTGCTGCGCCGGCGGCGCCTCGACGTGCGGGCGATGTACACACAGGGACCCGGGCATCCGTATGCGTTCTGGGGCGGCGTCAACCCGGCGGCGCTGGCGGCTCTGGCCGCGGGTTGCGCGACGTACGTGCTGCTGCTCAACCCGATCAGTTATCGCTCGAGCAGCTGGTACCCACATCTCACCGCATCGCTCCCCGCGGCCGCCTCGGCCGCTCTGGTATATTTCCTCGCCGGCTCGCTCGTGATGCGCGCGGGCCGCGGCGGATACCGACAGGCGGAACATGAGCGACAAAACGCTACCTAAGCAAGCGCGCGTGGTGATCATCGGAGGCGGTGTCATTGGCTGCTCGATTGCCTATCATCTCACCAAGCTTGGCTGGCGCGACGTGCTGCTGCTCGAGCGCGCGCAGCTCACCTCGGGCACCACCTGGCACGCGGCGGGACTGCTCACCTCGCTTCGCGATACCGAGACTCAGACCAAGCTTGCGAAGTATTCGCAAGACCTGTACCGGCGGCTCGAGGCGGAGACCGGCCAGGCGACCGGCATCATCGATTGCGGGTCGATCCAGTTGGCGATGACGCCGGACAAAGCGGAGGAAATGCGCCGGGGCGTGCACATGGCGCATTCCTTCGGGGTCGACGCTCAGGAGATTTCCCCCGCCGAAGTCAACAGGATGTGGCCGCTGGCCGATGTGCGCGATTTGAAGGCGGCTTTCTATTTTCCGGACGATGCGCGCGTGAATCCGACCGACGTGACGCAGTCGCTCGCCAGGGGCGCACGTCAAGGAGGAGCGCAGATCTTCGAGAACACCCCCGTGACCGGAATCATCCGCGATCACGGACGTGCAACCGGCGTGCGCACCGAATCGGGTGACATCCGGGCGGAGATCGTCGTCAACTGCGCCGGTATGTGGGCGCGCGCCGTCGGCCGCATGGCCGGCGTGAACGTGCCGCTGCAGGCAGCCGAGCACTACTACTTGATTTCCGAGCCGGTACCCGGCGTGCACCCGTTGCTGCCGATTTTGCGGGATCCCGGAAACTCGGCCTACATCCGCGAGGAGGCCGGTAAGATCATGGTCGGCCTGTTCGAGGCCGAGGCGCGACCGTGGGGCACGAAGGGCATTCCGGAGGACTTTCGTTTCGGTGAGATTGCGCCCGACTGGGAACGCATGGTCCCTTATATCGACAAGGCGATGCGCCGGGTCCCCTGCCTCCTGGATACCGGCATCAAACTCTTGTTCTGCGGGCCCGAATCGTTCACGGCCGATCACAACTATCTGATGGGAGAGGCGCCGAATCTCAAGAATTTCTATGTCGCTGCGGGATTCAACTCGCTCGGCATTCTCTCAGGCGGCGGTGTCGGCTACGTGATGTCGCATTGGATCACCGAGGGCCGTGCTCCGATGGACGTATGGACCGTGAACCTGCGCCGCACTCACGCGTGGCAGAACAACGATCGCTATCTCGAGGACCGCGTGGTGGAGACCCTCGGCATCGGCTACCAGGATCATTGGCCCTTCCGCCAGGCCGCGAGCGCGCGCGGCGTGAAAAAGAGCGTACTGCACGACCGGGTGGCTGCGGCGCGGGCCTGTTTCGGCGAGTCGGCCGGGTGGGAGCGGCCGAATTGGTATGCGCGGGCCGGCCAAGCGCCCTCCTACACTTATGGTTGGGGGAAGCAGAATTGGTTCTCCAACAATGCGGAGGAGCACCTGGCGGTACGCGAGCGGGTGGGCCTGTTCGAGCAGTCATCATTCGCCAAATTGATGGTCGTGGGCCGGGACGCAGTGAAAGTGCTGAATCGTATCGCGACCGCCAACGTGGATGTCGCGATCGGCCGGTGTGTCTACACGCAGTTCTTGAATGCGGCGGCCGGAATCGAGGCTGATCTCACCGTGACGCGGCTCGCCCCGGATCGCTTTCTGGTGGTAACCGCGGCGTTCACCCAAACGCATGTCGAATCGTGGATCAGGAACTCGATTTCTGCGGACGCCTTCTGCGCGGTGGTCGATGTCACGGATGCTTACGCCATGCTGAACATCCAAGGACCTTCATCGCGGGCGCTTCTGCAGGGGCTGTCGGGCGATGACTTCTCCGCCGCCGCTTTTCCCTTCGCAACCTGCCGTGAGGTCAGGATTGGGTACCAGACGCTCCTCGCGCTGCGGCTCACCTTCGTCGGTGAGCTTGGCTGGGAGCTCTACGTTCCAACCTCGTTCGCGCTGCCCGTGTATGACGCGTTGATCGAGGCCGGGGCGGCGCATGGCCTGCGTCACTGCGGCTACCATACGCTCAATTCGCTGCGCATCGAAAAGGCGTATCGCGATTGGCCGCATGACATCGGTCCCGCAGATACGCCGTTGGAGGCCGGTCTCGCCTTCACCTGCGACTGGAACAAGCCCGGCGGTTTCGTCGGCCGCGAGGCACTGGAGCATCTGAGGCGGCTCGGGGTGCCGAAGCGCCGGCTGGTACAGTTCCTTCTGAAAGATCCCGAGTCTCTCCTCTATCACAATGAGCCCATCTATCGGGACGGCGAGCGGGTCGGCTTCGTCACCTCGGGCATGTATGGGCATACGCTGGGCGCCGCCGTGGCACTCGGCTACGTCACTCACGCACATGGCTGCACCGACCAGTATGTCCTGAGCGGCCGCTACGAGATCCAGCTTGCTGCGCACAAGGTGGCGGCCACGGCGTCGCTCACGCCGATGTACGATCCCAAAAGCGCCCGGGTGCGCTCTTAAGCCCGAATGCGCCCTGAATTCGACGTGGTGATCGCGGGCGGCGGGGTCGTCGGCTCGTCCTGCGCCTACCATTTGAAATGTGCGCTGAACTTCGCAGGTTCGGTGCTGGTGGTCGAGCCGGACTCCACTTATCGAGCAGCGGCGAGCACTCGCTCGGCCAGCTCCATCCGGCTGCAGTTCTCCACACCGGTCAACATCGCGTTGTCGGAATATGGGTTCGAGTTCCTGCGCGACACACCGGCACGACTGCAGGGATCGCGCACAGCCAAGCTCGACCCTGCGGTGAATCTTGGCCTGGTGCCGTCGACCTATTTGTATCTCGCCACGGCGGCAGGCCGCTCCTCGCTGGAGGAGCGCGCGGCCATACAGCGAGCGCACTCGGTGCCGGTGACCTTGCACGACCCCGCCGAACTCGCGACGCGCTATCCTTGGCTGAACACCTCGGACCTCGCGGGAGGTTGCGATACTGCCGCGGGTGAAGGTTGGTTCGACGGGCACGCACTGCTCGCGACGCTGCGCGCCGCAGCGCAGGCGGGGGGCGCGGTCTACGCCCGCGACCGCGCGACGGGCTTCGAGCGGGCGCCAGACGGGCGGATCGCCGCCGTACATCTTGCAGAGCGCGGCATGGTGAGCTGCGGCTTTGCGGTGAATGCGGCGGGCACGAGGTCCGCCGAGCTGGCCGCCGCCGCCGGCGTCGATCTGCCGGTGCGCCCGCGAAAGCGCAATGTCTTCGTGTTCATCTGCGAGACACCGCTGCCTGGGTGCCCGCTCGTGATCGACCCTTCCGGGCTCTGGTTTCGCTCCGAGAAGGATCGGTTCCTCTGCGGCCCCCCCACCGAGCCGGATCCCGACGTCGCGCCCGATGATTTCGACGTCGATTTGGAGTTGTTCGACGAGTCCGCGTGGCCGGCGCTTGCGCACCGCGTTCCCGCTTTCGAGGCCATTCGCATGACCTCCGCCTGGGCCGGCCACTACGATTACAACACCTTCGATCAGAACGCCTTCATCGGTCCCGTGCCCGGAATCGGCAATCTGCTCCTGGCGAGCGGATTCAGCGGTCATGGGTTGCAACAAGCGCCGGGCGTCGGCCGTGGGCTCGCCGAGCTCATCCGCTTCGGCGCCTTCCAGTCCATCGATTTGACTCCGCTCAGCTATGCGCGCTATCTGTCGAACCAACCGCTGCGCGAGCTCAACATCATCTGAGGCCTGACCCCCTATGCTGCAACTCGACGCGGACGCACTCGCGGCGCGACTCGACCGGCGTGCGCTCATCGATGCGCTCGAGCAAGCCTTTCGCGCTCCCTCGGTCGTACCCGGGCGCCTGCATTACGAGATTCAATCCTCCAATCCCGGCCAGCGGCCCGGCTCGCTGCTGGTCATGCCCGCCTGGCGGGTGGGGGCTGCGCTCGGCATCAAATTGGTGACCATCTATCCGGACAATGCGTTGCGCAGCCTCCCGGCGGTGGCCGCCACCTACCTGCTTCTGGATGCGGAGACCGGGCTTCCCCGGGCGCTGCTCGATGGCGGCGAGCTCACCTTGCGGCGAACCGGCGCAGCCTCCGCGCTGGCGGCACGCTTGCTCTGCGCCGCGGATGCCTCCCGCCTGCTCATGGTGGGAACCGGTCGATTGGCTCCGCACTTGATTCAAAGCCATGCGCTCGTGCGCCCGATCCGTGAGGTGAAGATCTGGGGTCGCAACGCGCTGCACGCCCGCACGCTGGCGGCCTCGCTGGAGAGACCCGGGCTGACCGTGGAGGCCGCGGAGGATTTGGAAGGTGCGGTGCGGTGGGCGCATGTCGTGAGCTGCGCCACCCTGTCGCGGGAAGCTCTGGTGCAAGGCTCGTGGTTGGCGGCGGGGCAGCATCTGGATCTGGTCGGGGCGTTCACCCCCGACATGTGCGAGGCGGACGATGCGGCCCTCGCGCGCAGCGAAATATTCGTCGATACCCGTCAGGGCGCCTTGAGCGAGTCCGGAGAGATCATCGGCGCCATGCAGCGCGGAGCGATCGACGCGAACAGCATCCGCGGAGACTTGTCGGATCTCGTCTCCGGCCGCGCAGCACGCTCTCGCCCCTCGGCCATCACGCTGTTCAAAAGCGTCGGTACGGCTCTCGAGGATTTGGTGGCGGCCGAAGTAGCGATCGGCGCCGCCCTCACTGAACGCCTGCCTCGCTCGTGAGGTAAACGGCAAACGTGCCGAGCCAGTGTCCACCGACGTAATGTTCGCCGGTGATATTGGGAAGCGCGGCATCACGGTGCAGCTGCGCGGACGCGCGCAGCGCCGCGAGGCGCCGATCCGAGGGCGGCAGTCCGCGCGCCATCCCTTCGAGCATCCATGCGCGGCTCAAATTCAAACCATCGGTATGCGCGAGCTTCGGATCGGCCCGATCGATCACGACCGCGGGCTTGAGCCAGAGCTTGCGTGCATTCTTCGGAATGTCCGGCAGGAAGCCCGAAAGCCAAAGCGCGTAATCCTTCGGGCCGAGAACGCGGCGCATGAAGTCCGCCTCGCCCAAGCAGGGCGACAAGAAATCCTCCCCCGAGGGCTCGTAATTCAAGGGACAGTTTCGGTCCGCGAAGTAGAAGCGCCGGGCAGCATAAGCAAGCACACTGCGCATCTGCGCGTCCTTCGCAACCCCGGCCCAATCCCAGACCAGTCCGAACGAGAATGCGGTTTGATCGTGCTCCCCAGCCCGAATCGGGTAGTGCAGCTTCCCCGCCCAATTTTCCAACCGTGTTGCAGCTTCGGTCTCCAGCGGCTCGAGCGTCGTGGCCCACACCTTGGCCTGCGTGTCGTCCCAGCGCCGCAGCTCCGCGGCCAGGGCCAGGAGCCAGGCGAGACCATAGGGGCGCTCGAAAGAGGCGCGATCCTCATGCCGCAAATAGTCCACTTCGCCGGTAATGTGCTCGGACGTGAGGCTTTGTCCGATCGCGGCGCGGGCGGCCGGCACGAAGGCCGCGTCGGGGAACAGACGCATCAAGCGTACCAACAGCCAGTGGCCGTGCACATCCGAGTGCCAGTCGTAGCATCCATAGAACGCCGGGGTCAGCTCCCGCGGTGGTTTGGCATCCGCGTCACTCGAGAGCGTATGTGAGACGTGATTCGGGTATTCCTCGTGCAGGCACTTCAACGCGAGCCCGGCAAATCGGGCGGCGGCAGGCTCATCGAGTGTCGCGGATGGCGTGGCCTCTGCAGGAAACTTAGGCTCTGCCGCATCGGCGCTCGCGACGGCGACGGCGAAAAATGTGAAAAGCAGCAGCAATTGGCGCATGTCGCGCAGTATAAGGGAGCCGGCACGCGCTCAGCATCGCGTCTCAGGCGAACGTCGGCGCCTCGCCACCGACGGCACCCAGGTGCGCGGCGGCGAATTGGAGCGCGAGTTCCCCTTACACGTTCAACCCCGATCGCCGAGCGCCTCAGCGATGGCCCGAGCGAGCTTCGTCGTGATCTGCTCGAGCTCAGCGTCGCTCGCGTTGTACGGCGGCGCCAGTATGATGGTGTCGCCCGCGACGCCGTCGACGTTGCCGGAGCACGGATAGCAGATGAGGCCGTCCGCAAAGGCGCGTTGACCCACGTCGTAGCTCAAGCGGCGGTCCGGCGCGAACGGTGCCCTGCTGCGCCGATCTCGAACCAGTTCGATCCCGATGAAATAGCCTCGACCGCGCACATCGCCGACCTCCTCGAACCGATCCAGGGCACGGCGCACGGATTCCTGGAAGGCCGCGCCGGTGGTGCGCACGCGCTCGAGCAACCGGTCGCGCTCGATGATGCGTTGAACGGCAAGTCCGGCCGCACACGCCGCGGTATGTCCGGAAAAAGTGTGTCCCGTCAGATAAGCGCCATGCTCGGCGAGAATGGCGGCCGATATCTGGGGCGCCACGAGTGTGGCGCCGAGCGGAATGTAGCCGCCCGCGAGTCCCTTGGCGATGCTCATGATGTCCGGAACGACACCGTCGTATTCGGTGGCGCGCCATGTACCGCTGCGCCCGGCACCGCACATCACTTCGTCGGCGATCAACAGCACGTCATATTTCCGGCACACCGCTTGAATGGCTGCCACATATCCCTCGGGTGCGGGGACGACACCGCCGGCCGCGCCCACGATGGGCTCGAAGACGAATGCGGCGACCGTCTCCGGCCCCAACGAGAGGATCCTTTGCTCGAGCTCGCTTGCCAGCAGACTTACCAAGCGATCGGGCGTGCAGCCGGCCGGCGGCCGGTAGACATTGGCGGCGGAAACGAAGGCCACATCGAGCAGGCTCCCCTCGAAGGCACGCCGGCGGGCGGCGAAACCGGAGACCGACAAGGCTCCCAAGGTATTGCCATGCCAGGATCGCTCACGGGCGATGAAGCGGCGCTTCTTCATCAGACCACGGGCGGCGAAATACTGAAGGGCGACTTTCAGCGCGGACTCTACCGCCTCGGAGCCGTCGCTCGAATACAAAACATCCTGGAAGCAGTTGCCCGAAACCCGCTTGACGTGTTCGGTCAGCGACTCGAGCGCCGCGCTGGTGAACAAATACCGGTAGGCATAAGCAACCGACTCGAGCTGGTAGACGATGGCGGCGTTGACCTCGGGATGCGCGTGGCCGAGACAGAAGACCGCGGGACCTCCGGAACCGTCCAGATACGCGTTGCCGGATTCATCGAATAGATAAGAGCCCTTGCCGCGGGCTATCCGTGGAAGGTTCTCGAGACCAAAACCACTGCCACCGCCTCGCGCCATGTATCCCCCTCAGGTTTCGAGGATCCGCAGTGTACTGAATTTCCGCGGCGCCGCATTCGTGGAGGCTATAAGTCTTTATCTTACAGTCGTGTAGGAGCGCATCGCAAAGTCGTTTCTCCCCAGCGGCAGGATTAATGCCAAACGGGGCGCCAACACCGTGATTTGGCGTAGGAATTTCCCCGTGTCGGGGATCGCGGACGTCTCGCCCTTTCTCACCTGAAGCAATAAGTTGGGCTTACAGACCTGCCGAGGGGTGGCGCGGATACTAATTCTCATGAAATCAAGCGCTAAAAATCGAATCATGTCCTGCGCCCTCATGTGCATCGGCGCCGCAACGGCGGGCGTCGCACACGCAGCCGACGGCTCCGAGGTCACGGGTAACAGGCGAATCAACCGGCTGGAACCGCAGAGCAAGCCAACGCTGGATCGCTCGGGCCATACCCGCATCGGCAAGGCATCGTTCTACGCCAAGATGTTCAATGGACGGACCATGGCCGACGGGACACGGATGGAGCCCACCGCGAATAACGCCGCGAGCCGCACGCTGCCATTGGGGACCACCGCCCAGGTCACCAACCTCGAAACCGGCAAAACCGCGGTCGTGACCATACGAGACCGGGGCCCGTACGTCGCCGGCCGCATCGTGGACCTGTCCCCTGCCACCGCCCGGGAAATTGGTCTGGACAAACGCACCGGCGTGACCCAGGTCAAGGTCGCTCCCATTGCCGTGCCAATGCCCGACGGGGAAATCAAGTTGGGGGATGGCGTGCTGCAGGCGAGCAACCGGCGGGACGAGTAGCCTCGACGCAGTCGGCGCGCGCCGCCCCGATCAACCAGTCATGAAATTGCGCCACTTCCCGGCGCAGCCGCTGTGATCGCTCCGGCGTGACCACGTAGTACGCGCTCTCATCGTCGAAATCGTCCTCGAGGGCTCTGACCAAGCGGCCCGTTGCAAAATAAGCGTCCAGAAATACCCGATGGGCGAGCGCGCAGCCGGCCCCATTGGCCGCCAGCTCCAACGCCGCAATGGTCGTGTCCACAATCGGCCCGGGCACCGCCGGCGGCTCGACGATGAGTTGCAACGACCGCCGCACCTGAAGCCAGTGATCCTCATGGCCCATGATGTGGATCAGGTGCTGTGGCAGCCACCCAGCCGCCTCGCCAAAAGATCGGGCGCGCTCGAGCATCGCCGGACTGCAGACCGCGACGATGCGCTGATTCATCAGGCGCTCGGCGCGATAACCCCGCCATTGCCCGCTGCCATAACGGATTTCCAGGTCCGTCGACTCGTCGGGTCCCGGGTTGTCCCAGATGACCGAGGATAGTCGGACATCGATCGACGGATATCTGCCGATGAACGATGGCAGTTTCG
>JBEKHO010000010.1:0-121772 GCA_050012215.1 Steroidobacteraceae bacterium
GCGGTCTTGACGTTCGGGAATGTGAGACCTGGGAGCATCCGCGCCGCATGGCAGGGGAGCGCCGTGCCGTCCGGCGTGACGGTCAGGAATATGGAGCCCAGCCCGTTCATGCAGGCCTTCGGCCGCTTCTCGAAATAGTCCGGCACCACGAAGAAAATCCGCATCGGCCGGTCCTGACGCTCGCGGAAGCGCCGAGTAACCTCCTCGGCCCGCTCGACTTGCGCCCGGCTCGGCATCAATTGCCGGCGGTTGTGCCAAGCCCAGCCGTAAAACTGGGTGTTGGCGAGCTCCACGTAGTCCGCGCCCATGCGCTCCGCCATCTGCAGGATCTCCTCGACGTGATCGATATTGAGCCGGTGCAGCACCACATTCAACACCATCGGATAGTCGTGCTGTTTGATTAGCGCCGCGACCTTGGACTTCAAGTCGAAGGTGCGGGTGCTGCTCAGGAAATCGTTCATCTGCCGGGTGCTGTCCTGAAAGGACAGCTGAATATGGTCGAGTCCCGCATCCTTTAGCGCACGGATGCGCATCTCGCTGAGACCCACCCCCGAAGTGATGAGATTGGTATAAAACCCGAGCCGGTGTGCCTCCGCCACGATGGGCTCGAGGTCGTCGCGCGCCAGCGGCTCGCCGCCTGACAGGCCCAACTGCACCGAGCCGAGCGCGCGAGCCTGCTGCAGCACGCGGAGCCAGTCTTCGGTGCCGAGTTCAGGTCCGCTGGCCGCGAAATTCGTCGGGTTGTAACAAAAAGCGCAGTGCAGCGGGCACCGGTAGGTGAGCTCGAGCAGCAGCCAGAGCGGTGGCCCGGGACGGGTCGCGGCGCTGGGGTGGGCTCCCGGGCTGGCTGCCGGCAGCGCCGTCATGTGGCCACCGACAGCCATTGCTTGGCACGCGCCATTTCAATGAACGCGATGACATCTGCCGACAGGCCGGAAGCCTCGAACGTGCGCTCGAGATCCGCCGTGATCTCGGCAACGGTCGATTCTCCCGTACATCGCTTCATGATCTCACCCGCGCTGCCGTTCAGCTTGATCATGCCTTCTGGAAACAACAGCACGTAGGCATTCTGCGCAGCCTCCCACTGAAGTCGAAAACCGCGTCCGAGCGACGGGCGGGATGCCCCCTGGATGCCCTCGGCGCTCATGTCGGCAAAGCGTAGCGCAGCGCCATGGCGTCGTTCATCTGCCAAAGCACGTCGAGCTTGAACTTGAGAATCTCGAGCGCCCGCCGCTGCATGGCACGCGTCACGAAGTGGTCCAACGTGAACTTCAAGCCGAATTCTACGTCGCGCCGCGCAAGACTCACCCGGCTTTGAAAATACGTGAGGCCCGCGCAATCGATCCAGGGATAGTGTTTCGGCCAATTGGCGAGCCTCTGCTTGTGAATCTCCGGCGCGAACAGCTCTGTCAACGAGGAGCACACCGCCTCCTGCCACGGCGCCCGTCGCGCGAAGTTCACGTAGGCGTCCACGGCGAAGCGCACGCCCGGCAGCACCTCCGACAGGCTTTCCACGGACTCCCGCGGCCAGCCCACCGCCTCGCCGAGGCGCAGCCACGAATCGATCCCGCCCGGATCCTCGCCGTAGCCGTCGTGGTCCAGAATGCGCTGGATCCAGCTGCGCCGCACCGCTCGATCAGGGCAGTTGGACAAAATCGCGGCGTCCTTGATGGGAATATTGATCTGATAGTAATAGCGGTTGGCGACCCAGCCGCGGATCTGATCGCGATTGGCGTTGCCCGAATTGAGCAGGACATTGAACGGATGATGGATGTGATAGGCCGAGCCCTGCTGTCTCAGCTGCGCCTCGAATTCATCACGGCTCCAGGGCAGGTCGCTCACAGCGAGATCTCCATACCGTCCTCCGCCAGCTCGACGCCGTGACGCCTCAACTCGCCGAACTCCACGGATAACTCATCGAGGATGGGATTGGTGTTGTTGATGTGGATCAGGATCTTGCGCACGCCCGCGGGAAGCCGGTCGAGCTGCTCGAGCATGCCGTCCGGCCCGCTCTGGGGCAAATGGCCAATGTCGCGCGCGCGCTTGCCGGAGACACCCACGCGCACCATTTCATCGTCGCTCCAGAAGGTGCCGTCGACCAGCACGCACGCCGCGGCCCGCATGAACCCCCACAGCCGGGCGTCGATGGCCGAAAGTCCCGGCGCGTAAACCACCGAGCGGCCGCTCGATCGATCCTCGATGATCAGCGCGATGTTGTCGCCCGGCACCGGCGACTCGCGGTGGGGCGAGTACGGCGCGGGCTTGCTCGCCACGGGCAGCGCGCGCCATCGCAGGTCGGCCACCTCGTCGATGGCGAATTCACGGTCGAGATCGATGCGGCGACGATCGATGCCGCAGAAGTGGCCCAGCACGCTCAATATCGGATTGCCGCGCGTCAGGTCGGCATGGGTGCTGTCGGTACACCAGATCGGCCAGGGGCGGGTCGATTCCCGCAACATGTAAAGTCCCGTGGTGTGGTCGATTTGACCGTCCACCAGCACGATGGCGCAGAGCGCCGTGTCTCGAAGCGACCTGTTCGGCTGCAATTGCGGGGTTCCCAGGAGTTGCGCGCGGATATCCGGCGAGGCGTTCACCAGCACCCAGCGGGCCGGATCCAAGCCGGCGACGGCGATCGAGGATTGAGTGCGCGCCGGCGCCTTCAGGGTTCCGGCTCGATGCCCGGCGCAGTTGGGGCAATTGCAGTTCCATTGAGGAAAACCGCCCCCGGCGGCCGACCCCAGCACACGGATTTTCACGGGGGAACGCTTAAACGGGCGTGCCCGCCTGCGCGGGCGGGCGCCCTATCGACGTATCAGCGATTGGCCACGTACATGGTGATTTCCATGCCGAACCGTAACTCAACCGCTTGCGGTGTTTCCCATTTCATGACGAACCCTCTTGGACAAGTACGATTTCATGGTGCGGGCACCCCGCTGCCGATGGATCCGCACACTCATTAAACAACCCTCATGATTTTCATGAGCCGAAGTCCACCCGCGGGCCGGCGGAGGTCGGCGGGCCGTGGTTCGCCCCTGGTACCATGCGGCCCATGAAGCTCAGGACGCAGTTGAATCTGGTCATTTCGGCTCTGAGCGCCGCCTTCGTGATCGTGCTGATCGCGGCGGAGGTCCAGAGCACCCAGGAATCGGTGCGCGAGGAGATTGAGGCTGCCAATCGGGTGGCGTCCCAGTTATTGGGCCAGTTGGCCTCCGTCTACTCCACCATCGGCGGGCCGGATATGGTGATGCAGTTCGTCAGGCAGCTGGGACGGGTCCGCGCCAATGAGGTCTACCTGCTGGCGCCGTCCGGAGAGGTTTTGTACCGCGCGCCCGCGGCAACGTACAAGGCCGGACGCGAAGCCCCCGCCTGGTTCGCCCGCTTGTTCACGCCCACTTCGGCGCGAGAGGTGTTCATGCTCCGAGGCGGTGTGCAATTGGTCGTCGAAGCGCAGCCCTCGCGCGCCGTGCTCGACGCGTGGGACGATGTCGTGCGCATCTCCCTCGTGGGCACCGTCATGCTGATCATCATGAATGCCGCCGCCTTCTGGTTGGTGGCGCGGGTATTCAAACCAATTCCCGTCATTGCGGAGGGTCTGGAGCGTCTGCAGCGGGGCGATCTCGCGTTCCGGCTGCCGCCATTGGCCGGTTCGGAAGCCGAAGTCATCGGCAACGCCTTCAACCGGATGGCGCAAGCGGTCGAGGACAAGGTGCAGGCGGAGCGACAGGCACGCGACGCGGAGGCGCGGCTCGAGGAGCGCCGCGAAATGGCCTCTCTGGCCGATCAGCGCGTGGAAGAGGAGCGTCGGCTCATTGCGCACGAATTGCACGATGAGTTCGGCCAGTCGGTGACCGCCATCCGCAGCCTCGCACTCGCCATCGCGGCGCAGGGAGGCGCCCGCGATCCCGCGACCGGCGAGGCAGCGCGGCTGATCTCCGATGAGGCGGCGCGGCTCTACGATGCCATGCACAGTCTGATTCCACGCCTGGCGCCCTTGTCGCTGGATGCGCTCGGGCTGTCGGCCACCATCGAAAACCTGGTGCGCGATTGGCAACGGCGCAACCCGTCGATTTCCATCGACGTGAAGCACCGGCTGCCCGCGGATCTCAGCCCGTCCGTCACGCTCGCCATCTATCGCGTCGTCCAGGAAGGACTGACCAACGCGCTGCGTCACGCACGACCCTCGCAGGTCGACATTTCCATTGAGGGCGACGCGCGCCGGATTTATGTATCGGTGGCCGATGACGGCGTCGGTTTGCCCGCCGACTGGGCACGCCCGGGCCATTACGGGCTGCGCGGCCTCGCCGATCGCGTCTCACAGTTGGGCGGAACACTGAATGTGCACAATCAGCAGACTCGCGGGGTGCTGCTGTCGGCCGATATTCCGCTCGCGGTGCCGGCATGATCCGCGTTCTGCTGGTCGACGATCATGCGGTGGTCCGCATGGGCTTTCGACTGCTGCTGCAGTCGATCCCCGATTTATCCGTCATCGCCGAGGCGGACTCCGGGGAAGCCGCCTGCAAGCTCTACACCGAGCTTGCGCCGGACGTGGTGGTCATGGATATCGCGATGCCCGGGATGGGTGGAATCGAGGCCCTGCGCCGCATCCGCGCCCATCACCCCGGCGCCCGTATCTTGACCCTGTCGGCGCACGACGATGTCATGCACGCCCGGCGATCTCTCACGGAGGGCGCGCTCGGCTTTCTGTCCAAACGAAGCGCGCCGGAAGCACTGGTGGAAGCCGTGACCGCGGTGGGCAACGGGCGGCGCTATCTCGACGCCGCGCTCGCTCAGAAACTCGCGCTGGCGGAATTCGACGGCGCGTCGAAGTCGCCCGTCGAGCGGCTCTCCGAGCGTGAGTTCGAAGTGTTCGTGCGCCTGGCCCGCGGCGCCTCGGTGCAACGCATCGCGCAGGATCTGAAGTTGTCGGCCTCCACGGTTGGCACCCACCTGTACAACATCAAACAAAAACTGGATGTGGACAATCAATCCGAGCTCACGCTGATCGCGATCCGGCACGGACTCATCGAGGCTTGAGCACTGTTCAATGGCTGTCATGACCACGGGTGAGGCGATCGTCGAAGCGCTCATCGCTCACGGAGTCGATACCGTGTTCGGCATCCCCGGCGCGCATATGTACGACTTCAATGATGCGCTGGCGCGGCGCGCCGATGCGCTTCGCTTCATCACCACGCGGCATGAACAGGGCGCGGCCTACATGGCCTACGGTTATGCGAAGTCCACCGGCCGCGTGGGCGTGTACACGGTCGTCCCGGGACCGGGTGTATTGAACTCGGCGGCGGCGCTCTGCACCGCCTATGGCGCGACCGCTCCCGTGCTGTGCATCACGGGCAACATCATGTCGCATCTGATCGGGCGCGGCCGAGGACAGCTGCACGAGCTGCCCGATCAACTCGCGCTGCTTCGCGGACTCACGAAATGGGCCGAGCGCATCGACCACCCCACCGCGGCGCCTCACGTCATGGCCGAGGCATTCCGGCAGCTTGCCTCCGGGCGCGTCCGGCCGGTGGCGGTTGAAACGCCCTGGGACGTATTTGGCCAGCAAGCCGACGTGGCGCCTCCGATTCGGTCGGCACCCATCCCGGCGCCCTCGCCCGACCCGCATTCGATCGCCAAGGCAGCCGAGCTCATCGCTGCGGCGAAGCGTCCTCTCATCAGCGTCGGGGCCGGCGCGCTGCACGCCGGCGAGGCCGTGTTGCGCCTCGCCGCGCTCCTGCAGGCCCCCGTCACGGCGCATCGCAGCGGCAAGGGAATCGTGAGCGACGATTCGCCCTTTGCGCTCGATTCCGTTGCCGCCTACGAGTACTGGAAGGAGGCGGACGTTCTGATCGGTATCGGCAGCCGGTTGGAGCTGCAGCATTTCCGCTGGCGATGGCTGCCCCCGAACGTAAAGATCGTCCGTATCGACATCGACCCGACGGAGATGGTGCGCCTCAAACCTCACGTGGGCATCGTGGCAGATTCGGCTGCCGGCACCGCGGCCTTGATCGATGCGCTGGAGCCTGTTGTCGGGAGCCGCGCCTCGAAGCAGGAGGAATTCGCCGGCCTGAGAGCTCGCGCACGGGTCAGAATGGAGCGCATTCAGCCGCAGATGGGCTATATCGACGTGATCCGCGAGGTGTTGCCTCGCGACGGATTTTACGTCGAGGAGATTTGTCAGGTTGGCTTCACCTCGCGCTTCGGCTTTCCGGTCTACGGGCCGCGCCGCTACGTCACCTGCGGCTACCAGGATAACTTGGGCTTTGGTTTCAACACCGCGCTCGGAGTCCAGGTGGCCAATCCCGGAAAAGCGGTGGTCGCGGTGTGCGGCGACGGCGGATTCCTGTTCGGGAGCCAGGAGCTCGCGACTGCCGTGCAACATGGAATCCCGGTGGTCACCGTGCTGTTCAACAATCGCAGCTATGGCAACGTGCGCCGCGATCAAATCCAGCAATACCACGGGAGAATTCTAGGTGCAGAGCTCGTGAACCCGGACTTTGCCCAATACACGGCCAGCTTTGGAGCCCTCGCGCTTCGTGCCGAAAGCCCGGAGGAGTTGCGCACGGCGCTCGGTCACGCGCTCGAGGCGGAGCGTCCCTCGGTCATCGAAGTGCCGATCGAGCGCGGCGCGGAGACATCGCCCTGGGCGCTCACACTGCCGGAACCGCCGAGCTAAACCACCGCTTCGACGCTTAAGCGATAATCCTCCCCCACCCAGCGGTCCCCCGGTACATACCGAAAAGTGAAATCCAACCGCTGTCCGGCCACGAGTCGCGAGGTGTCGATCGTGAGTACATGAACTCCCAAGCTATTCGGCGTGGTGGGCGCCTCCACGATGTCCCGCCAACCGTCGAATCCGTAGCGCACCACGGCGGGCTCGCGCAGGGCGAGCACCACGGAGATACCGGGCGTCACCGTGGTGATCACGGCATGCTCGCACCAGGTCGCACGGGACGGCGTGCTGCGTTTACCGCCGTAGCGCCGCCATACGGAGTCTGGCCGGTCGAACGGGCGCTTCAAGGCGCGCGAGGCCACGAGCTTCAGATATTCCGCGTGCGTCCATGCGAGCGGCATGGCGGAGCCGGTCGCCTGCCCCGGGTACAGGCCGCGTCCGGGAATGGGCGCGGCATCCCACACCTGCTCGGGCAACATGCCGCCCGGGGAGGCCATGCGCGCCATCGCCTCCATCAGGGGTACAGGGTCCTTGCCGCAGGCAACCTCGTAATGAGCGCGTTCGCCGGTCAGCAGCGGCCACGCCCTCCCCCGGCCCACCCCGTCATAGGCGCTGCCGTCGTCGTGCTCGCCGTAACCGTCGTCCAGATATCGGTGCCAGCAAGGCCCATTGGGCGTATCGATCTTGAGCAGCGCGTCGGCGAGACGCACGCTGCCCACGATCAAGGGATCGTCGAAGCCGCGCAAGCCGAAGCGCACCAATTGCAGGAAATCGACGCCGAACTGCGCGGCGGCCGGCAACGCCGGATCCAAGGCCTGGTTCCTGATGCTCACCACCCGATCGAATGCGCCCCGGTCCGAGACCGCCTGAGGCGGGGCGACGCGGACGTAATAACCCGGGATGCCAAACTGCCGCGCGAGCGGCGTATCGCGTACCGCGGTCCAGTCTTCCAGGCGCGAATTCCAATAGTCCGCAAAGGTGAGGGCCAGGTCGCGCGCGTCGGGTTCGAGATAATCCGCACCGGCCACGAGCGCGGCAATGCATGCCGCGAGTGTGAAAGTGTTGAGCCCCGCACTCTCCTCCCACCGATCCTGGTCACTGGCCGGACCGTGCCGCACGATGTAGGACAGCGCGCGCCGGATCATCGCGGCGACTTGGGTCCCTTCGAGCGCATCGCGCTCTGCGAGAAGCGCAGCCAATAACACCGGCAGCGCGGTCTCATCCAGTTGAATACCGGTCCAGTAGGGCTTGCTGCCGAGCCATTGATTTTGGTACCAGTGGCCGTCCTCGAGCTGCGTGGCGAGCAGATATCTCAAGGTATTTCCCGCATCGCGCGTCGCGCCGACCGCGAGCAGGGCACCCGCACACTCGACCAGATCGCGCGGCCAGACCAGGTGATAGCCCTCCCGCTCCTCCTTGGTGTTGCCCCAAGGGACGGACAGGCTCGCCACCATTGCGCCCGGATAGGTCTTATCCTGGTGGGTGCGCAACACCATGGCAGACAGATGGAATTGCTCGGCGCACAGCGGCGGCAATCCCGCGGTGTACTCCGGCGGCACGCGCGACTGGGCGTACCACTCGCTCCAGCCCTCGATGTACCGATCGCGGGTGTGTTCGAAGGGCTCGAACAACGCCGAGAGTGCGAGGGTGGCAGCGGATTCGCTGCTGCTGCCGAAGGCGAGCGCCAGCGTGCATGATCGGGCAAGCTCGCCGGTCAGCGCCACGTTGCCGGGTCCCGAGTTGGCATATTCCCAGGTCATGGCGCCGTTTTGGTGGAAATCTTGCCATCCGTCACTGGTGCCCACGTTGCCCGCGCTGGCCCGGCCGAAGGCATCGCTTTGAGCGGTGGTGGCTGCGGCGAGCCCCAGGGAAAAAGGTCCCTGCGTGGCGGCGAGCACCCGACGCCCGGATTGCGCGGTCACCTCCGCTCGATTGCCGCTGCCGGTGCCGCCCAAGTGCGGTGCGAGCACAGCATACGGGCGAAGATCCTCATCGCCCGCGAGCGCCACGTCGATCAGCAGCACGTCGCGCTCCGAGGCGGCGAGGATTTGCAGCGTGAGCTGGAAACGGGGATGCCGGTGCACGATGCGCACGGCGGGAATGCCGGGCGCCAGCAGCTCGACCGTGTGCTGCCACAGCCGCTTCAGCTCCACCCAAAAGCCGCGGCCGTCCGCGACGATGAAACCGAGATCACGGATCTGCGGAATGTCGATGCGCGGGTAGTACACCTCGTTCACGATGCCGCCGCCCACCGTGAACCAAAGTCTCGACCGGCCGAGTGCACACCCGACCATCTCCTTGGCACTGCTCGACCACGTGGGCGGCATGCCGGGTGCGCCGGGGGCGGAGCCGGCAGCTGGTTCGATCACGATGCGATCGTCACACCGGCGCGCGCGGCCCCGATCATGGCAACGTCCGCATTGACGATCAGCTTGGTGGGTATCGCTTGCACGAAGGAGGACAGCCGGCCCTTGTCTTCGAAGCGCTTGCGGAACGGGCTATCGATGAGGAATTGCTGAATTTTTTGCGTAATTCCGCCGGCGATATACACGCCGCCGCGCGCGCCATGCGCGAGCGCGAGATCCCCGGCGACGGCGCCGAAGATGGAGCAGAACATGGTCAGGGCGGCGCGGCAGCCGGCCTCGTTCTGCATCGCCTGGCTGCTGATGTCCGCGGCGCTCAAGGCTCGGGGCTCCCGGGCCGCCAATTGTTCCAGCGTTTTATAGAGATTCTCGAGACCGGAGCCCGACAGGATCCGCTCCACCGACACCCGCCCCGTTTGCTTCCACATCGCTTGCAGAGCCGCGAGCTCCGCCTCGTTGCCGGGAGCAAATCCCATGTGACCGCCCTCGGTGGCCATCGGCACGGAGCGGCCACCGTAGCGCGCCAGGCAGGACACTCCGAAACCGGTTCCGGGCCCGAGAATGGTGATGGTCCCTTCGTCTCGGCCCTTCACGTCGGGACCGATGACCGCGAGATCCTTCTCGACCAGCACCTCCGCCGCAAACGCGAGCGCCTCGAAATCGTTGACCAGGATGGCTCGTTCGAATCCGAATTGCTTGAGGTCGCTCTCCGAGATCTCCCACCCGCGGTTGGTGAAGCGCGCCGTACCGGCGTTCACCGGGCCCGCCACCGCGATCGCGGCCACGGCCGGTTTGGATTTCGGCGGGGTCCGCGCGAAATAGCTTTTCAGGGCATCGATGAAGGTGGGAAACGCCTCGGCCAAATCCTGTCTGTCTTGAATTCGCCAGGGTCGCGGCCCCGAAGTGTCGACGACGGCAAAGCGCGCATGCGTGCCACCCACGTCGCCGACCAAAATATGCGTGCCGCCGCTCAGAGTGCTGCTCCTTCACGAAACAAGGAGTATCGCAGCAGGCCTCATCGTCAGCAACTCACGGCAACTCAGGAAGCGCGCCCCTCGCCGAGCAAGCGCTGGTCGACTTCTTCTTCCGCAGCCAGCCAATCCTCGATCTCGTGCCCGGGCGCGAAGCCCCGCGACTCCGATCTGAAATACGCGGCCAACGCGATCGATGCGTGACGATCCTCGCGATGGCGGGGGGTGACGGTGACACTGATGGCCTTGATCCGCCGGGGCTCGGGAATTTTTTTGGCTGTCCTGCCCGAACGGGCGCCAATTTCGGACTTCCCGACAGCGGGAGCCGTCTCGAGAGCCGACACCGTCGCCATCGGGCTGTGAGTCGCCTGCGCGGGGTCAACCACGGCCGGAATTTGCGAAGCATTCGGTGAATCGGCGGTTTTTAGCGCTTTAGTACTTTTGGCACTCTTGGTCGTCCGTCTCGGTCTCTTGTCGCTCGTGGTCATAACAACTCCGGGGCTTACGAGGGTTTGACTCAGTCGAGCGAGTTTAGTGCCGTAGCTTGGAAAACCTCCATGGAAATTATTTCAATCGGATGACGCGCGAGAGACCTCTCACACGGCCGCGAGCGCGCGGTCCAGGTCGGCGAGCAAATCCTTGGCGTCCTCGATTCCGATGGACAGACGGACGGTGTCTTCGGATACACCCGCATGCTGGAGCTCTTCCGGCGACAGCTGGCGATGAGTGGTGGAAGCGGGATGGGTTGCGAGCGACCGGACATCACCGATGTTCACCAGTCGGGTGAACAATTGCAACGCATCGAGAAAGCGCGCTCCGCGCTCGCGCCCCTGTCCGGCCGGTCCGGAGAGGCCGAAAGTCAAAACACCGGACGCCTTTCCGGACAGATATTTCCGTGCCAGCGCATGATCCGGATGATCCTCGAGTCCGGCGTAAGTGGTCCAAGCGACTTTGGGGTGCTTCGAGAGGTGGTGGGCGATTTTCAGCGCGTTCTCGCTAATGCGATCCATGCGCAACGACAGGGTTTGAATGCCCTGCAGAATCAAAAACGCATTGAACGGAGAGATGGCGGCGCCCGTATTGCGCAGCGGCACGACTCTTGCGCGACCGATGTAGGCCGCGGGACCGAGCGCCTCGGTGTACACCACGCCGTGATAGCTGACATCGGGCTCATTCAGGCGCCGGAAGCGCTTCTTGTGCGCGGCCCAGGGAAACTTGCCGGAATCGACGATCGCCCCGCCGACGCTGGTGCCGTGCCCCCCCAGATATTTGGTCAGCGAATGCACCACGATATCGGCGCCATGCTCGATCGGACGGCTCAAATAGGGCGTGGGAACGGTGTTGTCGACGATCAATGGCACGCCATGGCGGTGGGCGATTTCTGCAATGCGGGCGATGTCGGTGACATTGCCCTGCGGATTTCCCAGCGACTCCACGAATACCGCCTTGGTCTTGTGGTCGATGAGCGGTTCGAAGGATTCGGGCTTGCGGTAATCGGCGAAGCGCGCCTCGATGCCGTATTGCGGCAACGTGTGGGCGAATAAATTGTACGTTCCCCCGTACAGGGCGCTGGAGGAGACGATGTTGTCGCCCGTCTCGGCGATGGTGAGGATCGCATAGGTGGTGGCTGCCTGTCCTGATGCCAACGCGAGAGCGGCGATGCCACCCTCGAGCGCAGCGAGGCGCTGTTCGAGCACGTCCTGTGTCGGATTCATGATCCGGGTGTAGATATTGCCCGGCACCTTCAAGTCGAATAGATCCGCGCCGTGCTGAGCAGTGTCGAAGGCGTAAGCCACGGTCTGATAAATAGGCACCGCCACCGACCGGGTCGTCGGCTCGGGCGAGTAACCGCCGTGCACTGCGATGGTGTCGAAGCGCCACTCGGCGCGTTCCTTGGTGTCAGTCATATCGGCATGCCTCCTGTTCAGCGCACCAGCCTAAAGAGGCCCCGCGGGCCTGCCCAATCAATAATCGGCATGAGCTTATGCAGCATCGTACAAGTTTTCGGTTAAGCTGGATCCATGGGACGAACGCTGATGTGGGTGGGCGCACTCGGAGTCTTGCTTGCCGGGTCCATGAACACCTTCGCCGCCGCGACACCGCCACCCCTGAAGGTCGATCTCAACGCCTTCGACGCGATGAAAAAGCAGGCGGTTTTGCCGGATGGCGAAACCCTGGCCTACATCGATACGGGCAACCCATCCGGTGCGCCCGTCGTTCTGATCCATGGTTATACCGACAGCGCGCGCGACTGGGTGCCCCTGATGCCCTATCTGTCGAAGCGCTTTCGCCTGGTGCTGGTCGACATCCGCGGCCATGGCCGGTCGAGCAAGCCGGAGTGCTGCTATACCCGGCTCGACTTCGCCTATGACATCAAGCTGCTTCTCGACTCCCTCGGCATTCAGCGCGCCGACATCGTCGGTCACTCCCTCGGCAGCATCATTGCGCAGACGTTCGCCGAATTCTGGCCCGAGAAAACGGGCCGCGTCGTGCTGATTGCGTCCACCGGCGGCCGGCCGCCGGACATGGCGCCCCCGAAATTTGATTTCGCCGCCGAGATTCGCAAGCTCAAGGAGCCGATCGAGGCGGATTCTCCTTTCATGATCGCCTGGTGGGATTCGCCCACGCCGGTCGATCCCGATTTCATCCGGCGTCAACGCAAGGACGCCGCGGGAATACCGCTGCGGGTGTGGCTCGCAGTCCTCGACCAGGGCCTGCCGAGCGACAACCTGTACGGCGATCTGCAGAGCACGTTGCCCAAGCTCAAGGCGCCGACGCTCCTCATCTGGGGCAGCAAGGACCCGATCATGGAGCAGCCGATGCGCAAGACGCTGATCGACGCGCTTCCCGCCGCCCAGGTGAAGGTCTTCGACGGACTGGGGCACAACCCCTTCTGGGAGGATCCGGAGGCGGTCGCCGGCGTGATCAATCAATTTTTGTGATCAGCGCCTCATCCAGCACCTCGATCCAGTGCTTCACCGGCGTCGCCGTGCCGCTCGCCAGGTGCTGGATGCAGCCGATATTCGCCGAGACGATGCACCCGGGTGTCAGCGCACCGAGATGGGCGAGTTTGCGGTCACGGAGCGAGTTCGCGAGCTCGGGCTGCAGCACGGAGTAGGCTCCGGCCGATCCGCAGCACAGATGACTCTCGTCCGGCTGCCCTACCTCGAAGCCCATGAAGCGCAGCTGCGCATCGACCCCGGAGATGCGCTGACCATGTTGCAAGGTGCAAGGTGCATGAAACGCCAGCCGAGGCGCACCCTGCGCGTCGATCCGATCCTTCAGCGAAAGCGCGAGCTCGGGCAGTAATTCGCACAGATCCCGGGTGATCGATACGATGTGCGCCGCGCGCTGCGCATAAGCGGGCTCGTGGCGCAGCGCATGCGCGTACTCCTTCACCATCTGGCTGCAACCCGAGGCGTTGATCACGATGGCCTCCACCATGCCGCCGGAGACCATGGGCCACCAGGCATCGACGTTACGGCGCATGTTGGCGAGGCCGCCCTCCCGGTCGGCGAGATGCGTGCGCAGGGCCCCGCAGCAACCCTCGTCCGCGGCGAACAAGGTCTGAATACCCGCCGCATCGAGAACCCGCCGGGTCGCGCGATGAATCTCGGGCCGCATCGCCGGTTGCACGCAGCCCCGCAGCAACAGCATCTTGCGCCGGTGTTCGCGAGGCTCGAATTCGCCGAGCGGGGTGTGGCTGTCTGACGGCACCTTGTTGCGCAATGCAGCCGGCAGCAGCGGCCGCAGCAATCGGCCGATTTTCATCGCCGGCGCGAACAGCGGCGAGGTGAGGCCTTCTTTGAGAAGCCAGCGGGCCGCTCTCGCCTTGAGCGGACGCTCGACCCTGCGCTCGATGAGGTCGCGGCCGATCTCGACCAGCTGCCCATAGCGCACTCCGCTCGGGCATGTGGTCTCGCAGTTGCGGCAGGTCAGGCAGCGGTCGAGGTGCTTAAGGGTGCGCTGCGTCACCTCAGCGCCTTCGAGCATTTCCTTGATGAGATAAATCCGGCCACGCGGGCCGTCGAGCTCGTCGCCGAGCAATTGATAGGTCGGGCAGGTCGCGTTGCAAAACCCGCAATGGACGCACTTGCGCAGAATCGCCTCCGCCTCGATACCCTCGGGCGTGCCGGCGAATTCAGGGCTCAACGTGGTTTGCATGGGCGCCCGTCAAAGGTCCGCGTATAGCCGCCCGGCGTTGAACACGCGCTCGGGGTCGAAGGCGCTCTTCAGGGCGCGGTGTATGCGCATCAGGCTCTCCCCCACGGGCGCAAAAGCTCCTGCAGCTTTATCGGCCGCGCGCACCAGAGTGGCATGCCCATGGGCGGCTGCCGCGAGCGCACGGATTTGGTGAGGCGGCGCACGCGTGCGCCACCAGCGCTCCGCACCCCCCCAACCGATGAAGCCGGCGTGCTCGAGCTGCTGTGTCGCGGGCGGTAGCGAGATCCGCCACAGGCACTCGCCGGACGCGAGTTCTTCCTTGCTCGGCCGAAAAAAGGGATGGCGGTGATCACGCACGCTCCCCCACCAACTCGCGGCGGTGTCCGGATCGAGTTCAGTGCCGCCGAGTTTTCGGCAGGCGCTGCGCACCGCCGCCTCAGCGCCCGCCAGCCGGATTCTCAAGCATCCCGCGTGCCAGGCGCTCGCGCTGAGCGGCAGCGGCAGCGCATTCCAGCGCGCCATCTCGGCGAGTGCCCGCCGCTCATCCCAGTCGAACGACAGAGTCGCCGTGCCCACTTTCGTGGCCAGTACCTTCAACGAGACTTCGCACAGGATTCCGAGAACTCCCCAAGATCCCGCCATCAGCCGCGAGACATCGTAACCTGCCACGTTCTTCATCACCTGGCCGCCGAAGCTCAGGAGCTCGCCTCGCCCATTGAGAACCGTAGCGCCCAGCACGTAGTCACGCAGCGGCCCGGCGGCAGCTCGGGCGGGCCCGGACAGTCCCGCAGCGACCATCCCGCCCACGGTGCCGCCCGCCGCGAAACGCGGGGGCTCGAAGGCGAGGCATTGTCCCCGCTCGGCGAGAACGGACTCGAGCTCCGCGAGCGGCGTCCCTGCCCGTGCGGTGACCACGAGCTCACTCGGCTCGTAGCACGAGATGCCCGTGAGTTCGGCCAGCGCGAGCGGCTCGCCGCGCGGGGCTTCGGCGTAGAACGCCTTGGTGTTGCCGCCGCGGATGTCGAGGCTCACGCGCCGCGCGCGCGCGTCGAGAATCCTGGCTCTCAGCCGATCGACTGCCGTATCGCGACTGATCCCGGCTGCCGCCATCAATATCTCGGCAGCTCAGGGAACGGGATCATGCCGCGGTGCACGTGCATCTTGCCGTACTCTGCGCAGCGCGCGAGCGTCGGAATCACCTTGCCCGGATTGAGCATCTCGGCGGGGTCGAAAGCGCGCTTCACGGCGATGAATTGCTCACGCTCGGCGGGTGAAAACTGCACGCACATCGAATTGAGCTTCTCCACGCCGACGCCGTGCTCTCCCGTCACGGTACCGCCAAGTCTCAGGCTCGCCTCGAGGATCTCCGCACCGAACAGCTCACAGCGCCTGAACTGATCGCGATCGTTGGCATCGAACAGGATGAGTGGGTGCAGATTGCCGTCGCCCGCGTGGAACACGTTCACGCATTGGAGCTGATACTTGGATTCCATGGCTTGAATGGCGAGCAGCATCTCGGCCAGGCGCTTGCGCGGAATGGTCGAGTCCATGCACATGTAATCCGGGCTGATGCCTCCGGAAGCCGGAAAGGCGTTCTTGCGTCCGCTCCAGAACTTCAGCCGCTGCGCCTCGTCCTGGCTGACCTCGATCCGGCTGGCGCCGCTTTCCTCGAGGACGCGCTTCATTGCTGCGATCTCTTCAGCCACCTCCTCTTGGGTGCCGTCGCTCTCGCAAAGCAGTAGCGCCGCCGCGGACAGATCGTAGCCGGCGTGCACGTAATCCTCGGCCACCGCCGTCATGCGCTGATCCATGAGCTCGAGGCCCGCGGGCACGATGCCCTGCGCGATCACGCTCGCCACCGCGCTGCCCGCCGACTCGATGGTCGGAAAGCTCGCAACCATGCAGCGGGCGAGTTCCGGCTTGGGCACGAGCTTGACGGTGACCTCGGTCGTGATCGCAAGCATCCCTTCGCTGCCGATCACCACCGACAACAGATCGATTCCCGGCGCATCGAGCGCCTCGGACCCGAACTCGATCGGCTCGCCCTCGGCGGTAAAGCCCCGGACCTTGAGCACGTTGTGCAACGTCATGCCGTATTTGAGACAGTGCACCCCGCCCGAATTTTCAGCGACGTTGCCGCCGATGGTGCAGGCGATTTGACTACTCGGATCGGGAGCGTAATACAGGCCGTAAGGAGCTGCCGCCTCGCTGATCGCGAGATTGCGCACACCGCATTGGACGACGGCGGTGCACGACAGCGCATCGACCTTGAAAATCTTGTTGAACTTGGCGAGCGACAGCGTGACCCCGAGGCGGTGCGGCAAGGCGCCGCCGGAAAGACCCGTTCCGGCCCCGCGGGCAACCACCGGAACACCGAGCCGGTGGCATACCTTGAGGGCGCCGGCCAACTGCGTCTCGTTCTCGGGAAGCACCACGACCATGGGTTTCGCCTTGAAGGCGGTCAACCCGTCGCATTCGTAGGGCGTCGTATCTTCGCGCCGCACCAGGATCGCCGTTGCCGGAAGCACTTGCGACAGGGCCGCGGCCACCTCCGCCTGGCGGGCGCCGCGGCGGGTGGCCTCCTCCCGATCTTCCTGCGGCGAGCTCATTGCAGTCATTCGGTTTGGATTTCCAGGGGGTTGGTGAAGCCGGATATTGGCGGCCAAATTGTACTATGCGACGCGCACTTTCAGTGCCGGCGCCGGTTGGGGCGCCCGATGGGTACGCCCACGTCCGTGGGTGGGCTCCTACGGGTATCGGCGGGCGTGACCGACTGCTTTTGCAAGCGCGAAGGGGGAACATCCGGCCATGGATAAAAATTCTGTCTATGCGCTGGTCCTGGTCGGCGTCCTGATTGTCGCCGTGGTTGCCGTCATTGCGTGGGCTCAGGCCCAGCGAAAGCGCAAGCAGTCGGCGAGCCTGCGGCAAAGTTTCGGACCGGAATACGATCGTACGGTCAATACGCTCGGAAACCGCAGCAAGGCTGAAGCGGAGCTCGAGGCGCGACAAAAGCGCGTCGCGCGTTTGGACATCGTCCCCCTGACCGTCGGTGAAGCAGCACGATTCAAACAAGCGTGGGCTGCCGCGCAGGCGCGCTTCGTGGACGACCCCAAGGCGGCGGTGATTCAGGCAGACCGTCTGGTCTATGAGCTCATGGCGAAGCGCGGTTATCCCATGGGCGACTTCGAGGCGCGGGCCGCCGATATCTCCGTGAGTTATCCGGGCGTGGTATCCAACTATCGCTCCGCCCGGGCGATCGCGCTGGCGGATGAGCGCGGCCAAGCCGACACCGAATTGCTGCGTAGGGCCGTGGTTCATTATCGCGCGCTGTTCGACGAGCTTCTGGAGGTTCGGGAAACGGAGCGGCCCGCAGCGGTCAGCACGGCAGCGGTCAGCACGGAGGAAGCACCCGCCGCCTAGGGGCGATGGGGCACCGGCCGTCTAGCGGCGCCGCTTCAGGCGCACGCCGAGGTGGACACCCGCGAATTCAATGCCGTCTCGATGGCGATCGCGATATCCTGCTGAGTGCATGGCTTCGAAAGCTTCTGAATGCGGAATTTGGCGGGGTCCACCGGAAGTTCCGCAAACCCCGTGGCGAGAATGATGGGCAGCCCCGGATAATGTTCCTGGATGGTTTGCGCCAGTTGCAAACCGGTCATGCTCGGCATCGCGTGGTCCGTCATCACGAGATCGATGTGGGCTCCCGCAGCGAGCGTGGACAGCGCCTCAGCGCCGGAATGCGCTTCGATGGCGGTATGCCCGAGGTCCTCGATCAATGCCGCCGTACCCGTCAGTACCAGCTGATCGTCGTCGACGATGAGCACGCGGCACGGTTGCGGCACCGCCGGCGCCGGTCGCAGGCGCTCCACGTTGCGATTGGCTTGAGCCGGCACGGTCATGGCGCGCGGCAGCCAGAGTTGCACCGTGGTTCCCACGTTCGGGGCGCTGTCGATCCTCAGGAGTCCGCCGGATTGGGCCGCCAACCCATGGACCATCGATAAACCGAGACCCGTTCCCTTGCCCGGGCCCTTGGTGGTGAAGAACGGGTCCGTCGCCTTGGCAAGCGTTTGCTCGTCCATTCCGGAGCCGGTGTCCGTGATGCTGATCCTCAAGTAATCGCCGGGTGGGAGCCGCGAGTCGGGGCCGGCGCCCGGCTCCTCCTTGGTCTCGCCCGCCGCCGTGATCGTGAGCTTGCCGCCATTCGGCATGGCGTCGCGCGCATTGAGCGCCAGATTGAGCAGCGCCAACTCGAGTTGATTGGCATCGACCAGCACCGGCACGAGGGCATCGGAGAAAGTGCACTTGAGCTCGATGGCGAGCCCCAGCGCGCGCTTCAGCAGCTCCTCCATCCCGCTCACCAGTGCGGCAAGATCCACGGCTTCCGGTTTGAGCTCCTGGCGGCGCGAGAACGCCAGCAGCCGCTGGGTGAGGGCTGCGCCGCGTTGCGCACCTTGAACGGCGTTCTGCAGAAGCCGACGGCATTGGGGATCATCGGGCAGGCGCTTTTCCAACAGCGTGAGGCTGCCGAGCACCGCCATCAGCAGATTGTTGAAATCGTGCGCAACGCCGCCGGTCAGCTGGCCGATGGTGTCCATTTTTTGCGCCTCGAACAATTGCGCGAGCGCAGTCTCGCGCTCGTGCGTCCGTTCCTCGATTCGCTGCTCGAGCTCCTCGTTGAAGCGGCGCAGGTCCGCGGTGCGCTCCAGCACGCGGGCCTCGAGCGCGGCGTTGAATTGTTCCAATTGGCGCGTCTTGCGGTACAGATCGACGAACACTTTGACCTTGGCCCGCAGCAACTCGGGCACGACCGGAACGGGAACGTAATCGACCGCGCCCAATTGATAGCCGCGCAACTGGTCCAGATGCGCGAAGTTCACCGCGGATACGAATATGATGGCGGTCCTTTGAAATCTCGGGTGCTCCCGGATCATGGCGGCCAGCTCGAAACCGTCGAGCTCCGGCATGCAGACATCGATGAGGATGAGTCCGATCTCGTTTCTGAGCAGGCATTCGAACGCTTCGCGCGCCGAGGAAGCCTTGAACAAACTCTCGCCGATCTCCTCCAGCACCACTTCGTGACTCAGCAGCTTTGCCTGCTGGTCGTCGACCAGCAGAATATTCACCTTGTCCGGCTTCTGCTCGACGCTCACCGATGCAGCCACATGCGCAGCGCCGACAGGAGCTGATCGACGTTGACGGGTTTCGCCAGGTAATCCGATGCGCCGGCCTCGAGGCATTTCTCGCGGTCACCCTTCATCGCCTTGGCCGTGAGCGCGAGGATCGGCAGCCGCCTGAAGGCCGGCTTCGAGCGGATTTCCTGGATGGTCTCGTAACCGTCCATCCCCGGCATCATGATGTCCATCAGCACGATCGCCACGTCCTGCCGCGAGTTCAACACCCCGATTGCCTCGCTTCCCGTGGTCGCCGTCAACACTTCCATGCCGCGGCGCTCGAGCACGCTCGAGAGCGCGAAGATGTTGCGGGCATCGTCATCCACGAGAAGCACGGTGCGGCGCAGAAGATCCTCGTCGGAGCTGTGCAGTCGCTCGAGCATGCGCTGCTTGGCCGGCGGCAGATCCGCAACCACGCGATGCAGGAACAACGCCGTCTCATCGAGCAGCCGCTCGGGCGATTCGACGCCCTTGACCACGACGCTGCGCGCCATGGTGTGCAGCGTCGCATCCTCGTCGGCCGACAGCTCCCGTCCCGTGAAAACCACCACCGGAATGTCGCGCAGCTCCGCGTCATCCCGGATGGTCTCGAGCACCTCGAAGCCGGACATGTCGGGAAGCTTCAGATCGAGCACTACGCAATCGACCTGGTCCCGCTTGAGCTGTGCGAGTGCCTCGGCTCCGGTTTCGGCCGCGGCGATCTCGATGTCCTCGTGACTCAAGAGTTCCGCGACGCTGTTGCGCTCGTTCTGGTCGTCCTCCACCAGCAACAGGCGCTTTCGGCGGGGAGCCGCGTAGCCCTTGATCCGCGCAAACGCCTCATCGAGCCCCTGTGAAGAGGCCGGTTTTTGCACGAAGGAAAATGCGCCGCGCGCAAGGCCGTGGTGGCGGTCCTCATCGAGCGTGACGATTTGAACCGGAATGTGGCGGGTCGCCGCATCCTGCTTCAGCTGGCTCAACACGGTCCAGCCCAGCATGTCGGGCAGAAAGATGTCGAGCGAGATCGCCGTCGGATGGTGCTCGCGCGCGAGTGCCAGCGCCTCCGTGCCCCGGCTTGCGACCAACACCTTGAATCCCTTGTCCCTTGCGGCCCCGATCATGAGCCGCGCGAAATGCGGGTCATCCTCGACGATGAGTACCACGCTCTCGCCGGGTGCGACGGTGTGACGATCGTCGGGGATCTGTTCCGGCGGCCGCTCCGCGGATCGGACCGATAACGTCATGGACGGTTGGGCCGGCTGCAGCGGCGGCTCCGCGCCTCCGGCCGAGGTCCTGGCGATTCCGCTGCCCAGGTAGGTGATCGGCAGGTAGAGCGTGAATACGCTCCCGATCCCCGGCGTCGAACGCAACTGGATCTCGCCGCCGAGAAGATTCGCGAGCTCGCGGCTGATCGCAAGCCCGAGGCCCGTGCCTCCGTACTTGCGGCTGGTGCCTGCATCGGCTTGCTGGAAGGCCTCGAAGATGATGCGCTGCTTTTCCGGTGGGATGCCGATGCCCGTGTCGGACACCTCGAACGCGACGATCGACGCAGCCCGGCGCAACGTGGGGTGATCCTCGTTCCACCCGCTGACCGCGGGCGATACCTTGAGCTTGACCCCGCCCTCGGCCGTGAATTTGAACGCATTCGACAACAGGTTCTTGAGCACCTGCTGCAGGCGCTTCAAGTCCGTGGTGATGCTGCGCTCGACGTGGGGCGAGAGCTCCACCTCGAACTGCAGGCGGCGGTTCTCCGCCTCGTGGCGGAACGGCCGGGCGATCATCTCCAAAAGGTTGGTGAAATAGACTTCCTCGGCGTCGACCGACACCGTGCCCGACTCGATCTTGGAGAGGTCGAGGATGTCGCTGATGAGATTCAGAAGATCCGTCCCTGCGCCGTGGATGGTGCGCGCAAATTCCACCTGCTTGGCTGAAAGATTGCCGTCCGGATTCTCCGACAGCTGCTGGCCCAGGATGAGAATGCTGTTGAGCGGCGTGCGCAGCTCGTGGGACATGTTGGCGAGGAATTCGGACTTGTACTTCGAGGTGAGCGCGAGCTCGGTCGCCTTCTCCTCGACCGCGCGGCGCGCCTGCTCGATTTCCTGATTCTTCGCCTCGACCTCGACGTTGCGGTCGGCGAGCTGCTGCGCCTTCTGCTCGAGCTTCTCGTTGGTCTGCTGCAGCTCGCGCTGCTGCGTCTGCAGTTCCGTCGCGAGCTGCTGCGATTGCTTGAGCAGACCCTCGGTCTGCATCGTCGCCTCGATCGAGTTGAGAACGATGCCGATGGAGGTGGTGAGCTGCTCGAGGAAGGTGAGCTGAAGATCCGTGAATCCGCCGAGCGAGGCCAGCTCGATGACCGCCTTCACCTGCACCTCGAACAACACCGGCAGCACGATCACGTGCCGCGGCTTGGCCTGGAACAATCCCGACGTGATCGGCACGGCGCTGTCCGGCATTTCAGTGATCAAGATCCGCCGTCCATCGAGGGCGCACTGGCCGATGAGCCCCTCGCCCAACTGCAGACGGCTCGCATGCCCGCCGACCGCGCCGTCCGCGTATGAGGACAGGAGCTTCAAGGCGCTCGCCGCATCGTCGGCGTCCACCTGATAGATGACGCCTTGTTGCGCCTCGACCAGGGGCGCGAGTTCCGAGAGCAGCAGCCGGCCGACGGTCGCGAGATCGCGCTGGCCCTGGAGCATGTTGGTGAAGCGCGCGAGGTTGGTCTTGAGCCAGTCCTGCTCGGTATTCTGCTCGGTCGTGAGACGCAGATTCCCGATCATCGTGTTGATGTTGTCCTTGAGCTCGGCGACCTCGCCGCGCGCCTCGACTTGCACCGAGCGGGTCAGGTCGCCCTTGGTCACGGCCGTGGCCACTTCGGCGATGGCGCGAACCTGGGTGGTGAGGTTGGCGGCCAGCAAGTTCACGTTGCCGGTCAAATCCTTCCACGTGCCCGCCGCGCCCGGCACGTTGGCCTGACCGCCGAGGCGGCCTTCGACGCCCACTTCGCGGGCCACCGTGGTCACCTGATCGGCGAAGGTCGCCAGCGTGTCGGTCATGTTGTTGATGGTCTCGGCCAATGCCGCGACCTCGCCCTTGGAGGCGACCGTGAGGTTTTGCTTCAGGTCGCCGTCGGCCACCGCCGTCACGACCTTGACGATGCCGCGCACCTGTTCGGTCAGGTTGGCCGCCATCACGTTCACCGTGTCGGTGAGATCCTTCCAGGTGCCGGCGACGCCCGGCACCTCGGCCTGTCCTCCGAGGCGCCCCTCGGTCCCGACTTCGCGCGCCACGCGGGTCACTTCGCCGGCGAAGCCGTTCAACTGGTCCACCATGGTGTTGATGGTGTTCTTGAGCTCGAGAATCTCGCCCTTCACGTCGACGGTGATCTTTCTCGACAGGTCGCCGCGCGCCACGGCCGTGGTCACCTCGGCGATGTTGCGCACCTGGGTGGTCAGGTTCGCCGCCAACAAGTTGACGTTGTCGGTCAGGTCCTTCCAGGTGCCGGCGACGCCGGGCACCACCGCCTGGCCACCCAGACGACCATCGGTGCCGACCTCGCGCGCCACGCGGGTGACCTCGCCCGCGAACGATCGCAGCTGGTCGACCATGGTGTTGAGCGTCTCCTTCAACAGGAGTATCTCGCCGCGCACGTCCACCGTGATCTTGCGGGAGAGGTCACCGTTGGCGATGGCGGTCGCCACCTCGGCGATGTTGCGCACCTGGCCGGTCAGATTGCCCGCCATGGAATTGACGTTGTCGGTGAGATCTTTCCAGGTCCCGGCGACGCCCGGGACTTCGGCCTGGCCGCCGAGCTTGCCCTCGGTGCCCACTTCGCGAGCGACGCGCGTCACCTCGCCGGCGAAGCCGTTCAACTGGTCCACCATGGTGTTGATGGTGTTCTTGAGCTCGAGGATCTCGCCCTTCACGTCGACCGTGATCTTTCTCGACAGGTCGCCGCGTGCGACGGCCGTGGTCACCTCGGCGATGTTGCGCACCTGGCCGGTCAGATTCGACGCCATGAAGTTGACGTTCTCGGTGAGATCCTTCCAAGTACCGGCGACGCCGGGCACGTTGGCCTGCCCGCCCAGCTTGCCCTCGGTGCCGACCTCTCGGGCCACACGGGTCACCTCCGAGGCGAACCGATTCAGCTGGTCCACCATGGTATTGAGCGTTTCCTTGAGCTGCAGGATCTCGCCGCGCACGTCCACCGTGATCTTGCGCGACAGGTCGCCGTTGGCGATCGCGGTCGACACTTCCGCGATGTTGCGCACCTGAGCGGTGAGGTTGCCGGCCATGGAGTTCACCGAATCGGTGAGGTCCTTCCAGGTGCCCGCGACACCGGGCACCTGCGCCTGGCCGCCGAGGCGTCCCTCGGTGCCGACTTCGCGCGCCACGCGCGTTACCTCGCCTGCGAACGAGCGCAGCTGATCCACCATCGTGTTGATGGTCTCCTTGAGCTCCAGAATCTCTCCGGAGACGGTCACCGTGATTTTCTTCGACAGGTCGCCCTGCGCGACGGCGGTCGCCACCTCGGCGATGTTGCGCACCTGGCCGGTGAGATTCGAGGCCATGGAGTTCACCGAGTCGGTGAGATTCTTCCAGGTGCCGGCGACGCCCTTCAATTGCGCCTGGCCGCCCAACTTGCCTTCGGTGCCGACTTCGCGGGCCACGCGCGTCACCTCGCCCGCGAACGCGTTCAATTGGTCCACCATCGTGTTGATGGTGTCCTTGAGCTCGAGAATCTCGCCCTTCACGTCGACGGTGATCTTCTTCGACAGGTCACCGTTCGCCACCGCGGTGGTCACTTCGGCGATGTTGCGCACCTGGCCGGTGAGGTTCGATGCCATCGAATTGACGTTCTCGGTGAGATCCTTCCAGGTGCCCGCGACGCCGCGAACGTTGGCCTGGCCGCCTAAGCGGCCCTCGGTGCCGACTTCGCGCGCCACACGCGTCACCTCGGAGGCAAACGCGTTCAGCTGATCCACCATGGTGTTGATGGTTTCCTTGAGCTCCAGGATCTCGCCCGATACCGTCACCGTGATCTTCTTGGCGAGATTGCCGCTCGCAATGGCCGTGGAGACTTCGGCGATGTTGCGCACCTGCGCCGTCAGATTCGACGCCATGGAATTCACGTTGTCGGTGAGATCCTTCCAGGTGCCCGCAACACCCGGCACCTGCGCCTGCCCGCCCAAGCGCCCCTCGGTGCCGACTTCTCGCGCCACGCGCGTCACTTCACCGGCGAACGCATTCAACTGATCGACCATGGTGTTCATGGTCTGCTTGAGCTCGAGAATCTCGCCCGACACGTCGACGGTGATCTTGCGCGACAGGTCGCCGCGCGCCACCGCCGTGGTGACCTGCGCAATATTGCGCACCTGCGCGGTGAGATTTCCGCACATGGCGTTCACCGAGTCGGTGAGGTCCTTCCAGGTGCCGGCGACGCCGGGCACGAGCGCCTGGCCGCCGAGCTTGCCTTCCGTTCCCACCTCGCGCGCCACGCGCGTCACCTCCGAGGCGAACGACCGCAATTGGTCTACCATCGTATTGATGGCTTCCTTCAATTGCAGAATCTCGCCGCGCACGTCCACGGTGATCTTTTTCGACAGATCGCCGTTCGCCACCGCGATGGTCACCTCGGCGATGTTGCGCACCTGGGCGGTCAGATTCGAGGCCATCGAATTGACGCTTTCCGTGAGGTCCTTCCAGACACCGGTCACTTCGCGCACCTGCGCCTGACCGCCGAGCTTGCCGTCGGTGCCTACCTCGCGAGCCACGCGCGTCACTTCGGATGTGAACACGGACAGCTGCTTGATCATGGTATTGACGATGGTCGCCGAGCGCAGGAACTCGCCCTTGAGCGCGCGGCCGTCCACATCGAGCGGCACCGTCTGCAGCAGGTCGCCGCGCGCCACCGCCGACACTGTGCGGGTGACCGTGGTCGTGGGCCATAGGAGATCAGCGATCAGGGTGTTGACCGATCCCTCCATATCCGCCCATGCGCCCTGCGATAATCCGAATCGGACGCGCGTGCTGGTCTTGCCCTGCCGGCCGACGACCTCGCCGACGTTCTCGAGCTGTTGTGCGATGCGCTGATTGGCGGCGACGATGGAATTGAACGTGTCGCAGATCTTGCCCGCAACGCCGGTCTTCGATCCCGGCAGCCGCACCGAGAAGTCGCCCGCCTGCATGGCCTGGAGCGCGTCGAGAAGCTCGCCTAAGTTGAGCTCCGGCGACGCCATGGCGGCCTTGGCGACATGCCCGTTCGTCTTACGTTTACGTGCGACGCTTTGACTGGATTCCATGGTCAACCTCTGCCGCCCTCGCACGACATGTCGCGCGCAAAGCCTTTAGCTTGGGTCGAGTAATCGGCGTTGCGTCGGCGGCGGGACCGTCAAAGGTAGAGAGAGATGCCCCCCGCGAAGCTGTCTGCCGAACCTCCTCCCTCGTCGATGTTTCGTCCCGGTTTCGAAAGAATACTATTATGCTTTGCCGGGTATTCATGCTCCGGGCTATCCGGCGCCGCCAAATCTTCGCGTACCATCTGACAAAAGTCCATTGCCCGAAACGCTATGATCGGTTGTAAGAATTACAATTCACTGCGGGGAGCATGCTGAACGATGAGACGAGAATTACTGCCGGAAGATGTCGACTTCGCAGTCAAAGGCGGCTCGGTATACGGTTGCGGCGGCGGCGGCTTCGCCGATCACGGACGCACTCTCGGCCACATCGCAACATCGATCGGCCGCCCGGAGCTCGTGAGCGTGGATGAACTCGATCCCGATGCGCTGGTCGCGACCATGGCCGCGATCGGCGCACCGGGCGGCCTCACGCACTGGGAGATGCGCGGCGTGGATTATCTGCGGGCCGTGGAGCTGCTCCAGGAGGCATCCGAGCAACCGATCGTTGGCTTGATCATCGGCCAGAACGGCATGTCGAGCACGCTCAACGCGTGGCTTCCGGGCGCGGCGATGGGGCTCGCGGTGGTCGATGCGGTCGGCGATCTGCGCGCGCACCCCACGGGCGACATGGGATCGCTCGGTCTCGCCAATAGTCCCGAGCCCATGATTCAGACCGCAGCCGGCGGCAACCGCGAGCGTGGCGCCTACATGGAAGTGGTGGTGCGAGGTGCCACGGCCCGTGTATCGCCGGCGCTGCGTACCGCTGCGAACGAGGCGGGAGGATTCATCGCGAGCTGCAGAAATCCCATTCCGGTGCGCATGGTCGCCGAACGAGCGGTACTCGGCGGCATCAGCCAGGCCCTCAAGGTCGGACGCGCCATCGTGGGCGCCGAACCGCGCGGCGGCGATGCGGTCACCGAGGCGATTTGCGAGGCGACCGGCGGCACCATCCTCGCCGAAGGCAAGGTCGTGCGAAACGGACTCGTTTACACCAAAGACGCGTTCGACTGTGGGATCATCGAGATCGCGGCGAGCGGCGGAAACATGGTGGCGCACGTGTTGAACGAGTACATGGCGCTCGAGCGCGACGGCGAGCGGATCGGAACCTACCCCGACATCATCACGACGTTGACGCCGGCGGGCGTGCCGGTGAGCGCGGGACGGCTCACCGAAGGCATGACGGTGCGCATCCTGCACGTGCCGAAAAGCCGCATTGCACTGTCCGCCAGCGTGTTCGATCCGTCCGTGTATCCGCTGGTCGAACGCGCGCTCGGCATTGAGATCGCACGTTTCGCGCTCGACGGAAAGAGGCCATGACCGAACCGCGCTCCCATGCCTTTGGCGGCCCCCCCTTGCGGTGCCGGGGCTGGCGGCAGGAAGGACTCTTGCGTCTGCTCGAGAACGTGCTCACCGTCGGTGAAGACCCGCAGAATCTCGTCGTGTATGCGGCGCTCGGCAAGGCGGCGCGCAACCGGCCCGCCTACGAGGCGATCGTCAACGCGCTCAAGACCCTGGCCGACGACGAGACCCTGATCGTTCAATCGGGCAAACCCATCGCGATCCTCACCACGCACTCGCGTGCGCCTCTCGTACTCATGGCGAATTGCAACCTCGTCGGCCGCTGGGCCAACGAAGAGGTGTTCTACGACCTCGAGCAGCGCGGACTCATCTGCTGGGGCGGGCTCACCGCGGGGTGTTGGCAATACATCGGCTCGCAGGGTGTTCTGCAGGGCACCTTCGAGATACTCGCGCGCGCCGCCGCCCGGCTGGGCGCCGCGGACCTCAGCGGCCGATTTTTTCTCACGGCCGGACTCGGAGGCATGGGCTCCGCACAGCCGCGCGCGGCCTCCATGCTGGGCGCGGCGAGCATTACCGTCGAAGTCGATCCGGAGCGCGCGGCCAAGCGGCTCGAAAGCGGTGCCGTAAACGAGGTCACGGACTCGCTCCCGCAGGCGCTCGCATCGGTCAGGCGGGCGATGTCCGAACGCCGCGCATGGGCCGTGGCGCTCGTCGCCAACGCCGCCGACGTCTTTCCGGCAATCGCCGCGGGCGCAGCCGCGGGTGCATTGCGTCCGGACGTGGTGACGGATCAGACCGCCGCGCACGATTTGCTCTACGGCTACGTGCCGCAGGGCTACTCCCCCGCCGATGTGCGCCGCGAGCGGGAGCGCGACCCTGCGAAGCTCACCGCCGACGGTGTGCGCTCGATCGGCGTGCACGTTCAGGCCATGCTCGAACTGCAGAAGCTCGGCGCGATCGTGTTCGACAACGGCAACCTGATCCGCAGTCAAGCGATCAGGGCCGGCGTCACCCGGGCCTTCGACATCCCGGTGTTCACGGAGGCCTTCCTGCGGCCGCTGTTTTGCGGGGGGATCGGTCCTTTCCGATGGATCGCGCTATCCGGAGACGGTGCGGACATCCGCACGATCGACGATCACCTGCTGCAGGCTTTCGCCCATGACGCGTCGGTAACCCGGTGGATCCGTATCGCGCGCGAAACGGTGCCCTTCGAGGGGCTGCCCGCACGCATCGCATGGCTCGGTCACGGAGCGCGCACGGCGCTCGGGCTCGCGGTCAACGACATGGTTCGCGACGGCAGGCTCAAGGGACCGATCGCGTTCACGCGCGATCATCTCGACGCGGGAGCCATGGCTCATCCCAAGATCATGACCGAGAACATGCGCGACGGGAGCGATGCCATCGCGGACTGGCCGCTGCTCAACGCGTTGGTGAACTGCGCCTCGCAGGCGGATCTGGTCGCCATTCATTCGGGCGGCGGCGGCTACGCCGGCTTCATGACCAGCGCCGGCGTCACGCTCATCGCGGACGGCACCGCCGCCGCGGCGGAGCGGCTGCGGCTGACATTGACCAACGACACGGGACTCGGCGTGCTTCGCTACGCGGACGCCGGCTATGAAGAAGCACAGCGCGCGGCGGACGAGGCCGGGCTGCGCCGGCTGAGTCCATGACGTTGCGGGCGCCGTGCGCGCGTGGGTGATCGTTCGACGCGTGCTCATCGCGCTCGTGGGATGCGCGGTGTTGGTGATCGTTGCTGCTCTGGCCTTTGCCGCCGGCGTCGATGCGGGATTCTTCCGGGGCGCCGTGATTCGATTTATCTCGAGTCGTGCGGGACGGCCCATCGAGGTCGCGGGCGCGCTGCACGTCCATCTGCTCGCCCGACACCCGGATCTCAACGCCGAGCGCGTCACCATCGACAATCCTCCCTGGGTGCCCGCGGGACACATGGCGCAGGTCGAGGAGATCTCGTTGGTGATGGATGTGCCGTGGTTGGACAGAGCGTTCGGCATCGTCAGCTTGTCGATGAAGTCCGCGACGCTGCACCTGATGCGCAATGCCTCCGGATACGCGAACTGGCAATCGGAAAACCCGGACGCGCCTCCTAGTGCGGATAAATTGCCGATACTGCGGAGTCTCTCGATTCCCGACGCACATGTCGTGCTCGATGACCAGCGCCGGCACCTGCAATTCGAGGGAATCGTGTCCTCGGACGGCGGGAATGGGACAACGTCGCATCTCACGATCAAGGGTACTGGCCAGCTCAACGGTCACGCCGACTCGTTCGAGATATCCGCAGATCCGTTGACGGCGGCAAGTCACCGGATCGCCTACCGTTTCTCCTTCAGCGAGCGCTCCAGCGGCTCGGAGCTCGAAGGACGGGGCGTGCTCCCGGAACCCTTTGACTTCAATATCGTCGATGCGTCCTTCGAGGCGGCGGGGGCGGACCTGCGAGATCTTTATTTCCTGACCGGCGTGACGCTCATCAATAGCGGCGCTTACAAACTCTCGGGCAAGATCCTGCGCAGGGGCGACCTCACCCGCTTTGTCGATCTGGCGGCCAAGACCGGCCGAAGCGATGTTCGGGGCTCTTTTGACGTGCAGGCATCCGGCGGGCGGCCCCTGCTCAAGGGTGAGCTCGACTCGAAATATTTGAGGATGGCAGATTTCGGGCTCGGTGCGGCGGGGCGTGACCCGCAGAGCAGCGCACCGCCTCTGATCTTGTCCAACGCCATGTTCAATCCCCCCACCCTGCGGCTCTGCGACGCGGACATCCGCTATCGCGCTGACCAGCTTCTGGTCGGCCGCGTGACGCTGTCCGACGTGGTGGCGAAGGGAACTCTCAAGCAAGGGGTGCTCACGGTCGCTCCGTTGACCGCCGGCATCCTCGCGGGAAAGCTCCGCTCGCATGCACGGCTCGACGCGCGGACCGACGACCCCAAGGCCAAAATCGACATCGACATCACCGGCCTGCAACTCGGCGAGATCGGCCGCAAGGCGTTGTCCGCTCCGCCGGCGACCGGACTGGTCCAAGTACGGGTTACGATCACCGGGGTGGGCCGGTCCGTCCATCAGGTCGCTGCGAGCGCGAGCGGAACTGTCACAGCTGCCGTACAGCAGGGCACGGTGAGGGACTCGCTCGCGGAAATGACCGGAGTCGACTTACGCGGGTTGGGCTTGGTGTTGACGAAGAGTCAGAAGGAGATTCCTCTGCGATGCGCCGTCGCGCAGTTCGAGGCGCGCGACGGCACCCTGACGGCGAAGCGATTCGTCGCGGACACCGAATCCGTGCTGATCACTGGCGAAGGACAGATTCACTTCGATACGGAAGCGCTGGATCTTGCCATCAACGGCCATCCGAAGAGCTTGCGGCTGTTCCGATTCCAGGCGCCGGTTCTGCTCAAGGGCACACTCAGCCACCCAGCCGTCGATGTCCAAGCGCACAAATTGAAGCTTGTCGATCCGGGGAACGCCAAGGACACGGATTGCGCGGCCATCGACTTACCACTCGCCCCGCCTCAGTGAGCGTAATGCGCTGAGCCTCGGTCGCCTTCGTGATCATGATCGTGACCGTGATTGCCGCCCCAACCACCTCGACCCCAAAAACAACCGGATGAGCCCAGAATCGCGACGATCGCAATGACCATCGACATGCGCTTGAATGTATTCATGTGAAGTAATCCTTACCGTGCTGCCGGCAGACGGACCGGCTATTGCTGTTAGGCTATGCGCAATTCCGCGGTCCGTCGGTGCGCTGCGACACCTACGCCCAGCAATGCTTTGCGCCTGCACGCCTGATCCCTTCGCATAAGCGGGTTGCCGCACCGACGATCCGCTGTGAAATGGCGCAGGCTCCCGCTTCATCATCCCACCGGAGCCCGCTGCATGAAGACCGACGCCCAACTGCAATTCGACGTGAGCGAGGAATTGAACTGGGACCCCTCTATCCATGCGGAGGACATCGGGGTGACGGTGCATGACGGCGTCGTGACGCTGACCGGTCACGTGCATACGTTCGCCGAGAAATGGGAGGCCGAACGCGCCTCGCAGCGGGTCGCCGGCGTCAAGGCACTCGCCGTGGAAGTCGACGTGACGCTCCCCGGCTCGAGCGTCCGAAACGACGCCGACATCGCCCGTTCAGCGCAGAACGTGCTCGAATGGAACAGTTACGTCCCCGGCAACCGGGTCAAGGTGCTGGTAGAGGACGGCATGATCACGTTGTCGGGAGAAGTGGCTCGCGATTATCAGCGGCGCGCCGCCACCGATTCCGTACGTACGCTCATGGGCGTAAAAGGCGTCTCGAATCAGATGACCCTTCCGTCGGGCACTTCATCGGACACCATCAAGACCGACATCGAAGCAGCCTTGCAAAGACGCGTTCCGGATGACGCGAAACACATTTCCGTGGAAGTAAACGGCGGCGATGTCACCTTGACGGGTACGGTGCATTGTTGGTCCGGGCGGGATCAGGTGCGCCATTCGGTCTGGGGAACCGCCGGAGTTCGCAGCGTGAAGGACCGTTTGACCATGAGGTTTTGAACGGGCTCCTGCAATCATGTCGACCAGTGCCACCCGTCGGCGACCATGGCCCTGACACAATCCTCGGGCAGGTAGCTGATCCACTCGGCGATGATGGTTGCGGCGCGCGCGGTAACGGCAGCGTTGCGTTTCAGAGAGGCATTGGCCACATCAGAGCCCAAGCCTAAACCGTCAAGGAGGGATAGGAGTCTATGGCGACCGCCACCGGCAGCGCCATCAAAGTGCTGCGACTTGAATAGCGGCTCCAACTGGAGGGTGGCGATAAGATGTTGGCGCCATCGCGCATCGATCAGCATGATTTCCGCCTGGGTCGTCTGAAAGCTTACGGCCAAGCGGGGCGCCGTGCGGCGCCCGCTGGACAATGGTCAATCGTCGGTTTTGATTTTCGTGACTTTTGTACCCTCGAGCGATAAATCTCCGATCAGACCCTTTTCACCGAAGACAAAGCCGAGAATGGGTTTTCCGAGAGCGGTAGCATCGTATTGACCGCCCGCACCCTCAGATACCACGGCGATGGCGGAATCCCCGCCCGCCGACCACCCTTCGCTCTTGGTGAAGTGATCGAGCGCGCCCTGGGTCATGAAAAGGATGATCTCTCGGTGCTTTGCGACACCCAGCGTGAGACCAACCGAGGCGGACGCGAGGCTGTAATAATTCACCGCTTGTCCCTGAACGCGCAAAACCCCTTCACCGAACTCACCGCCGACGCCCACGCCGCCCTTGGTCACGTGGCCAAAGACCAACACGCCGGCCGCTTTGCCGACCAAGTCCCGGTTCGCGGGGTTGAGGGCATAAAATTGCTTCAGAGCCCGACCGGCGCTCCGGTCAATCTCGGCCTTGGTATGCGCCCAGGTGGGCGCGCCTGCCAGAAGACCGGCAACCGCCAGAGCGGCGGCGGCCATTAGTGATTTAGCGTGCATAAACGATGCTCCAGAGAAATTATTCGAATTCGACGCAGAGAGCACTCAGGCTCTACGCACCAAAAAGAAGATCAACGCCACGACCAGAACGAGGCCGAGTAATCCGCCGCCGATGTATATGGGATTCCCCTTAATTAATGATTCCGAAGTGGCATTGGATCATGAAGACCCCTCGGCTGTTTGTTCGCTACCACACATATGTCCGGTGGAATCTACTTAACTCAGTAAGTGGTTGGAGTCATGTGATAACGCCGCCGCCTGTCAGTAACTAATCGTCATATGATCCGTGACGTTTTGCACGCCCGGTGCATTCCACGCCGAATTGCGCGCAAGATCCCGCTGCCACCAACTGGTCACGGTACCGGACAAGGTGACATTCTTGCCGCTTACACTGACTGAAATATCCTGATCTTCCGAATCGAAACGGCGCTCCAACGCGGCCTCGATTTCTTCCTTGATCTGCGCAGATGGCGTCTCCGAGCGGATGGTGATGTCATCGGTGATGCCTTTGACGCCGACCAGGTACCGAACGGCGGCGGCGGCATTCTGTCGCTGATAGTCCCGGCCGACCTTACCGGAAAGTTGGATCCAGCCATTTTCCACTTGAATCCTCACCGAGTCCTTGGGTAGATAGGAGACGCCCGCGAGCGCGCTTTCAGCTGCACGCGCGATGTCGGCATCCGTGTGCGACCCAGCCGGCGCCACGACGATCTTGACGACGAGCGCCTTCACGCCGGCAACGCGCTGCACCGCCTGCTCTGCCACCCATTTCTCCGAATAATGGAGAACCTGCCCGCCAAGAGTCACGAGTCCGTCTTGTACCGCGATCTCAATCTTGGTTGCATCGATCGCCGCATCCCAATTGAGCTCATCGATCACATCCTGGCGCAATTGCGAATCTGTTTTCATGGGTCCATTTCTCCGCTTGTATGAAAAGAGGAGCGATCCTATCCGAAGCGTTTGTCACGCACCGTTCGATGCCGCACGTAGATAGCCCCGCCTCAGAGCCGACGTGCGATAACGAACAGACACGCATGCCGAGCTCGCGCCATCTTGATGACCCGAGACTCGGTGGGCTGCGCATCTGCCCGTCGCGATGAATTGACAATAGATAAATGGAAAGCAACGCATGAGTACATTGTTCGATCCCATTCAATTCGGGAGCATCAAGGCGCGGAATCGCATCGTGATGGCCCCCTTGACCCGGAATCGCGCCGGGCCACATCAAACTCCGACGCCGCTGATGGCGCTCTACTATGAGCAGCGCTCCTCCGCAGGCCTCATCGTTTCCGAAGCGGCGCAGATCGCGCCCGAAGCGCAAGGGTATAGGGATACACCGGGCATCTATAGCCCCGATCAGCTTCGCGGCTGGCGCGCCGTCACCGCGGCGGTCCATGCGAAGGGTGGGTCAATCGTCGCGCAATTGTGGCACGTTGGACGTATTTCCCATACGTCGCTGCAACCGCACGGTCAGGCGCCCGTATCGAGCACGGGGCGCCGTGCCGATGCGAAGACCTTCACGATAAAGGGGTTCGAGGATGTCTCGGCGCCTCGCGCACTGCGACCCGACGAACTTCCCGGGATCGTCGAGCAGTTCCGGCGAGCGGCACGTAATGCCATGGACTCCGGGTTCGACGGGGTCGAAGTTCATGGTGCGAACGGATACCTGCTCGAGCAGTTTCTTCGAGACAGCATCAACGACCGCACTGATGCCTACGGCGGTTCGGTGGAAAATCGGATCCGGCTTCCGATGGAAATCATGACGGCAATCGCCGCCGAGATCGGAGCGGACCGCACCGGGATCCGATTATCGCCCGTCTCACCGGTGAACGATGCAAAGCAGGATAGCGACCCGCAAGCACTGTTCAACCATTTCATGGATCGGTTGAATCCGCTGCGCCTGGCGTTCGTGCACGTCATCGAGGGTGCCACGGGCGGTGCCCGCGATCTCGTGGCGTTCGACTTTCCCGCGCTGCGCCTTCGCTTCAAAAGGGATCATGAGAATGGTGCATGGATCGTCAACAACGGGTATACGCGACAGATGGCGATGTCCGAAGTTGTCAGTGGGGCGGCGGACCTGGTGGCCTTCGGGCGGCCGTTCATCAGCAATCCGGACCTCGTGAACCGCCTGCGCCTCAACGAGCCGCTGGCGGCCATCGACGTGTCGACGCTGTATGGCGGCGGCGCAGCCGGATATACCGATTACACTGAGAGCCCACGCACGCTTCTCGAGACCGCCCTATGAACACCTCAATGCAAATATCCAGGACATGAACCATGAGTGAATATCTCGACGCCATCATTTTCATCGATCGCCATCTGGCAAAGGTCTTTCACGTCAGTGCCACGGATGACGTCAAGCTGTTGATCGAGCATACCTCGGCACAGCGCCGGCACCATCAGGCGGATCACGAGGACAGTACCCAGCATGCCGTGGACGATGAGTTTTTGCATCGTATCGTGGCATCGCTCGATCATGCGGGCCACACATTGATTGCCGGTCCGGGCAATTCAAAATTCGAGTTGCAGACCTACATGCAGCGCCACAAACCGGATCTCGCTGCGCGAATATCGGGCGTCGAGACTCTGGAAAATGCGACGGACAGCGGTATCGTCGAGATGGCACGGCGGTTCTTTCGCGAGCGCGGACACCGGCATGCGACGCCGCCGCAACCGAACTTCAGGCACAATGACTAGCCGCAGCCCAGAGACCGCCCGCTGCAGGCGCAGGTCTCTGAGGCGGGACAACTCACTCCGTCCCACCCATCCAAGTCAGGCGACCGCGCGTTCTCGCTGACCCTGCCAATAGCCATTGCGGCCATAGTGATGCCGCCCAGGATCACCCTCAGTTCGCCGCGTGGTCGGGAAGCAGGCGTTGATACTCCTGTCGAACCACCTTGTAGCATTCACATGTGCGGCGTTCCAGGCCGGCGCGATCCAACACCGTGATGTGCCCGCGCGCATACTTGATGAGTCCTGCACGCTGCAGCTTGTTGGCACCTTCCGTAACGCCCTCTCGCCGGACGCCGAGCATATTGGCGATCAGTTCCTGGGTCATGACGAGCTCGCTGCCTTGCAGCCGATCCAAACTGAGCAAGAGCCATCGACAGAGCTGCTGATCCAATGAATGATGCCGGTTACAAACCGCGGTCTGCGCCATTTGCGTTATCAACGCTTGGGTAAACCGCAACATCAGGTGCATCACGGGTGGCACGAGATTGAACTCGTGTTTCATGAACTGCGCCTTCATACGCAAACCGACGCCCGCGCTTTGAACGACCGCACGACTCGGCGTGGTATCCCCGCCCATAATCAAGGCGAATCCCACCATCCCATCATTTCCGACGACCGCTATTTCCGCGGACGATCCGTTCTCCATGACGTACAGCAGCGAGACGATCGCCGTGAGCGGAAAGTGAACATGGGTCAAACGACCCTGCGCCTCGTAGAGGACCTGCCCGAGTTTTAGATCAACCAATTCGAGGTGGGGTAACCACAGCGTTCGGATGGCCGATGGCAGCGAGGCCAGCAGGTTATTGTCGGTGGCCCAATTCCTGGGTTGGATGGATGTATTCAGCATTTGTGAAGGGCTCCGTCGATCACGCCAAACCCCATCCGCAGTGTACGGTATCGCACACGCGCTTTTCGCGCTAAATACTCTTATTGCTTAGGTTGGTTTCCTTACCCATGCGGCCGTGCGCTAAAAAGCTATCCGTGCGGGCGCGTACAGACACCCATCCCGCGAGCCGTCATGGTTGCGTCATAGTGGTGTGGTGGTATTTGCTACCAGGCGACTCTGGCGCCAGCCGCGGTGCGCCATCTATCGGTATTCATTACACATTTTGGGCGAGGTATCGTTGCGTAACACACCATATTCCGTACGGGTGGTGGCCGGGTGCGTCGGAACATGACCGAGCATCTCCATCATAAACTGGCGGCGCTGCATCAGACTTTGCTCCATGGCAAACTGCCAAGGAGCTTGCATTGGACCGATGCACTCGAGCTCATTGGGCATTTGGGGAAGGTCACGCCGTCTACGGGCGGCGAATTTGCGTTTGTCGTCGGCACGCAGCGGGAATTCTTCAAGCAACCCCACACGCCGGAGCTTGGGACCGAGGAAGTCTCGCGCCTGCGTCGATTTCTCAAGGCGGCCGCCTCTGCATTACCTCCGGTTGCGCCCGGGCGGGCGTGTCGAATGGTCGTCGTTATCGATCACCACATCGCACATGTTTTTCGCGATATAGGGGGCAGCCGGCCCCAAGCCGAAGCAGCTATCGAGCCATACGATCCCCATCACTTCCATCATCACTTGGTTCATCGAAAGGAGGCGCACTATCAAGGCGACCGCGTCCCCGAAGAGACCTCTTTCTATGAGGAAGTAGCTGAAAAATTGCTGCCGGCAACCGAGATCATCTTGGTCGGGCACGGAATCGGAAAGAGCAGCGCGGTGGATGTGCTCGTTGCCTACTTGAAGAAGCATCGCCCCGAAATCGCCCGACGGGTGACGGCCACTGAAACCGCGGATCTTTCGGCGCTGACGGAACACGAGATCGAGGCGATCGCGAAACGGCACCTGGGAACACCGGATGCTTGAACGATAGCCGCTGTCCGGCACTTTACCGTTCGTTCGACAGCGTACAGACCGCCGTGGTCGAGTTGGATCTACTGACGACGGCAGCACACACTGAGACATCGGCATAGGAGAATTCGACCCATGAAAATCGTCAAAATGACATTCGTGCTCGCGTGCAGCACCGCCGCAGCGGCGCTCATCGCCGGTGCGGCGTCATTGCTCGTTTCGCAGCCCGCCGGGGCAACCGTGCAATTTGCCAAGGATACCGGCAAGTCTTGCGCGGATTGCCACACGAACCCCAAGGGGGGCGGCGCGCTCACTCCCCTGGGTGAGGCGTTCAAGGCGAACGGGAACAAGCTTCCGAAGTAACGCTTATGCGGCCGCCTGCCCGTGCCCCGGCGGCGGCGGCGGCGGCGGCGGCGGCGTAGGTTCGATCGTGTCTTTGCCCGCGAGCGCAAAGGCGAGCGTCGCGGCCGAAGGATTCAAGCTGTCGACCATCGAGCTCGGCATCAAAATCGTGGCCCCGCGTTCCTTCGTGGTCTCATAGATGATGTTCATGGCGCGCAACTGCAGCGCGACCGGATGTCCCGCGTAGATTGCGGCCGCCTCGACGAACTTTCCCGCGATCGCAGCCTCGGCGGATCCGAGGATCACGCGCGCTTGCTTCTCGCGTTCAGCCTGCGCTTGCCGCGACATGGCATCCTGGAGGGCCACCGGGATCGCCACATCGCGGATCTCAACGGAGCTGACCGATATGCCCCAGGGCGCGGTCTTCCGGCCGATCTCGAGTTTCAGCTGATCATCCGCTTCCTGGCGATCCGATAGAAGCGCAGCCAGCATCGATGAGCCTATCATCTCGCGCAGCGATGTCTGAGCCACCCGATCGATGGCCTCCCGATAGTTCGTGATCGCCAGTGCAGCCTTCTCCGCGTCATGCACGTTCCAGAAAATAATCGCGTCGACGTTGACGGGAACCGTGTCCCTGGTCAATGCCTGCTCCGCGTTGAAGGCGGTGGTCTGAATCCGGCCATCGATGATGGCCACGACCCGATCCACGATCGGCAGGATGAGAAAGAGGCCGGCCCCGCGCACGCTTTGCAGCTTGCCCATGCGCAGGATGACAAATTTTTGCCAGACGTCGGCCATCTTCAGCGAGAGCGCGATCCAGACCGCCAATACGATGAAGGGCGACGCGACATAGATGCTGCCCCAGAAGGCGGTGGCGCCGGCGGCGGCAATACACACGAAAACCAGGAAAGCGGCAATTGGATTCATAGTGGGTGCCTTTGGATCGGGCATGCGGCCAATCATGGGTGACGCGCGGCCTTGCGTCGGTGCGGTGGCGCGCTTTATGGTCGGCGGGCCTGGTTATCGTGCCGCTTAGTACGCTAGCGTCCGGACCGATTAGCGGGAAAGTGTTCCAATAGCCAATAGGAACAACGATGGAGATAGTCATGTATATCGGCGGCATCCTCGGAACCATTCTTATTATCGCGTTGATCATTTTTCTGGTGCGCAGGATCTGAAGCAAGGCTCCAATGAGCATGGATCGACCGCAATCGCTCGCGCGGATCGCGCGCTGGGCTGCGGTGGGGGGAGCCTGCGGCTTCGGTCTGTTGAACTCTGCGGCGGCCAATCCACCGCTGCGCAGTGAGAAAACCGTGCTTGCCGCAGCCCCCGCTCAGCAGCGGGAGAACCTGTCAGTGGCGCATCTCGATCTGCGGCTACCGATGAGTTACTCTGCGGCAAAGGGTGACGCACCCGAGAGCGCGCACTCGCCTGCGCCCGCTTTCCGCCGATGGGATTCGAATACGAATGAGCGCATTCTTGCCGCTGCTTTGAGCTCCGACGATCCCGGCTTTCGAATGACGAGCCAATCCGCGACTTTCGTGGCTCGCGTACGCCGGGAAGGGCTGCCGTTCGCACGCTTGTGGGAATCCAAATCGGCGTTGGTCAGCATCGGACTCAATCGGAGCGGTAAGCCGGGCCTTTGGCTCACGCAAAAAATTCGTTAGGTTCCCGGCGACGCGGATGATTGCGCTAAGCGAGCAGACTTCGGATACGGTTGGCGAGCCCCTCCATGGCAAAGGGCTTGGTCATCACGTGCATTCCCGCATCGATGCGCCCGTGACTGAGCACCGCGTTCTCGGCGTATCCGGTGATAAACAGGACTTTCAATTCGGGCCGAAGTTTGCGGGCCGCATCCGCCACCTGCCGGCCATTCAATCCGCCCGGAAGCCCGATATCGGTGATCAGCAAATCGATTCGCGCCGCGGATTGCAGCAGCTTCAATCCGCTATGGCCGTCCCCGGCCTCGATCGCCGTATAGCCGAGCTCCTGAAGCACATCGACCACCAGCATTCGAACGAGAGGCTCGTCATCGACCACCAAGACGGCTTGGCCCCGGGCGGCGTGCGCCACCGCGGACAGCTCCGGCTGCGCTTCGGCAGTCTCGGCACCCCCGATATGACGCGGCAGATACAGGCACACGGTCGCACCCTGACCCACTTCCGAATATATGCGGACTTGGCCGCCCGACTGGCGTGCGAACCCGTAAATCATTGAAAGCCCCAAACCCGTTCCCGATCCCACGGGTTTGGTGGTGAAAAACGGATCGAAAGCTCGCGCGATCACTTCCGGCGTCATACCGGTGCCGGTGTCGGTGACGCTCATGGTCACATACTGTCCCGCCGGGACATCGCGATCGCGGGCGCCACGATCATCGATCCATTGATTGCTCGTCTCGATCATCAGGGAACCGCCCTCGGGCATGGCGTCGCGGGCGTTGATGCACAAGTTCAGCAGCGCATTCTCGAGTTGATTCGGATCCACCCGGGTGGTCCAGATATCCGGAGCACCGACCACTTCCACTCTGACGGCCGGACCGACGGTGCGCCTGATCAGTTCTTCCATGTCGGCAACCAGACGGTTCACGTTCGTGGGCCTCGGGTCCAAGGCCTGACGCCTCGCGAAGGCTAGTAGTCGATGGGTGAGCGCAGCCGCCCGCTTGCTGGCGCTCTGGGCCACGTTGATGTAGCGCCTCGCGTCATCCAGCCGCCCTTGGGTCAGGCGATTGCCGAGCAATTCCAGACTCCCTGATATGGCCGTCAACAGATTATTGAAGTCGTGGGCGATGCCGCCGGTCAAATGCCCGACCGCTTCCATCTTTTGCGACTGCCGCAATGCGTCGAGCGCCGCCGCCAGTTCGGTTCGCGCCTCGCGCTCCTGGGTCACGTCACGCGCGCTGCAATAAAACTTATCCGTCTCCGACACAGCCACCCAGGAGAGCCAACGGTAAGCGCCGTCGGTGCGCCGGAACCGGCTTTCAAAGTGCAACACCGGCTCGCCGTCGGTGACATCTCGAAGGCCTGCGCGCACTTTCCCCAAATCATCGGGATGTATTAAATCGAAGAGCGACATCTGGCGAATCTCGCCGGCCGTCCAGCCGAGCGCCCTTTCCCAGGCCGGATTGGTACTCTCGAAATGGCCGTGCGCGTCGAGGATTCCGAGCAGGTCGATGCTCACCTCCCACAGGCGAGCACGCTCCGCATCCTGGTCGTGCGTATCGAAGCCGCCCCTGAAATCGCGCCCCCGCGCGGCGCCGTTAAGAAGCGGCGAGGTGGACATGGTTTTTGGGTGAGTGTCGGCTGCGGTCAGGCGATTCGTGTTCACAGCGCATCGGGACCTCCGTAGGCTCGAATCTCATGCAGTTGGGCATCTCCAGGTCTGCAAACGATAGGTGGCGCAGTTCCGCTCGGTCTGTTCGCTACCCCACACAACATCCGATATTGCTGCGCCGAACAAACTACCGCCCTGGCGACCGCGATCACGTCCGAGATCCGCGATCCTCATCGTCTTCGTCTTCGGTACCCGTCGTCGGACGAGTAGTCGTGAGCTCGAAGGGGATATGCACCGGCGAATAGGCAATTCCGGCACGAAGGATGGGTGTGTGAAACCACGGTGTGTAAATCTGTTCTGCAAGTGCACTCATGCATCACAATAGCGCGCCGCTACGCTCCGGTCTGTGCTGCAGCGTACAAACGACCTGAGCGATCGCTACGTAGCCAGTTCGTCGGGAAGCAGCCGGGCGTATTCCCGTTTCACGACCGCGTAACATTCGCAGGTTCGGCTCTCCAGGCCGGCGCGGTCCAGCACCGAGATGTGCCCGCGCGCATAGCGGATCAGCCCGGCGCGTTGCAGCTTCAAAGCACTCTCGGTGACCCCTTCACGGCGCACGCCCAACATGTCGGCGATCAATTCCTGCGTCATGACCAGGTCTTCGCCACGCAGCCGATCGAGACTCAGCAGCAGCCAGCGGCATAACTGTTGATCGAGCGTGTGATGACGGTTGCAAACGGCTGTCTGAGCCATTTGCGTGATCAGCGCCTGCGTGTACCGCAGCAAAAGATGCAGCACCGGTCCGCTCAGGTTGAACTCATCCTTCAAACTCTGCGCCTTGAGTCGGATGGCATTACCGCCGCTCTGCACCACCGCGCGGCTGGTGGTGGATTCGCCCCCCATGAACAGCGCGATGCCCACGATACCCTCATTGCCGACGACGGCGATTTCCGCCGATTCACCGTTTTCCGTCAAGTAGAGCAGCGAAACGATGGAGGTCGTTGGGAAATACACATGGGTGAGTGTCGTGCCCGATTCGTAAAGTACCTGACCGAGGCGCAATGGCACGGTCTCGAGATGCGGCCGCCAACGCTCCCACACGGTGGCCGGGAGCGCGTCCAACAAGTGGTTCTTTCGAGAGTCGCTGGGGACGATTGGCGTACGCCTCCATGGCGGGATCCGGGTCAGGACCTTCGGCGGTCGAGACAGCGCAAGCTTGTGTTCCTCGCACATCCATTATGTCTGATACCGCACATAACGCAAGCGAGCAAAGGCCATGCGTCAGGATTCCCGATCCTATCGCTGTATGCGTTCGTACACTGTTTTTACGATCTGGTAACAGGGGCACGCCGAGGCCTTGAGGCCCTTCAAATCGAGGATTTGGATTTTTCCGCGGCGATAGTCGATCAGTCCGCGCCGCTTCAGCGCGCTGGCGGCCTCGGTGACTCCTTCGCGCCGCAAGCCGAGCATGTGCGCCAGAAATTCATGGGTCAGCGGGAATTCATCCGATCCCACCCGCTCGCGGGTCATGAGCAGCCAGCGCGCCAGGCGCGCCTCCCCCTCATGGAAGCGGTTGCACGCCGCGGTCTGGGAGATCTGTGCCATCAACGCGTAGGTGTATCGAAAAAGCGCCTGCCGCAACGGGTGATTCCGCTCGAACTCGGTGCGAAAAGGCGCAGCGGCCATGCGCAACGCGCTGCCCGCGCCCTGTACCAAGGCACGCACGCCCGACACGCCCATCCCGAGGATGAAAGGCATTCCGGTCATGCCCTCGTTGCCGACCATGCCTACCTCGAGGGTGCGGCGTTTGTCGACCGCGGTAAGCAGGGAGATGAGACAGTCGATCGGAAAGTAGACATAGCGAATTGTTCCGCCCGCTTCATAGAGAATCTGCCCAAACCTCAGCGTCACCGGCTCGAGCTCATTGAGGCGCCCGTAGTGCTTCGCTGGGACGGCCGCCAGCACTTGGTTGCCGAGAGACTTCCCGGCCAATCGCTTCAGCTGCTTTTGCGCCATTTGATCTGTGCTCACCCTCGAAATTCCTCAATGTGCAGGGTGACAGGTTCTCGCCGCGGCATCTGTTCGGTGACGTACGGAGCACGGTTCTTTGGTGACGAACACTAAGTACGATTTCGTACAGACCAAGCATCCGATGGCGGGTAGCCTTGCTCGGTGAGTCTTTCTGCAACCACCCCGCCGGGCGGCCTGACCAACGCCGAGGCCCGGCTTCGGCTGAGCAGGTCCGGCCCCAATTCGATGCCCGATGTCGCGTCGAGTCCGCTGCGCATGGCGTTCTCGAAATTCTGGGCACCCGTACCCTGGATGCTCGAGGCCGCAACCGTGCTCGAGCTGATTCTGGGCAAATATGTAGAAGCGGCAATTATTGCAGCATTGCTGGTCTTCAACGCGGCACTCGGATTCTTGCAGGAGACCCGGGCGCAGGCGACGCTCGCGGCGCTCAAGTCGAAGCTCGCCTTCAATGCCTCCGTGCGGCGCGAGGGCGCGTGGAGCATTGTGCCGGCCGCTGCCCTGGTTCAAGGCGATGTGATCAAGCTATCGTTGGGGGCCGTGGTACCGGCGGATGTGCACCTCACGGGAGGCAATGTTCTCCTTGACCAATCGATGCTGACCGGCGAATCGTTGCCGGTCGAAGCGGCAGCGGGCGCCGATACCTTCGCGGGGGCCCTGGTTAAACGCGGCGAGGCCACCGCCGAAGTCACGGCGACCGGAGCGCACACCAAGTTCGGCCGCACCGCCGAGCTCATCCGGGGAGCGCACGTAACCAGTTCCCAGCAGAAGGCCGTGTTTCGCGTGGTGCGGAATCTCGCAGCCTGCAACGGCTTCGTCATCCTGCTGATGGTGGTCTACGCGCATTTCCTGCGCATGCCCGTCGTCGACATCATTCCCCTCGCTCTCACGGGGGTCTTGGCCTCGATACCGGTCGCGCTGCCGGCGACCTTTACGCTCGCGGCCGCCTTGGGCGCGCGCGCTTTGGCGGCGCTCGGCGTGCTGCCCACGCGTCTCTCGGCCGTCGATGAGGCCGCCTCCATGGACGTGTTGTGCGCCGACAAGACCGGCACCCTGACGCGAAACGAGCTCTCGGTGACGAGCGTCTTTGCACTACCGGGCTTCAGCGAACCCTGGGTACTCGCGCTGGCCGCATTGGCAAGCTCCGAGGCCGGTGAGGATCCGGTCGATGCAGCAATTCGATCGGAGGCCGCGCGGCGCAAGACACCGGATGCGCCGCGGCGGATCGGCTTTGTCCCCTTCGATCCGGCAACCAAAAGATCGGAGGCGAGCTTCGTGGATTCGGCCGGCGCCACACTGCGCGTCATGAAGGGCGCCGTGGCGGCCATCATGGCGCTCACGCCGATCCCGGCGGCGGCGAGCAAGGCCGAAAACGAGTTCGAGGCGCGAGGCTTTCGGGTGCTGGCGGTGGCCTCTGGGCCCGCGAATGCCATGAAATTCGTCGGCCTCGTCGCCCTGAGCGATCCTGCCCGGGAAGATTCGCCGGGCCTGGTGACCGCCCTTCACGGCTTGGGAATACGCGTGGTGATGGTCACGGGGGACGCGGCGGCCACGGCCGCCACGGTGGCGCACAGCGTCGGGCTCTCAGGCGCCGTGTGCCCGGCAGGGCCGATCCCTTCGGGTTCGACCCTGGATCAATTCTCGGTGTTTGCCGGCGTGCTGCCCGAAGGCAAGTATCAGCTGGTCAAGGCGCTACAGGCCACCCATCATACCGTCGGTATGTGCGGGGACGGCGCCAACGATGCACCCGCGCTGCGTCAGGCCCAGATCGGCATTGCCGTCTCGACGGCCACGGACGTCGCGAAGTCCGCCGCCGGCATGGTGCTGACGACACCTGGATTGGCGGGCATCGTCGCTGCGGTCAACGAGGGGCGCCTCATTTTCCAGCGCATCCTCACGTATACATTGAATTCCATCACCAAGAAAATCGTGCAGGTGCTTTTCCTGGCGACGGCACTGGTCATGACGGGTCAGGCCATCCTCACACCGATGCTGATGGTCATCATCATGATCACCGGCGACTTCCTCGGCATGTCCTTGACCACGGACCACGTACGGCCGTCGGCGGCGCCCAATTCGTGGAAGATACGCGAGCTGACCTTCGCGGGTATCCTGATGGGGACCGGAGAGTTGCTTTTATGTACCGCCATTCTGGCATTCGGCAAGTACTCGCTGCGGTTGGATCTCGATCATCTGAGAAGTTTGGCCTTCCTCGCGATCGTCTTCGGCAATCAAGCCACTACCTATAATAATCGGGAGCGTCACCGGCTATGGTCCTCTCGACCGAGTCATTGGGTGATCATTTCGTCGATGGCCGATGTACTCATTGCCTCGACGTTATCGTTGGCCGGGATCCTGATGACACCGCTGCCCCTACCCGTGGTTCTGGGCACGCTCGCCGCTGCCGCCGCCTTTGCCGTGATCTTCGACTTCGTGAAGGTGCCGGTATTTCGCCGACTCGGAATCACGTGACCGCCTGCAAGAATCAGCAGCGAAGCCGCATTCCTGCCGGCCTGTGGTCCCGCGGCATGGTCGCCACGCTGGGCGCACAGTTTCTTTCCGCTTTGGCCGACAACGCGCTTCTGTTTGCGGCACTGGGGCTCGTCCGGAAACTGCATTATCCCGCCTGGAGCGGCCCGCTGATCCAGGAGTTCTTCGTGGCCGCTTATATACTGCTCGCGCCGTTCGTCGGCGCGCTCGCCGATGCGCAGCCCAAGGGGCGCGTGATGGCCATTGCGAATGCCGCCAAGTTTCTCGGTGCATTCGGAATGTGGCTACACATGAATCCGTTCTTCTGTTATGCACTGGTGGGCGGTGGTGCAGCGGCCAACTCGCCCGCCAAGTACGGCATCTTGGGCGAGCTCACCACGCGCGAGCGGCTGCTGAAGGCCAACAGCCTCCTGGAGGCGTCGACCATTGCTGCCATATTGCTCGGCGCAGTCGCGGGGGGAGTGCTGACGGATTGGAGCATAGAAGGCGCACTCATGGCGATTTCTGTCTGCTACGCGGCATCGGCATCGTGTGCACTTTTGATTCCTCAATTGAAACGGGCGGCGGCGACGACGGAATTCTCGATTTCCACCAGCCTCAGGGACTTTGCCACGCAGACCCGATCACTGATGCAGAGCCCGAAGGCGCGGCTCGCTGTGGTCGGCACAGCGCTCTTCTGGGGCGTGGGTGCCGCGCTTCGCTTCCTGGTGATTGCCTGGGTGCCCGTCGCGTTGAAGATAACGAGCAATAAAGTGCCGGGGTTTCTCACGGCGATGGTGGCCGTGGGAATCGTGTTGGGCGCAGCGCTCGCGGCGCGTTTCGTACGGCTGCCGACCTATCAGCGGGCGTTACCGGCTGGCGTGCTGATAGGAATTGGCGTGTGTCTGCTGCCCTTCGCGAAAAGCGTCTCCGTGGCCATCGCGGCCATGATATTCGTCGGAACATGCAGCGGATTCTTCGTCGTTCCGCTCGATGCGCTTTTGCAGAGGCAGGGCGAGGATGGCGTCGGCGTGGGATCGGCGATCGCGATTCAAAACCTGTTCGAAAACTTCAGCATGCTCGCGCTGGTCGCCGGTTACACGGCCGCCACTTTCATGCGTATACCCGTGAACGACATTGCAGTCGGGGTTGGGCTGTTCACCGCCCTCTCCATGGGAGCGCTGACCTTGATGCGCCGCTGACCGGTCACTTGGCGGCTGACCGGTCCTTCTGGCGACCGGCTGCTACCGCTTGGCGATCTCGGCTTTCATGAGTCCCATTTCCTCGCGCGTGATCTCGCCCCGGGCATATCGCTCGTTGAGAATATCGAACGCGCCCTTGCCCGGTAACTGGCCGACTCGCTGGTGTGCGCTGTAGGAGTAGCCCCAATTGCCGATGCTGGAAAAAAACAGAAAGATGATTCCAAACCAAAGAAACCAACCCCAGCCGAAATACCAATCGTTCCAATATGCGTGGGACATTCTACTCTCCTGTTAGCGCTAGACTTGGCCGAGAGGCTACGCGAACTTCCGACGTCTCTCTGTACGCCATCGAACGCACCTGCCATCCGCTGGCTCACACGCCGTGACGAAACTCGGGGATTTGCCGCTTCACGTTGCCGGCCCAATATCCCTGCAGTCCGTAGTGGTCGTGTAATTTCATTTCGGCATCGCGGTCGAATTGGGTTTTTGCGCGATACGGCGGCGCGTTTCTCACTGCGTCACGGGTCAGTTTCACGGTAACCGTGTGGTTGTCCCAGCTGACTTCCTCGATCCATTCCGGCGCGATCAACACGTGATGACCGAGCCACCAATTTCGGGTGTCCACGATCAGGTACCGGATGGCCCAGTTCTGTTCGTCGATGAGGAAGCCGCAGACATGTCCCACGTCGCCGTCCGGGGCGCGAATGTGGGACGAGGTGACCGTCTTGCAACTGCGCAGGTGCTGGTCGTCGTGCTGGGCCCTTTCCGCGTCGGTATCGAGGCGTTCCGCGGCCTCTTGCCGTGTCATCGACACCGGCAATAGTCTGTTGAACCAGTTTGGGGCGCGTATCGACATGGTCGAGATCAAGATCTTGCGGTGCGCGAGCCAAGCTCCCGTTTCGACCAGGAAATAGCGGACGATCCAGACCTCGTCGTCGAAATAAAAGTCCTTCACTCGCCCGACGGAGCCGTCAGTCGCTCCGACGGAGTAATCATTGAGATCATCCATCGTGCGTAACATGGGCTCATTTCCTTCCGGCAGGCGAGATTCGAGGCGCAGGCGCCATGCTACTCAGGCGCACTGCGCACGTCTGTTCGCTGTCGCACTGATGGAAGGGGCCGCCTGCGCGCGCCCGGGCGGTCAGAATGGCAGGTTACGGCGCCTTGGAGGGCGCGCTCATTGCGGCGCGCCATTCCGCAAGCCAGCCCACGCTTCGATCCGTCGTGGTCACGGGAAAATACTCGGCACCCAGCCAGCCGGCATAACGCGCCTCGGACAGAGCGCTCAACAAGTCGCGAAATGGCACGCTGCCCGTGCCCGGCTCGTGTCGGCCCGGGACGTCGGCGAACTGCACATGGCGGACGTACGGCAGCGCCCGCCTGAGTTCGTCGATCAGATCGAGACCCATGCGCGTCGCGTGGTAGGCATCGAATTGCATCCCGATCCCGGGCCCGCGCCGGGAAAGTATCGACCGGGCTACGTCAAAGGAGTTCAGCAGATAGCCCGGCACGTCGATGGGATTCAAGGGCTCGATCAATACGACGATTCCCTTGGGACGCAGAATGTCGGCGGCAAGATCCAGGTTGTCTTCGTATGCGCGAAGGCCTCGCTCGCGGCCTGTCTCGGCCGGCGCAAGTCCTGCCAGAACGTGCACGAAGCTCACATCCAAGGCCTCGGCGTATTCCGCCACTTGCGCGAGTTGCGCTCGGAACAGGGGCCTGAGTTCCGGCCGGCCGGCAATTCCAAACGGATGCTCCGACGCGACGACGGGGACGTTGATGAGCACCACCGGCATGCCAGCTGCGCCGGCCGCTCTCGCCAGCGCCTCGGGCGACTCCGAGTAGGGAACTTGAATCTCCACTCCGTCGAAACCGTGCGACCGTGCGCCCTGAAATCGCTCGAGCAGCGGCAACTCTCGAAACAGCGTGCTGATATTTGCCGCGATGGGCAACCCCTCGCTCACGGAGGGCTCTCGGCGTATAGCTTGAACAATGCCGCGAGATCCTCGCTCATCAGTCCGCGCTCGGCCGCACGGCGGTAGACCTCGAGCGCGGCGAGCGTCATCGGCAACACCGAGCCGTGCTCTCGGGCAAGGTCCTGGGCCGCGCTCAGATCCTTCAGCATGAGCGCAAGCTCGCCCAAAACCGGGGTAAACACGCCTTGCGCCATGCGCCGGCCGAAGATCTGCAACGGGATGGAATCCGCAAAGCCGCCGGCGAGCGCCTGCGGAATGGTGTCAAGATCGAGGCCGCTGACGCTCGCGAGCTTGAAAGCCTCGCTGATTGCCACCAAATTCGTCGCGACGATGAGTTGGTTGCAGAGCTTGAGCGTTTGACCCGCGCCGAGCTCCCCAATTCGCGTGACGCGCTGGGAAAAGGCCGCGAGCAGCGGACCCAGTCGGGCGATATCGTCCGTCTCGCCGCCGCACATGATCACCAGTTTGCCGTGTTCCGCGCCCGTCGCGCCTCCCGACACAGGCGCGTCGACCCAGGAGGTTCCGCATCGGCTCTTCAGTCGCGCGGCGAGCGCGAGCGTCGCCGTCGGACCAATGGTCGAGAAATCCACCGCCACGGGCGGCACACGCGTCGCCTCGGCCGCGCCACCCGGACCGAACAGGATGTCCTCCACCGCGGTTTTATCGGTGACGCACAGGCACAACACGTCCGCGTCGTCCGCGGCCGCAGCGGGTGTCGATGCGGGAATCGCACCGGCTTCGATCAACGAATCGAGCTTGCTGCGGGTGCGGTTCCAAACGCGCACGGCAAAGCCTGCGCCCAACAGGTGACGCGCCATGGGCGAGCCCATGAGGCCGACACCCAAAAATCCGACCGTCCGAATGGGCTCAGCCGGCATCGATGGGTTCCGCCGGCCAATGCACCGCCCCGCTGTGGGTCACCGCACCGATGCTCGCCGAGCGCACGGCGAGCGCGTATTTTTCCAGAAGGCCGCCGCGAGGGGCCGCCTGCGGCGGTCGCCATGACGCCCGCCTTTCTTCGAGCTCCGCTTGCGGGACCTTGAGCTCCAATGTCCCGTGCTGCGCGTCGATCTCGATCGTATCCCCCTCACGCACCAGGGCGAGATTGCCGCCCGCCGCGGCCTCCGGACTCACGTGACCGATGCAAAATCCGCGCGTGGCGCCCGAGAATCGTCCGTCGGTGACGAGCGCCACCCGTTCGCCGAGTCCCTGCCCGTAAATCAGTGCCGTGACGCCGAGCATTTCCCGCATTCCAGGACCGCCCCGCGGTCCTTCGTTGCGAATCACGACCACGCGACCCGCTTCGATCCTGCGTTGCCGGATGGCGGCATTGCAGCTTTCCTCGTTCTCGAACACTTGGGCGGTTCCTCGAAAGAAGCGTGTTTTGAGACCTGCGACCTTGAGCACGGCGCCCTCGGGACAGAGGTTCCCTTTGAGCACCAGCAGCCCGCCCGTCGGCGCAAGCGCGTTGGCGCACTCTCGAACCACCTCGCCATCGGGCAGCGGCAAACGTGAAACAACATCCGCCAACGAGCCGCCCGCAACGTGCGGCGTAGCGCCGTGCAAATGACCCGCACGCAGCAACTCTTTCAGTACGACGCCTACGCCGCCGATGGTGTGCAGATCCTTGGCCAGAAATCGACCGCCCGGTTTCATGTCCGCGATCAAAGGCACGCGCTTCATCACGGCCGCGACATCATCGATGTCGAACTTGACACCAGCCTCATGCGCAATCGCCGGAAGATGCAGCATGGCGTTGGTCGAGCCGCCGGTGGCCCCGACCACCGCACAGGCATTTTCCAGGCTCTCGCGGGTGATCAAATCCCGCGGCAGCGGTGCGGAATCGCCCAGAATCCGCATCACTGCACGTCCCGACTCGCGGGCCAGCGCCTCCCGCTCCGAGAAAACGGCCGGCATGGTGGCAACGCCGGGCAGCGCAAACCCCAATGTCTCGGCGACCATCGCCATGGTGTTGGCCGTGAACTGCCCCGGACAGGAGCCGACGGTGGGCACGGCGCATCGCTCGAGCCGATCAAGGCCTTGCACGCTCAGGTCTCCTCGCAACCGTGCCCCCACGCCCTCGTACACGTCGAGGATGGTCACGTCGCGACCGTCGATTCTGCCCGGAAGGGCACTCCCGCCATATAGAAATACCGACGGCACATTGCACCGGGCCATCCCCATCAGAGCTCCGGGCAAACTCTTGTCGCATCCGGCGACCGCTACCAATGCATCGAAGCCGTGGCCGCGCACCACCGCCTCGATCGCGTCGGCTATCAATTCGCGCCCGATCAACGAGAATTTCATGCCCTGATGGTTCATCGAGAGGCTGTCGGCCACCATGGCCATGCCGGATGCGCGCCCGAGGCCCCCCTGCTCGCCGACTCCCGCTTTGACATGGTTGATGAGCGCCGCAATGTGCAGATTGCACGGCGTGAGTTCGCCGGCGGGCCCGATCACCGCGACAAAGGGCCGCTCGATGTCGGCATCGTCGAGACCCATCGCCCGCAGAAAGGCGCGATGCGGAGCGCGCGTGACGCCTCGCTTGATGACATCTGAACGGCGTGTGGGGGGCATGTATCCTTGTAACACGGCCGCCATGTGAGAATGAACGCTCAGACAACAATCCGTCAGCGGGGGATGCCATGTATCGAGTGACCGGCTTTGCAGAGTTCAAATCTTGGATGGGGCGCGTCCAAGCCGCGCTCGCGGGCGTGTTTATCGTCTCCGGCGCCGCGCTCGGCGCGCAGTCCCCCGGGTCGCCGGCCGGCACCGGCGGGTCCGGCGATGCCGGGACGACGCTGTTTTACGACGGACAGGTGTTCACCGCCGAACCCGACCACCCGTATGCCGACGCGGTGGCCATCCGCGGCGACCGCATCCTCGCGGTCGGCGACCTCGCCGCGGTTGCCGAGGCCGCAGGTCCCGGCGCCCGCAAGGTGGATCTCAAGGGCAAATTTCTCATGCCCGGCATGATCGACGGGCACGCCCATCCAATCGCTGGCGGGGTCACGCTCATTCAGGCCAATTATCCCGACACCGAGGACTCGATTGCTGCCCTCACGCAGTTCGTCGCCGAACACGTCAGGAAAAAAGACAGCCGCCTGGGCGATGTGCTGGTCGTTAACGGCATCGACATCGGCTACTGGGCGCACGCAGCCGAGATCGACGCTGCGCTCTCGAGCGGCACCTTTGCCGATCAACCCATCGTGCTATATGGGTCTGACGGACACACAGGCTGGGCCAACAAGGCGGCGCGCGTACGCGCGGGCATCACCGCATCCTACCTCCGCGCGCTGCAGCCGATGCTTCAGCATTGCTACGGTTTCACCCCCGGCTCGCACGAGCCGAACGGATTCATGGTCGATGCGTGCAAGATCAAGCTCGACGAGAGCCTGCCTGCCCCCACGGCCGAGGCCATGCTCAAAGCGGGCGAAGCCGCGGTTCAATATATGAACGGACTTGGCATCACCGGATGGCTCGACGCGGCGGTGAGCGGAGTCGTCGGAGGGGCAATTCCCGCAAGCGTCGACGAGCCGGGCTTCCTGCCTGTGTACAAGGCGCTATCCGAACATGGGGAGTTGACCGCCCATGTCGTCGCCTACCCGGTGGTCAAGCCAGACCTCGGCAATCAGCAGATCGACGTGGTACAGGCATTGCGCGCCAAGTACGAGGGAATTCCCAACCTGACCATTCCGGGCCTCAAGGTGTTCGCCGACGGTGTCGTGGAAATCCCCTCGCAAACCGCCGCTCTCACCAAGCCTTACACCAACACCGGCCGTTCCGGACAGCTGCTCTTTACGCCCGCAAAAATGAATGCGCTGGTCACCGAGGCGGCCAAGCGCGGACTGAACGTTCATATCCACGCGATCGGCGACCTGGCGGTAAAAGCCTCCCTGGACGCCTTTGAGGCCGCCCGCAAAGCCTACCCCGCCGCGAACCTGCCCTTTTCACTGACCCATGCGCAATTCGTCGATCCCGAGGACATCCCGCGGTTCGCACAGCTCCACGTGATCGCGGCGCTGCAACTGCTCTGGGCGGTCGCGGACCCAAGTACCAACGAACAAGTGAAGCCCTATATTGATCCGTCGATCTACCATTGGATGTACCCGGCACGCTCGATGCTCGACTCGGGCGCCGTGATCGCCGGGGCCAGCGATTGGCCGGTGAGCACGGCCAATCCCTTCGCCGCCATCTATCAGGCCGAGACGCGCTCCGGGCCGCAGGGCGTGCTGGACGCGGCCGAGCGCATGCCACGCGAAGCGATGCTGTACGCCTACACGCGCAATTCCGCGCAGGTGCTGGATCGACTGAAGGACATCGGAACAATCGCGCCGGGAAAGCTCGCCGATCTCGCGCTGATCGACAGGGACGTGCTCAGCGTTCCCGCCGAGGAGCTGAAGGGTGCGTCTGTCGTCTTTACCATGTATGACGGAAGGATCGTATACGGGCACGAGCCCTAGAGAGCTCACGACCGCTGGTCATCAGCAGACCCGCAAGACGCCCTGCATGATCGGCACCGCGTGACCCGCGATGTAGACAGACTCCACTTGGCCGCCGCGCCTCGAGGTGCGCCCGAGCAGCAGGCTCGGGCGCCCCATGTCCACTCCTTGCTCGATGCGCCAGGTGAGCTCCGAGTCGTTGTCGAGGCTGATCGAGGCGAGGAGCGCAATCGTCGCCGCCGTGGCGCTGCCGGTTGCCGGATCTTCCACGACCGCGTCGAGCGGTGAGAACATGCGCGCGTGCAGTTCGCCCGGGGCAGAACCTCGCACGTACGCGAACACCGAATCAGTGCCCACAGGGGGCAGGATTCGCTCATGAGTGGCCAGCACCGGCTTGGCCCGCCGCAACGCCTCCCGCGATCTGAGCTCGGTCACCAGGAAGGGCAATCCGACGGAGGCCACCTGCGGTGGATGAGTTGCCGTCATGACATCGCCGGGATCCAACGACAGGCAGGCGGCCGCGTCCTCCGCCGAAAGCGATGCTCCGACAGCGAGCGGCTGCGGCGCCGTGAGTTCCGCTCCCACCACCTCGCCTCCCTCACGCAGCAGCGACATGGGGACGAGACCGGCGGCCTCCTCGAACACCATCCGGTGCGGGCAAGGTTGCCCCTTCGACTCGATCTCTCTCGCGAGGACCAGGGCCGTGCCGACGTTCGGATGGCCTGCGAACGGGACTTCTCTTCGCGGGGTGAAAATGCGCACGTTTGCGCTGTGCTCCGGTGCACGCGCCGGCAGCACGAACGTGGTTTCGGAGTAATTGAACTCGGCTGCGATCGACTGCATTTGCGCCGTCGTCAATGCCTCTGCGTCAAGCACCACGGCAAGGGGATTCCCGCCGAAGACCCGATCGGTGAACACATCGACGGTGACGTAGCGGCGCGCCCCGGACACGCCGCTCAGGCCGCCACCAATCTTTCCAACTCGTCCAGATCGACGGGTTTGACCAGATGGTGGTCGAAACCCGCGTCACGCGTCCGCTGCCGATCCTCGTCCCGTCCGTACCCGGTCAAGGCTACCAGGCGTACGCCAGCGAGCTCGGGCATGTTGCGCATCCGCCGCGCGAGCTCACAGCCGTCGATCTCCGGCAATCCAAGATCCATCACGATGACGGCGGGCCTGAGTTCTGAGGCCCGCCGCAACGCGTCGGGCGCGGAGTACACCGCCGTCACTTCATGCCCGCCGATCTCGAGCAGCATGGCGAGACTATCGGCGGCATCCCGATTGTCGTCGACCACGAGAATCGCCTTGTGCATCGAAGCGATAGCCTCAGCCGCCCAAGTGATGGCGCAGGAATTGCGAGGTCCGGGAATTCGCCAAGGTCGCCGCAGCCGCCTCGTAGTGGGCACCGCCCATGCGCGCGAACGCGTGATCGGCGCCCGGATAGCTGTAGAGCGTGACCAAGGGATTGGCCTCGAGGGCTTGCTTGATCGCGTGTTGAGCGGGCGGCGGAACGAATTGGTCTTTTTCAGCGATGTGCAATGCCAACGGCTTGCGGATGTTCTTCGCCTCGCCGAGGAGATCCTGGATCCCGACGCCGTAGTAGCCGACGCTGCAATCGACGTCGCTGCGTGTCGCCATGAGAAAGCTAAGCTTCCCGCCGAGACAATAGCCGACACTGCCGACTTTCCCGGTACACGCCGGATGGTGCCGCAGTTGCGCAAGCCCCGCCTTGAGGTCGCCGATGCCCTGGTCGACGTCGAAAAGGTTGAACAACTCGAAGGCGCGTTTCCACTCGGCCTCCGTCTTGTCGGTGATTTGGATGCCGGGCTCGATGCGCCAGAAAATATCGGGACACAGCGCCGCGTATCCTTCGGCGGCCAAGGCGTCGCATACCGCGCGCATCACTGCGTTGACGCCAAAGATCTCCTGCGCGACGACGATGCCCGGGCCGCTGCCGCTCTGCGGCACCGCCAGGTAGCCGGTGAAACTGCCGCCGTCCGGCGCACGAATCGTGATGTCGGTCATGCTTGCCTCGCCATGCGCATACGCGGGGAACCCTGTATCGGACGCATGCTCGATAGAATATCACCACGAGCGAGCGTGCAGACATATGTTGAATCGGACGCGGTGACCGACCTCGTGGTGACGACATATTCAAGCACCTTTGAGCGCGTTGCGCCTGAAGGAGTCTTTCGAAATGCGGATTTCCATCTCGGACTTTCAACTGCAGGCATCCGACACTGGCGCCCTCGAAGCGCCGCTGAAGAGGAAGTGATGTCCCCCAAAGAGTCCCCGAAGCCGGCCAAGCGCCAGCGTGCCCCCTACGGCGTGAATCGCGAGAAAACGTCCATCCCCGACTTGTGGAAGGAAATGTGGGCCCGAACGGACGAGACGAACCGGCGATTGCGCTGGCGTCGCTGGGATCGCGATCTCGACTTCAACTGATCCCGGGCGCGTCGCGCGCGATCCGTTCAGCGCCGACGTAGCAAAGATACCGGCCTTTGGCGGCGCGGCCGATAAGAGTCATGCCCAGCTTCACCGCCAGTTGGTACCCCAGGGCCGTGGCGCCGTTGCGCGAGATCATCACGGGAATGCCGTTGTGCGCCGCCTTCATCACCATCTCTGCCGTGAGTCGGCCGGTCGTGAACAGCATCTTGTCTGAGCCGTCCACAGCGTGCAGCCGCATGAATCCCGTGATGATGTCGACACCATTGTGACGGCTCACATCCTCGACCGCGGCCAGGAGCTCGCCGCCCAGGAACAGGGCGCAGCCATGTACGGATCCCGCCGCCCGATGAATCGCGTCGTACTGCCGCATGCTGTCGAGAACCGCGAAAAGCACCGCCTGCGATGTCGTACCCGCCATGACGGGAGCAAGTGCGTCGAATCGACTCAACTCGTCGCCGAATGCCGTACCGAGACCGCAGCCGATCGGGGTCGCATCCTCACGGCCCGACTCACCGCCGCTGGAACGGGCGCCGGGATCCGCGTGCCGCGAGATCTCGGCAACCCCCCGGGTCCAGTCGACCTCGACGGATCGAATCTCGGTGACATCCTCTATGAGCCGCTGATTGCGCAGGTATCCGAGCGCCAGCCACTCCGGTGCGGCCCCGAGCGTCAACAGGGTGACGATCTCGCGCCCGTCGACGACCAGAGTCAGCGGCCGCTCGATCGGCAGATACAACATGCGCGTGGCGCCATGCTCGTCGCACGCGCCGATCTCGCGGAGCGGTGCCGCGGACGCGGAACTCAAACGCGGCGCGCCGGGCACCTTTGCCAACCCGCGGCTGGCCGGCCCGAGGACGAGGGCGCTGAAGTCGTCGGGCTCCATGGCAGGGACGTCCGGTGATGGCTAGGATGTGCGTATGATAATCGCGCGCAACGACATCACGGGCCTAATTCTCGCCGGGGGTCGGGGCAGTCGCATGGCGGGCGCCGACAAGGGCCTGGAGCTGTATCGGGGTCAAACGCTTGCGGCGCATGCCCTCGAGCGGCTGGCTCCGCAAGTGGGCACGCTGATGGTCAACGCGAACCGCAATCTGGAAAGGTACCAGGCGCTGGGTGTCCCGGTGTGGCCGGACGACGTGCCGGACTATCCGGGACCGCTCGCCGGCATGCTCGCGGGGCTCACACAGTGCAGCACCGCCCTCCTCGCCACCGTGCCCTGCGACACCCCAAATTTTCCGCTGGACTTGGTGTCGCGCCTGGCGGACGGCCTTATGAGCGACGACGCCGACATTGCCGTTGCCTATACTCGGGTCCGAGAGGAGCTCTTTCCGCAACCGGTCTTCTGTCTCATGAAGACATCGCTCGCGAACGCGCTCACCGCATTCATCGCCGCGGGCGAACGCAAGACGAGATTCTTTGCGCTAGGGCAGCGCAACGTCCGTGTCGTGTTCGCGCGTGACGCCGAGTTCTTCAACATCAACACGCTCGCCGACCTCGAGAAATCGCAGCCACCATGACCGAGATTGCAGGAGCCCCGATGCTCATTACACCCCAGGCCGCTGCAGCCGCGATCGATGCCGAGCTGCCCGGCCTCCCCATCGAAGCGCGCCCACTGTCGCAGTGCGTCGGGGGCACGCTGCGCGAGAATATCTATGCGGAGCGAGACTACCCACCCTTCGACCGGGTCTGCATGGACGGCATCGCCATCGCAAGCGAGGCCGCGAGGCGTGGCCTGCGGCGCTTTGCGGTGCAGGCCACGCAAGCCGCAGGCGCGCCGCCTTTGACGCTCGCGAACGCCGAGAGTGTCATTGAAGTGATGACGGGCGCGTCGCTTCCCTGGGGTACGGATTGCGTCATTCCGTTGGAGCACTATGTGCTCGACCAGGGTGTGGTGATGCTCACGGGCCCGGTGAACGACACCCCGTTTCGCAACGTTCAGCGGCGCGGCGAGGATGGCCGACATGGCACTCTGATGCTCGAGGCCGGCACGCTCCTCGGCGCGCCCGAAATCGCCATCGCTGCTTCCGCGGGCCTTGCCCGCGTGCGGGTCAGCAGCCAGCCGGCCTTCATGGTGATATCCACCGGCGACGAGCTCGTGGAGCCGGGCGAACCCATCGCCGGCCATCAGATCAGGCGCTCCAACACCTACGCCGTCATCGCAGCGTTGCGGGCGCGCGGATTCGATCGAGTGAGCAACGACCATCTCCTCGACGAGGAAGCCATGCTGAGCGATCGTCTGTCCCTGCATCTCGCCACCCACGAGGTCTTGATCTTGAGCGGCGGCGTGTCGATGGGCCGCTTCGATCTCGTGCCCAAGGTCCTGCAGAGTCTCGGCGTCCGCCAGGTGTTCCACCGGGTGGCGCAACGCCCTGGAAAGCCGTTGTGGTTCGGAATCGGGCCGCGGGGTCAGGCTGTGTTCGGCTTGCCGGGCAATCCCGTATCGACGCTCATCTGTCTGGTACGCTTCGTGATACCCGCCATCATCATCGCGATGGGCACTCGCCGGCCGGCCGCCGAGCGCATCGGACTCGCCAAATCCGTTCATTTCGATTTGCCGCTTGCGTATTTTCTTCCCGTGGTGGTGCAGATCGACGAGTGGGGCCGGCCGTGGGCGAGCCCTCGTCCGACGAATACCTCCGGAGATTTCCTGAGCCTGATCGGAACGGACGGCTTCGTCGAGTTGCCCCCTGGACCGGTGACCTACCCCAAGGGATTTGTCGCGCCCTTGTATCGCTGGTAGCGAGACGATGATGTCCTCCTCGTCCAGCCGGCCGGCCGATCAATCGCTGCTCGACACCTGTCGATCACGATCCATCGAACTGTTGAAACGCAATCTGACGGCCGACGGCATCCTCGCCGCCTCGCCCGGTCCGCGAGCGCGTCAACGCGGTTACACGGCCATATTCGGACGGGACGCCGCCGTCTGCGCCATCGGGATGGCCGTGTCGGGGGACCCGGCACTGGAGCGGGCGGCCGCCGCCGGGTTGCACACCTTGGCGCTTCACCAGGCGCCGAATGGGCAAATCGCGAAGTTCGTGGATCTGCAAAAGGACGAGCCGGATTTCTGGTATCTGGGATGTATCGACTCGACCTTGTGGTGGTTGATCGCGATCGCGCTCCTCGATCGGCGCCGCGGCGGCAACACCCTGCGCCACCGCTATGCCCGGCGCATCAAGCTCGCGATCCAATGGCTCCTCGCCCAGGAACATCAAAGGTTCTTCCTATTGCAACAAAACGAGGCGAGCGATTGGGCCGACATCATGCCGCGCTCCGGATTCGTTCTGTACACCAATGCCTTGTGGTACTCGGTCAAGCGGCTCTACCGCATCGGGCACGCCCGCGCGACGCACGAATATTTCAACGGCCTCTTCCATCCGTTTTCCGCGGCGCTCGCCGAGTACCGGCGGGCACGACTGCTCAACGACTATGTATTGCGCCGCGGCCGCAACCGCGACCTGTATTTGAGCTTCGTCAATTTCTCGTTCTTCGGCGAGGAAGGCGACGTCTTCGGCAATGTCTTGGCCGTGCTTTTAGGGTTGGCGGATGCACGCGCGAGCACACGCACGCTCGACGCGCTGATCCGGGCGCGCGTGAATGAGCCCTATCCCGTTCGGGCGGTGACGCGCCCCATCAAACCGAACAGCTCGCTGTGGCGCGCCTACATGGCACGCCACCGGCAAAACTTCGTCTGGCAGTACCACAACGGCGGGATCTGGCCCATGGTGGGTGGTTTCTGGATCAGCGCACTCGTCAAGTCCGGCCGCGGAACTCTGGCGGCGGCGGAACTGACCAAGCTCGCGCGGGCCTGCGCGCTCGGAAATTGGGCCTTTACGGAATGGCTGCACGGCAAAAACCTCGCACCGCGAGGAATGCCGGGACAGTCCTGGAACGCCGCCGCGTTTCTGATGGCGATGCACGCCGTATCGACGGGCGAAACCTTGTTCCCTTGACGCGGCCGCGTTGCTAACGAAGGCCGTCAAGCCACCTTGCTTTGCGCGGGCCATTCTCCCGCGTGGGCTGCATCGCCCGCCAAAACCTCGGTCAGATCCTTGAGCAGCTTCGCCAGCTCCCCCGCCATCACGGCAAAATCGATGTCGAATTGCTCCACCGGATCCACTTCATCGGCCTGCGTGTCGTCCTTGTTCATTTCCAGGAAGTCGAGTCGTTTCACCTGCAATTTGTCCGTGAGCACGAACGACACCCGATCGTTCCAGGTCAATCCCAGCCGTGTGGGGAATTTGCCCGCACTGAGGTGACCGCGGACCTCCTTTGCGTCGAACGGATGCCGCATGTAGCGAACGACGGCTTTGGTTTTGTCGGCGCTTTGGAGTTCCAGTTCGTCATCGATCGAGAACTGCGCCGGCGCTTCGCCGCGCAGCAGCCAGGACGCCATGGCAGCTTGCGGCGAGCGCTCGGTCTGGACGGCGACCGGCGCGAAACTACCGAGAGTATCGCCGAGAGTATCGACCACCGCTTCCGCGCGAGGCATGCCGGACGCATCCACGGCAAACCACCCTGCTATGGGATCGATCCACGCCCGCGTGACTCGGCGCCGGGTGAGCGCACGCGTACGCAATTCATCGGCCACACGAGCGCGCAGGTCGCGCATCTGTTTGCGGCCCACGGGAAAGCCCTGCTCCGCGGCCTGGGAGTCGGCTCTCTCCTGCGCGACCTGGCGGATGATGGACGCGGGCAACAACTTCTCGTCCGTCCCGAGCGCGATCATGTGCTGGTGATTGACTGTATGCAGCAACCGGCCTCCGTGATTGACCGGCACCCAGCCCCGACTCGACATGTCGAAGGGCCCGCAAGGCCTAAGTGTTCGGCCGGCGAGCTGGCTTTCCAGATCACCTGCCGCGGCCGACCAGTTGTCGGGAAGTTGATGAAAGACCAGATTCTTGAACATACGATCGTCGCACTCCTCGAAAAGGAGCGCGGATTATATTGGCATTGAACAGAGGCGTCGTCGTAAAAAAATTTATGCCGGCGGCGGCACCTCGCTCATGGAGTTCGTCGGTTTGCTCGATAAGTCTTGACGCCGGCGTGGATTTGGTGCCGGGCGCTATTGCAGGTTTTTAGCGGCCCACACGATCGACGCCAGAAGAGCACCGCTTCCAGCGCATGCGGCGATGGCGGCAACCGCCTTGTGGCGCAGTCGGCCCGCGAGCGACCCGCTGTCCGAAGCCGACAGCAGGAAAGCGCGGCCATCCTCGGGCTGGGACAGCACGCTGAGAGCAGGCGGCGGTTGCGGCGTGGGGGCCGTGCTGCGCGACGTCGCCTCTTGTCGCGCGGCTTTGCGCGCCTCCTCCCACTCCTCGACACTCAGTCTGCCGTCATGGTCGCGGTCAAAGCGCGCGAGCAGGGCTTTCTGATCGTTCTTCCAATCGTGCAAGATTTCTGCGACTGCGTCGTCCAGGGGCCGGATGCTGAGGCCGCCGGGACTGCGGAATGCCCCGAGCGCGCAGACGCGCTCCTCCACCTGCAGGCGGTATTCGGTGTACCGATAACGGCCGTTCGGCATCAGCGCATCGACGAGCTTGCCGACAAGGCCCTGCCCCGGCGGAATGCGAACGAGCGGCCATTCCGACTCGCCGTACCAGACCGTCTTGGCGGTCGGGAAGACCTCCGCTCCGCGTGGATCCACCACGCAGCGGCCGGTGCCGTCGTCGAGGATGAAGGGCAACTCGCTCGTGCCACGATCGATCGTGGCCCCGTCATTTCTTTTCCTGTCCTTGATCTCGTATCGCCACCACGCGCATTGCAGACCGGTGAGCGGCGCGTGGCTCTGGCCGCGAGGCATCGGCAGCGCGCGACCTTCGAGTTGGACGTAGCCCTGGGCAGCCGATCGGATTCGCGATGCAGCGGTGTCTGCAACCAGGCGATTTTCGCGCCACGCCTTGTAGGCCAACCACAGGGAGTAGACCGCCGAACCGGCGAGGGCGAGGGTCACCAGATAGATCTTGAGGCGCAGCACGCCGAACCTGCCGGATCGCAATCTCAGGCGCGAAACAGTTCCGCAACGTCGATGTCGTGCTTTTCCTCAGCGCTGAATTCCAGCAGGTGCGCCGGCAGGAAACCGAAGCGCTGGGCGACCATGACATCCGGAAAGACCTTGACTCGAACATTGTTCAGGTTGACCTGATCGTTATAGAGTTCGCGCCGATCGGCAATGGATTCCTCGAGCGCCGTGATCCTCGATTGCAGCTGCTTGAAGGATTCGTCGCTCCTCAGCTGCGGATAGTTCTCGGCAACGGCGAAGAGCTGAGTCATTCCGACCCTCAGTTGGCGCTCGGCCGCGCCCACGGCGGCCACGTCACCGGACGCGCTTGCCTGGCTGACCGAAGCGCGGGCGCGCATAACCTTTTCGAGCGTTTCCTGCTCGAACTGCATGTAGCGCTTGCAGGTTTCGACCAGCTTGGGCAGCTCGTCGTGCCGCTGCTTGAGGAGCACATCGATGTTCGCCCAGGAAGTCTTGACACTCTCCCGCAGGGACACCAGGCCGTTGTAAATGCCGGCGGTGTAGGCGATCAGAGCGATTACCACGACCAGTAAAATCAACAAGGTGATCACTGCAACACCTCAGATTCGCGATATGTTGTTCGGTCCGGCGAGAATACCGACGGCTCTTGGCGGCCTGCAGCATGGAGTTCACATGCCGGGCACGGGTTTTGCGGCACACGCGGTTGCCGCGCGGGCGGCCGAGACGTGGATCACAGATTGCATGCTGATCCCCGCAGGTGGCCTAAGCGACGAACGCCGCCAACAGCTTCTGGAGCTCACCGGGGTCCAGGGGCGAATCTCGATTGTCATCGACGACGAGAACCCGGCACCGCGCACCTTTGGATACCGGGACGTCCGAGGGATTGAGAGCGACATTGGCCCGCTTACCGATCACGATGGAACCGGGGATGCGAATCCTGAATTCGTCGGCTTCAATCTGGAGACCTGGGCGAACATTTCGAACATCCCCCCGATCGCCGATGGCTCGAAGCCGACCATAGCCGAGGCGAGCCAAGAGCACCTAGGATGACACTTACGGCCGGCCAAGTATCGGCTCGGAACGGTATTCCGGTCCGCGTTTTGTCGACCTAAAGCACCTTGCCGGGATTCATGATGCCGTTTGGGTCGAACAAGACCTTGAGCCGACGCATCATCGCGAGGCGCGCGGGCGAGCCCAGGCGCATGAGCGTGGTTTTTTTCTCGAGCCCGATGCCGTGCTCGGCGGAGAAGGAGCCGCCGAGCGCCGTCAGTGGGTCCGTGAGCAGCGGCGCGATTTCCTCGTAGCGCTCGCTGATCGGCCGCGCACCATTCACGGTCAAATGGACGTTGCCATCGGCAAGGTGACCGACCAAGTACAGCTCGAGCGCCGGGTCGTGGGCCGAGAGGCGGCTGCGGCAGCCCTCGACGTAGCGCGGAAGTAACGCGAGCGGCACTGACACGTCGTACCACAAACCACCGGGGTGCTCGCGGTCAACGGCCCAGTCCTCGCGGACTCTCCAGAACGTCGCTCGCTGCGCGAGATTCTGCGCGAGCATCGCGTCGGTGACGAATCCGCGCTCCGAAGCTTGCTCGAGCAGCGAGAGAAGTCCGGCTTCAGCGCCCGCGGCCTCACGCGCCGAGACCTCGATGAGCACGAGATAAGCCGCTGCCGCGAGAGGCGCGATGTCGGTGGCGCCTGCGGCCCGACAACAGGCGGCGGCGTGATTGCCGGACATGAGCTCGATCGCTTGCAGATCGATTCCCGGATGGTGTTGCGCAAGGTCGCAGAGCGATACGGCGGCGGCCAAGTCCGCCACCGCGATAAGAGCCGTGGCCGGCGGACCGGGGCTCGCGATCAGGCCGAGTGCGATCCGGGTGACCACCCCAAGGGTGCCCTCGGCGCCTATCAACAACCGCTCGAGGGCGAGGCCCTCATTGCGCTTTCGGACCTGACCGAGTTCAGTGATCACCGAGCCGTCGGCAAGTACGAACTCGAGCCCGAGAACGCGCTCGCGCATGGTTCCGTGGCGAAACGCGGCGTTGCCGCCCGCGTTGGTTGAGACGAGCCCTCCGAGGGTGGCGCTGTCACGGGCGCCCAAGTCGATCCCCGGCGCAAGTCCGTGGGCAGCGGCACGCTCGGCAAGCGCGGTCAGCGTTACGCCTGCGCCGGCGACGGTGGTGCGGCTCACCGGATCGAGTGACTCGATGTGATCCAAACGATCGAGCGCGACGATGATCTCGCCGTCGTGGGATTCGGCGCCGCCGGCGAGGCCGGTACGCCCGCCTTGTGGCACGACGCCGATGCGCTTCGAGTTGCAATAGGCCAACACTCTGGCCACCTCATCGGTCGTGCCCGGACGAATCATGAGGCCCGAACCGAAATTGCGGGGGTCGACGCCCGGGTCTCGCGTGGCAAGATCCTGGGCGGTGCGCACCGCCCCGGGCCCGACGATGGCCTTCAAATTAGCTGCGTGTTCTGCCGATAAGGGCATTGGAGTGCTCGGTGCGATCTCGCGCCCGCTGGGGAGCTGTGATTGTGCCGGCCCCGAAGGACGGCTTCAAGCCGGCGCTGTTCGAGTGGGAACTGACCGCTGAGCTCTGCGGTGTCAGGCGCCGCCCGTCGATGCGTCGGTGCTGGCGGCGCGACGCGTTCGGGCTTCTTCCCGGGTTACGGCCTCGCGGACCGTGGTCGGGTGATCGCGATCGCCCCGCAGGTCTCGGATGGCACCGGTATTGAGATCGACCGCGTAGGCCACGCTGCCGAGCAAAGTGGCCTTGATCTGGGTTAGCAAAAGCCCCTCCGCACCGCCGTAAGGCTCGGTCTCGACGCCGTACTTGTCCGTAACCTGGGTGACCCGACGTGCGATGAGACATTCATCGATGGGCTCGCAGCCTTGCTTCGCGAGAATCAAGACCATACCGGGCTTCATGTCGCGCAGGATGGGATAGTCGAGCACCACGATCACATCGTCATGGGAATTGTCATCGGAGGAAAGAATTGAGCCGACCCTCAACAGCGTGCCGCGGCCCGCCTTGGCAAGCGCCTTGGCACTGTCGACAGCGGCAAGCGCGGTGTCCACATGTCCGGGATCGCTCTGCACCGCGCCGGTAGTCGCCGACATTAGAATACCGAGGGCACAGGCTGCCGCCAGGGGATATTTCATGACTTTGCCATCCTCGCTCCGTTGGTCGATTGCATGATTGCCGCGGGTCACATAATTGACATCGGCATCGATCGTCCAAGCTTGACCGCTGCCACAGGATCACCGCAAAAAACGGGCTTATTGGCGCAATCCGCCTGTGGGGTGCACGCCTACCCCCTGTCGCGGTGTTTCCCTACAACAACAGACGCAGATCTCAGTCGACCCTCGAATCCCGGAGGCATTATTTTTGTGCAGTAGCTTGGAGGTGCCGCGGTGAGTTCGATCGACGCGATGCGTGACTGGTGGGGGGAAACCGGCGACCCGTTGCAGATAGTGGTGCTATGCGGCGAGGGCGTATTGACCGTATCGATCATGGTGCCCTGGTTTCTCAAGCCCGATATTATTGGTGTCCTCGACGAACGGCTGCATGAGTTGTTTCATACCATCGATCAGATGGACGGGCGAGGCATCTCCGATGTGCCCATCGTAAAGTCGCGCATGCCCGCGGATCTCGAAGAGGACCTCGTGAGCTGGAGCCGGGAGTGCTCGGATCCCGACTATGCGCTGCAATTCACGGAAGCGCTCGAAGCCATGGGCGAGATCGGCCTAGCTCCCACGCTCCACTGACATGGCCAAAGAAGGATGCCCCCCGCCGATGCCCTCCATGACCGCCGAGGCGATCGAACAACTCGAGACCAAGATGGCATTTCTGGACCATGCAAACGCTGAACTGAGCGACATCGTGTCGCGCCAACAACGGGACATCGACACTCTGCGCGATCGGCTCACGGCGCTGGCGGCACTGGTGCAGTCGGCACGCGATTCCGACGTCACGCCAGCTACGCCGGCCGACGAGCGGCCGCCCCATTACTGATCGGGCCCGGCGCCATGGCGTGCATCGCTGCCCGTAATCATTGGCCGACACGCGCTCCCTGCGATTGCCCCGTGGCGTCCGACAACCCAGCTGCTAGCCTTCGTTGCTTGCTAAAGTCTAACTGGAGTCGACGATGGACGAGTTCAATAAGTCTCTTTCCCGACGTCAAGCGGCAGGGCTGGTAGGCATGGGTCTGGCCACGGACCGGCCAGCCGTTGCCAAGGATGATCCGCGCTCGAAGTACCCCAAGCCTCCTTTCCAAGAACAGCCGCAGCCCTGGCCGGGCCTCGTGGGCAAGATGAATCCCAAGCCGGATCACGGAGAAAAGAGCTACCGCGGCTCGGGTCGACTGGCCGGCAGAAAGGCGCTGATCACCGGCGGCGATTCGGGCATGGGGCGCGCCGCCGCGATCGCCTACGCTCGCGAGGGCGCCGACGTGGCGATCAACTACCTGCCCGTCGAGGAGCCCGACGCGCGTGAGGTCATCCAGCTCATCAAGGACGCCGGACGGCGCGGGTTTCCGATTCCCGGTGATTTGCGCGATCGTGCCTTCTGCCAGAAGCTGGTAGCGCAAGCGGTTCAAAGCCTGGGAGGCCTCGACATCGTGGTCTGCAACGCCGGCAGGCAACAGTCCAGGGCATCGATTCTCGAGATCAGCGACGAGGACTTCGACGCGACCATCAAGACCAACATATATGCTCCGTTTTACATCATCAAGGCCGCTCTGCCTCACTTGAGCGAAGGGTCCTGCATCATCGGCACGACCTCCGAGCAGGCATACGACCCTTCCCCCGACCTGTATGACTATGCGCAGACCAAGGCAGCGACCATGAACTACGTCAAGTCGCTTGCGAAACAACTGGGAGGCCGCGGCATTCGCGTCAATGGCGTCGCGCCGGGACCGATCTGGACGCCGCTGCAGATCAGCGGCGGCGCATCACCGCAAAAGTACCAGCATTTCGGAAGCACGACCGCTCTGGGCCGCCCTGGTCAACCTGCGGAACTCGCGTCCATTTACGTGCAACTGGCAGCGAGCGATGCGAGTTTCACCACCGGTAATATTTACGGCGCCGGCGGAGGTCAGGGCCAGCCGTGACGGCACACCATTCGGCCGTATGCGGACGCGTAGCCCTATGAGCTGAGCTTTCTGCGCAAGAACTCGAGCACCAGCGTGTCGGCCTTGCGCGGCGCCGCGAGTGTGAGACTGCCATTGAAGGTTTTATGGATGGTGCCGGAGCGCCAGGCCTCGAATACCGCGGGATTGATGTAGGACTTGCGACACACGGCGGGCGTGTTGCGCAACTCCGCCGCGACTTGCTTCACCACCTTGACGATTTCACTCTTGAAGGCCTGTTCGCTCGCTTGCTCGGGCAGCGCGGTTTGGGCCAACAAGGTGACTGCCCGCAAGGTTGCGCCCCAAGTGCGGAAATCCTTGGCAGTGAACTCCTCCCCCATGGCCTCGCGCAGGTAGTCATTGACCTGGCCCGAATCGATCGGGCAGCGCTCGCCTGAATCGGTGACGTATTGGAATAAATGCTGGCCTGGCAGCTCCTGACAGTGTCGCACGATTCGGGCGATACGCTTATCGTCGATGAGGACTTCATGTTGGATGCCGCCCTTGCCGCGGAAATTCAATACCGCGCGACCATCCCGAATGAAACTCACGTGACGGTTGCGCAGCGTCGTCAGGCCGAAGCTCTTGTTATCGCGCGCGTACTCGGTATTGCCGATGCGCACTCTCGTGGTATCGAGGAGGGTCACGACCACCGCCAGCACTTTTTCGCGCGGCAGGCCCGGCAGCGCCATATCGCGCTTGAGCTTGCGCCGCAACTTCGGCAATGCTTGGCCGAACATCACCATGCGATCGAACTTCGCGCTGTCGCGCACCAGTCGCCATTGCGGATGGTAACGGTATTGTTTACGACCGCGGGCATCCCGACCGGTGGCTTGCAGGTGACCATGCGGCCTCATGCAGATCCACACGTTGCGATAGGCGGGCGGGACGGCCAAGCTGGCGATGCGTTTCAATTCGTCGGCCGCTTGCAGCGGGCGGTTTTCGGGGGTGAAGTATCTGAATCCTTTGCCTACCCGCCGGCGGCGGATACCCGGTTCGTCGTCGGACACATACGTCAGGCCCGCGTCGACAGCCATGCGTGCAGCCTCGAGAGCACCGCCCGTCGGAGTTTCCATTCCTGGTGAAACGCGCAGATTCATGGCCAGCGGATTGTTAGCCGATCGGCCCGTATCCGGCTATGGGCATCCGCTCACACCGGCGTAGGAAATTCGGAAAATTGCTATCGGTTCACATCCAGAATGCGCCGGAATGTGATCTGCGTCGCCCTGGAGCCGCAGCCCAATTGGCGCAGGGGCAAGATCGATGCGTGAACTTCCCCCCGTCCAGCAGTTCCTATGGGTAGGAGCAATTATCGTCACCGACCGGTGCGAAGGGATCTCATGGACCGTCTGACCTCTTCCGTGACCGCCGGGGTGGCGGCGCTGCTCATGCTGTCGGGATGCAGCTCGGGGACCCATGATGGCTCGGCTCCCTCATCTTCGTCGCCCGGCTCCTCTACACCCGAGCGCGGCCAGCTGCTCACCAGTCCGCCGACATTGGTGGCCAGCTTTGGAACCTCGGATCTGCTCGGACAGCTCAGTCTCGACGCGCTCGGGCAGGAGCTGCTCACCCTCCGCTACTCGCCGATCTGCACCGTGAATGTTTACCGCCTCAATTACGAGACGATTGGGGCAAAATCCGAGCTCACCACATCCACCGGTGCACTGATGGTGCCCAGCGGATCAGCCGCCTGTCAGGGCCCACGGCCCATCGTCGAGTACGCCCATGGCACCACGCCGGTAAAGAACTACGACATGGCGCAGCTGTCCGGCTCGAACGCGAGCAGCGAGGGGCTCATTCTTGCGGCCCTGTTCGCCGCTGAGGGCTACATTGTCGTCGCACCGAACTACGCGGGCTATGATTCATCGACCCTCGGCTATCATCCGTACCTGGTCGGTGCACAGCAAGCGGCCGAAATGATCGATGCGCTGATCGCTGCACGCAGTGCGCTGCTGCTCGCGATCGCACCGACGGCCACCGACAATCACAAGCTCTTCGTCACCGGATACTCTCAGGGCGGCTACGTGGCGATGGCCGCGACCCGCGCGATGCAAGCGGCTGGCGAGACAGTGACCGCCTCCGCACCGATGTCCGGGCCCTATGCGCTCGCCGCATTCGCTGATGCCATCTTTTTAGGGGAGGTGAATGGCAGTGCGACGGAGAATGTGGCGCTCCTCGCGGATGGCTATCAGAACGCCTACGGCAATCTTTATTCGGCGCCCACGGACGTCTTCGCCACACCCTTTGCCAACGACATCGCCGGACTGCTGCCGAGCACGACGCCCATCAGCACCCTTTATTCCGAAAGCCTGTTGCCGAGCAGCGCCCTCTTCAGCAGCACGCCACCCGCGCCCCAGTACGCCTCGATCACGCCGGCAACCACGCCGGCCAACCTCGCCACGGTGTTTGCAGCGGGTTTTGCGTCCAGCGATTACCTGATCCTCAACAGCTACCGCCTCGCTTATCTGCAGGATGAGCAGGCCAATCCCGACGGCGGCTTCCCAACGACGACCACGGGGCTACCCGCCGCGTCGCCCGAAAACACGTTGCGGCAAGATTTGAAGGCCAACGATCTTCGCAACTGGACACCGGCGATGCCCACATTGCTGTGCGGCGGCGATGGAGATCCTGACGTTTTCTTCTTCAATACTCAGCTGATGCAGGCCTATTGGGCGAAGAATGCGCCGAGCGCCCCCGCGACCATCCTGGACATTGCCTCCGCGCCGACGGCAAATGATACCTATGCAGATGAGAAGGACGCTTTCAATGCCGTGGTCACGGCCGTGGAAGTGGCCGCTGTAGCCGGCGGTGCCACCGACGGCGGACACGCCGCAGTGCTCGCGGATTATCACGCCCGCCTCGTGCCGCCTTTCTGTCTAGCGGCCGTGAAATCCTTTTTTGACGGCCAGGGTGGCTGACAGTTCAGCGGGTCGCCATCAGGCACATCACCTCGGCGCTCTCGTCTTGGTGATAGGCGGCACAAATCCGGTGATAGCCGTCGGCGACAATGAGCGCCGAGTTTTTGAACGCATCTCCCTGCACCAACAGGATCGGTGACAGGGCTTTGCCCTTCTGAATCCTCTTCAAGTCTTTGGCGACTGCGGCATCCTCCGGTGGAAGGACCGGAAGGGCGCTCGCGCGCAGCAGGTCCTTTGCCAGCCTTTTTATTGGCCGCGCACTTCGCAGGCGGCTCACCAGCTGTTTGGCTTCTGACGTGGGCAAAATCAATCCCAAATAATCGAGCGCGGCCGCATAGTCTTGCGTGATCGGTCGCTTGCTCCACCGGGGTGTTCTCTTTGACATCGATGCGATTTTACCGCAATCCAAATTGGCGACGAAGCGTCATCGGCGCTGCCTACTTTGACGGATCGGCTGGCGCAGTCGAAGCAGGCGCCGTCGCGCTGGGATTGGGGTGCACGACCCGCCGTATCGTAGGTCGTACCGGTTCCGTGATCGCCAGGCATCTCGGTTCCAAGCGATTGAAGATGAGCTTTTCCCGCGGGTCGCTGGAACCCGGTATTAAAGTCGACACTGCTCCTACCGTCGCCTGGGAGTCGTCCCGCCCAACCGAGGAAATACTGCCGCAGACCATCCGCAGCAAGCCTGGATCGTCCGATTCCGCGCCGAGACGAATCGCGTCACTCAACAGCAAGCGATAAAATGGCAGCAGCGTTGCCGCCTGCGCAATGGGAACTTGCAAGCACTCCGCGTAGCCCAGCATGAGCCGGATTTCACGCAGTTGACCCTCTGTCGTGTCGTGCGCGGACACCATGGCGAGCGGCGGCCGGGGACCCTCCCCATTCCAGGAGACAGGCGAAAACGCCAAGCCCGATTTATGAGGTTGCAAGTGATAGGACGTATAAAGCCCCTGAAAGAAGCTTCTTTCCGGAGCAGGAATTTCATAACGCCCGTGCGAGTCCGTGGTCGCCGCGGCGATCGATCGACTGGCGTGATTCCCCGTGGGTTTCTGTATGCTGTGCTCTATACCCACGGCGGAGCGCACCATGCCCCTCGATCACTACATTACCCTCGGCCGTTCAGGCCTGCGTGTAAGTCCCTTCTGTCTCGGCACGATGACCTTCGGTGAAGAGCTCGGTTGGGGCTCCAGCGTCGAGGAGTCTCAACAGATCCTCGATCGCTTTATCGAGCTCGGCGGCAACTTCATCGATACCGCGAACATGTACACGAAAGGTCATTCCGAAAAGATCATCGGCGACCATGTGGGGCGGCACGGCGCCCGGCGCGACCGGCTCGTCATCGCCACGAAATTCAGCGGCAACTTGTACCCCGGCGATCCCAACGGCGGCGGCTCCGGCCGCAAGTCGATCATGGCGGCATGTGAGAATTCGCTGCGCCGCCTGCAGACCGACTACATCGACCTGTACTGGCTGCACAACTGGGACGTACATACGCCGATCGAGGAGACGATGGCCGCACTCGAGGACCTGGTGCGCGCCGGCAAGGTGCGCTACCTCGGCGTCTCCGACACGCCTGCGTGGAAGGTCGCAGAGGCAAACGTCATCGCGCGGTTCCGTGGATGGCCCGCGTTCGTCGGACTGCAGATCGAATACTCGCTGTTGGAGCGAACCGTGGAGCAGGACCTTGTGCCGATGGCGCACGAGTTCGGCCTCGGGATCACGCCGTGGTCGCCCCTGAAGAGCGGCATGCTGAGCGGCAAGTACACGCGAGGCAACGCCGGCCAGATCAAGCCTGATCGCGCCTTCATCGCCGATGCGTTCCTCACCGAGAAGACCTATGCGATCGTGGACCAGTTGGAGATCATCGCCAAATCCCACCGAAGCACTGTCGCGCGCGTTGCACTCGCCTGGGTGCAGGCGCAGCCCGGCGTGACTTCGACCATTATCGGCGCGCGACGCCTGGCACAGCTCGAGGACAACGTGAAGGCCCTCGACGTGAAGCTTTCTGCCGAGGATCTTGGCCGGCTCGACGCGCTGACGAAGCCGACGTTCGGCTTCCCCCAAAGCATGCAGCCGTTGTTTCCGGCCCTCCACAACGGCGGGACGACGGTGAACGGCGTCTGCGCACCGCAGACTTCCTTTGGAGTGCAGAAGGGCGACAAGATCTACTGAGTCATCCGGGCTGTGAGTCTGTCTTTTATGACCGCTTTTCAGCTCGAACCGCCCCCACAGGCAGTTGCTCCAATCGCTTCATCTCGGCATCTGCAAATTGGGCCGGGTCACGCAGGTAATCGAGCGCCAGGTCGAATCCATCGAAGCCCCAAAACGTCTCTTCGCCGATCACCAGAGTGGGTACGCCGAAAACTCCACGGCCAATGGCCCAGTCGGTGTTGTCTCGAAGCCGCGTTTTGGTTTCGGCGCTACCTAGCTTGGATAGGTCGTCGATGCCGAGCTTGCGAGCCAGTGCCTCGATAACCTCCGGATCCTCCACATTTCTACCTTCGGCGAAGATTGCATTGAACACGACCTCAACAGCTCGAGCATCCGAGCCCGCGGCGATGATCAATCTCAGAGCAGCCAAGGGATTGAATGGGTGCGCCGGCGGCCAGTGCATGGGAACCCCGAGCTGCCTCGCTCTCCACAACGTAAAGCGATACGTGAAGCGTCGTTTTGGCCCCACTTCGGCAGGGCCCAGCTGCCCAAAATGGGACAACAGGCCGGCGAATAATACAGGCACAAATTCGACCGTCACGTTTGCGGGCAATCGGCCGAGCCGTGTACGCGCCAGATAGGCAAATGGCGAGATGACGTCAAACACCCAGGACACCTTCATCGAGTCGCTGCTCCTACCCGCTCACCGTGAGCGTGAATTGCTGGGCGTGCGTCGAAGCCATGTTACCGGACACGACGGTCTTGGAAAAGCGTGAGGCAGTTGCCACTCTTGTGTAAGCCTCATTGCACCAGGTGTCCGACCCGATCAGCGACCGATATACGGGCGATGAGACCGGAGGTGAAATTCAAAAAATCCCCCTCCATCCCGTCGCTGAAGATGACCCCGTTCTCCGGCATCATCGAGCGCAACTCCAGTGGATGATTCGGGTCCGTGGTCCCGAATACCAACGTCGCCTGGGACGACACGCTCGGGAAGGGTTCGCGCACGGCAAAGTGCAAATAGCGAGCGTCCCAAGGCATCTGAATCTGGCTCAGGCGGCGGGTTTGCGGCTCGAGGCTCGCGGCAATGCCCGTGGAACCGGTGATGATGCTCCTCAGCCAGCCGGTGGACCCGAGGCCGGTCGAGACGATCACTCCGCTGGAGGACTGAATTTCCGATTCATCGCCCAAACGGATCTCGTAGCGCGCCGAAGTGTGGGATTTGGGGCCAATGAAAAGGTCGTTGACGGCGTAGAGCATCTGGCCGTCAGACAGAGCTGCCTGCGCCAGAGTGACCGTTTTGCTGGGCCGAGACCGCATCAGTAGATCATCGAGAATCAGGCCAACGTCGCGCGCCTCGAAAGGCAACAGTACGCCATCATAGCGAAGCGGATCCGGATTCACGCCCACCAGAGGCTGCCCCTGGAGATATTTGAGCGTGTTGGCGACCAGCCCATCTTGCCCTACCGCGACCACAATGTCGTCGGGGGCGAACAGATAGTTGGGGGCCAGCGAGCGGTCCATGCTCTGCAGGCGACAACGCGATTCGATGGCGGTGGTGACCGCCTCCAGGGCTGCGTGGTAGGTGCGATGCTCAAGTTCGTATTCGTTGAAATCCGCCCCCAAGTGTTCCACATAGAAGCGCGCTTGCGCTTCAGTGTGGTAGCGGCCGATGAGCTCCTCGATGCGCGTCCTGCGCGTGACGAGCACGACCTTGCGATCAAGCTTTGGCACGGACCGACTCCCTGATCGGTGTTTGAGCCATCAGGGTTTGCAGCAAGTCGGGAGAGAGATTGAGCTGCCCGATCTTGTCTGCCCGCTCCGACAGACCGACAAATGCCTGAGCGATGAGCTGGCCGGGCTGCATGCCGGCGGCGGTGAGCGACTGGATGATATGTGGATCGAGCCCTACGAGCGCGTTGGCCACGGCCCCCAGGCGATGCGCCTCGGCCTCGGCGGTGGTGCGCGTATTCTCCGCATTGATGCGTACGAATTCCGTGCGTCGGCCCTCGACCACGATATCAGCCTCCATGTCGACCTGGCGCAACTCGTTCTTCTTTCGGCGAACGGATGCTTCAGCCTCCATTTGCGTATCGCGAATCGTGCGTTTTTTTTGCTCCACCGCGATCTCCGTATCGAGCTCGCTTTGCTTGATGGCGCGTTCGTTCTCGACCGCGGCATTACGACGCGCAAAAATTGCCTCGTCCGCCTCGCGCAACACGGCCTCGCGCGCCTTGGCCTCCAGCGCACGGCTGGTTTCCGGCGTTGGCTTGACGGCAAGGATCGCCAGTCCCAGAAGCTCGATACCAAGGGCGGTCATTTCATGGTTTTCCCGCAAGCCCTGGAGCACCCGCTCGGCCAGGCCTCCGGCACTGCGGATCGCATCCCCGAGAGCGGCCTCCTGAATGGCCTTCTGGATCAAAACTTGCACCGCCGTCACCACTCGCGCTGACAGCTTCTCCGGATCCTTGGACTCATAAGTCCGTCCATCCGGCCTCACTGCAAAATTGAGCAGTTGCGCGGTCTTCACGGGATCGGCGATCCGAAATGAGACCAACCCTTGCACCGTGACGGTCTGAAAATCTGCGGTGACGTTCTCGAAAATGAAGGGCTCCTCGCGGCTGGCGAGCGGCACCGTCACGAGCGTGGTGGTCGGAGAATAGTAAAACATCGAGAATCCCGCGCCTTGGCGGATGACCTTGCCACGTCGGAACGCTATCAAGTGGGTGGTCGGCTGAACCTTGACGAATCTGATTCCGAACATTGTCCTCTCCTAGTTAGTGGGTTTGTACCACTATGTTAGTGACACACTACCACTAACGAGTGCTATGCTGCAACCGCCCCGGTCATATGCCGGCAGAGCATGGGATAGCACCAATGAATCAATTACTTACGTTCGAGCGGCCGCTGACAACGGTCGATATCACCATCTTTGGCGTGCGCGAGGAGGCTCTGCACGTACTTCTGGTCCGGCGGCCGGAGGGGGCCGGTGAGCCGTATCCAGGGCAATGGGCTCTTCCCGGCGGCTTTGTGGATGTCAGTCGCGACCGCGACCTGGAGGGCTGCGCTTCAAGGAAACTCAAGGAAAAGACCGGCGTCGCGGCACCGTACTTGGAACAGGTTGGCAGTTGGGGTAACGCGACGCGCGATCCCCGGGGTTGGGCCGCGACCCACGTGTACTTTGCGCTGCTCCCGGCCGATCACCTCGAACTCATCCCCGGCGGGAATGCCCGGGAGACTCGCTGGACCAAGATCGAGGCCAGTCGAGTGCGAGAGCCATTGGCCTTCGATCACGCCGAGATACTGAGGGCAGCGGTCATTCGGCTGCGCAACAAGGTCGAGTACACCTCATTGCCAACGTTTCTGATGCCCGTTGAATTTACGCTGACTGAGTTGCAGCGCATGTATGAGATTCTGTTGGCGCGAAAGCTCGAGAAAAAAGCTTTTCGGACGAGATTTTTGGCCGCGAAACTAGTCGATTCATTGCCTCGGATGAAAAGCGGTGCCAATCGTCCCGCGCAACTCTATCGATTGAAGCCCAGACGGCAACTCCACTTTTTCTCTCGACCTTTCGGCTCCGCCAGCTCAACACATGGCTGATTGCGCGCCCGGAGAGATTCGAACTCCCGACCACTTGGTTCGAAGCCAAGTACTCTATCCAGCTGAGCTACGGGCGCATCTCAGCAAGTTTAGCCGAATCTTGATCGGACCGGTCCGGTCACGCGCTTTAGCTACGTGCGCCGCGCTCCGCCGAGTGCTTGGGCGTCAGTTTGCGGGATCGGTGAACCGGAAACGCCATGCATATCCGCCGCCCGACCCCTCCTCTTCTGCCGGGGAATCCAACCTGATTCGGGAACCAAACCCCTTCGACCCGTTCAAATGAGACAATAATCAGATACTTACACGAATTCCGGCAACCGCTGGCGGGGTTCCCGCTGTTGGCCGTAAGATCGCAGTGGACCGATAAACATTCGCACCGATAAATAGAGGATTCCCGATGAAGGCTTGGATACCGCTCACGCTGGTTTTCGCATTGGGTTCTGCCGCTCACGCGCAGGCGACTTGCACCTATCCCCGGGCGCCGGATCACATGCCCGACGGCAACACCGCATCGAAGGAAGAAATGATCGCTGGAAAGAACGAGGTGAGCCGCTACAACACCGAGATGAATGCGTACCTGGACTGCATCAAGCTCGAGATCGACGCGGCCACCCCGAAGGATCCGTCCAAACTCTCCAAGGACGACAAGGCGAAGGCAGAGGAGCAGCAGAAGATCCTCACGCAGAAGAACAACGCGGCGGTGGACGAACTTCAGTCGATCGTCGGCAAATTCAACGATCAATTGAAGGCCTACAAGGCCAAGCACGCGGCTTCTTGAACCCGAGGGCGGTGGATGGTCTCCGCCGCCATCTTTGACTATGCAGGCTGGTACGCTCATCACACCGCGTCTGGCCGAAGAGGCGATCAACTCTCGGCTGACGTGTCTGCCGATCGAATCACTGCCGCTCACGCAGTGTGTCGGCGGAACGTTGCGCGAAAATATCTATGCGGAGCGCGATCAGCCGCCCTTCGACCGGGTGACCATGGACGGCGTCGCGCTCGACAGCGAGTCGCTGCGCCGGGGCGTGCGCCGCTTTCGCATCCAGGCGACGCAGGCGGCCGGCGTACCGCCGTTGAAGCTCGAGCGCGACGAAGCCATCGAGGTGATGACCGGGGCCATCCTGCCGCAGAGCAGCGACTGCGTCATCGCGCTGGAACAGTACGATGTCATCGACGGCTTCGCGGTGCTGAAGCATGTGGCCGCAATCGCTCCGTACCACAACGTTCATCGCCGGGGCAGCGATACCCGGCAGGGAACGCTGCTGCTGCAGAGCGGAACCTTGCTTCGGGCGCCGGAAATTGCGGTGGCGGCCTCCGCGGGTATGGCCCGTGTCCGCGTCAGCAGCCAGCCTGCCGTCATGATCGTATCGACCGGGGACGAGTTGATCGAACCCGGAGACCCGATCGCGGATCACCAAGTGCGCAGGTCGAACGCCTACGCGGTCGCTGCGACCTTGCGCCGCAGAGGCTTCGCTCGGGTCGGTGACGATCACGTGGTGGACGATGAGATCCGGCTGCGCGAACGATTGGCGCTGCATCTGACCACGCACGAGGTCTTGATTTTGAGCGGCGGCGTCTCCATGGGTAAGTTTGATCTGGTCCCCAAAGTGCTCGAGAGTCTCGGTGTGCAGCAAGTATTTCACAACATCGCGCAGCGGCCGGGCAGGCCGATGTGGTTCGGTATCGGTCCCCAAGGCCAGTCCGTGTTCGGCTTGCCGGGAAACCCCGTGTCCACGCTCATGTGTCTGATCCGCTATGTGATTCCGGCCATCGCCGAAGCGATGGGAACGCGGCGCCGGCCTGCCGAGCGCATCGCGTTGGGGGAGGCGGTCGTCGTCAATCCGTCCGTCGCGTACTTTCTGCCCGTCGCCGTCGAGCACGACGACTGGGGCCGGCCTTGGGCATCGCCCCGACAGACCAAGGGCCCCGGGGATTTCCTGGGCCTTGCGGGCACCGACGGCTTCGTCGAGTTGCCGCCGGGGCCCAACACCTATGCCAGGGGATTCGTGACCGGCATGTATCGCTGGTAACGAGATTTCATGCCCAATTCCAACGTTCACGACATCAAGGGACTCAAGAATCCGCTCGACCGGCGCGGGCGGCCGCTGCACGACCTGCGTATCTCGGTGATGGATCGCTGCAATTTCCGCTGCCCGTACTGCATGCCGAAGGAGAAATTCCACGAGCACTATCAATTCCTGAAATCGCAGGAGCGGCTGTCGTTCGACGAGATCGTGCGTATCGCCCGGCTGTTTACCGAGCTGGGCGTGCGCAAGCTTCGCCTTACCGGCGGCGAGCCGTTGCTGCGAACCAACCTCGCGGATCTGGTGGGCGATTTGTCGGCGATTCCCGAGATCGAGGACATCGCTCTCACCACCAACGGCGTGCTGCTCGGGCGACATGCGGTCGATTTGCACGCGAACGGTTTGAATCGCGTGACGGTGAGCCTCGATACGCTCGACCGGGAGATTTTTCCCCGCATGAGCGGCGGCTTTGCGGCCCTCGATCAGGTCTTGCACGGTATCGACGCCGCGATCGCCGCCGGCCTGTCGCCGATCAAGGTCAACACCGTGGTGGAACGCGGCGTGAACGATCACACGGTGGTCGATCTCGTGGAACACTTCCGCGGGCGACCGGTGATCGTGCGCTTCATCGAGTTCATGGACGTGGGCAACCGCAACGACTGGCGTCCGGACATGGTGGTGCCCTCGCGCGAGCTCGCGGCGCGCATAGCCGCGCGCTGGCCGATGCATCCGGTCTCGGAAAATTATCTCGGTGAAGTGGCCCGGCGCTGGCGCTTCGACGACGGCGAGGGGGAGATAGGTTTCATCTCCTCGGTGACCCAGCCGTTCTGCGGCAACTGCACGCGGGCACGGCTGTCGTCCGAGGGGAAGTTCTACACCTGCCTGTTCGCCACCCAGGGACTGGATTTGCGGGCCGCGGTGCGCGGCGGCGCCTCGGATTCGGAAATTCTCGAGCTCATTCGTGGCACCTGGGGTGACCGTACGGATCGATACAGCGAGATCCGCCAGGAACTCCAGCAGGGCCGGGCGGGCTCCGCCGAGAAGAAGATCGAGATGTACTACATCGGCGGATGATCCCATGACATTCACTCATCTCGATGCCGAGCGGCGCCCGACCATGGTCGACGTGAGCGACAAATCCGCCTCGCGGCGCACCGCGGTGGCCGAAGTGCGGGTGCTGTTTCCGTCCGCAGTGGCTGCAGCACTGCGCGAGCAGGGGCTGCGCTCATCCAAGGGGCCGATTTTCGACACCGCCATCATCGCCGGCGTCATGGCTGCCAAACGCACCCATGAATTGATTCCGTTCTGCCATCCGCTGGGGATCGAAAATTGCAGGATCGACATCGACCTCGAGGGAGACGCCGCGCTGATCCGTTGCACGGTGAGCGTGCACCACAAGACGGGCGTTGAGATGGAAGCGCTCACCGGCGCCAGCATCGCGGCACTTACGGTCTACGACATGTGCAAGGCGTTGTCTCACGACATCGTCATCACCGATCTGCGGCTGATCGCGAAGCAAGGCGGCAAGAGCCGCCACTCCCGCGAGGCCTCGGTTTGAGCGCGCGCACGCCCCTGCTCGGGCTCGTGCTCGCCGGCGGCGGGAGCGAGCGCATGAAGCGCGACAAGGCAACGCTTCTGTATGAGGGCAAGAGCCAGCTCGATCGGGCTGTGGAGCTCTTGGCCCGGCACGTGGACCGGGTGTTCGTGTCGGTGCGCGCCTCGCAAATCGGGGACGCCGCCCGCGCGCGATACCCGTTGATCGTGGATTCGGTGGCGGGCCGGGGCCCCATCGTCGGAATCCGCTCGGCGTTCGCCGCCCATCCCGGCAACGCATGGCTTGTTGTGGCCTGCGATTTACCCTTCCTGAGCGATCGGGCGTTGAGCCAATTGCTCGCAGAGCGCGACCCGGCGTCGAGCGCCACCGCCTACATCAGTGTGCATGATGAATTGCCCGAGCCGCTGTGCGCGATATGGGAGCCAAAAGCAGCTGCGCAAATCGATGCGCTCCTTGCCGCAGGCAAGGACTGTCCGCGTAAATTCCTCATGAATCATGCCGCGCGCCTCCTCGAACCCCAAGACCTGCGTGCGCTCGACAATGTCAACACGCCGGAGGAGTATGTTCGCGCCAGCGCCGGGCCGACGACCACCCATGCCATGCAGCTCAAAATTCAATATTTCGCCCTGATGCGCGAGCAATCGGGCCGCTCCGAAGAGACCGTCGAGACGCTGGCGTCGACGCCGGCGGACCTTTACGCAGAACTGAAGGCGCGCTACGGCTTCACGCTGCCGCGCGAACAGCTCAAGGTCGCCGTCAACTCCGAGTTTGCCCCCTGGTCGCGCCCGCTGGCCGCCGGCGATGCCGTGGTATTCATACCTCCCGTGGCCGGCGGCTGATGCGCTTTCGCTTTACCGACTTGAGGATCGACACCGCTGCCGCCCGAGGTGAGCTGCTCGATCCCGGCGCGGGTGGCTATGCGAGCTTCGAGGGGTGGGTTCGTGATTTCAACGAGGGTCGGGAAGTCACGCGTTTGGAGTACGAGGCGTTTCAGGAGCTCGCGCTGAAAGAGGGCGAACGCATTCTCGCCGAGGCCGCCGCTCGCTTTCCGATCAAACACGCGCTCTGCATCCACCGCGTGGGACGTTTGAGCTTGTCCGATATGGCGGTGTGGGTGGGCGTGAGTTCAACGCATCGCGGCGAGGCCTTCGACGCCTGCCGCTTCATCATCGATGAAGTCAAACACCGCGTACCGATCTGGAAGAAGGAGCATTATCGGAACGGCGATTCCGGATGGGTGAACTGTGAACGCTGCGCGGCGGCGCCCGAGCACCGGCATGATCGCGCCACGGCCCACGATCACGATGCAGCCTGACTATTCGCGGCAAATCCTGCTCAAAGAGGTCGGCGTGGCCGGTCAGGCGAAGCTCGCGGCGGCCCGGGTTCTGGTGGTGGGTGCCGGCGGATTGGGGAGCCCGGTCCTTCAGTACCTCGCGGGCGCCGGCGTCGGCTTCCTCGGCATCATCGATGCGGACACGCTGCACGAAAGTAATCTGCACCGCCAGCCGCTCTACGCCCGTGCCGAGGCCGGCCGGCCGAAGGCGGCGCTCGCCGCCGCTGCGGTAGAAAAACTCAATCCCACCGTTCGGGTCGAGGCACACGAAGTCAGGTTCGATGCGGACAATGCTCTGCCGCTGGTGCGCGCCCATGACGTCGTGGTGGACTGCAGCGACAACTTTCGCACCAAGTTCCTGATCAACGACGCGGCGGTGCTCGCCCGCCGCCCTGCGGTGTTCGCGAGCATCTATCAATACGAGGGACAGATCCAGGTCTACGCGCCCTCTCAAGCGTTTGCGTGCCTGCGCTGCATCTGGCCCGATGCGACCGCGGATGGCGTCGTCGGCAATTGCGCCGAAACCGGCGTCCTCGGCCCCGTACCCGGAACCTTCGGCTGCCTGCAGGCTTTGCTGACGCTGAAGATCCTGCTTGGCATCCCGGGACAGCTCGATGGCGAGCTGCTGCTGATGGACTTCATGAGCTTCGGCAGCACCCGTCTCAAGGCGCCGCGCCGCGTGGAGTGCGTCGCGCCCGACTGTGCCTTGATCCGCGATTTGCCGGGCGAGCAGCGGGACATCGAAATCAGCCTGCCCTCGCTCGCCGCCGCGCAGCGTTTCGAGCTCATCGATGTCAGAACCGCGGAAGAGTTCTCGGCAAGGCCGACACCATCCCGTCACATCCCGCTGGCCGCGCTGCTCGCGGACAGCGGCGCCTTGACGCCCGGCGCCAGCTATCTTTTGCTCTGTGCATCCGGCAAGCGCAGCCTGACCGCCGCGCGGGAACTGCGCAAGCGGGGGTTCGACGCGCACTCGCTGGCAGGCGGCCTGCAGGCGCTCGAGGCCGCCGAGCACGCGTGAGCATTCCCGGCGACATGCGCTTCAACAGCAAGTTGCCGGATGTCGGCACGACCATCTTCACCGTGATGTCGCGCCGTGCGATCGAGGAAGGGGCCCTCAACATCGGCCAGGGGTTCCCGGATTATCCCATCGACCCGGACCTCGCGGCATCCTTGGTGGAATCCGTCGCGGAAGGCCACAACCAATATGCGCCCATGGAGGGAGTCATCGCGCTGCGTGAGCTGATCGCCCGCAAGATCCGGGCATCCTACGATGTGACGGTCGATCCGCTGGCCGAGATCACCGTCACTTGCGGCGCAACCGAGGCGCTTTACGACGCGATCCAAGCTGTAGTGGGATCCGGCGATGAGGCAGTCATTTTCGATCCTGCCTACGACTCGTACGAGCCTGCCATCCGGCTGGCCGGCGGCCGATGCGTTCGAATTCCGTTGAAGCCGCCCGCCTTCGCCGTCGATTGGGATGAGGTGCGTGCGGCATTGAGCGAGCGCACTCGGCTCGTCATCATCAACAGTCCGCAGAATCCGAGTTGCACCGTCATGAATCGGGGCGATCTCGATGCGCTCGCCGCGCTCGTCCGCGACCGTCCGGTCACGATCTTGGCCGATGAGGTCTATGAGAACGTGATATTCGACGGGCGGCAGCCAAATTCGGTGCTTGCCCACCCGGAATTGCGCGCAAGAAGCTTCGCCGTGTTCTCCTTCGGCAAGGCGCTGCATGCCACCGGCTGGCGGACCGGCTACTGCGTGGCGCCGCCCGCACTGACACAAGAGCTGCGGCGGGTGCACCAGTTCAACACCTTCAGCATTGCAGCCCCCTTGCAGCACGCCATCTCCCGATATCTCGCCCGGCGTCCCGATGCCTGGACGGGCTTGTCGGCATTCTTCCAGGCGAAACGCGACCTGTTGGCGGACGCGCTCCGCGGTTCGGGCTTCGAGCCCTTGAGGGCCGCTGGCACCTATTTTTTTCTGGTGGATTACGGCGCGCTCAGCCGATCGAAGGATCTGGAGTTTGCCGACCGCCTGATCCGCGAGGCCAAGGTCGCGACGATTCCGTTGTCGCCCTTCTATGCCTCCCCGCCCTCCATGACGTTGATCCGCCTGTGCATCGCGAAAAAGGACGCAACCCTCGATCTTGCGGCGCAAAAGCTGCGTGCCTTCGCCGCTCGCGTTTGATTCACGGGAAGCCGCAGCGCTTCAAGTCCCGAAGCGCTCCAATCTCGATCTGACCGACGGCAGGCTTTGGCGCTGTCGGATGCGAGCCGCATCCATCAGCAACCGACCCGCCCACCGGTACACATTGTTTTCCTTGACCGTGCGCCGCATCAGGCTCATTCGGTCGCGGCGCTCGTCGCGTCCCATGCGCATGGCGATCTCCATCGCCTGTGCCGTCTCATTGACATCGAAGGGATTGATCAGCACAGCCTCGGTCAATTCGCGCGACGCACCGGCAAACGTGCTCAAGATCAATACACCGTCCTCGTCATCGCGCGCGGCCACGAATTCCTTCGCGACCAGGTTCATCCCGTCGTGCAGACTGTTGACCAGACAAAAATCCGCGGCCCTATACAGCTCGAACACGCTGTGCGGCTCCTGGTGCTCGCCGATCAGCACGATCGGCCGCCAGTCACCCTCGGCGAATTTGCCGTTGATGCGCTCCACTTCCTGATAGGTTTGCTGCTGCAGGTCGCGGTACGCCGGCAACTGGCTGCGGGAGGGCGAAGCGATTTGCAGGAGCGTGATCCGGCCCCGGTGCCGAGGATTACTCTCCAGCAGCGTCTCGAGCGCGTGGAAACGCTCGAGGATGCCTTTGGTGAAGTCCCAGCGCTCGACGCCCAAGCCGATGACCACGTCCGGCCCGATGCGGTGCCGCTGCCGGACGGCCGCACGGCAGGCCGCCGCATCCGGCAGGTATTGCAGCCATCGGGGCGGCCATTCGATCGAGATCGGATAGGCCGCCACCCGGCACACGCGTCCCTGAAGCGTGATCGTCATGTGCTCGCGGTCGATCTGGCACTCCACGAATCGATCCACGGTATCGAGAAAGTTCTGGCAGTGATAGCGCGTGTGAAACCCGAGAATGTCCGCCGCCAGCATGTGCAGCAGCATCTCCCGCTTCCACGGACAGACGCCGAAGGTCTCCGCGTTGGGCCACGGGATGTGCCAGAACAGCGCGATGGTTGCCTTGGGGATCCTCGCGCGGATGAGCTTCGGCAGCAGCGCGAAGTGAAAATCCTGGATCAACACCACGGGGCTGTCCGTGCTCGCCTCGGCCGAGACCACATCGGCAAACTTGGCATTGACCTCTTCGTATGCACGCCAGTCGCTGGGCCGAAATGCCGGACGCACGTACGCCAGATGACACAGGGGCCACAGTCCCTCGTTGGAAAATCCGTAGTAGTAACCCTGTTCCTGCTCTTCGGTCAGCCACACGCGCCGTAACGTATAGGATGGGTTGTCGGGCGGAACGGCAATGTGATCGAAGCGGTCCACGGTGTCGCGATCCGCGGCTCCGGCGCCATGCGCCACCCACACTCCGGAACACGCGCGCATGATCGGCTCGAGCGCGGTCACCATACCGCTCGCGGGCACCTGGACGACGGGCTGGTGATCCGCGTTGTAGTTGTGAATGTACGGCTCGCGATTCGAGACGATGATCACCTGCGAGGAATGCAGATGATCCTTGACCACCTGCCGGAGTGCTTGCGGCGTCCAGTTCTCGCGGAAGTCGATCTCCAAGCGCTGCTTCTCCTCCGCCTCAGCGAGGACCTGGCGCACTTGGGAGAGGATCGGGTTGGATGCCCGCGGCGATTGCGCGTCGTCGAGAAACCTCTTTCCCCGGATGTCCCCGATCAGCACGTTGACCCAGCGGCGAAGCTGCAGCCAGGCCACCAGCACGACGAGAAGGGCGAGCAGCAGCACGGAGATGCCGGTGAATACCAGGACGAAATCGCGCGCGGTTCGCTGCCGGCGATCGACGAAGCTCAGGTCGTACAGCATCACAATCCGAAACGGTACGGGCTGCGCGGAGTCGAAGTCGAAACGCGACACCTGGACCGAGCCGGAGGGCAGCTGCACGATCCGCGCGGACGAGGACGTGGCGCCCGTGCTTGCCTCGCAATCGACCGCTCGCGGCAGGCGCTCGGTTTTAGCGATGACGGTGCCGTCCGGGCGGCACACGAGCACGGCGAGCAGGCGCTCGTCCGCGGTCAATTTCGCCAGATAGCTGTGAAGGCGCGTTTCGTTACCCTGTTCCACGAGCTCCGTGAGCGGCACCTCCATGGTATGCATCACGAGCTGGGCGCGCAGTTCCACGTCCGCGGTGAACCATTCCGCTAGCAAACGCTGGATGTACGGCAGCCCGAAATATGCGACCACGCACGACGCAAGCGCCACCGGCAACACGAAACGCAACAACACCGAACGAAACACCACACCTCCGGGGAGAGTTCCCGCTCAAAGTACGCCGGTTGCATAGCAAAATACCGAAAATCTCCCCCAGCGTCTCGGATACCTGCTGCGGCACGTCATTCCAACCGAGGCGCGCCTTGGAGTCATGTAAGATTTACACGCACGCATGCCGCCACACCGTGGCGGTCGTGGGATGGATGGGATATGGTCGCCCGAAATGAGAAATGCCGCGCCCGCACCCTCCGACGAGTGGTGTCTGTTTCTGGATGTCGACGGAACCCTGGTGGAAATCGCCGATACGCCCTCCGCCGTGGTGGTGGATCCGTCGCTGAACACGCTGATCAGCGGCGTCGCGCAACGTTTGAACGGAGCGCTCGCCTTGGTGAGCGGACGCAGCATCGCGACCATCGACCAACTATTCGCCCCGCTGAAGCTTCCCGCGGCCGGGCAGCACGGCGCCGAGCGTCGCGGCGCCTCGGGTGCCATGTGGGCGGCGGGTCCCGAGCGCGAGGAATTTCTAACGGGCGCTCGAGCGTCGCTGCGGACATTCGTCGAATCGCATCCCGGCACCTTGTTCGAGGACAAGGGACGCACGATTGCCGTTCACTATCGGCTCGCTCCTGAATTCGAGGCGAGCGTGTGCCGTGCGGTCGCAGCGGCGGCCGCGCCGCTCGAAGCCGGTTATGAGGTACAGGCGGGCAATCAGGTATTCGAGATCAAGCCCAAAGGTTTTTCCAAAGCGACCGCCGCCGAGGCGTTCATGCGCGAGTGGCCGTTCGCCGGCAGAACGCCCGTATTCGTGGGTGACGACCTGACGGATGAGCCGGGTCTACGCTTTGTCGAGCGGGCGGGCGGCGTGTCGATCGCGGTGGGCGATCGCCTCACGGGGCAATGGCATCTTGACGATCCGCGGGAGGTTCGACGCTGGCTCGCCGCCATCCTCGCGCTCGACCCGCCGCCGAGTGGCGAGCGATCCCCGCCCTCTCAATCGCGCACCTGACCCGAGCCCCTGACGATATATTTGTAGCTCGTCAGTTGATCGACGCCGACCGGACCGCGCGCATGAAACTTGTCGGTGCTGATGCCGATCTCCCCGCCCATTCCGAACTCGCCGCCGTCGGCGAACTGGGTCGAGGCGTTATGCAGCACAATGGCGCTGTCGACCCGCGTCAAGAAGCGCTCCGCCGCCCCGGCATCTTCGGTAACGATCGAGTCGGTGTGCTGGGATCCGTAGCGGCGGATGTGCTCGATGGCCGCGTCCACCCCGTCGACCACCCGCACCGCAATGATGGCATCGAGGTATTCGGTGTACCAATCCTGATCGGTGGCCGGCTTGACCCGCGGATCGGCTCGCAGCGCCGTATCGTCGCCGCGCACTTCGCATCCCGCCGCGAGCAATGCCGCGATCAGCGGCGTGAGGTGGGTGGCTGCACAACCGCGGTCCACCAGCAGTGTCTCCGCCGCGCCGCAGACACCGGTGCGGCGCATCTTGGCGTTGAGCACGATGTTGCGTGCCATCTCGAGGTTCGCCGCGCGCTCGACGAACACATGACAGACTCCCTCGAGATGCCCGATGACCGGCACGCGAGCCTCTTTTTGAACGCGTTCAATGAGGCTCTTGCCGCCGCGCGGCACGATCACGTCGATGTATTGCGCCATCTCGGCGAGCATGAAGCCGACAGCCGCGCGGTCCGTGGTCGGCACCCGTTGGATGGCAGTCCCCGGCAGATCCGCGGCGAGCAGTCCCTCGACCAGGCATTCATGAATGAGCGCGCTCGATCGCGCGCTCTCGGAGCCGCCGCGCAGGATCACGGCGTTACCGGATTTCAGGCACAACGCTCCCGCATCCGCGGTGACATTCGGTCTGCTCTCGTAGATGATGCCGATCACGCCGAGCGGTACTCGCCGGCGTTGAATGTTGAGCCCGTTGGGCCGGGTCCACTCGGCGAGCACCGTGCCGATCGGATCGGGGAGTTCGGCGATATCCTCGAGCGCGCGTGCCATGGCCTCGACCCGGCTCGCGTCGAGCTTCAGCCGGTCGAGCAGGGCGCCGCCGGCACCGCTCGACACGGCCCCCTCCATGTCCCGCGCATTCGCGGCCAGAATCTCGCTGCAGCGTTTGCGCAGCACCGCGGCCGCGGCGCGCAGGGCCCGATTCTTCTGGTCGGTCGAGGCCAGTTCGAGCAGCGGAGCGGCGTCCCGGGCGTTGCGGCCCATCGCCGTCATGATCTCAGCCACGGTCGCCTCGTGCCGGGCGGAACTTGCCGTTTCCTGGAGTCTCATCGTCACGTCGCTCTCATCAGCACCAGGTCGTCGCGATGAACGATTTCATCGCGGCCCCTGAAGCCCAATAGGTTCTCGATCTCGGTGGTCTTCCTGCCCATGATGCGCGCGGTGTCGCTGTCGGAGTACGCGCAGATGCCGCGCGCGACCTCCAGGCTGTCGGGCCCCACGATGCTCACCGTATCGCCGCGGTCGAAGCGGCCGACCGCGCGCGTGACGCCTGCTGGCAGCAGGCTCTTGCCCTGCAAGAGGGCGCGCACCGCACCCTCGTCCACACTGATTGCGCCGGCCGGCCTCAAGGTTCCGGCGATCCATTGCTTGCGCGCGGCCGATGGCGTGGATGAGGGCAAGAACCAGGTGCATCGTGCGCCTTCCTCGATGCGCTTCAACGGATGCTGGGCGGCTCCCTTCGCGATGCACAGATGACAACCCGCCCCCACTGCAATCTTGGCGGCGGCGATCTTGGTCTGCATGCCGCCCGTCCCAAAACCGCTGCTGGCGCCGCCGGCCATGGCTTCGATGGCGGGCGTTATGTCGAGAACCCGAGAAATGAGCTCGGCCCCGGGATCCTCGTGCGGGTTCGCCGTATACAGCCCGTCGATGTCCGACAGCAAGACCAGGCAGTCGGCGCCCGCCATCTGGGCCACCCGCGCTGCCAGCCGGTCGTTGTCGCCATAGCGGATCTCGGCCGTGGCCACGGTATCGTTCTCGTTGATCACCGGGACCGCGCCGAGCGACAGCAACGTCTGCAGCGTGCCGCGGGCATTCAAGTACCGGCGTCGCTGCTCCGTATCGCCGAGGGTCAGCAGAATCTGCGCCACCGTGATCTCGTGCGCCTCCAAAAGCTCCTTGTAGGCATGTGCCAGGCGAATCTGCCCGACCGCCGCAGCCGCCTGACTCTCCTCCAGTTTGAGCGGGCCGGCGCTGAGTCCCAAATGTCGCCGCCCGAGAGCGATCGCTCCGGAGGACACCAGGATGACCTCCTGACCACGCCGCTTCAGATGCGCGATGTCCGCCGCAAAGCTTTCCAGCCAGGTGCGGTTCAGACGCCCTTTCTCGGCATCCACCAGGAGTGCCGATCCCACCTTGACGACGACGCGACGCGCCTCGATCAGGCGGCGAGCACTCAGTTTGCGGTCGGCGACGTTCATACTGGCGCGATTTTGCCATTTACTTAGCGGACCGGCCTCCCCTAATATTCGCCTGCCAATCAAACATTCGCCAGCCAACCGGCAGCGCGGCTCGAAAAAAGGACGAATCTTAGTGGGTAGAGAGTACGAACCAACCGTCGGTCAATGGTATGAAGATCTGGAGAACGACGAGACTTTTCAGGTGCTTCGCGTCGATGAGGACCGGGAAATAGTCGAAATCCAGCATCTCGACGGCGACATCGAGGAACTCGATGTGGACGATTGGGCGGAGCTCGACCTCGAGCTCACCGAAGAGCCCGAGGGTTGGTCCGGGTCGAAGTCCGAAAAGGACGAGGACGAAGAGGAGGACGAGGATTGGGACGAGGACGAGGATGACGAAGACGACGACGATGACGATGACCTCGACGACGAAGACGACGAGGAGCACGACGAGTATTGAGCGGCACCTGAGCCGCTCGGCGCTTTAGATCTTCTGCAGCCAGCCGTGGTTGTCGGGCGCTTCACCCTGTTGGATGGCGACGAGTTGCGCGCGCAGCGCGCGGGTCTGTTGCCCCACCTCGCCACTTGCCACGCGATGTTCCGTACCGCGGTAAATCAGCGTGCCGACGCCGGCGAGCACGGCGGCGGTGCCTGACAGGGCCGCCTCGCCGGACTTCACCCATTCGAGCATTTCCTGCACGTCGAACACGCGTTCGGATACATTGAAGCCGCGGTCGCGCGCCAGGGTGAGCAACGAGTCCCGGGTGACCCCATGCAGGAAAGTGCTGTCGAGGCCGCGCGTCAGCAATTCACCGTCGCGAATCAACAGAAAATTGGCCGCGCCGGTCTCTTGGACCTCGCCGCCCGGACAGAACAGCACCTGGTCCGCTTGATATTTGGCGCGGGCGGCCAAGGTGGGGCCCATCGCCGCGGCATAATTGCCTCCCGTCTTGACCATGCCCATCTGCGCCGCCGATCGTGTGTGCTCATCGTCGACCAGGATGCGCAGCGGCTTCATCCCGCCCGCGAAGTAATCCCAAACCGGGCTCGCCAGCACCAACAGCATCGCCTCGGTTGCCGGCGTCGCGGCGGCGCCAATGTTCGCCGTGGTGCCGAACAGGATCGGCCGCAGGTACAGCGCACCCGGCGCCTCGGGCACGGCGTCGCGGCACTGCGCGATCACGGCGCGAACCATGTCGCCCGCCATGGCGGCGGGCGGCTCCGGCAGCACCAGCTGACGGGCGCTCTGACGCAGACGCTGGATGTGGCGGTCCATCCGGAATGTATGAACCGACCCGTCCGCATGTCGGAACGCCTTGAAGCCTTCGAAACAGGTGCTCGAGTAATGCAGCACGTGAGCGGCGGGACTCAACTGTACGGGCTCGACCGGTTTGACCTCGGACTCGCTCCAGCGCCCCTCACGGTACGTGGCGACCGCCATATGCGAAGCGAGCACGCTGCCGAACGCCGGGCGCGAAGTTTGGGCCTTTGGCTCCGAAGCCACACGTTGGGGTTGCGGGGTCATGGAGATATCACCTTGGAATGAAGATCATTGCCGGATGCTCGAGCAGCTCTTTCAATGCTTGAATCATCGCCGCCGCATCATAACCGTCCACGAAGCGATGATCGAATGAAGAGGACAAGTTCATGATTCGGCGTATCGCCACCGCACCTTGGTGAACCACCGGTCGCTCCACCGCCTTGTTGAGGCCGATGATGGCGACTTCCGGTGCGTTGATGATGGGTGTGGACGCGATCCCTCCCAATTTGCCCAGACTGGTGACCGTGATGGTCGAGCCGACCAGCTCGTCGCGAGAGGCCTTGTTGGCGCGCGCCCGCTCCGTGACCCGGCGGATCTCGGCAGCGAGCCCCGCAAGCGTGAGCCTCTCGGCATGGCGTACCACCGGAACCTTCAATCCGTCCGGCGTCTGAGTGGCCACCCCCACGTGCACCGCGCGATGGCGTACCAGGACCCCTCGCGCAGCGTCGTATAGGACATTGCACTGCGGAAAGGAGTTCAAGGTGCGCACCAGCGCCGCGATCACCAGCGGCAGGTAGGTCAAGGACGGCTCGCCCCGCCCATTCTTGGAATTGAGGTGCTGGCGCAGCGCCTCGAGCTCGGTCACGTCGACCTCTTCCACATAGGCAAAATGCGGGATATTGCGCTTGGCCTCGCTCATCCGCTCGGCGATCAGGCGTCGCACCCCGATGACCTTGATCTCGGACGTTTCCGCGGAAACGTCGCCGCTAGGCGCGGAGGCCGCGGACGCCAGGTCCTCTCGAACGATGCGGCCACCCGGGCCCGAACCCACCACGGCGTGCAAATCGATGCCCGCTTCGCTCGCTCGGCGCCGGTTGGCGGGTGAGGTCATGATCCGTCCCGTTGGCGAGCCGGTCGGCGTGGCGGTTGCGGCAGCCGGCGGCGCGGCAGCCGGCGGCGCGGCAGTCGGCGGCGCGGCAGTCGGCGCGGGCGGCGGCGCGGCGGTTCTCTGTGCGTTCACCGGCATCGCGCGCGCGGCGCCTTTGGGCGCGTCGACCGCTTTGGCTCCCGCCGAGACGGGCGCGCCCACGTCGAACACGATCAGCGGCGAACCGACCGCCACCTTGTCACCCGGGTTCCCGGTGACAGAAATGACCTTGCCGCTGACCGGTGCCGGCACCTCGACCGCAGCCTTGTCGGTCATCACTTCGACGATGATCTGATCCTCGGCCACCGTGGCGCCCGGTGCCGTGTGCCAGGCGATGATCTCGGCCTCGACGGTTCCCTCGCCGAGATCCGGCATCTTGAACACGAACTGACTCATGCCGACTCCATCGCGGCCTTGACGGCCGTTGCGACTCGTTGCTGACCGGGAAAGTATTCCCATTCGAAGGCGTGCGGATAAGGCGTATCCCAACCCGCGACTCGCTGAATGGGCGCTTCCAGGTGCCAGAAGCATTCCTCCTGAATCACGGCGACGAGTTCGGCGCCGAAACCGGAGAAGCGCGTTGCTTCGTGCGCCACCACGCAGCGTCCGGTTTTTCTGACCGAGGCGACGATGGTTTCCACATCCAGGGGCACGAGCGACCGCAGATCGACGATCTCCGCGTCCACGCCAAGGGCCGCGGCGGCGGCCTGGGCGACGAACACCATGGTTCCGTACGTCACGATCGTGACCTGGGAGCCCTCGCGCACCACCTCGGCCAGTCCCAGCGGCACCTTGTAATGCCCTTCGGGCACCTGACCCTTCGGGTGAGCGCTCCACGGCACCGCCGGCTTGCCGGAGTCGCCGTCGAAAGGACCGTTGTACAGGCGCTTCGGCTCGAAAAAAATCACCGGATCATCGTCCTCGATCGCCGTGATCAACAGCCCCTTGGCATCGTAGGGGTTCGAGGGCATGAGCACCTTCACGCCGCTGACGTGGGTGAAGATGCCCTCCGGGCTCTGCGAGTGGGTTTGTCCGCCGCGAATGCCGCCGCCGCACGGGGTTCGAATGGTCACCGGCGCGAAGAACTCGCCGGCGCTGCGATAGCGCAGTCGCGCGAGCTCGCTCACGATCTGATCGAAACCCGGATAGATGTAGTCCGCGAACTGAATCTCGGCGACCGGCCGCAGGCCGTTCACCGCCATGCCGATGGCAGTCCCAATGATGCCGCCCTCGGCAATCGGGGTGTCGAGCACGCGATGTTCGCCATATTTGCGCTGCAGGCCTTCCGTGGCGCGAAATACGCCGCCGAAATAGCCGATATCCTCGCCCATGAGCACCACGGAGGGGTCGCGCCCGAGCATGATGTCCATGGCCGAATTGAGCGCCTGAATCATGTTCATGTTCGCCACGGCCCTACGGCTCCCCGCCGCTCGAAGTGGCCGCTGCCTGGGCCGCGCCGTCTGCCTGGGCCGCGCCGTCCGCCTGGGCGCTCGCCTTCGCGTGGCCCGCATCGCGCTCCGCCCGCATCTGCGCCCGCTGCCGGACCAAGTGCTGCGGCATTTCCTTGAATACGTCCTCGAACATGAGGTCTGCATCGAGCCTCGGGCCCTCGCTCATGGTGCCGTACGTCACCGCCTGCGCCCAGCTCGAGACGACCAATGCCTCGAGTTCGACGGTGAGAGCCCGATGCCGCTCTTCCGACCATTCGCCGAGCTTGATCAAGTAGCGCTTGAGGCGCTCGATCGGGTCGCCCAGCGGCCAGTGTTCCTGGTCGTCCTTGGCGCGATAGCGCGCCGGATCGTCGCTCGTGGAATGCGCGGCCGCCCGGTAGGTGACGAGCTCGATCAAGGTCGGACCGCCTCCGGTGCGCGCACGCTGTGCCGCCCACTCAGTGACGGCATATACCGCGAGGAAATCGTTACCGTCGACACGGATGCCGGCAACGCCGTACCCGGGTCCTCGCGCCGCGAAACTGCGCTGCTCGCCGCCCGCATATCCCTGGAAAGTGGAGATGGCCCATTGATTGTTGACGACGTTCAAGATCACGGGGGCTTGGTACACCGAGGCGAACAGCAGCGCGTGGTGAAAGTCCGCCTCCGCGCTCGAGCCTTCGCCGATCCAGCTCGCGGCGAGATGGTCTTCGCCCTTGAGCGCCGCCGCCATCGCCCAGCCGACCGCCTGGGGAAATTGCGTGGCGAGATTGCCCGAGATGGAGAACATGTTCCCGGGCCGAGAGTGGTACATCACCGGAAGCTGCCGGCCCTTGCACATGTCGCGCGTGTTCGACAGCAACTGACACATCATGTCGACCAGCGAGGTTCCACGAACGATGTGCAAGCCCTGATTGCGGTAGGACGGGAACAGCATGTCGCCCGGCTTGAGCGCCATGCATTGCGCGACGGACACCGCTTCCTCTCCCAGCGAGCGCATGTAAAAGGAGATTTTTCCGGAGCGCTGCGTACGTTGCATGCGGTCATCGTAGAGGCGCGTGAGCAGCATGTGCCGCAGGCCCACCTGCAATTCCTCCGGGTCGAGATGCGGATGCCAGGGGCCGACGGCTTCGTGGTCGTCGTCCAGCACTCTCACCAACTCGACCGCGAGCGATCCCAAGTCGCGAACTTTGGCACTGACCTCCGGCCGGGGTACCGCGCCGGCGGGGGACAGATGGACGTAGCTGAAATCGGGTTTTTCGCCCGGTCTAGCGGGCGATTTGGGCAGGTGCAGGCGCGAACGCTTGTTCATTGAGATACGTTACGCCCCCTGGTAAGTCGTGTTGCATTCATTAGGGGCACATCAGATAATTTGGTATGTTCATTCCGATTATCCCCGAATAATGCAAAATTCTGTTCACCAGGGCATTGACCGGCTCGATTTGCGCCTGCTCGATATCTTACAGCGGCGGGGCGCGCTATCCGTGGCGGAGGTGGCCTCGGAGGTGCGCATCTCCACCACGACCTGCTGGCGGCGCATCCAACAACTCGAGCGTGACGGGGTGATCAAGGCGCGCGTCGCGCTTCTCGACCGCAACGCGCTCGGCCTCGATCTGACCATCTTTGCTCACGTGAAGCTCGCGACCACCGGGCGCGATGCGCTCGGCGAATTCGAGGCGGCGATCCGCGACCGCGCCGAGGTCCTCGAATGCTACACGCTGACCGGCGAGTGGGACTTTCTGCTGAAGATCGTCACCCGCAACATCAAAGCGTATGAGGCGTTTTACCTCGACTACTTGTCGCGCATCCCCTGCGTGCGCTCGGTCAATTCCTCGGTGGCGGTGACGGTCATCAAGGAGTCCACGGCGCTTCCATTGGGGGTCGCCGGAGGCGCCTAGCCGCTGTGCTGCACGAAGCGGCGAATCCTTCGGCAGCCCTCGCGCAAGGTCGCCTCGCCGGTCCCGAAGAACAGCCGCACGAAACCCGCGGTACCCTGGCCGAACGCGCCACCGTCCAGCACCGAGACCCCTTCCGAACGGAACAGGCCCGTCATGAATTCGTGGCCCGACATCCCGCATCCGCGCACGTCGATCAACATGAACATGCCGGCGTCCGGCGTGCAACACCGGATCATCGGCGCGCCGTTGAGCGCGCCGAGCACGAGATCGCGCCGGCTCGCGCAGAACTCGCGCATCCGCGCCTCGGCCGACGGTGCGATTTGAAGCGCCGTGAGCGCCGCTTCTTGGATGAAGCCCGGCAACCCATAGAGCATCGCGATCGCCAGCGCCTCGGCGTGTGCGACGAGCGCCCTCGGACCCACCAGCCACCCCGCACGCCATCCCGGCATGGCATGCGTTTTGGACAAACTGCTGACCGTGATCACCTGATCGGGCAACTCCGCCGCGAGGCTCGGAACACGTCCGTCGGCGGCCAGGCCCGCGTAGACCTCGTCCGCCACGACCCAAAGCGCGTGACGGCGCGCGAGGCCGCCGATCACGGCGAGCTCCTCGAAGCTCAGCACGTGACCGCTCGGATTGTTCGGCGACGCGAAGAAAATCGCCCGAGTCCGCGGGGTTATGGCTGCCTCGAGCGCGGCGAGATCCGGTCGGAAGTTGGATGATGCCGGACCTGGAACGCGCACCATGTGCGCGCCCGATGCCTCGATGGTCGCGGCATACGTGGGGTACAGCGGCTCGAACGCGATCACCTCGTCGCCGGGCCCGGCGAGGCACAAGGCCGCGGTCAGCAGGGCGTTTTGAGCTCCTGCCAGAAAGATGGCATTGGCGCTGTCGACCGCCTGGCCGGTGCGCTCGCGATGGCATCGGGCGATCGCCTCGCGCAGCGCCTCGCGACCCGCCACGGGCGTGTAGTGCGTATCGCCGCCCCGCAGGCACTCGATGGCCCGCTCCACCACCGGCGGCGGCGTTTCCAGATCCGGGTCGCCGACGCTCAGAATGATCACGTCCTCGCCCCGGTCGAGCGCGGCGCGCGCCGCGTAGTGTGTCGTCCACGCATCGGCGCCGTCGCCGGCAATGCGCTTGACCAGATCCGAATACTTCATCCGCCCCGACCTTTGCACGGCCGAGGGCCGGCCGATTTCACCAGGAGCGGATTCTATCGCGCCGCGGGTGGCGGCCACCACATCATCGAACTCTCGCCGCGTGCGGCCGCCGGCCGCAAGCCGGTCGGCCGCGCGCCGCGCCGCTATTGAGCGAAATCGAACAGCTCGAACAGATCCCCTAGCGCCGGGGAATTCAGCGGGATATACGGATTGGCCTTGCTCGACACGGGATTCGGGAAATTGTCGCGACTGCGCTGCGTGATCGTTCCCAGATTCCAGTTGCGCTCGATGAACTTCACGATCGAGACGTGGTCGGCGTACTCGTGCGAGATGTGGCCGCCCTTCGTGTACGGTGAAACCACGATCAGCGGAATGCGCGTACCGTCTCCGAAGAAATCGACCGGCTGTATGTACCCTGAATCGTAGTAACCGCCGCCCTCATCGAAGGTGATGAAAATCGCGGTGTCCTTGGCGTACGGAGAAGCCTCCACTTGATCGACGATCTTCTTCACGAAGCCTTCGAATAATTGCAGCTTGGAGGAGGATGGATGACCGTCCGTGTAGCCGCTCGGTTTCACGATGGACACCGCCGGCAGATGCCCCCCCGCAATATCCGTATACAGATTCACCGAGTCCTGAATGTGCGCCTTGATCTGCTCGGGATGCGACATGATGGAGGTGTCGTATTGGAACGGATTGCAGATGTTGCAGTATTCGTCGGCCTTCGGGCCGGCGGTCCCGTAGTTCAGCTGGTACGGATCGTCCACGTAGTTGTTCCATTGATCTCCGTAATACTTCCACGAGATCGCATGGGCGTTCAGCGAGTCGCCGATGCTGGGTGTGGATGACGGCGGAATGGTAAACGGTGTATTCGACGGGTTCTGGTCGATCGAGGCATTGTTGCCGTTGCCGAAATATCCGGGGTTGTAGTTGTTCAGCAGGTAGTAGTGGCCGGGCTCGCAGCGCGGATCGATGGGGCGCGGCAAAGTCGACAGATAGTCGAGGACGGCCTGGACTCCGGGAGCACTGGAATCGAAACAATCGCTGTACGAGCCGCCGCCCGAAACCGGCGACACGGTATACGGCGGCGGATAACCTGCATTGTAGTTGTTGCCGTAACCATCCTGCGTATACCAGTTGTTGGTGCTCGGAGCCGGATTCGGATTCTCGATCTCGCTCACCGTTCCCGCGTCCGGATTCGCGCCGCCCTGGTAGGCCTGAGTGAACACCTTGACGTTCTCGGGGGGCGTTGCGGGTTTACCCCTCGCGTCGCTGTACCAGATCATGTCGGCATGGCCGAACATGATGTGGTTCGCTCCGGTGCCGCCGTTTACGGACTGGTGAAAGTTGTCGCTCATCGCATAATTGTCCGCGAGGCTCTTCAAGTACGGCACGTCGCCCTGCTGCACGTTGTAGAACCCCAGCGCGCTCGAGCCCTCTGCGGTCGTCGTGGCGCCCGGCGAATACTCGGTGCTGAAATTCTTGGGTTGCGCGGCGCCGTTGGCGCCGGCGCCGACGGTCACTTCCACCCAGGAGAAGAGCTTGCCGGTGCAGCCGGACGGATTATCGTTCGTAGACCGGGTCACGTTGCAATCGATCTGCTGCCACATCTGATAGAAGCGATGCACGGGACTCGCAGAATAGGCGCTGTACGTAAAGGTCTTGCCGTTGGTGAGTTGGAAAGGCCCCGCCGGCAGATTGTTCACGTTGGTGATGCGCTCATCGGGCGTCGCTTTGGTCTGACCGGTGCCACCAGTCAATAAATCGATGTAGTAGTCCGCGGGCAACCCGGATTCCGATTGCTCGGCGAGCGTGAGACTGTCGGCGCAAGCGGCGATGGGCGTTCCCGCGACGCACATGTTCGGAATGTAGGAGATCTTCGGGCCGCCGACCAATGGCGCGGGCAGTTGGTCGCTCGGAAATTCTTCTTTGGGCGGACTCAGCAGGAAGGGATCGGCACTACCCTTGTCCGTCGCGGCGAGCTGATGTGCCTTCTCCCAATTGGGTCCGGGAACCGCTTTGCCGGCGCTGTCGATCTTCACGATGCCTTCGGACAAAAGATTGTTGATCGTCTCGCCCTTCTTCGGCTGGTAAGTGGCAAACACATGGTCGAAGCTGCGGTTCTCGCCGATGATGACGATGACGTGCTTGATCGGCGTGCGGGTACTGGCGTTGCCGCTTGCGGCTGCGCCCGCGAGGGCGGCACCAAAGGCCATTTGAGCGAGTGCCAGTGTACAAAGCGCGATGCGTGCGGGGCGCAACAGGAGCGCCGGTAGATTCTGCGAGTTCATGAATACCTCCCGGAATGAAAATTCGTTGGAGTTGTGGTCTCGCGCGTCCGAGCGCGGCGCCGCTTTGGCGCGCACGGCAATTTGTAGAAGAAATTTGTTGCAGTGGTGTGATGCTTGCGTGACCGCGAGCACAAGCTCGAACGCCAGGTAATTCTTACACCACGGCGATGAGGCGCCGTCGCAGTGCGGCGTCACTCAGTCGCGGGGTTCGACGCGGATGGTCCCCATCATCCCGCCGTCCTCGTGCTCGAGAATATGGCAGTGGTACACGAACGTACCAACGATGTCCGGATCGCGAAAGTCCATCCGCAGCCGCACACTCGGATACTGCAGCATCGTGGAGTTGTAATACGGAATGTTCACGGTATCGCGCAGGAATGGCTCGTTGACGGGCACTCCGGACCAGTCGAGCAGCAGAAAATGCAGCTGGTGGATGTGGAACGCGTGCAGCTCGGTGGAGCGATTTTCGATGATCCAATCCTCGACATCGCCTTGATGGACCACGATGTCGGGCTGCGTGGCAGCCGGATCGAATGGCCCGGGCGTTTGGCCGTCGACTGTGATGTAAAACTCCGTCGCGCTATTGGGGTCAGCGGGGTCCGAGAGTCTCTCCGAGAAATAGAGTTTGCGCACGCGCACAGGGGTGACGCTTCCGAGCCATGCCCGCGCGGCGGGCGCGAGGGTCGCGCTCACGGGCGGCAGCATGGAGCGCGGCTCAGGTGCATCGCTGCGCGCAATCATCGAAGCCAGCGCGCGATTCGGATCGTTCTCGCCGCCTTGCCCCGTATCGACCGTTCGCGTCACGAACAGTCCCCGTACTCCCGCCGGCGGCGCGTCGACGATGAATTCCACGCGCCCTCCCGGCGGCAGTCCGACGTGATCGCGCCACACCGGGTTGTTGGACGGTTGGCCCGCGGCGCTCAACGGGACGCCGTCGAGCGCGACCAGGCGGAGCCTTTGAGGAATCCTTTGGAAGATCACCGCGAGATTCAAATAGGTGATGGCCGAAGCATTCACCACGCGCCAAAGCTGGCGCTCGCCCGGTCGCATGGTGATCGATGCCGGCGGGTAATCCGGATACGGTACCGGCACGTAATTGATCGAAAGATCCTTTGCGGGCTTGCCGAAGCCGGTACCGTTGTTGGCGGCGTCGCCGTCGCGGTCGATGAACATCCTCGGCACGACCGGCTCGTCCTTGGATGGCGGGGCGCCTGCATTCACGAGATCTTGGTCGCGAATCACCAAGACGCGCTCGGGAAGTCCGGCAATCTGCGGCTCGGCACGTTCGATGCCTTCGATGATCAGCGCGCCCGAGGCGCCGCCGAGCACCTGTTTCGTGCTGAAACCATGGATGTGCGGGTGATACCAGTACAGTCCGGGCGGCTCGTCGCGGGGAATTTGAACACGATATTCAAACGCTGCATCGCCCGGCTGAATCGAGGTCTTGAGAACCTCGTCCTGATGGCACACGGGAGGTACGGTGAGCCCGTGGAAGTGCAGGTTGGTTGAGATCAACGACATGATTCCGTCGGTGCACTCACGGCCGGGAGGCTTGCCATGCGTATGGGAGCGCGCCAAAGGCAGCGCGCCCGCTGTTCCGAGATCGGTCAATTGGTTCTCGAGCGCGAGGACGAGCGTATCGCCGGGCTGCAAGCGCAGCGTCGGCGCTTGGGCGCCATCCCCAAGCAGATAGCAATAGCGGATCGAGCCGTCGCTCTCGCGATGATTTCGCAACGTCAGCCGGAGCTTCAACACTCCATCCCGGCTGCGCAAGTCCTCCGGCTCCGGGACTTCACTGCCGATCGGCGGCCGGGTGCACGGATCATGCTCACCCTCGGGCGCGGCGAGGGTGGGCGCGGCGAGGGAGCCACGGGAATAGACAACGGCGACAGCCGCGCCGATCCATGCCAACCGCAGAGCTGTGACGCGCATCCGGACAGCATATCAACGGAACGTTAACGGGCGGTGACGAGCCCTGCCTCAACAGCCGAGCACGGAGCGCCCCGACGATGAGCCGACCTTGATATGATGAGCCGCAACAACAAGGGGGATGCTCCATGATCAAGTTGATGAGTCGCGTGCTTGGATTGACCGCCGCGCTGGCGGTGCTGCCTGCCATGGCGGGTGAAAAGATCGTCGTCGTCGAGCGGCCGGTGGGCGAGACCAGCGTTGATCTGGGCGCCAAGGGTGACTCCGTCGGAGACCTGCTGGTATTCGCGAACAAGGTCTATGACGCGGGCAATAAAACCGAGATCGGGTCCGACCAGGGATATTGCGTGCGCACCATCGTCGGCAAGAGCTGGGAGTGCATCTGGACGCTGACTCTGAAGGCAGGCCAAATCACCGTCGAGGGGCCATTTCTGGATGAGGGCGACTCGCTGATGGCCGTCACCGGAGGGACCGGCAAATATGCCGGGGCCAAGGGCAGCATGAAGCTGCATCCGCGTGACGCCAAGCCGACCGGGTACGACTTCACCTACGATTTGCTCTGAGCCGCATGCCGTATACGGCTGAGCATGCCTTGCGCAGCAGGAAGGATTTTCCGGCGCTGCAAAAGAGGCACGGTGTGCACGAGCTCGCATACCTCGACGGTCCCGGGGGAAGCCAGGTGCCCGCTGCGGTCGTCGAGGCCATCGCCGACGTCTACGCCACCTGTAACGTCAATACGCACGGTAGCTTTCCCCCGTCGCACGAGGTCGACCGGCGAATGCAGGGGGCACGTGAGGCCGTCGCCACGTTCCTGGGCGCGGTCTCGGCCGATTGCATCTCGTTCGGGCAGAACATGACGACGCTCAATTATTCGTTGAGTCATGCCATCGGGCGCACGCTGAAAGCCGGCGACGGCGACGAAGTGCTGATCAGCGAGCTCGATCATGAAGCCAACCGAGGCCCCTGGCTTGCTCTTAGAGAGCGGGGCATCCGAGTGCAAGAGGTGCGTTTATTGGAAAGCGGCGTCTTGGACTACGACGACCTCGCCGCCAAAATCACCCCGCGCACCAAACTCTTCGCGCTGGGTGCCTCCTCCAACTCCTTGGGCACCGTCAACGACATTGCGCTGGCGCGCCGATTGACACGCGAGGTCGGCGCACTGCTGTTGATCGATGCCGTGCACTACGCACCGCACTTCCCGGTCGACGTGACCTCCCTGGATGCCGATTTCCTGCTCTGCTCAGCGTACAAGTTCTACGGTCCGCACGTCGGGGTGCTGTATTCGAAGCCTGGCGCCCTCGACCGGCTACCCACCGATCGATTGAGAGTCCAGGATCCGGCCTCCCCCTATCGCATCGAGACCGGAACTCTCAACCATGCCGCCATCCACGGCGTGCACGCGGCCATCGATTACCTCGCGGGTTGGGGAACGGGTTCGACGCTGCGCGAGCGCTTGGTCGACGCCATGACCGGCATCGGCGAGTATGAGCACCGCCTGGCCCGTGAGTATCACGACGGCGTGCGCCGCATCCGTGGCGTACGCGTCTGGGGACCTGACTTCGGCACGCGGGCCCGAGCGCCGACTGTCTCGATCACGCTCGATGAGCATACGCCGGCCGCAGTCGCAACCGCGCTGGGCTCGCAGGGACTTTGCGTGTGGGACGGAGATTTTTATGCGGCGCGGGTGGTTGAGGTGCTGGGACTCGCGCAGCGCGGCGGCCTGTTGAGGACGGGCATCTCGATGTACACCACGGAATCGGACGTAAGGCGCCTGTTGAGCGCGATCGAGCAGCTCTGCTAGCCAAGCGCCGCTAGGCGTGCCCCGCCAAATGCCGCGCGAGACGCTCGGCATGCGCCCGTAACTCGGGCGCGGCCGTGGCTTCCCAATGGTCGGCGCGAAGCATCGGACCCAAATAGAACAGCTCCTGGCTCGGTATGCCGTCCGCCGAGACGCAGGCGCCGTTCGGACCCGTGCGCAGCCCGAGGTCGAGATCGTCTGACGACACCAAGCCGCTGGCGCGCAGCGACTGAATCAAGGGATCGGAAGAACGCTTGATCGCAAAGTCGGGACCGGTGGCGTTGATCACGGCGTTGACCGCGAACGATTCGTTCTCGGTGCTGCCGCGGCGCCGCCAGACGACCCGCAACTCATCTCCTTCAGGCACGAGCTGTCGGATACGTCCGGCGTAAATGTGTAGCCTTCCGCTGCGGCGCATGTGATCGATGCGCTGCGCCATGCGGGGCGGCAACCGATGGCGATGAATGTCCCAATACGATTGGGCATGACGCAGGAAGCGGCGGCGTTCGGCGGCGGGGAGCGCGCGCCAAAGCTCGGGAGCGAGGTGACGGACGAAAGTCACGACCTCGCGCCAGTCTCCGCCCATCCGCTGCACCTCGCGCGCGAGCGCGCGGCTGGCGGCGAACACGCGCCGGATCGACGATGCATTGGAAAGCAGGGCTTCGCCGCTCCCTTGGACGGCGGTCGGCCTGAAAATCGTCTGGCCGAGCGGCAGCAAACCGTGGCGGGAAATGGTCCTCACCATCGGGACTTCTCCGCCCTCGAGGCTCAACGCGAGCGCCACGTCCACCATGGTGAGTCCGCTGCCGACGATCAGTACCGAGTGCTGCGCTCGCAATGATTTCGGCATGCGCCAGGGATCGTGCACATAGGCCGGATGATTCGACAAACCGCGCGCCCATGCATGCAGCGCCGAAGGCGGGTTCCCCAGCGCGAGCACCACGCGATCGGCCGGGATCGAGCGGCCGTCCGCGAGTGTTGCGAGCAGCGGCTTGTCCACGCCACCCACCCGCGGCGTGCGGCTGATCGCGGTGACTTCGCCGAACACCCGGCGCAGCGTCACGTGCCCGGGCGCCGAGCGCTCCGCTTGATCCAGCACGTCATGCAGGTAATCACCGTAGAGCGCCCGGGGTACGAAATCCTCGGCGTCGGCTTCCGGGTAGACCTGCCTCACGAAGTTCAAAAACTGCAGTGGATCCTGGGGATCGACCGAGAGCCGGCCGGCCGGCACGTTCAACACGTACGGTACCTCGTGCGCGGCATAGGCGACCCCGCGCGCCATGCGCGTGCCGCGCTCGATCAGAACGATGTCCGTGGGACTCGGAGGCGGGCCGCGCAACAAGGTCGTGGCCAGCACGCTGCCGCTGAATCCCGCCCCTACGATGACGATGGTCTGACGCATGCTGGGGAAAATGTTATACCAGGATCCTCAAGGCCCGCGGCGGGGCCCGGCTGCGGGGGCGGCTCCATCGCCGGGCGTCCCCGAAGACGGGTTGAACTTCATAAATCCGCCCTAATCTAACTTTTCAACGGCCCGAACGGCCATTTTGGGGTTGCATATGCGAAATCTGGTTGCTGGAACACTTGTCGCTGCCGTCTTGTCCCTGGGCGTGGCCAGCGTGCCTGCTCTGGCGGCGGACGCCGACCCGTCCGTGCAGCAGATCTACGACGCTGCGCGGAGCGGTCATCTCGATCAGGCCCAGCAGATGATGAATCAAGTGCTGCGGGACCACCCTGACAGCTCCAGGGCACATTATGTGCAATCCGAGCTCTATGCGCGGGAAGGCAACATCGGCCTGGCGCGATCGGAGCTGACGCGTGCGGAACAGCTCGATCCGGGTTTGACCAAGGAGAAACCCAGCTCCGTTCAAGAACTCAAGGCTCAGCTCGGCCTGGTCCGCCGTAACGAAGGCTCCTCCTTCGGCGGCGTGACGACCGCGCCCTCGACGCCCCATTTTCCTTGGGGCACGGTGGTGATCCTCGCGTTGGTGGTGGGCGTATTCTGGATGTTGTTCCGTCGCCGTAGCAGCTACGCGCAATACCCGGCCGCGGGCGGTGCACCCGGCGCGTATGGACCCGGCGGTTATGCGGGACCCGGTCCTGGCTATGCGGGCCCGGGTGGCGGCGTGGCAGGCGGTGGGCTTGGCTCGAACATCGCCGGTGGACTTGCGGGCGGCCTTGCCGCCGGCGCCGGCATCGTCGCGGGCGAAGAACTGGCGCACCACTTCCTCGACGGCGATCGGCATCAAGTGTTGCCTCCGTCGGGCGATGACGTCTCGGGCGGCAACCCGAACGCCGACATGGGCGGCTCGGACTTTGGCGTGAACGATCCGGGTTCTTGGGACGACAGTTCCGGCGGTGGCGGCGGGGATCTCGGCGGTGGTGGCGGAGACGACTGGACTTAGCTCAGCGTACGACGCCCGCTGTCAGTGTCCCGCTCGATGCAGCGCGGCCGCGACAGCATCATGCAGGCTCTGCATGCCGTATGAGATGTCCTGAACCACTCCATTGACGAAAAAGGTGGGCGTCGCGCGCAGGTGGCTGCGGCGCCCGCCCTCGGCGTGCTCTCGCACCCGCTGCAAGTAGATATGGTCGTCCATCTCGGCGACATAGCGGGCTGAGTCCAGACCGAGCTCGCCGGCATAGCGCTTCAGGTCCGCATCCTTCAGATGCGCCTGATGAGCAAACAGCATGTCGTGCATCTCCCAGAATCTTCCCTGACCCGCGGCGGCTTCCGCAGCCTCCGCCGCCAACAGCGCATGCGGATGCGCATCCTCCAGCGGGAAGTGGCGGAAAATAAATCGCACCCGGTTCGGGAATCGATCGAGCAATAGTCTCGGCGTCGGCACCGCGACTTTGCAGCTCGGGCACTCAAAATCACCGTACTCGATCAGAGTGACCGGCGCGTGTTCGGAACCCAGCAAGTGATCGGTGGGTTGCGGCGGCACCGACAGGGTTATCGAGTGCGGTTGCGTGCTCATGAAGACTGTTTACGCGCCTCAACCCGGCAATTCAACCGGGTCGACGCGGTCCGATCGAGTTCAGCTTAGGATGATTTTGGGGGCCGCCGACAATCCCTCGACGATGAGCCGGTTCACCCGGTGCACGAACGACACCGGATCCTCGAGCTCCCCGCCTTCCGACAGCATGGCTTGGTCGTAAAGTACGTGGGCCAAGTCCGCGAAGGCCGCATCATCGGCGGCTGTCTTCAGGCGCTCGACCAACGGATGCTTCGGATTCACCTCGAGAATCGGCAGCGTCGCGAACGGATTGCTCTGTCCCGCTTGCTTCAGGATGCGGCCCATGCGCAGACTGACGCCGAACTCTCCGGCCACCAACACAGCTGGCGATTCGGTCAGTCGGCCGCTGATTCGGGCGCTCGCGATCTTGCCGACGAGCACCTTGTCGAGCCTTTCCAGCGCTTCCTTGTACGCGGACTCCGCGGCCGCCTTCTCAGGAGTCTCGATGGCGGAGGCAACGTCCGCGGCAGCGCTCGCGGCATTCACCAAGGATTTGCCCTCGAACTCGTGCAAATGCCCGGCGACCCATTCGTCGATTCGGTCGGTGAGCAGCAGCACTTCGAGTCCGCGCGAGCGGAATCCTTCCAGATGCGGGCTGGTCCGTGCAGCAGCCAAAGTATCCGCCGTCAGGTAGTAGATCGACTTCTGATCCGACTTCATCCGCGATACGTAATCGGTGAGCGTGGCCTCGGGGGCATCTCCCGCAACCGCGGTCGAATGAAACCTCAAGAGCTTCGCGACGCGAGCCTTCTGGCCGGCATCATCGATCACTCCTTCCTTCAGCACCACGCCGAACGCCTTCCAAAACTCGGCGTACTCGCCCGGCTTGTCCGTGGCGAGCTCCTCCAGAAGATCCAGGCTGCGTCTCACCAGCGCCGCCTTGATCTTCTCCACGGTCCGATTGTTCTGCAACAGCTCGCGCGACACATTGAGCGGCAGATCGTCCGTATCCACCAAGCCGCGCATGAAACGCAGCCAAGGCGGCAGAAGTTCTGCCGCCTTGTCCATGATGAACACGCGGCGCACGTAGAGCTGGATGCCGGCGCGCTGTTCCCGATCGAACAGATCGAACGGTGCCCGCTTCGGCAGATACAGGAGCGAGGTGTACTCGAGATTGCCCTCGACCTTGTTGTGCGCCCAAGCTCGCGCCGGCTCCGAATCGTGGGTCAGGTGTTTGTAGAACGCCTGATAATCCTCCTCCGCGAGCTCGGATTTGGGCCGCGTCCAAAACGCCTTGGCCTGGTTCAGCGTCTCCTCGGCCTCCGCCGTCTTCAGCAAGATGGGCACGCTCAAATGGTCGGAATACTTGCGCACCAGCTGCTTGAGGCGCGAAGGCTCGAGAAACTCCTTGTCCTCCTCGCGCAGGTGCATGATCACCTCGGTACCGCGATCCTGTTTGTCGGACGGTTGGATCTGATAGCTCCCCTCGCCATCCGAATCCCAGCGCACGGCGGGTGTGACGCTGCCCGACGCATCGGGGCCCGACGCGTCCGCGCGTTTGGAGAGCACCGTGACCCGGTCCGCGACGATGAACGCCGAGTAGAATCCGACTCCGAACTGACCGATCAGCTGTGCATCCTTGGCCGCATCGCCGCTCAACCCCTCGAGGAACTTCTTGGTGCCGGAACGGGCGATGGTGCCGAGATTGTCGATCACCTCCTCCTCGCTCATCCCGATCCCGTTGTCCTTGACCGTCAACGTGCCTGCGGCGCTATCCGGGATCAGCGTGACGGCCAGCGTGTCGGAACCAAGCAGCGATGGATTGGCAAGGGCCTCGAAGCGCAGCTTTTCGCAGGCGTCCGAGGCATTCGATATGAGCTCGCGGAGAAAGATCTCCTTGTGCGAGTACAGCGAGTGAATCACCAGCCGCAGTACTTGTTTGGTCTCGGATTGAAATTCTTTGGTTTGTGGCTCTGTTGTCATGGCTCTACGCTAGTTGCAAATCACCGGGGAACCATGGGGCCTGCCGCCCCCGCATTCAAGTCCCTCCAGCCCGGGGCCCTCGCGCCGGGGGCCAACCGGCGCGGGCGTCGAACTTGAAATCGCGCTTCATGCGTTCATAGGCTTCCCGCGCTTCGCGCGTATCCCCTGCCGGAGTCACCAGCTTGACGACGACGAGCTGATCTCCGTTCGGACTCGCCGGCATTCCCCGGCCTCGAAGCCTCAGCTTCTGACCGCCTTGTGCGCCGGCAGGGATGGTCAGCTCGACGGTCCCGCCGAGGGTCGGCACCGCGAGCTTCGTTCCCAGGGCGGCTTCCCAGGGTGCCAGCGGCAACTCGATCTGCACATCCTTGCCGCTCAGGGTGTACAAGGCGTGCGGCCGAACCTTGATGCGAAATCTGAGCGCCGCGCGTCCGGCGCCGCCGATCCGCAGGGCCTGGCCGTCGGTTATTCCTGCGGGAACCTGCACGTCCACTTGCTTGGGGCGACCCGCCTCCAGAATCGTGACGCGGCGTCGCGTTCCCGCAAACGCCTCTTCCACCGTGATTTCCAGCGTGCCAGCCTCCTGCTCGGGCTGCGCTTGGACATGGGGATTTCCGGCTGGTCCAGCGGCAGCTCCCCCGAAGAGACTCGAGAAAAAATCACTGAAGCCGTTCAGGTCCGAGAATCGGTGGGTGCCCGAGCGTCCGAAATGCTGTTCCCAGTCGGGCGGCGGTCGAAATTGCTGCCCGGGCCGATAATCGCGACCCAACTGATCGTAGGAGGCGCGCTTTTCTGGGTCTTTCAGGACCTCGTAGGCCTCCTGCACGTCCTTGAACTTCGCTTCCGCGTTCTTCTCCTTGCTCACATCCGGGTGGTACTTCCGTGCGAGCTTGCGGTAGGCGCGTTTGATCTCCTCGGCCGGGGCGCCGCGGCTCACACCCAAAGTGTCGTAGTAGTCCTTGAATTGCATGCCAAAACCTGGATTATAAGGCCCCTGATATTACCCATCGCCGCTGATGCCCGCTTCGCGGCCGCCGTCCCCCAGACGGCTCCCGCGTCCCAAATGCCGTGCCGCAATGCTTGAAATTATCTCGCATCGGCCCGACCATGATTCCGGTGGCATTCCATAATGTGGCTGCATTGCCGAAACAAAAGGGCCTATGAAGCGCGTTTTCCTGTTCATCGTGACCAATATTGCGGTGCTCGTGCTGCTGAGCGTCGTGATTTTCGTGATCGAACGTGTTTTCGGCGTACACCTCGCACAGGGCGGCCTCGGCGGTTTGCTGGTGTTTGCGGCCGTGTTCGGCTTCGGCGGCTCGTTGATCTCGCTGGCGCTTTCCAAATGGACCGCCAAGCGCATGATGGGCGTGCGCGTGATCGTGACGCCGCAGTCGGATTTGGAACGCTGGCTCGTGAGCACGGTGGCTCGACTCGCGGCCCAAGCGCGCATCGGCATGCCGGAGGTCGGCATTTTCGACGCCGAGGAGATGAACGCCTTCGCGACGGGCGCGCGGCGCGATTCCTCGCTGGTGGCTGTCAGCACGGGATTATTGCGCAACATGTCCCCGCCACAGGCCGAAGCGGTGCTCGGTCACGAGATCAGCCACGTAGCGAACGGCGATATGGTGACCCTCGCGCTGCTGCAGGGGGTGCTCAACACCTTCGTGATCTTCCTGGCGCGGGTCATCGGGGGCCTGGTAGACCGGGCAGTCTTTCGTAACGATCGCGAGGAGTCGGGCATCGGCTTCTTTCTGACCACCATGGCAGCGCAAGTCGTGCTCGGTATTCTCGCGAGCCTGATCGTGAGCTGGTATTCCCGCCAGCGGGAGTTTCGTGCGGATCACGGCGGCGCCACCTTGGCTGGCGCGGCCAATATGATCGGCGCACTCGAGGCCTTGAAGTCGAGCCATGGCGCACCGATGCCGCCGCAAATGCAGGCGTTCGGCATCAACACCGGCGACGGCGGAAAATTCCTGCGTTTGTTCGCAAGCCACCCGCCACTCGATCAACGAATTGCCGCGCTGCGTGCCGTGGGTGCCTGAGCGCATCCCTCCCGTCTTTGCCGGCGTATATCTCTCTATATATGGGAATCCCGCAGATGACACCGGAAAACGAAATAGTGCTGCCGCCGCCGCCCGCCGAGCGCGTGAGCCGGGAATTGTCGCGTTGGTTCGACCACAGCGACTTTTCCTCCCGGGTGAAGCAGCCGATCGTTGTCCAGGAGTCCGCCCGCCACACCGACTGGGCCCGGGTCGTTCCGTTCCTGTTGATGCATGCGGCCTGCCTGGCTGTGATCTGGGTGGGTGTCAGCTGGATTGCATTGGTCGTGGCGGTCGCGCTCTATGTGCTGCGGATGTTCGCGATCACAGGGTTCTATCACCGCTATTTTTCGCATCGCACCTTCAAGACCACGCGCTTCGGACAGTTCATCTTCGGACTGCTGGGCGCCTCCGCCGTACAGCGCGGGCCGATCTGGTGGGCGGCCCACCACCGACATCACCACGTCTATTCGGACAAGCCCGAGGACGTACATTCCCCGATCCAGCACGGATTTTTCTGGAGCCACATGGGTTGGTTCATGTCCCACAAGCACTTCGTCGCGGATCTGTCGCGGGTGAAGGACTTGCTGAAGTATCCCGAGTTGCGCTTCTTGGACCGCTACGACGTGGTCGTGCCCGCTTGCCTGGGGGTGGGCGTATTCTTGCTGGGCGTACTGCTCAAGCATGCCGCGCCCGGGCTTCATACGACCGGGTGGCAGATGCTCGTGTGGGGATTCTTCATCTCGACGGTCGCCGTGTATCACGGTACATACACGATCAACTCGCTCTCCCACGTCTTCGGGCGACAGCGCTACAACACCGGCGACGGGAGCCGCAACAACCCGTGGCTCGCGCTCATCACCTTGGGCGAGGGCTGGCACAACAATCACCACCACTATCCCGCATCGGTCCGCCAGGGGTTTTACTGGTGGGAGTTCGACATCACGTTCTACATGCTGAAGCTCATGTCCTTCGTGGGGGTGATATGGGATTTGAAGCCCGTGCCGCTCGCCGTGCGCGAGGGCGGCGGTAAGCGCCTCTAGGCTTTGCTCGTGCGCGGCGCCGTCCGGCGGCGTCGCGGAGTATGATCCCTCGATGCGCTCTTCAGTTAAGCCGGAGACGCTCGCTGCGCTGAAGGCGGCCGCGGGAGACGGCGGTTGGCTCGATGCGGGCAGCGATCTATCCGCCTACACCGTCGATTTCCGCCGGCTATACCGGGGAGCCACTCCGCTCGTGCTCCTGCCGCGCAAAGTTGACCAGGTTGCCAGGATCATGGCGATCTGTGATCGGGACGACGTGGGCGTGGTCCCGCAGGGCGGAAACACCAGCTACTGCGGAGGCGCGACGCCCGACGAATCGGATTCGCAAGTCGTTCTCGCGATGAAACGGCTCAACCGGGTGCGCCAGATCGACCCGGCCAATGATTCCATGATCCTCGAAGCCGGCTGCACGCTGGCCGAGGCGCACGCGGCGGCGGAATCGCAGGATCGGATGTTTCCGTTGACCCTGGGCTCGCAGGGGACCGCCCAGATCGGCGGGAACCTGTCCACCAATGCCGGGGGAACCGCCGTTCTGCGCTATGGAATGATGCGCGATCTGGTTCTCGGTCTCGAAGTCGTGCTCGCGGATGGCCGAGTGCTCTCGACCCTCAAGAGCCTTCGCAAGGACAATACCGGCTACGACGTGAAATCGTTGTTCGTCGGAGCCGAAGGGACATTGGGCATCATCACCGCGGCGTCCCTCAAACTCTTCCCGGTGTCCCGGGATTCGGCCACGGCGCTCGTGGGGCTCGAATCGGCTCGCCGGGCGCTGGAACTATTGACCCATCTGAAGAGCGCGGCAGGCGACGGGCTCACCACGTTCGAACTGATGCCGCGTTTCGCCGTCGAACTGACGGTCGAACACGTCCCTGGAGTCGCGAACCCCCTCGCCCAGCGAGCCGAGTGGTACGTGCTCGCAGAGTTGACATCTCCCAATCCGCGGCAGCGCCTCGCCGAGTTGTTGAGCGACAGTCTGCAGGAAGCGGCATCGCAGGGTATGGTGATCGACGCAGCGATCGCCAGCTCGATCGCACAATCGCAGGCGATGTGGAAGCTGCGCGAATCGGTCCCGGAGGCACAGCGTCGCCATGGCGCGAGCCTCAAGCACGATATCTCCGTACCGGTCTCGCGCATCCCCGAGTTGGTCGAGCGCGGCGCGGAGCTGGTTCGGCAACTGGCGCCGGAAGGACAGGTGGTGAGCTATGGACACGTGGGAGACGGCAACCTGCACTTCAACGTCAGTCAGCGGACGGGTTCACCGAGCGCCGCCTTTCTTGCCCGCGCGAAGCCCCTGGAGTCGGCCATGTATGATCTGGTCGAGAGTCTCGGCGGCAGCTTCAGCGCCGAGCACGGCATCGGCAGGCTGAAAGCGGCGGAGTTGGCGGCCCGGACCGACCCGGCAGAGTTGTCGGTCATGCACGCCGTGAAGCATGCCCTGGATCCGAAAGGCATCTTGAATCCGGGCAAAGTATTGACATGAGGCAAGAGATCCGCTGAGCCGGTCCATGCGCACGCTCGAACTACCGATCCGCACGGCTCGGCTCAACCTGCGCGAATTCGTGCGCGGCGACTTCGGCGCCATACACGCCTACTCGTCCGATCCGCGCGTAACGCGCTACTTGTTTTTCGGTCCTCGCGACGAGGACAGCACCTCGGAGTATCTCGACGGTCTGCTCGCCTCACAGCGCGAAGTGCCGCGAACCCGGTTCGAACTCGCGGTGGAGGAGATCTCCTCCGGACGCGTCATCGGTGCCTGTGATCTGTCGCTGATCGAGCGCGACGTGGCCGATTTGGGCTACATGCTGGGCACACCCGATTGGGGCAAGGGATTCGCCACCGAGATCGCGCTCGCGCTGCTGGATGCGGCATTCTTCGATCTGCGGGCAAAGCGCGTCATTTCCACCGTCGACATCAACAATCGTTCCTCGATCCGGGTGCTGGAGAAAATTGGGATGCGCTGGGAGGCGGTGTTCCGCAAGCACCGGCGGGCCAAGAACCGCTGGTGGGACTGCCATCTGTTCGTCCTGCCGCGCGAGGTCTGGGAAGCGTCGCGCCGGCCCGAATAGCTCGAGGGGGTGCCGCCGGGGCGCGGCCAGCGCGCGGCGCGCTAGTCGTCCTTCTCGGCGGCGTCCTGCGCACGGGTGCGATCCTGCGCCCGCTTGATCACATCTTCTCCCGGCATTCCGGCATTGCGGCTCGTGCGCAGCGTCAGCAGCAGTCCCACGATGACCGCCGCCACGATGATCAGTAGGATGAAGACCTTCATTCTGCGACCCGAATCAATCCTTCCTGCGCCGCGCTCGCCACCAGTCGTCCATCGGCGGAAAATATGCTTCCGCGCGTAAATCCTCGCGCGCCCGAGGCGCTGGGGCTGTCCGTAGCATACAGCAGCCACTCATCCACCCGCACGCTGCGGTGAAACCACATGGCGTGATCGATGCTGGCCATCACCAGCTTGCGGGGAGCGCTCGGCCAGCCATGCGGCATTATCGCCGTATCGAGCAGGTTGAAATCGGACACGTAGGCCAACAGGCATCGATGCAGAGCCTCGTCGGCGGGCAATCGGTCGACTGCACGAAACCAGATGTATCGGAGCGGCTCCGTGCGCTGAGGCTTGAGGAAATTCGGCGGCGTCACGGGACGAAACTCGAACGGGCGCTTGCGCTCGAGGACCCGGCGCAGCGTCTCGGGCAGCTGCGGCAAAAAGGCGCGCAAATGCTCGTCGATATCGGTGAGCTCCTCCGGAAGCGGTACTTCGGGCATCGACAGCTGGTGGTCCAGGCCGTTCTCCACGGACTGGAAGGATGCGGAGAGATTGAAGATTTGCGCGCCATGTTGAATCGCGATCACGCGGCGCGTGGAGAAGTGATTGCCGTCGCGCGCGCGATCGACTTCGTAGACGATGGGCGAATTGAAGTCGCCGCGGCGCAGGAAGTAGGCGTGCAAGGAGTGGGCGCTGCGTCCTTCGACCGTGGCCACCGCCGCCATCAGCGCCTGTCCCAGCACCTGCCCGCCAAAGACCTGAGGACTGCCGATATCGCGGCTTTCTCCGCGGAAAAGATCATCCTCCAGACGCTCGAGCGTCATGACCTTGATCAAATCCTCGAGCAGCTGGTTCATCGGCGTATCAATGCGCATCGGCCGCGGGGGAATCCACGGCGACGCCCAATCGCTTCTGCATGATGGGACTGGTGGTGGTGTACTGCAGGAATTGCCGCTTCTCGGGAAACAGATGATGCTGTATCCCGAACGCCGCCAGCGCGGCCTCGTGAAAGCCGCTCAGGATGAGCTTCTTCTTTCCCGGATAGGTGTTGATGTCCCCGATGGCGAAAATCCCCGGCACGCTGGTCTGAAAATTCTCGGTATTGACCCTAAGGGCCTTCTTTTCCAGCTCGAGGCCCCATTCTGCGACCGGACCGAGCTTTGGATGCAATCCGTAAAAGGCCATGATGTGGTCGGCGGGAACCTGCAGCGTCGTGTGGTCGTCGTTCGCCTTGATCACGGCGCTTTTGAGCCCGTCGTGCTCGCCGTGCAGCGCCACGATCTGTCCCTCGACAAAATTCATCTTGCCCGCGGCCACGAGCTCGCGCATGCGTGCGACCGTGGCGGGCGCGGCCCGGAACGCAGCCCGGCGGTGCACCAGCGTGAGCGAGCGGGCTCGTTCGGCGAGAGCCACGGTCCAATCGAGCGCGGAGTCTCCGCCGCCGCAGATGACGAGGTCCCGGCCGTGGAAAGCCGCCGCCGATTTGATGCGGTAATGAACGCTCTTGCCTTCGAATCGATCCACACCCTCGAGCACGAGGCGGCGCGGCTGGAAAGAGCCGACGCCCGCCGCGATCACCACCGCACCCGCGGTGAAACGCGTGCCGAGCGAGGTGGCGACGTGGAACTTGCCGTCGGCCAGGGTTTTCAGCTCGGTCACTTCCTGGCCGAGATGAAAAGAGGCGTTGAAGGGTTTGACCTGTTCGAGCAGGCGATCGATCAACTCCTGCGCGCCGCACACCGGCAACGCCGGGATGTCGTAAATCGGCTTGTCCGGATAGAGTTCGGTGCATTGGCCGCCCGCTTGGGCGAGCGAATCGACGATGGCGGCGCGTATGCCGAGCAGCCCGAGCTCAAAAATCTGAAATAAGCCCACGGGCCCGGCCCCTATGATCAGCGTCTCCACGGAGTTGGCGGGCGCTTCGAAAGATTCCGACATGATGAGGACATTTCTCCGAGTGTTGTGAAAATTCGCCGCAAAATCGCCGCCGAATTGTAGCCGAACGGGCGCGGGTCACGTAGCCATTGCGAAAAGGCGGCCAGATGCGCAATCTGGCTGGCGCATGTCCACCCTTGTTTGGCTCCGCCGCGACCTCCGGCTCGCGGACAATCCCGCCCTCGCCGCCGCCGTTGCCGCCGCAGAGCCGGTCATTCCCGTGTACATTCACGCGCCGTCCGAAGAGTCCGCATGGGAACCCGGCGGCGCCTCGCGATGGTGGCTGCACCAGAGCTTGTCGCGGCTCGGCGAGACTCTACGGGCCGTCGGTTCCGCGCTCTGCATCCGCGCGAGCGACAACTCGCTCGCAACGCTCGAGGAACTCGCCCGGGAGTGCGGCGCGCGACGAATCGTGTGGAATCGACGCTACGAGCCAACAGCGATCGAGCGCGATCGCACGATCAAGACGGCGTTGCGCGACGCGGGGCTCGAGACCGAGAGCTACAACGGCGCGCTGCTGCACGAACCCTGGACGATCCACACCCAGAGCGGCGGACCGTTCCAGGTCTTCACGGCCTTCTGGCGTGCCTGCAAATCGCTCGACGATCCTCCCGAGCCTCAACCCGCTCCCGCGGCCCTACGCGCGCCCGCGAACTGGCCCCGCTCGCAGCCGCTCGAGAGTCTCGAGCTGCTTCCGAGGCTCGACTGGCCTGCCGGGCTCGAGGCTGCGTGGACGCCCGGAAGCCAGGCAGCACACAGCCATCTGAATCGCTTTCTCAACGAGAGTTTCGACGACTATGGACATCGGCGCGACCAGCCGGCCGTCCACGGCACCTCGCGCATGTCGCCGCACCTGCACTTCGGCGAGATCGGGCCGCGGGAGATCTGGCACGCCACGCGCCGGTGGGCGCTGGCTCGGGGGCGTCACAGCTCCTGGAGAGACTCGCAATTCCTCACGGAGATCGGCTGGCGCGAGTTCGCCTATCACTTGTTGTATCACTTTCCGAAGACGCCCGAGCAGCCGCTCCGAGCGAACTACGCCCGCTTTCCCTGGAGATCGGACGCCGAGTCGTTGAAAGCTTGGCAACGCGGCGCGACCGGATACCCGATCGTGGATGCCGGCATGCGAGAATTATGGGCGACCGGCTGGATGCACAACCGCGTGCGAATGATCGTGGGTTCGTTCTTGGTCAAGGATTTGCTTCTGCCATGGACCGAAGGCGCGCGCTGGTTCTGGGACACGTTGGTCGACGCCGATCTGGCGAGCAATACACTGGGCTGGCAATGGGTGGCCGGCTGCGGGGCCGATGCGGCGCCCTTCTTCCGGATCTTCAATCCCATGGCTCAAGGGACGAAATTCGATCCCGCGGGCGAGTACGTGCGGCGCTGGGTGCCGGAGCTTGCCGCGTTGCCGAACGAGTGGCTGCACTGTCCTTGGGACGCGCCTGCGGAGGTCCTCGAGACCGCGGGTGTGACACTCGGGCGAAGCTACCCGCATCCGGCGGTGGATCACGCGGTGGCACGCAAAAACGCCCTCGCGGCGCTCGGCAGCATTAAAAATCGCGAAGATTCCGACAAGATCTAAGATTTTCGCCGAAATTACCCCCTATTTCGTCAAGACTTTGCTGACACCGCCCGAGATCAGCGAGGTCACATCGAGCAAAGCACCCGCCATGCCGAGACCTCCCGGCGCGGCGAGGTAGCGGGGCCGCCAGACCGGTAAAAACTTCTCTTTGAACTTGCGCAGCCCCTCGAAGGGATAAAACGTCTCGCCATATCGCTGCACCATTCGCCCGAGCTTGTGCCACGCCGGCGCGAGCGCGTGCTCTTCGAGTCCGGAGAGCGGCGCCATGCCCAGGCTGAACCATTGGTAGTGCTGCGCCTTGCCCCAGAGCATGCACTCCACCAGCAGAAAATCGATCACACCCTTCGGTGCGGCGTCGCTGTAGCGCATGAGATCGGCGGAGAGCTCGGTGTCGGCGCCGGCACGCAAGATGTTGGCGAAGGCCACAATGGCCCCGGCCCGGCGCACCACGGCGATGTCGAAGTGAGACAGATACGCCTCATCGAAAAAGCCCAGCGAGAAGCGCTTCTCGCCCGTGTTCTTGGCCCCGAGCCACGCGTCCGATACCGCACGCAGCTCGGGCATCAACGGCGCCGTTGCGGTGCGCGGGACCACTTCGAATACCGCGCCGTCCTTCTGCGCACGCCGGTGCGGATGGCGCAGATCCGCGCGCGCCGCGCCTTCGAGCGAGAAGTTGTCCAGCGGCACTCGTGCCTCCTCGCCCAACTTGCTGAGCGTGAGTCCGAGATCAATGTAGAGGGGCAGATTGTTGGGTGTGATCTGGTAGAACACCGGCTCGACCGCCATGCCGTCGCAATTCTCGATGAATGCCCATACCAATGGCTCATAGAGCGCGGGCGGTCCCACCGGATCGCCCATGGACACCCAGCTGCTGCCGGAAGCCTGGTACATGATGAATGCCGTGCGCTCGGCGTTGAACAGCAGGTTCTTGTCGCCGAGCAGCGCGAGATTCGCCGAGGCATCATGGGCGTTCTCGATCAGCACGGAAGCCCGCTCGAGGTCGGTCGCACTGGGGGGTGAGATCGGAGGCTTGGAGGGACGCAGCAGCCGCCACAGCGCGTACGCCGAGGCAATCATGGCCGCGAGGAGCAGCGCCCGCAGGCTCCGCGGCGCCGGCGAGTCGAACGCGAACTCCCACCACAGATCCCTGCTGTAGGGGATGTGCCGGTAGTCGAAAAGCACCAGCCACACCGCCGCACCGAGAACCAGGAGAACCGCGATGACCCAGGACAGCGAGTAGCGCTGTTCGATCAGCGAAGCGCGTCGGCGAAAGCGCGAGCGCGCCGAGATCAATCCGACGGCGACGGCCCCCAGGATGGCCGCCTCTTCGTAGTCGAACCCCTTGAGCAGGGACAGCAGAACCCCGGCGCACAACAGCCACATGGTCAGATACCAGGCGGCATCGAGCCGGCGATAAAGCCCGTGTGCCAGCACCAGAAGACCGACCCCGACCACGCTGCCCAGCAAATGGGAGAGCTCCAGGACGGGCAGCGGAACGAAGCGGCGCAGCCAATCGAGCCGATACACCAGTCCGGGCGTCGAGCCTGAAAACAGCAACACCGCACCGGCCCCGAACACCGCCAACGCGCTCGCTTGCGGGGTCACGGTGCTCAGCCAGGTGCGCGCCAACTGGGCAATCCGCACCATGGGACCGCGATGCGCCCAGAGCTCGTGAGCGCCGAGTAGCGCAAGCGCCACGGCAAACGGAATCAGGTAGTAGATGATGCGATATGCCAGTAACGCGCCCAGGAGCTGATCGGGCGGCAGCGCCCTGAACAGGAGCAGCAAGACGGACTCGAACACGCCGACACCGCCCGGCACGTTGCTGATGATTCCGGCGGCGATCGCGATGATGAACATGGCCGCGAAGGCGGGAAATCCGATATGCGCCTGCGCCGGCAGAAGCGAATAAAGGACCCCCGCCGCGCACAGCAGATCGCCCGAGGCCACGCCGACCTGGGCGAACGCGATGCGCGGGCTCGGTATGGGAATCACGATCTTGCGCCAGCGCAACGGCTCGTGACGGCTGCACGCCAGGATCAAATAGGCCGTGACCCCCACCAATAGGAGGCATCCCGCCAGTACGATGAGCGAGCGGTGCACGTGAAGGACCGAGCCCGACAGCGCAGCCTCCGACAGCAACGACAAGCCCAGCAGTGCCGCAGATCCGAGCGCAAAGGTGAGTGTGCCGAATGCCACGACGGTCGCGATCTGCTTGGCCGACAAGCCCAACATCGAGTACGCCCGGAAGCGGATGGCCCCGCCGCTCAAGGTGTTCACGCCGACGTTGTGGCCGATCGCATAGCCCATGAAGGAGACCAGGGCGAGCCGCGGATAGGGCAGTCGGGCGCCGGCAAACTTCAGGCCCAGGGCATCGTAAAGGGTCAGCACTCCATAGCCGGCCGCGGTCAGCAGGGCCGCGCTCCCAAGCTGCGAGGACCGGATGGCCCGCATGTGCGCGAGGATATCCTGCCACCGATACTGGCCGATCACATGGTGCAGCCACCACAGGGCGATCCCGAACAGGGCAATCCCGAGGAGCGTCGTCCAAGCCGGGACCTTTCGAATTGTGCGTGGAAGCGTCAAGACTCGTATCGTAGCAGGGCTCTCGGGGCGCGCGGTGCGTCCGGCTGCTCCTTGCGCGTCCCCCACTTTCCCGCGGAAACTGATAGGGTTATGTTCATGGGTCTGCTACATGAAGGTGAGGGCACATGAGTTCCGCGAATGATGGGCGTCAAGCCGCCATGGATCCGAGTCAGGTTTATCGTGAAGAGACCTTCACCGACCGCAGGGTCGGCACCATCCGGCGCCTGACTCCGGTGACTGCCGATGGAGCGGACGACGCCAGCCGCCCGGTGCTATTCGTCGGGCAGGCCCAGGTCATGACGCCGATGGGGGCGGTGCCGATCAGCTTTGAGCTCGATGGGACGACCTTGAGCGCGGCGATCGCGAAATTCGGCGATGCAGCCGAGTTGGCCGTCCAGCAGACGGTGCGCGAACTGCAGGAGCTGCGGCGCGAACAAGCCTCGTCCCTGGTGATACCGGATTCCGCCGGGGGAGCCATACCGGGCGACCTCATGGGCCGGGGGAGACCGCGGCGCTGACGGCACCGGATTCCAGAAGCGCCCAGCGCGCATAGGCAGCTTCCAATTGCCCCGCGTTCCGACGCCAGCGCTCGGTGGTGTCGCGCGCTGCGTCGGGACTTTTCTGAAAGAACGCCGGATCGCTCATGGCCGCCTGCAGCGCAGCCTGTTCCGCCTCGAGCCGCTCGATGACGGCGGGCAGCGCGTCGAGTTCGCGTTGGTCCTTATAAGACAGCTTGGGCGGTTTCGACGCTCCCGCAGCGTCCAGAGGCCTCGCCGTCTTCGTGGGCGGAGTTCTCGCGGGCGCCGCAGCCTGGACGCGCTCCTGTCTCTGTCTGACGGCGTCGCTGTACCCCCCGACATATTCGCCGATACGCCCTTCGCCCTCGAACACCAGCGTACTGGTGACCACGTTGTCGAGGAATGCACGGTCGTGGCTGACCAGCAGCAGCGTGCCCGCGTAGTCGGCGACCAATTCCTCCAGGAGGTCCAGGGTCTCGGCATCGAGATCGTTGGTGGGCTCGTCCATCACCAAAAGATTGCTCGGCTTGGCGAACAACTTGGCCAGCATCAGCCGATTGCGCTCGCCGCCCGAAAGCATGGAAACCGGAGCGAGCAGCCGCTCCGGTGGAAACAGGAAGTCGCGAAGGTATCCCGATACGTGGCGCGGGCGTCCGCCGATGTCGACCATGTCGCCGCTCCCCGCGGTCACGTTGTCCATGATGGAGGCCGCCGGATCCAGCGACTCGCGCTGTTGATCGAAGTAGGCGACCTTGAGCGACGTGCCCCGGTAGATGGAGCCTTGCTGCGGCTCGAGCTCGCCGACCAGGAGCTTGAGCAGCGTGCTCTTGCCGCAGCCGTTCGGCCCGATGATGCCGATGCGATCACCGCGCATGATGCGCGCGGAGAAATCCGCGATGATGCGCGCGCCTCCCAATTCGAAATAGACATGACTCGCCTCGAACACGAGCTTTCCCGATGGCGACGCGGCGTCGGCCCGGATGTCGACCTGACCGAGGACCTCACGCCGCTCACGGCGCTCGACCCTCAATTGCTTGAGCGCGCGCACTCGGCCCTCGTTGCGCGTGCGGCGCGCCTCCACACCCTGCCTGATCCAGACCTCCTCCTGCGCGAGCTTCTTGTCGAACAAGGCGGCTTGCTTGGCTTGCGCATCGAGCGCGGCGCGTTTTTGCAGGACGTAGGTATCGTAGTCTCCGGACCATTCCCGCAATTGACCGCGATCCAAGTCCACGATGCGCGTCGCCAGCCTGCGCACGAAGGCGCGGTCGTGGCTCACGAACAGCAGCGCACCCGCGAACACCGACATCAAATCCTCGAGCCACGTGATTGCATCGATGTCCAGGTGATTGGTGGGCTCGTCGAGCAGCAACAGATCGGGCTCCGTCACCAGCGCGCGTCCGAGCATGGCGCGACGCCGCCAGCCGCCGGACAGCGAGCCGAGCGGTGCATCGCCCGCGAGTCCGAGCCGCGAGATGATCTGTTCCGTATCGATATCGGCTTGCCAGTCGCCCTCGAGACTCACTCGAGCGGCCTCGCGGGCGATCACATCCCGCACGGTATCGTCGCTCGCCGCCGATACTTCCTGCGCGAGACTCGCCACCTTCGCGCCGGGACGAACCCACAGCTCGCCGCTGTCGGGGGCGATCTCGCGGGAAATGACCTTCAGCAGCGAGGACTTACCCTCGCCGTTGCGCCCGAGCACGCAGACTCGCTCGCCCGTCGCAACCTGCAGTGCGACACGGTCCAGCAGCGGCTTGGCGCCGAAACTCAACGAGACTTTATCCAAACGGACGATTTGCATGAGGTCGCGTATGGTAAGCGGCTTCGAAGGCGAACTCACGCCTAAATTCCGCTCCGGAGCGGGCCTGGGCGGCGCGATGCGGCCTGTTTCTGCGATGCCGGGTAGGATTCCGCCGACTTGCTTTTTTTGTCTTTTCCGTCGACATTGAATCCAAGGCATTCTTCATGCTCGGCTTTTTCTTTATGGACACCGCAATCCCTTTGTCGCGCGAGCATCGAACATGAGCCCTTCGCTCTCGGCGCTTGTGGTGGTGCTGAATGTCGCACTCATCGCCGCTGCCGCCGCCCTGATCTATGGGCATCTGCACCAGCGGGCGCTGCAGACGGCGGAGCTGCGCAGCCAGAAGCAGCGGCTTGAGCGCGAGGTAGCCGAGCGCACGCGAGAGCTTGCGGAGCTTTCGACCCATCTGCAAAGCGTGTCCGAGCGGGAAAAAGCCGGTCTCGCGCGCGAGCTTCACGACGAATTGGGCGGCCTGCTCGTCGGTGCGCGGATGGATATCTCCTGGGCGGAACAGCACCTGGGTCCGGGCGATGTGGACCTCAGGCAGCGTCTCAACCGTGTCCAACAGAATTTGTCCGCGGGCATCGATCTGAAGCGCCGCATCATCGAGGAGCTGCGGCCCACGCTCCTCGACAACGTGGGTTTCATCGCGGCGCTTCGCTGGCAGCTCAAGGAGTCGTGCGTGCGAGCGGGACTCGCGTGCAACGAATACTTCCCCGACGAGGAGCCGAAGTTGAGCGCGGACGCAGCCATCTCGCTGTTCCGCATCGCCCAGGAGTCTTTCGCGAACGTCATCAAGCTCGGGGCGGCAAAGACTGTGGATGTGACCCTGGATATCGATGACGATGCGGTGGTGTTTCGCATCACGGACGACGGCCGCGGGATATCAGACCCGAGATCCGAGAGCGACGCTCACGTGTTGGCCTCGATGCGCCACCGCGTCCGGGCACTGGGCGGCACGTTCGAAATTTCCACCACTCCCGCCGGCGGGGTCCTGGACGTGCGGATCCCGGCGGCGCGAGGCCTGCGGCCGGTCGCTGAGACAGAGCTTTCTTAGCACCCCCCGTGCGGACCCGCGCGGCGTTATACTGGACAGCAGCGGTGCTTTGCGCGGCTGCGTTTGCACAGCTCGCCGCCCATGCGGGAAATCGGCGCGCCCTGCAAGAGATAGTCCAGGAGCACTGTGTGATCGATTGGATCTCCCGGCACGATCCAGCCCCGTGTGCGGAAGTGGTTTTTCCTGCCCCCGGGCATGCGGATTCGGGATATGCAGTGCTCGCGGACCGCAAGGGCGGCGCGCACTTCCTGCTCATCCCCACCCGCACCATTGCCGGGATCGAAAGCCCGCTGCTTTTTGAACCGGGCGCACCCAATTATTTCGCTTTTGCGTGGGAGGCGCGCAGCCATCTGGCCGATGTGATGGGACACGGAGTGCCGCGCGACGCCGTGGGTCTGGCGGTCAATCCGCCGAATGCACGCAGCCAGGACCAGTTGCACATCCACGTGGAATGCCTGGACCCCGAGGTCATCCGAGCCATCGACGATGCGTCCGATCGCCTGGGCGAGGGCTGGGCGGCGGTCCGCATCGGCCGTGTCCGTTTTCAGGCGCGTCGCCTCATGGGCGAGCATCTGGAGCAAAACCCATTCGAGATCCTTGCCCGTGACATACCAGACGTTCGACGCACGCCGCGCGATTACACGTTGCTGCTCGCCGGCAGGCAATTCCGCGATGGACCGGGATTCGTGCTGCTAGCAGGCACCGAGCGCGCGGCAGAGCTGTTGCTGGATTCGAGCTGCACCGCGGCGCGGGAAGCGGCATGAGCGAGGAACCGTCGTGGCTGACCATGGGTCGAGAGCTCAGATCCATCGCGCAGATCGGTCTCACGTTCTGCCGCGACCCTTTCGACCGGCAACGCTACGAGCGGATTCAGGAGCTCGCCGCTGCGGTGATCGCCATGGGTGCCGGCAAGGCTGACCCCCCCGGCCTTCTCGACTATATGCGGCAGGATGTCGGCTATGCCACGCCGAAAGTGGACGTGCGCGCGGCGGCGTTCGTCGACGGCCGCGTGCTCCTGGTTCGGGAGGCGAGCGACGGTTCGTGGGCGCTGCCCGGAGGCTGGGCGGACGTGAACGAGTCACCGGCTGAAGCGGTGGTGCGTGAAGTGTTTGAGGAGTCGGGTTTCGAAGCGCGGGCCGCGAAGCTTGCAGCCGTCTACGACTTCCGCAAGCGCAATCGGCCTCGACATCTCGACTCCATCTACAAGTTGTTCTTCATCTGCGAGCTCACCGGCGGCAAGGCCGCCCCCAGCATCGAGACCACCGAGGCAGCCTTTTTTGCGCACGACGATCTGCCGCCCCTGTCCACCGGACGCACGACCGCGGAACAGAT